>JAZQYP010000001.1:0-19016 GCA_045633625.1 Eubacteriales bacterium
TGATATGCACTTCGTGCGTTGTAATTTAGAGGCGAATAGAATATCACTGTGAGCGTTGCGAACAATATAACTGCGAACGCAGTGAGCAATATCACGCCGTGCAAGCACGGCATATAACTCCCCGACAAATCAAAATTTGAAAAACACATTTTATAAGCTATAAAATTAATTTGAGAGGTGAGAAAATGCTTGATACTGTTTCACTTGGAAATAAAATAAAGGAGCTTCGCAAGGAGAAGGGGCTTACGCAGACAGCCTTTGCAGAGGAGCTGTCGGTCACCTTTCAGGCGGTCTCTAATTGGGAGCGAGGCATTGCGCCCCCCGATCTTGAAAATCTCATAAGGATAGCCTCCTTTTTCGGTATGCTTGTCGACGATCTTTTAAGACCTGTGTCCGATAAGGTGGTGCTTGGCATCGACGGAGGGGGAACTAAGACCGAGTTTGTCGTAGCAAGCCTTGACGGAACGGTGCAAAAGCGCTTCGTAAGAGAGGGATCAAACCCGAACGATAAGGGCATTACCACGTCGGCGAACGTCATTATCGACGGAATGCACGAGGCGATGCTTGAGTTTCCGTCTATCACAGCCGTTTTCTGCGGAGTGGCGGGCGCGGCATCGGGAGATAACGCGAAAAAGCTCTACCAAAAAATAAGTGAAAAATATCCCTCGATCGACCTTAAGATAAACACCGATTCGGCAAATCTTTTCGCACTTGACGATGACTCCGATATGGTAGTGATAAGCGGCACGGGCTCGGTGGTATTTGTGAGAAAAGGGCACGAATTCTTGGGGCTTGGCGGCTGGGGATATCTGCTTGACGAGGCGGGAAGCGCCTACGATATGGGCAGAGATGCCATAAGAATCGCACTTGCCGAGGAGGACAACGGCAAAGAACATAGCCTTATGTCAAAGCTTCTTGCCAAAAGGCTCGAGGTGAAAAGCGTTCGCGGCGCGATAGGCAAGATATTCGAGGGGGGCAGGGCATATATTGCTTCCTTGTCGGGTGTTGTGTTCGAGGCATACGAGTTGGGAGATAAAAACGCCGCAGAAATAATAGAGAGATGCGCCAAGCGACTCGGAGAGCTTCTTGAGCTCGGTAAGACCCGCTATAACGTAAAGCCAAAGGCAATAGCAGGGGGCGGTGTTTTCGAGCATCACACGAAAATAATGCTGTCGCTCATAAAGAAATATACCGATACCGAGATAGTCGTTTGCGCTTTGCCGCAGATATTCGGTGCCTGCCGAATGGCGCGCAGAATGATCGACGGAAATATACCCGCAGAATTTTTTGAAAACTTTAATAACACCTACGGAGGAAAAATAAAATGAGTATTTTGAGAACTGAAATGAGAAATCCCGCAAGCATGCATATGGATAAGATGTCAACAGAGGAGATGGCGCGTCTTGTCATCACCGCAAACTACGATGCCGTAAGGGCGGTAGAGAATGCGGCGCCCGAGATCGCAAAGGCAATAGATGCTATAGCCGAGGCATTCGAGGGCGGACACAGACTCGTATATATAGGCGCGGGAACCTCGGGCAGACTCGGTGTGCTCGATGCCTCGGAGTGTCCTCCCACATTCGGTGTTGCACAGGACAAGGTCAGCGGTATCATCGCGGGCGGCAAAGAGAGAATGTTCAGCGCTGCCGAGAACGCGGAAGATATTTACGAGAACGGCGTTAAGGACGTTCACGAAGCGGGACTTGAGGCGGGAGACGTCCTTGTCGGTATCTCGGTAGCGGGTGGCGCTTCATACGTTGTAGGCGCGCTTGAGGAGGCAAATAGACTCGGATGTGTAACTGTAGGTCTTAGCTCTAATCCCGATACCGCAGTTCTTCGCGCGTCGGATATTCCGATATTCACCGATACGGGCGCCGAGGTGCTCACGGGCTCCACAAGACTCAAGGCAGGCACGGCACAGAAGATAGTTCTCAACGCGCTCACCACCTGCGCTATGACAAAGGTAGGCAACGTGTACGAGAATATGATGGTAAACCTCCGTCCCACAAATATCAAGCTCAAAAACCGTGTGGTAAGGATCACTGCGGCGATAATCGACTGCGATGAAGACACCGCGACAAAATATCTTGAAGAAAACGAGTGGAACATAAAGAAGGCGGCAGCCGCGGCAAAAAGAGGAGAATAATATGCTTAAAAGTAAGATAGAGATAAAAAACGGATACCCCACGCTCTTTGTTGAGGGTGTAGAGACTTCCGCAATAGCGTATACTACGTATTTCGAGGAGAGAAGCGCGTACAAGAGCTTTATTTCTCACGGCTACCGTATGTTTTTCATTAACGTGTCCTTCACGGATCAGCCGATGAACTCGGTACAGACGGGATTTACACCCTTCCGCATCGGTGTCTTTGAGAATAAGGACGCGCCCGACTACAGCGAGCTTGACGATGCGGCAGAAAAGATACTTGAGGAGTGCCCCGAGGCGCTCATAATCCCTCGAATTACCGTGAGTATGCCTAAATGGTGGTGCGAGAGCCATCCGAATGATACCGTAGACACTCCAAAGGGCGGCAGACGAGAGGGGCTTTATTCAGAAGCCTACAGACGCGACGGTGCCGAGCTTGTGAGAAAGATAGTCGACCACGTTAAGAATTCCGACTACGCACATAGAGTTATGGGCTGGCAGCTTTGCGGCGGTCAGACGCAGGAATGGTTCTATTTTGATTTCAACGGCTCGATCGCCGATGCGGCATACGAGCCCTATAAGAAGTTCTGCAAGGAAAATTACGGAACAGAGGACGTCACTCTGCCAACTCCCGAGGATCTCAAATACAATGTCGAAAAAGGTGGAGTTGCAGAAAACGCCATCCGGTATGCCGAGTTTTGCAACTTGAGTGTTGCAAAGGCAATCGACCACTTTGCAAAAACGATAAAGGAGGAAACGAATTTCGAGCAGATAGTGGGAACCTTCTACGGCTATATGTTCAACGTAAGCAGTCCGACGGCGGGCACTCACGGGTTAAGAGCAATAGTCAATTCAAGGAATATCGATTTCTTCTCCTCACCGTGCGCATATACATACCTTCGTGCCTTCGGTATTGACTGGTCGGATATGATGCCCGTCGATTCTATAAAGAAAGCAGGGAAGCTTCCTTTCATTGAGTGCGATATAAGAACCTATCTTACAACTGACCTTAATAAAGCTCGTCCCGGAGGATGTCCTGAGGGCACCTACGTCACAGAGACCGAAAACGGCCCTACCGTATGGGCGGGTCCTAAGACGGTAGAGCTCTCTATAGAAGCGCTTCGCAAATCCTTTGCACATCAGCTTTGCAGAGGTTCGGCAATTTGGTGGTTCGATATGTGGGGTGGCTGGTACGAGGACGAGAGGCTAATGCGCGAGCTTGAATTTATGAGAAATATCTACGTTGCTCTTGAGGATAATGAACGCCTTAAGCTTGCAAGCGAGGTCGCTCTCTTTGGTGACGAGCGCGGACACGCACACCTCGGACTTGGCTCACCCTTGGCTACAGCATATCAGGATACCCGTATCGCGCTTGGTAATGCGGGCGCACCCTACGACAGCGTTATGGTCGAGGAAGCAGGGGCTATTCTTGATAATTATAAGGCAGCTGTTTTCGTTTGCCCCACGGCATCGGAGGCGGGCAAGAGAGCGATGCAGCTCTGTCGCGAGAAGGGAATACCCTTCCTTACACCCTCACTTGATAAGCCGAAATTTACGGCTGACGAGATACACGAATTTCTCAAATCAAGCGGAGTGCATATCTACAGTGATTCAAAAGACGTGGTTTACGTCGGTAACGGATATATCGGTATTCATGCTGCATCTGCGGGTGAAAAGATTCTCCGTCTACCCAAGACCTGCCGTGTGAAAGCGGTATTCGGCTCGGATTTTGAGAGTGACGCGACCGATGCCATTACCCTCAAGCTTGACAAGAGTAAAACGGCACTTTTCGAGCTTTATAACTAAACAGATCAAAAGCGGACGGCTAAGCCGTCCGCTTTTTTGTTTTATAATTCAATTACGGTATGCTTTATTTCGTGATAATCGCAAAGGCGTTCTTCTCTGTCGTGGCAGGAGAAGAGGAAGCACTGTCCACCGTCACGGCAGTATTTTGAGAGTACCTCAAGCACCTTGTGTGCGCGCTTATCGTCGATCATGGCAAGCGTCTCGTCCATAAACACGGGGGGAAGAGCACCCTCTGAGAGCACCTCAAGCAGAGCAAGACGAAGGGATATGTACGCCGCGTCCTTCGTTCCCGTGCTGAAGGCGTCAAGGTGGCGCATAAAGCCGTCTGCCGACATAGTGACGTCAAATCTGTCCGAAAGTCCCACGGTTGTGTATTTGCCCGCCGTGAGCTCTGACATATACTCGTTCGAGAGGGCGCGGAGCTTGGGCGTAAGCGTGCCTCGCATATTTGCCGACGCTTCGCTAATAGCCTTTGATGCGAGGACGATAGCCTCGTATTCCTCGCGCTTCACCTTTGCCTTGGCTTCAAGCGTCTGGATCTCCTCGGCAATAGCGAAGGGGTCCTTCGCAATATAATTCTTCTCGACAAGTGAGCGCTCAAGAATGTTTTTCTTTTCACTCAAGGCGCGGATCTGAACGTCGTAATAATTCTTCTCGCGCTTTGCCGTAGTCGCCTCCTCGTCGGACATTTCAAGCACCTCGGGTGAGATCTTGCCGCGTATCTTGTGCTCGTTGTAGGGCTCAAGCTCACGCGCGAGCTCTCCTATCTTGGCGTTCTCAAGAGACAAAAGATTTTCTGCCGCGTCAATCGCGTCAAGCGCCTCTGTCAGCTCGTCTCTCACCTTAGAAAAGAGGGTGTGCGCGTTTTCGGTGCTTTGCGTGTAATGCGAGAGGTGAGCCTCAAGATTTTTTACACTGTTAATGTAAAGCCCCTTCTTGACGTCTACCATCTCGCAAAGTGCCTCAAGCCTTGCACGTCTTTTTTCGGAGGAAATGATGCTTTCCTTGCACTCGGTGAGGTATTCTGAATAGTTTGCGGTGGTAAAGCCGAAGGACGCACAGTATTTTTTGATGCTCACACAGCCGTATATGCCGAGGACAAGCAGAATTGCCGCGGGCACAAGCCCTGCAAGCAACGCGGGCAGAAATGCCGCCGCAACGCCGAATCCAAGCGTCAGGGCTGCGCCTGCGATAAAGAATATCTTAATGTTTTTCTTTTTTGAAACGATTTTTGCTTCAAGTGCGTGAGGACCGCCCGCCGCCTCAACTCTTTCGAATGCTTCGGGAGCCTTTTCGTCCTTTGATGCCTCGGACTCGTATCTTGCGAGCTCGTTTTCATAATTTTGCTTTGCCACGTCTGCGGCAATGGCGAGATTTTTTAGCTCGGCAAGATATTTTCTGTCGGCTACAAAGCCATTCTTTGTAAGAGCGGTCTTCTTTGTTGCTACGTCATTCTGATAGGCATCGCGAGTTTTCTCGTATTCGTGGAGCTTGTCAAAAAGCTTGACAACGGTGAGCACGTTTATCTTTGAGACGAGCTCGTCGGCATTTTTTTGCTTCTCGGACACCTCGGCAAGCCTTGTCTTAAGCTCCTCGAGCTGACCCTTTATCTTTTCGGTGTCAACGTTTGCGTCAACGGCACGTCTGTACTCACCGCGAAGGTAGTCAAGTCTTGCCTCGGTCTCGTAGATAGTTCCGCCCTTGCCAACCTTGTGCAAGTATTTTACACGGAGCGCCTCTATTGCCTTGAGTGTTCTTTCTGTGTTTATCGTCTCGTCTGCGTTAGACGCAAGATTCTGCGCCGCCGTAGCAACCGACTCGCCCTTGATTGCGCCCGCGCCGAGCTGAGAGATCGACGAGGTCGATTCATACACGTCGGCGGGAATGCCGAGGAAGAATTCTCCGGGAGAGCTTATGCCCTCGCAAACCGTGCCGTTATCAACACAGACGACCTCAAGCTTGTCTGTGGTCGATCTTGCAGTCTTGCGAAGTCTGCGCGTTATTTTGTAGCTCTTGCCCTCGTGCGTGACGCTCATAGAGCCCTCGGCACAGTCGGTGTCCCACGAGAGTGCGCGGTCAGCCTCTGCAACGGGCGCGTTCTTTTGGCGCTTTGAGATGCCGTAGAGCATAAATTTTATAAAGAGGAGCAAGGTGCTCTTGCCCGACTCGTTATCGCCTCTGATGAGAGTGAGCGCATCGTCAAAGGTGAATTTTTTGTTTCGGAGCTTGCCGAATTCGACTATTTCTATACTTGTTATCTTCATCTGAGCGCTCCTTTCAGTCTACCGACACGATGTCGGAGAGATTTTTGCCGTCAATGGCAAAAAGACCTATGCGGAGTGCCGCCGCCGCGGTGCGTCGCTCGGTGGGGTCACTTGACTCAAGCTTTGGCAAAAGCGTGCGGTAAAGCTCGCCGCGAAGGGTTATGTCCTTCTCAAGTCCCTCGGCAGAGAGGACGGGAAGGGTATCGTTCTTTATTTTAAGAGCTCTCAAGGGTGTCTTGGTATTTGCAAGTGCCTCGGTGTCTATCACGAGCTCGAAGGAGACTGTGCCGGTAAGCGTGAGGCAAAGGGAGGTATCATCTTTGTATCCCGCCGTCTTTACGTACTCCGTTATCTTCTTTTCAATGTCGTAAGCCGACTCAACGTCACTCACGTCAAGCACTTCCTCAAGGAAGCGGTGAGAGGAGAAGACCAGCTTCTCTGCCGTAGCCTCGCCATCCTCGATATTGACCGAGAGGGCGCCGCCCTCTCCGAGCTCGTCAAAGCTTCGTCCTGTGGGGAAGCCACAGTAGCGGATAAGCGTGTCTTTCGCACTTATCTCGGGGGGATTGTGTATGTGTCCGAGCGCGGCGTAGGTAAAGCCGAACGCGTCGATAAGACGTGCCGAGATAGGCGCGTATTTTGACGTGGGAGACGCGATGTCAGCGTGCGCGCAGAGAATGAGGAGGTTGTCTGTGTCGGGGCGTGTGAAGCTCTCAAGAGGGGAAACGTTCATTCTGTCCGACATAAACGCATATCCGCAAACGCTTACTCCGAGGTCGTCAAAATCAAAGACCTGCATCTCCTCGGACGAGAATATATAGACGTTTTCGGGAAGCTCACCCTCGCGGTAAAGGCAGACGTGCGGATAGGGGTCGTGGTTTCCGGGTGCGATAATGACGGGACAGCCGACCTCAGAAAAACATTTTCTTACGAGCTCGCGTGTAGCGGTAGTTATATACTTGGCGTCAAAAAGGTCGCCCGAAATAAGGACTAAATCGTAGGAATTTTCCTTTGCGTAGTCCATCATTTTTTTGAATGCTTTGCGACTTTCCTCTCTTGCGCTTTCACTTTCCGAGATGGAAAGGGAAGAAAAAGCACTGTCAAGGTGCAAGTCGCCCGTATGTAAAATTTTCACCGTAGTTTTCCCCCTAAGTGATATATATATTTATTATAACATATTTCCTTTTCCACTTCAAGGGCATTTTGCATATACTGAAAAAGAAATACTTTAGGGAGGTGCTTATGATATTTGATATTCCTTATGACAGAGACCGCGCCACAGAATACGCAAGGCGTTGGGCACTCTCGCGCAACCCCTTGTTCATTGATTTTACGGGCGGTGGCGGAGACTGCACCAATTTCGTTTCACAGTGCATCTTTGCGGGGTGCGGAGTGATGAATTACACCGAGACGTTTGGGTGGTACTACATATCGTCCGATGACCGCGCACCCGCGTGGAGCGGAGTTGACGAGCTTTATAATTTTCTTCTCGGCGCGCCCGATTTTTCTATGGTCAACGGTGGTACGGGGCCTTACGGCAAGGAGGCGACGAGCAGAGAGGAGATTCAGATAGGTGACGTAGTCCAGCTTATGAACGCAGAGGGCGAGTATTACCATACGCTTATCATAACGGGCTTTGAGGGAGGCGATATTCTCGTTTCGGCGCACACCAACGATGCGCTTGACCGCCGCCTTTCGACCTATCCCTATTTTTCACTTCGCATAATCCATATCCTCGGTGCGCGCGTCGACGTTGACTCCACCGAGTCCTTCAATCAACTTATTAACGGAGAGGGAATAATCAGCCTCTGACCGAAAAATACGTATTGCCCACTTGAATTTTGATTTGACGTTGTGCTTGTGGATAACAAGACATCATTTTGATTGTAGGGGCGCGCACTGCGCGTCCGCAATAAACGCCGAAAATTCCGAACGGACGGCCATTGGCCGCCCCTACAGTGTTTGTAGAAATCACTCGTTTATCCCCCTACACAATATCCCGATAAATCCCAATTTGTGGACTTTAATGTACCAAAACTGCAAGATAAAAAGGGAGGCGTTTGCCTCCCTTAATTTGTTGTTCAGTGTCTTAAATTTTTCTTGTAAGCCAGACGCGCATTTCGCTCTCGCCGCGATTGGCAAACGCGTGGTAGGGGATAAGCTTCAGCGTCACGGGCTCATAGTCGTCTGCGGCAGAGCTATAGAGCGTGTCGCTCGGCTTCTGTCTTAGCGCCTTTGCCTCGATAGAGGGGAGTATAAACTCACCGTCCACCACGCCGAACGAGGTGTCCTTGTCGATAGCAACGGATGCAAGGTCGTCACCGTTGTCGACTGCCTCAGCGCAGTATACCACGGGGCCGCGCATAACGGCAAGCTTTCCCGCGCAAGCGTGCACACGTCTGTTCGCCGTAACGGTGACAACGGGCATATCAAGCTCAAGACGTATATCGGTTTGACCGTTTACCTTGACATAGGCATAGCCATTCTTCAGGGTATAGTCGAGACTTAGTGAGAAATTTTTGCACCAAGAGGGTATTCTCAGAGCGACGTATTTCTTATCGGTCTCAACGTGAATGTTAATAACGTTGTTTATGGGATAGTCAGTTCTTTGCGTGAGAATCGTTTCTTTATCGCGAAGCTCGGATTCGGCATACTGATTGACAAAAAGCGTATCCTCATTTTCAGAGTAGAGGTAATCGCCAAGAGCCGAGAAAAAGCGAATGAGGTTTGGCGGACAGCACGAGCATTTGAAGAGCTTGACGCGCTGTGTGATGGGAAGCTTTGTCTTTTCGACCGTAGCCACGTTTACGTTGTTGAAGACGGGGTCTATCTCAAGGGGATTTACGTAGAAGAAGGAGGTGCCGTCGCACGAGATGCCCGAAAGAATACCGTTATAGATAACTCTTTCAATAGCATCTGCGTACCTCGCGTCCTCAAAGAGCTTCTGCATACGTACGCAGAAGAGAGCCATGGCGATAGAGGCGCAGGTCTCGGCATACGCGGTACGGCTCGGCAGATCGTAGTCGACCGTAAACGCCTCGCCTATACGTGTTGAGCCGATTCCGCCCGTTATATACATTCTCTTGGTGGTAATATTTTCATAAAGGCGCAGACAGGCATCGCGAAGCTCGCTGTCCTCATATTTATCGGCGATATCAGCCATACCGCACATAAGATAAAGAGCTCTTACCGAGTGTCCATCGGCGGTGGTGCGCTCGCGCAGAGGCATATCGTCCATATTATAAAGCTCTGTGAAGCGTTCGTGCAAAAACTCGGAGTGCTTGCCGTGCTCGTCGATAAAATATTTTGCAAGCTCAAGGTATCTTGCCTCACCCGTCGCATCGTAGAGCTTGACGAGCGCGAGCTCAAGCTCGGGGTGTCCGGGCGTGATAAATTTTGCTGATTTTTCTGTTTTGAAGACCTTTTCTATGTAGTCGGCATAACGGCACATCGCGCGAAGGAATTTATCCTTGCCTGTTGCATCGCGGTAAGCGATAGCCGCCTCGATAAGATGTCCCGCACAATAGAGCTCGTGGCAGTCTCGTACCGAAAAACGTTCGTCCTGACGTATTGTGAGAAAATAGCTGTTGAAATATCCGTGCTCGTCACAGTTTCTTACGATGGTGTCTACCGTAGCGTCGATGATATTCTCAAGCTCGTCATTTCTTTCTGTTTTGAGTAGATACGCCACTCCCTCTATCCACTTTGCCACGTCGGAATCCCAGAAGAAGTGAGCCTCGTATTCTCCCTTTTCTTTCCAGTCGCAGTTAAGGGCATCAAATCGGTGGGATTCAACAAATCTGTCATATACAGCCCTGACAGTAGTGTTTTTAACAAGCTCCTGCTTTGTGTGAAGAAATCCGCCTGTTAACCTCACCTTGGAAAAATCTATTTTTTTCATTATCCACGCTCCTATGAAAGATATTCCGTTCTTCTTATGACGTGATTTTGGTATTTGAGGTCGAGCTCGCAGAAATATCCGCTCCAGCCCCAAACGCGCACGATAAGATTTTTATGATCCTCGGGGTGTGCCTGTGCATCGAGCAAGCGCTCACGATTTATCGAATTGAGCTGAAGCTGATGTCCGCCAAGATCCACGAAGATCTTAACGAGTGTGGCTATCTTCTCAATGCCCACGTCGTTGCGGAGCATAGTATCGTGAATTTCAATAGTAAGCGGACCGCCGTTGCATATTTTCTTCATGTCGTGCTTGGTAAATGACTGAATAACCGAAAGCAGTCCCGCGGTCTTAATATCAAGAGAGGGTGAAAAGCTCGAGGAATAAGGCTCGCCCGCGTGGCGTCCGTCAGCCGTTGCAGGGCACTTTTCGGAGCTGATAATATAGTGCATCGCACTTCCCGTGCCCGCGCGCCAGATGCCTCCGTAGGGAGTGCTCTTTTTTGCCAGAATAGCAGAAAAGCTATCCATAAGCCTTGAGGCGATAGAATCGACGTAATCGTCGTTGTTGCCCATCTTAGGACAAGCTATAAGTCTGTTACGAAGCTCCTCGTAGCCCGAAAAATCGGCATCGAGCGCCGCGATAAGCGTGTCGGGCGAGAGAGATTTCTCGTCAAAGACAAGCTTCTTTATTGCCGCAAGCGCATCGGTCGCATTTGCGATACCCGCTCCGTGACAACCGAAATTGTTATATATTGCGCCACCGTGGCGAATGTCGGTAAGCCTATCTATGCATCCGTCAACCAAGAGGGAGAGAAGGGCATTTTCGCGGTAAGGTGCAGCGTTTTTCGCTTCAACGAGCGCATTTGCCTCATCGTGTATCTCCTTTTCCACCTTTTCATAAAAGCTATCAAAGCTGTCGCAGAGGGCAAGGTGCTTTGATACTGCGCGCGAGATAACGAGAGGGAAATTCATCGTTGCGATGTTGGGAGTGTCTCCCCCCCTCTCGGGAATGATAAATTCCCAGCACGCCGCCACTCCGTAATTGTGTGCGTCCTCGGGCGCGTATCCCTGAGAGATGAGCGCGGGGATAACGATGTCATCGTTTGAGTACTGCGGGAATCCAAGTCCCTGCTTTGTGAGGCGGGTTCCGAGTATAAATATTTCCTTCGGTGTGTTTTTGTCAACACGAAGATTTACCTTTGGGTCGATAAGGGAGAGCTCAAGGGAGGCTCTCATACACGCCTCGGAAAGCTCGTTGTATGCGGTGCTGCCGTCAATATTTCTGCCGCCGAGGACTATGCTCTGACCGTTATCGCCAAGCTGAACACCGGGATAGAGGTCGGCATCGTAGTTAAGAGAAATAAAGAATGCCTCGATAGTCTCGAAAAGCTCTTCCTTGCTCACACCATTTTCCAAATCATTCAGGTAAATGGGGTACATATATTGATCGAAGCGTCCAAGACCTATATGAGCAATTCTTTGAACGCGCAAAAAATACATACACGCCTTTATGGTGACGCACGCCTCAAAAAAGCTTCTTGCGGGGTAGAAGGGAACGTGCAGGAGTGCTTCGTAAAGGCGATCGTTGCCCGCCTCCTTTGCAAGCTCTCTCATATATTCGCAGCCCTTTATGCATTCATCAAGGTCGCTTAGCATCCACCTTCCAAACTCAAGCTTCTTTTCGTCTGTTTCTGAGGCGATCCTCTTTTCTATCTCATCGCGAAGGGCAAAAAATCCTACCGAGATGACCTTGCGGTAATTCGGGGCAAGATTTCCCTCGAAGAGTGCCTTCTTGCGCTCCTCCCAGCTAAAACCGAAGCCAAAGGGGTCTGTCGGGAGAAGAATCGGCTTGCCGTGCTCTTCATTTCTTAATTTTTTGTATTCCTTTGATCTTAACTGATCAAGCATTTTGCTTATAAGCTCTGTCATAATATACCTCAAAGAATTTTGGCGTTTATGCCGTATTTTCTGAATATTTCGATGTGAGGGGATACCTCTTTTGACTCGTCAAAATCCACCTCGTACCTTCTGCCTAGCATCGCGTATTTACCGCCTGCCATTTTGTTGTAGGGAAGAAGCTCCACGTATTTTACGCCGTTGTCATAAAGCAGAGCCGCTATCGCACCGATATTTTCCTCGGTGTCGGTGACGGTGGGAATAAGGGGTGTTCGCACCACGAAATCCTTGCCGCTTTTGGCAAGAGATATGAAATTTTCGATTATCGCCTCGTTCGTCACACCCGTATATTTTTTGTGTAGGGCACTGTCAATTATCTTTATATCGAAAAGGAAGTAGTCGGCAAGCCCGAGAACCTTCTCGAAAAGCTCTTTTTTAGCAAATCCCGAGGTCTGTACCGCGGTGTGAAGCCTGCCGCGAAGCACCGAGAGGCACTCACACAAGAATTCGCCCTGTGTCAGCGGCTCTCCGCCCGAAAAGGTGACGCCGCCACCCATTTTCAGTATTTTTTCATTTTTAAGAATGCGCTCACAAAGCGCCTCGGAGTTTATTTTCTCTCCGCACTCGCGAAGAAGGGAGCGGGGACAGCTTTTTATGCTCTCGGATGTAAAAATAAGAGAATCGCCATCGCGCAGAGCGTGCTTTTCGCAATTTTTGCACCCGATGCAGCCATTCTGACTTCTTACGATCTCGGGTGTGGCCGATTGCCCCTCGGGATTGTGACACCACGTGCAGCGAAGAGGACAGCCTTTAAGAAAAATGCTCGTACGTATTCCCGGTCCGTCGTATACCGAGAATTCCTCGATTGAAAAGATAGTTCCGCTCAAAACATCACCTCCCTATATAAATATTATACGCCTCACCTATTGACAAGTCAAGAAATTTATTATACAATTATAGACAAAAGTTAAGATTTTGAGGTGGAAAATGGTAATACATCAGCCCAATAATTCCAAAAGCGTTTTTAACTATAATGCCTTTATATATCGCGATATTTTGTGGGAGGCGCACTTTCACGGAAATTACGAGCTCATATACGTCATCGAGGGGGAGGTGCCCGTAAAGCTTAACGGAGTTGACATTCTGCTCTCTCGCAGTGAGATGCTTCTCGTCTCGCCATACGCCGTGCACTCCTTCTCGGTGGGGAAGGATGCGCTTGCTTGGGTGGGCGTCTTCTCCGACGATTTTGTGCCCTATTTTGCCAAGAATAACGAGGGACTTCAGTTTTCAAAATTCGTCTCGTCACCCGATATAGACGAATTTTTAAGAAACAGATTTTTTGTGGACGACGTAACCGACAGCTACATGAGGATCTCATGCCTTTATATGATCTGCGCAGAGTGTCTTAAGAATGCTCTTCCGATTGGCTCAAAGAGCGACAGAAAGTTTATGAACAACGTCATCGAGTATATCTCGTGCGAGTTTGATAACGATATTACTCTTAAAGACCTTGCCGAGCGCTATAACTATGAGTATCACTATTGCTCGTCGATATTCAATAAGTGCTTTTCTATGAATTTTAAGGCATTTCTCAATATATTCCGCATCGAAAGGGCGTGTGAGCTGCTTGGCGAAAATGACCTTGAGATAACCGAAATACACAAAAGGTGTGGCTTTTCAAGTATACGCAATTTCAATAGAGTCTTCAAGGACGTTGTTGGAAGTACTCCAAGTGAGTATAGAAAGGGTAAAATAAAGGTGTAAAACTCTTTTATAAAGATTTATTTTTTCAAAATTGTTGACAACTCAACAAAAGTGTGATATAATGTGCACGATAAAATGGAGGAATGTGGGATTTTCCTGCGTTTCAGTATAATTAGGAGGAAATTTCTTTTGGAAAGAGACAGATACGATCGGTTCAACCAGATGATTGTCGGTGCAAACAAGAGTATATATCGTATAAAGCACAAGCGAATGCTGAAATACGGTCTTATGAGCACGCACACCACCTGCTTGCGTTTGCTTTACGATAATCCGGCGGGACTTACCAAAAAGGAGATAGCCGACAACTGCGATATAGACAAGGCACAGATAACGAGAATAGTAAAGGATCTGCTTGATAAGGGCTACGTAAGCGCAGAGGGAACAGAAAAGGCGTATAATCGCAAATTCTTTTTGAGCGAGACAGGACGTAAGATCACCGAGGAGATAAACGCGATAGTACTCGCCGTCAATGAGTACGTCAGCGGTGAGATACCCGTCTCGGATCTTGAACATTTCTATAGCGTATTTGAAAAAATAAACAATAATCTTCGTCAAGCCGAAGAGAAATTTTGATCAGGGGTAATTATGAATATTACAGAAAGAATAAAAAACGCACCTATAGTTAAGACTTTTTCAAAAGACACACCGAAGCCTGAGAAGGTAAAGATACACAGAAAGCCAAAGACCGAGAGAAAGTACGAAAGAGTATCCGACGCAAAGGACTACGTCAGCGTTATTTCCCGTCACGATCAGAGAATCGCGCTTTCTTATTTCGATAAGAAGAGAAACGTTATCGACGTCACCTATGCCGAGCTTACCACAAGAGCTAAAAACATAGCGGCAGGACTCACCGAGCTTGGTCTTGCGGGCAAAAGGATCGCCGTTATCGGAGAGACGTCGTACGAATGGATATCCTCCTATATAGGAATACTTGCATCGGACAGCATCGTAATTCCTATGGATAAGGAGCTTGAGATAAGCGTTATTGAGGAATTTCTCTCTTGGGTAGAGGCAGACGCTATCATCTACTCCGAAAAATTCAATACTGCGTTTGAGGCAACCAAGGAAAGCCATAAGTCCCTCAAGTATTTCATTCCTATGTCTGACTGCGAGGCAAGTGAAAACGGTGAAACGAGAACGCTCTGTTACTCCGAAATGGTCGCCATCGGTGAGAAGGCGGTAGAGAAGGGCTACGAGCTTCCCGACGTAACGAATCGCGAAAAGCTTGCAGAGTATCTCTTCACATCTGGTACAACAGGCACGAGCAAGGCAGTTATGCTCAGCCAGAAGAATATCTTCTCGGTCATCTCTGCCGCTTGCGAGACAGTTGACTTCAATCCCGACGACACGATAGTTTCGGTGCTTCCCATACATCATACCTACGAGCTTGCATGTGTGCTTAGCGGATTTGTTTACGGAATGCACATATGTATAAACGATTCTATATCGCATCTGCTCAAGAACTTCCAGATATTCAAGCCCACGGGTCTTGTTCTCGTTCCTCTCTTCGTTTACACGATGTATAAGAGAATTTGGGCAGAGGCAAAGAAGACGGGCAGAGATAAGATACTCAAGGTGGGACTTGGCGCGTCAAAGGCTCTCTCAACAGTGGGCATCGACAAGCGCCGTGAGATACTTGCAGAGGTCCATAAGACCTTCGGTGGCAGACTGGAGAAGATAATCTGCGGCGGCGCGGCACTTAATCCTAAGATGATAGAGTTCTTTGAGACACTCGGAATCTCAATTTACGAGGGCTTTGGAATCACCGAATGTGCGCCCCTTACCTGCGTAACTCCTTACTATGCAAGAAAGTACGGCTCTGTAGGCCCCGCTGTTCCTTGCTGTCAGGTGAGAATCGACGGAGAGGAGCTTGGCGACAGAGGATATATCGAGGGTGAGATACAGGTACGTGGCGATAACGTAATGCTCGGTTATTTCGATAATGAGGAAGCAAGCAAGGCGGCGTTTACCGACGACGGCTGGTTCCGCACGGGAGATATGGGCTTTATGGACGGCGACGGATACGTGTTTATCACAGGACGTCTTAAGACCGTTATCGTGCTTGAGAACGGTAAAAACGTTTTCCCCGAGGAGATAGAGGAGTATCTTTCC
This sequence comes from Eubacteriales bacterium, assembly GCA_045633625.1. GTDB lineage: Bacteria > Bacillota > Clostridia > Oscillospirales > CAG-272 > HGM12713. The sequence continues at coordinate 15,887 of JAZQYP010000001.1, forward strand.
GATATCGAGAAGATAGCAGAGTGCGTTGTTGTTGGACGCTCGGCATCAAGAACGGATAAGGTGGATCTCACCGCAATAGTTTATCCCGACTATACAAAGTTCGAAGAGAACGTGGCGGATGAGGCAGTTCTTGCCGATATCGAGGCAGAGATCGCCGAGATAAATAAAAAGCTTCCCATATATAAGCAGGTGCACAAGGTAGAGCTTCGCAAGACCGAGTTTGAGAAGACGACGTCGAGAAAGATCAAGAGACATCTTGTCAAGTAATTTGACGTAAGGTCTTGACAACAGCACGCAAAATGCGTATAATAGTATTTGATACTACATCACAAATTTTTGCAAACTTGAATTGAACAATCATATTGTGAAAGGAAAGCTATGAACGAATATATTTTAATGACCGATACAGGCTGCGATCTGTCTTGCGAGATGATCGAAGCGCTTGGCCTTCACGTTATTGAGCTTGAGCTCAACATAGACGGTGATACCACAAACCAGAAAAATATCGACGTTAAGGAATTTTACGCGCTTCTCAGAAGCGGAAAAAAGGCTACGACGGCGGCTGTGGGCATCGATCGCTTTATTAACGAGATGGAGCCCTGTCTGAGCGAGGGCAAGGATGTCCTTTACCTTGGATTTTCCTCGGGTCTTAGCGGAACCTACAACGCGGGCTTCGTTGCCGTAAGCGAGCTTCTCGAAAAGTACCCCGACAGAAAGATATACACCGTAGACACTCTCGCGGCTTCTATGGGACAGGGACTTCTTGTTTACCTCGCGGCGAAAAAGAAGGAAGCGGGTGCGACTATTGAGGAGGTTCGCGACTTCGTTGAGGAGAATAAGCTTAACCTTTGTCACTGGTTCACTGTTGACGATCTTCTGTTCCTCAAGCGCGGCGGAAGAATAAACGCAGCAACGGCAGTAATGGGAACGATGCTCAGCATCAAGCCCGTGCTTCACGTTGATAACGACGGTAAGCTCATAAGCGTCTCCAAGGCAAGAGGACGTAAGGCGGCTCTTGACGCGCTTGTCGCAAAGCTTGGCGAGACGGGAACAAATCTTTCTGAGCAGACGGTCTTCATCAGCCACGGAGATTGCATAGAGGATGCGGAATATATTGCGAACAAGATAAAAGAAAAATATTCGGTAAAAGATATTACAATTGGCTTTATCGGCCCTGTTATCGGTGCTCACTCGGGTCCCGGAACGCTTGCCGTATTCTACCTCGGTACACACAGATAAAAGATTGGAGATCATTCAATGGTTATAGACGGACATACGTTTGCCGGAATGCTTATTTCGGCAGCAAACGCACTTGACAATAATAAGACATCAATAAACAATATGAATGTATTTCCCGTGCCGGATGGTGATACGGGAATAAATATGACGCTCACCATGAGTACGGTAAGAGCGCTCAAGGATTTTGACGGCACGATATCCGACTGTGCAGACCGTATGGCGAAGATGATACTTCGCGCGGCAAGAGGAAACTCCGGTGCTATCCTTTCGCTTTTCTTCAGAGGTATGTCGAAAGCCCTCAAGGGTCTTGACATAGCAGACTCGATAGATATTGCAAACGCCTTCAAAAAGGGAACAGAGGAGGCTTATAAGGCGGTAATGAAGCCCACTGAGGGTACTATACTTACCGTTATGAGAATCTGCTCCGAGAAGGCAGTGGCAGCGGCACAGAAGAAGTATAAGGGTGACGTGGTAGGGCTTTTTGAGTATATTCTCAAGATGGCACAGGACACGCTTGATAAAACCCCCGATATGCTTCCTATACTCAAGGAGGTGCACGTTGTTGACGCGGGTGGATACGGCTTTGTCGTAGTTATCACGGGAATGCTTGCAGCCCTCAAGAATAAGCCCATCGCGGCAGTTGAGATAACCACCGCGGAGAGCGCACCGAGAGAGGCAAGCTTTGAGAGCTTCTCGACCGATGACATAACCTATGCATACTGCACCGAGTGCATCATCGATAAGAACGAGGCTCATATCGGCGAGGATAAGTCGGGTGAGCTGAGTGACTATATTTCAGGTCTTGGCGATAGCGTAGTCTTTGCAGAGGACGATACTATGATCAAGCTTCACGTGCATACCAACAACCCCGGTCTCGTTATGGAGAAGGCGCTTGAGTTCGGTTCTCTTGCTACTATCAAGGTCGAGAATATGAAGCTTCAGCACTCCGAGAAGGTCGTGTCGGGAGCTAACGAGAAGAAGATCGTGATCAAGAAGCCCACAAAGCAGTTCGGTTTCGTTACCGTTTGTATGGGCGGCGGTATCAGCGACACCTTCCGCGATCTTGGCGCTGATTATATCATCTACGGCGGACAGACGATGAACCCCTCGACACAGGATATTATCGACGGCGTTGATATGACTCCCGCAGAGGTCGTTTACGTCCTTCCCAATAATAAAAATATCTATCTCGTCGCAGTTCAGGCGGCAAAGCTTGTCACAGACAAAAAGGTAGTGGTGCTTCCCACGCACAGCGTGCCGCAGGGAATAGCTTCTATGCTTATGTACGACGAGAATGCGACCGAGGATGCAAATACTGAGGCTATGACCGAGGCTATCGGCACGGTTACCTCTATCTCCACAACTTACGCGGTTAGAGATACCTCTATTGACGGAGTTAAGATAGGCGAGGGACAGATACTCGGACTTGTAAACGGAAAGATCGCAAGCGTAGCGAACAGCAACGAGGAGGTCATCACAAGCCTTACCGAAAAGATGAGCGAGGCTTCCTTCATCACCGTGTTCTACGGTGAGAACGTAAAGCCCGAGCAGGCAGAGGGCGTGCTTGAGATCATCAAGTCGGGTGTTGCCGACGATACCGAGATCACACTTCTCTCGGGCGGCCAGCCTCTTTACGACTATATAATTTCGGCTGAATAAAATCGATATATCAAAAGGGCGTCATTCTCGTGATGCCCTTTTATGTTGCATTATATCGCATCTGAGTTCAAATTTTGATTTATCGGTCTGCTGCGTAGGAAGCAAAACATTGTTATTCATTGTAGGGGCGGCCATTGGCCGTCCGCAACAAACACCACAAATCCAATGAACGGACGCGCAATGCGCGCCCCTACAGTGTTTGCGGAAAACGTTCGTTTATCCCTCTACACAA
>JAZQYP010000002.1:0-24278 GCA_045633625.1 Eubacteriales bacterium
GAGGGGAAGGTGGCACGGAGTGTAGCGGAGTGACGGATGAGGTGTCGTAGGATTTGTAATGTTTATCACTACTCATCCACCGCTGTCGCGGTCCCCCTTCCCTCACAAGGGAAGGCTTTAAAAGTTGTCTGCGACAAAAAACTACATACCGATAAATCCCAATTTATGCGTCAGAATTTATTTGATTCCAAAAAGTGTGCACGCATTATTATACGTTATCTCTGCCGCCTCGTCGGGAGTTATTCCCTTCACCTCAGCAAGAGTCTGTGCCGTATACTCCATAAGCCCCGAATGATTTCTCTTGCCTCTATAGGGGTGGGGCGCAAGATAAGGTGCGTCGGTCTCGATAAGAATTCTATCAAGTGGCACCGATGCCGCAACCTCACGCACGCGTGCCGCATTCTTGAAGGTCAGCACGCCCGAAAAGGAGATATACCAGCCTCTCTTTACAAGCTCGCGCGCCATCTCGGCACTTCCACTGTAGCTGTGGAAGATTCCCCTTACCTTCGGGTACTTCAGCACCATATCGAAGCAAGGTCCGTGCGCCTCACGATCGTGGATAATAACGGGCATATCAAGCCTTTCGGCAAGCTGCATCTGCAGCTCGAAAAACTTCTCCTGTCTATCCTTGTCATAGCCCTCGTAATGAAAGTCATAGCCTATCTCTCCAAGTGCGACGACCTTGTTTTCTCCCGCCCTCTCCTCAAGGATAATACGCTCAAGTTCGGCGACCTCTTCCTCGGGCGAGCCCTCGATATATCGCACGTCCTCGGGGTGAATTCCCACCGCCGCATACATACCCTCGTACTTATGCGCCGAGTCTATACATATCACGTTATTTTTATTGTTTGTACCCACGTTTACAACCTTTTCAACAATTCCGCCAAAGACCTCGTCACGAAGGATAGTCTCTGCCTCGTCGCCGAACCACTCGTCATAATAATGGGCGTGTGAATCAAAAAGCTTCAAATCAAAACTCCTTTTTTATGCTTCTTTCAAACAGTCTGTCAAGCGACTCCTTGAAATCCGCGTTCATATAAAGCACGTTATAAACGGTCTCGCAAATAGGAAGCTCAACACCGTATTTTTCCGACAACTGCATCATAGCCTTAACGGTGTAATAGCCCTCGGCAAGAGACTCGAATTTTTCGCCCTTTATGAAGGCCTCGCCAAAGGCTCTGTTGTGGCTGTATTTTGAGAAAACGGTCGCCTCGTAGTCACCAAGATGACAAAGTCCGTAAGCCGAGATCTCGTTTCCGCCCATAGCCTCAATAAGCCTTGCTATCTCGTGAGTTCCTCTCGACATAAGCGCGCCCTTGAGCGTCGGAAGACCAAGTCCGTCAAGCAGACCCGCCGCAATTCCCACAACGTTCTTCGATGCCGCACCTATCTCGTTGCCAATAAGATCGGTGCCGTAGTAAAATCTTATAAGGTCACTCGTAAATTCCTCAACGAGAAGCTTTTTTACTCCATCATCCTTACTGTCGATAACCATACAGTTAGGCACGCCGTAGTAGAACTCCTGAACGTGACCGGGACCGAGCCACACCGCGACCTTGTTGGTAGGATCAACGCCCTCCTCGCATATCTCGGAGAGACGCTTTGTCGAATCAATTTCAATTCCCTTCATACAAAGCACGAATATCTTGTTTTTGAGTCCCAAAGGCGAAAGACTCGCAAGGAAGGAGCGAAGCCCCTGCGATGCTATCGAGATTATTATGACCTCGGCCTCGGTAAGCACGTCAAAAGAGGTCGAAAGCTCAATGCTCTCTGGCAACTCTAAAAGGTCATTTTTTCTATTTTGCAAAAATCTTTGCATATGAGGAGAGCTCTCGCGCCCCCAAAGAGATACGTCATGTCCGCGTCTGTCAAGATACCAAGCGATAAGCGAGCCCCAACGGCCGCAGCCTGCAACACATACCTTCATTTGTTTTCTCCGTTAAATAGTATTAGCACAGCCGCGCAAGGCGCGGCTGCGTATCATTTTTATCTTACTCTTTCACCAAGAGGAGTATCTTCCGCGAGGAATACCACTCTTATCTTCTCCTCGCCAGAGGCAAGGATCATTCCCTGCGACTCAATTCCGCAGAGCTTTGCGGGCTTAAGGTTTGCCACAACGATTATCTTCTTGCCGATAAGATCCTCGGGCGCATAGAATGCGGCGATTCCCGAGACTACCTGTCTTTTCTCGTATCCAAGGTCAAGCTGAAGCTTAAGGAGCTTCTTTGCCTTCGGTACCTTCTCACAAGCGATGACCTGAGCTGTGCGTAGCTCAACGCCCATAAAGTCCTCGATGCCTATCTCGGCACAACCCTCGGGCTTCTCCTTTGCCTTTGCCGCTTCCTGCTGAGCCGCAAGCTCTGCCTCAAGCTCGGCAAGCTTCTTTGCCTCATCGATTCGTGCGAAGAGAACGCGGGAGTCGGCAAGTGTAATACCTTTCTCAAGTCTGCCGAAGTCGTCCTTTGTTCCTATTGTGTCATAGGAGGTAAACGCAGTTCCAAGGTCGGCGAGTATCGACTCTGCCGTCTGTGGAATGAAGGGTCTGAGCATAACTGCTCCCCAACGAATGACCTCAAGAAGATTATAAAGAACGGTTCCAAGTCTTTCCTTCTGTGCCTCGTCCTTTGCGAGAACCCAAGGAGTCGTCTCGTCGATGTACTTGTTAGCACGGCGGAGCATAGAGAATACGCACTCAAGCGCATCGGAGATCTTATACTCATCCATATTCTTTATAAGTCCGTCGTAAGCCTCAACGCAAGCCGCTACGAGCTCGTCATCAAGCGCATCGTGGCACGTGGGTGCCTGAACCGCCTTCTCAAAGTACTTCTTGTCCATATCGAAGGTACGCTTGACAAGGTTACCGAGATTATTTACAAGGTCGGTGTTGAAGCGGTTGATAACTGCATCGTAGGTTATCGAGCCGTCGGAGTTGTAGGGCATCTCAACGAGTGCGTAGTATCTTACGCCGTCAACCGTGAAATGCTCTGCAAGCTTATCTGCATAAATAACGTTTCCACGCGACTTCGACATCTTGTCAACACCGAAGTTGAACCACGGGTGACCGAAGACCTTCTTGGGCAAAGGAAGCTCAAGCGCCATAAGGAATATAGGCCAATAAATAGTGTGGAAGCGAAGGATATCCTTACCGATTATGTGCACGTCGCAGGGCCAATATTTCTTGAATTTTTCGCTCTGCTCCTCATACGTCTTGTCGGGATCGTAGCCGAGTGCCGTGATATAGTTTGAGAGTGCGTCAAGCCAAACGTAGGTTACGTGTCGCTCGTCAAAGTCAACGGGGATTCCCCACTTAAAGGATGTTCTCGAGATACAAAGATCCTGAAGTCCTGCCTTAAGGAAGTTGTTTACCATCTCCTTCTTGCGCGACTCGGGCTCGATAAACTCGGGGTTGTCCTCTATGTGCTTGATAAGTCTGTCAACGTACTTGTTCATATTGAAGAAGTACGCCTCTTCTCTCGCCTCGTGCACCTCTCTGCCACAGTCGGGGCACTTTCCGCCCTCAACCTGCGTATCGGTAAAGAAGGACTCGCAGGGCGTACAGTACCAGCCCTCGTAATATCCCTTATAAATATCTCCCTGCTTATAGAAGCGCGCAAGTATCTTCTTTACGGCATCCACGTGGTAGTCATCGGTGGTACGGATAAAGTGATCGTAGGAGGAATTCATAAGATCCCAAATGCCCTTTATCTCGCCCGCAACGCCGTCAACGTATGCCTGAGGAGTGATACCCGCCTCGTTTGCGAGGTTCTCTATCTTCTGTCCGTGCTCATCGGTGCCCGTGCAGAAGAAAACGTCGTATCCGCGCTCCCTCTTATATCTTGCAACAGCGTCAGCCATTATGACCTCATAGGTATTTCCAAAGTGAGGCTTTCTTGAGGCGTAAGCTATCGCCGTCGTCAAATAAAATTTCTCTTTCATATCTCTCTCCATTCCGTCAAAAAGACTAAAGGTAATTATATTTTATCTATCATTTGGTCGCAAGAAACGAAGTGCGACACAAGCATTCTCTCGCCACCGTACACAAGAAGGTAAATGCCGAGCGACGCCACCGAAGGAAGGGCGTGAAGCATCGCAAAAAGACTGTTTTTGATCACTTCAGCTCTGTGGCAGGCAGAAAGTCTTGCCGAGTGACGCAGGGCGTGCGGTATTCTCGATCCACAGAAAACAAAATTCTCAACAAATCCAAGAAAAGACGTCATATAGCACGCACCGATAAGCACCACGACCGTCGCGCAAAGCAAAAATACAAAGGCAGATACCGCCACAAAAATCGAATATTCGGACAAATCGCCAAAAAGCAGAACTGCTACTGCAATTCCGCCAACGGCTACCATTATCGGCACCGCCAAGCGAATCAAAATAAGGAATCCGAGAACCATCGAACGAAAATATCTTTTTGCGTTACCAAAGGGCACAAAGATATCCTTGAGCATCGGTCTGTTTCCCGACACCGTCTGTCTTCCAAGCCAAAATAGCCCCGTAAGCAGTGGCAAGGACAAGAAAATGAGCGAAAGCAGATAAAGCCCGTCCGAAAAATATATAAGAGCGTCAGGCGCCAAAAGCATTCCGTTTTCGTCTATCGAAAAATCTCCCGCGTAAATGACCGTGCTGAAAATAAGCAAGGGCGCTATCACCGAGACCGCAAAGACAACGATGCCCAGAGCAAGCGTTAGAAGATTTTTATCAAGAGCAAGTATTCTTTTCACAACCGATGCGTGTGAATTTTTGTTTGCTTGCGCGTTTCCATAACTCATATTTTCTTCCATAGACCTTCCTCCTTCCCATTATTTCCATACATAGTATATTATAACAAAAAAGGGCGCTCTTTACAAGAGGTATATAAAATAAAAAGTTTAATTTGATGCATTATTTTACTTTTTAGAACAAAATTTCATATATCTCGATAAAAAAATCAAAAAAACTATTGTAAAATCATGCGCGTTGTGGTATATTTTACTTATTAATTTATAAATAAGGAGACTAAAAAGATGACAAAATCCAAAAAGATCATTTTGCTCGTCGCGATCGTAGTCATAATAGGACTTATGGTCTGGGCGGGCGTATCGGGCGGTGCTAACTCTACAGTCGACTGCCCTGACTGCGACGGACTTTTGACACTTGCTTGCGAAACCTGCGGAGCAGAAGGCGTAGTACGCGGCTCTCTCTGGGCACTTCTTCCTCCACTCATAGCGATAGGACTTGCTCTTATCACCAAAGAGGTTTACAGCTCCCTCTTTATCGGTATTCTTGCAGGTGGACTGCTTGCATCGAACTTCTCCCCCCTCGGAACGATAGACTCGGTCATCTCGTCGGGTATCGTCTCTGCGGTTGCTGACAGCGCGGGAATCTTCGTGTTCCTCGTTGAGCTCGGCATCATCGTCGTTCTCATCAACAAGGCGGGCGGTTCGGCAGCATTTGGAAACTGGGCAAAAACACATATCAAGACACGCGTTGGCGCTATGCTTGCCACCTTCGTGCTTGGTGTGCTCATCTTCGTTGACGACTACTTCAACTGTCTTACCGTAGGCTCTGTTATGCGCCCCGTTACAGACGCGAAGAAGATCTCTCGTGCAAAGCTCTCCTACATAATAGACGCAACTGCAGCTCCTATTTGTATGATCGCTCCTATCTCGAGCTGGGCAGCCGCTGTTGCAAGCTATGCTGAGGACGGTCAGGGACTTAAGCTCTTTATCGAGGCTATTCCCTACAACTTCTACTCGCTCCTCACCATCGTGTTCATAGTTGCTATCGCTCTTATGAGATTTGACTACGGACCCATGAAGCTTCACGAGTTCAATGCTATAGAGCACGGTGACCTCTACACAAGCGGCGAGAAAAACGAGCCCGCAGAGGTAACTCCCTCCACAAAGGGCAAGGTAATCGACCTCGTATTCCCCATTATAACTCTTATCGTTTGCTGCGTATTCGGTCTTGTTTACGTTGGCGGCATCCTTGACGGTGCTTCCTTCATTGACGCCTTCGCTAACACCGACGCTACCGTTGGTCTTCCCTGGGGCGGTCTTGCAGCACTTGCAATTATCATAGTTTATATGCTCTGCCGTAAGGTTATGTCCCTTAAGGAATCTATGGAGTGCGTACCCGCAGGCTTTGTTGCAATGGTACCCGCAATTCTCATTCTTACCTTCGCTACAGCACTCAAGAATATGACGGGCCTTCTTGGCGCAAAGTTCTTCGTTGGAAACGTTATGGCAGGTCAGGCTGAATCCCTTGGAGCATTCCTTCCCGCTATCATCTTCGTTGTTGCTTGCGTTCTCGCCTTTGCTACGGGTACGTCGTGGGGTACCTTCGGAATCCTCATTCCCATCGTTACCGCTATCTTCCCTGCTGACTCTACAATCCTTATCATCGGTATGTCGGCATGTCTTGCAGGTGCAGTTTGCGGCGACCACTGCTCACCCATCTCCGATACGACTATTATGTCCTCGGCAGGAGGTCAGTGCAACCACCTCAACCACGTATCAACTCAGATACCCTATGCAGTTACCGTTGCGGCTATATCCTTCGTAATGTATATCTTCGCGGGTATAGTTCAGAACGCCATCATCTCTCTTGCAGTCGGTGTCGTTCTCACCGTCGCATCGCTCTTTGTTATAAAGGCTATCACAAACAAAAAACAAGTAAACTAATTAAAGTGCAAATGGCTGTTGCCTCGGCAACAGCCATTTTTATTAAAAATATGAACACGATCACAAAAGAAACAAAATCAACGACATCAAAAATTTTTCACGACGACGTCTATCTTATTGACGCGACAACCTACTGCACAGTTATCTCGTCAAGACGTGGCGCTGAGGGTCTGACGCGTGGCGAATCCTTTCTCGACATACTCGACACACAAACGAAAAACGAGCTTTTCGCTTGGCTGTCATCATTCGATACGTCACCGCTAAATATCAAAACGAGCATCGGCAACGCGGTGATATACGGCGGACTCTTCCCCTCGACCACGCTTTTCGTTGCAAGGTTTTTATATGACGTCGAGGAAGACGAGGTTTTCTGTCTTGGAAGCATCGCTCTGTCAGAGACCCTGCCAAAGAAGGATGCGCTTTGCGAGCAAGCGATTGCCGTCTCCGAGCTTTGTGGCTGTCCCGTGGACATAAACACAGATGAATTTATCGAGCCCCTTGCTACCGACCCGATCTTGTCGAAATTTGATTTTCCTCTCTACACGGCATTTCTTATAAACACACTTCTTTTGTCGCGCCGTGTCTCAAGGACGCGCGAGGCAGAGATAATCATAAAAACAAAAGAAGAAAGCCCATACGTCAGCGTCATCCTTGAGCCGATAGACGACGCAAAGGACGTGTACGAAGAGCTTTCCTCTTTAGAAAATATTGCCGAGCGCTTAAGACTCGTCTTTACCAGAGCTATAAGAGACGGCAAATTGACAGTTACCATAAGCCCCGTAAGAAAGAATTGGGCACTTCTTGGCATCAAGACTCCCTTTGAATTCAGTTGGGACGATTAGGTCTCTGTGCCGCGGCGGGCTTAAAGTACTGATAGAGATTGCAGGGTATCATTCCGTTATAGAGCTTTCGCACCTTATCTGCGCGGCGTCCGTAAAGACGCTCAAAGCTCTCGCACGAGGTGATGATGTATATCTGCCACGGTGCAAGTCTGGCAAACACGGGTCCGAGGTCGCGGTAAAGCTTCTCGGCATCAGTACCGTCAAGCAATCTCTCGCCGTAGGGCGGATTGCAAACGATAGTTCCGCGTCTGTCGAGCTTCTCGATAGTACGTGCATCCTTTATGAAGAACTTAATATTCTCACTGACCCCCGCGCGAATTGCGTTTTGCTTTGCAAATTCAAGCACCTCGGGGTCAATATCGGAGGCGTAGATCTCGAAATTTCTCTCACTTGAGATTTTCGAGCGCGCCTCTTTTCTTTCGCTTTCCCACATCTCTTTTGGGAATGCCGCAAACTCCTCCGCCGCAAAGCTTCTGTTAAGTCCCGGTGCGATATTGGCAAGCATCTGAGCCGCCTCGATAGCGATAGTTCCCGAGCCGCAGAAGGGATCCCACAAAAGAACGTCGTGTCGCGGACGAGCCGTCGCGGCGATAGCCGCCGCGAGTGTCTCGCGTATAGGTGCCGCGCCTGCTGCGGGACGGTATCCGCGCTTATGCAGTGCCACGCCCGACGTGTCTATCATAAGCGTTGCCACGTCCTTGAAGATAAAGAACTCTATCTGATATTTTACTCCGCTCTCCTCAAACCACTTGACTCCGTACTTATCGGAAAGCCTCTTTACGACCGCCTTTTTAACGATGCTCTGGCAATCGGGCACTGAAAAGAGCTTACTCTTTATCGCGTGTCCCTTAACGGGAAATGCGTCTGCCTTGCCGATATACTTTTCCCATTCGAGCGCCTTTGTGCCCTCAAAAAGCTCCTCAAAGCTTCTCGCCTCAAAATCACCGAGCTTTATAAACACTCTCTCGGCAAAGCGCAGATTTATGTTTGCCCTCGGCACAGCAGACAGCTCCCCCTCAAAGGTGACTCGTCCGTCCATCGTATCAAGTCTTTTGAAGCCGAGCGCGTCTATCTCCTCGCCAAGCATTCTCTCAAGCCCGAAAAGACAGGTCGCCACAAGTTGAATTTTTTCCATATTTACCTCTGTATTGTATATCACAAACTACAAAAACGCCTCCCCTGTGTAAGGGGAGGTGGCTTGCGTAGCAAGACGGAGGGGTTGTACATAATACTTGCTACAATCACAATCCCTCACCCGCTATAGCGGGAGCTCCCTTTACACAAGGGAGCCCACCATCAAATATCGCTTTATTTACTTCACTTAGATTATCAGCTTTTTATGCCTTGTTTACAGAACCGAAGAGCTCCATCTTCTCCTTAACGGTAGCCTTGATAGCCTCGTAACCGGGAGCGTTGATCTTTCTGGGGTCAAAGCCCTTACCAACGAGATCCTTGCCCTCCTCGAAGTACTTGCGTACTGCTGCAGCATATGCGAGCTGGCACTCTGTATTTACGTTGATCTTTGCAACGCCGAGAGAGATTGCCTTCTTGATCATATCTGCGGGGATACCTGTACCGCCGTGAAGAACGAGGGGCATATCACCCGTCTTCTGCTGAATAGCGTCAAGAGTCTCGAAAGAAAGTCCTGCCCAGTTTGCGGGGTACTTTCCGTGAATGTTACCGATACCTGCAGCGAGCATTGTGACGCCGAGGTCAGCGATCATCTTGCACTCGTCGGGATCTGCGCACTCGCCCATTCCAACAACGCCGTCCTCTTCGCCGCCGATAGCTCCAACCTCTGCCTCAAGGGACATACCCTTCTCCTCGCAGATAGCAACGAGCTCCTTAGTCTTTGCTACGTTCTCCTCGATCGGATAGTGAGAACCGTCGAACATGATAGACGAGAAGCCTGCGTCGATACACTTGTAGCAAGCCTCGTAAGTTCCGTGGTCAAGGTGAATTGCTACGGGAACGGTGATACCAAGATCCTTGATCATACCGTTAACCATGCCAACGATAGCATTGTAGCCGCACATATACTTGCCCGCGCCCTCGGATACGCCGAGAATTACGGGAGAGTTGCACTCCTGTGCTGTGAGAAGTATTGCCTTTGTCCACTCAAGGTTATTGATATTGAACTGTCCTACGGCATACTTGCCTGCTTTTGCTTTTGTAAGCATTTCCTTTGCTGAAACCAACATTTTTTATTTCTCCTTAAATAAAATATATTAACATTGTTATTATACAACACCAAAATGAAAATTGCAAGAGTTTCCCGAAACTTTTAACAAAAATAAAGGGCAAACGCATTGCGTTTGCCCTAAAGTTAACTACTTTTTAATTAGTTGTTGCCACCAGCGAGCTTAGCGATCTCCTCAGCGAAGTTCTCTTCTCTCTTCTGGATGCCCTCGCCCTTCTCGAATCTCTCGAAGGAAACGATCTTAAGCTCAGCGCCGAGCTCCTTAGCAGTCTTCTCAACGTACTTGCCAACCTTGAGATCATCGTCCTTGATGTAGTCCATATCAAGGAGACAGTTGTTCTCATAGAACTTGCCAAGCTTACCGATAACCATCTTCTCAAGGATCTGCTGAGGCTTGCCAGCATTCTTGGGATCGTTAGCCATCTGTGCGAGAACGATTGCCTTCTCCTCCTCGATAACGGAAGCGGGTACGCTGTCTCTGTCAAGGTAAGGAGTGGTGTATGCGCCGATCTGGAGAGCGATGTTCTTTGCGAACTCATCGAACTCTGCCTTTGCAGCGGTTGCAGCGTCAACGTCAAACTTAACTACGACACCGATAGAACCGTTGCCGTGGATGTAAGTGCTTGTAAGTCCCTCAACTACTACGAAACGGCGGATGCTTATCTTCTCACCGATAACGAAGATCATCTCCTTGAGCTTTGCGTCAACTGTTACTGCACCGTCGATGTAGGTCGATGCGAGAAGTGCGTCAACGTCAGCGGGCTTGTTAGCGATGATTGTCTTAAGAAGGTTCTTTACGAACTCCTGGAAGGAAGCGTTCTTTGCAACGAAGTCTGTCTCGGAGTTAACCTCGATCATAGCTGTTACGTCGCCATCCTTAAGGATATCAACGATACCGTCAGCTGCGATTCTTGTAGCAGCCTTTGCCTCTGCCTTGAGCTCGCCTCTCTTACGAAGGATCTTTATTGCCTCTTCAGCGTCGCCGTTAGCCTCAACAAGTGCCTTCTTGCACTCCATCATACCGATACCGGTCTTAGCTCTGAGAGCGGCAACGTCCTTTGCTGTTATATTTGCCATTTTTCTTATTTCCTTTCTTAAATTATTACTTAGTTATAATAATTACTCTGCGTCAGCTACTGCCTCAGCCTCTGCCTCAGCGGGAGCCTCAACAGTTGCCTCGCCCTGTCTGCCCTCGATAACTGCATCAGCAAGTGCTGCAGAGATGAGCTTGATAGCGCGAATAGCGTCGTCGTTACCGGGAATAATGTAGTCAGCATCGTCAGGATCACAGTTTGTATCAACGATAGCGATTACCGGAATACCGAGCTTCTTTGCCTCGAGAACTGCGTTTCTCTCCTTCTTGGGGTCAACTATGAAGATAGCTGCGGGAAGCTCAGACATGGTCTTGATACCGCCGTAGCTCTTCTCAAGATCAAAGATCTCCTTCTGCTTAACTGCAACTTCCTTCTTGGGAAGAAGATCGAAGGTTCCGTCCTCCTGCATCTTTGTGAGGCTGTTAAGACGTGCGATGGAGCGCTTGATGGTCTTGAAGTTTGTCATCATACCGCCGGGCCAACGAACGTTTACATAGTACATGCCGCAACGAAGTGCCTCTTCCTTGATGGCGTCTGCCGCCTGCTTCTTGGTACCTACGAAGAGAATGTTTCCACCCTGCTCGGATACCTCGCGTACGAAGTTGTACGCCTCCTCGAACTTCTTAACTGTCTTCTGAAGCTCGATGATGTAGATGCCGTTTCTTTCTGTGAAGATGTACTCCTGCATCTTGGGGTTCCATCTTCTTGTGTGATGTCCAAAATGGACGCCTGCTTCAAGCAGCTGCTTAATTGAGATTACAGACATTTTAATGTCCTCCTTCGGTTTTTTCCACCACGTCGTTCCGGCGTTTCAGCCGTATGCTCGGCACCGTATCGCCTCCGGCGACGTGTGTGTGATATTATATTTACGGAAGCTTTTCGCATTCCGCAGTGCGAATAATTATACCACATTTATATATGATAAGCAAGAGGCATTTTCAGTTTTAACAATTTATTTACAATTTGCCTTTTTTATCCGTCTTTTTTTGCCGAAAAAGAAGAATACTATTCCCGACGCTAACGGAGAAACGAGTGAAACGAAGAAATAAATTATACTTGAAAATCCTTCTATATCGAATATATCAGCGATACCTCCGACAAATGAGAGTCCAAGAAGTGCACAAAGAGTCACGGGTGCGATAACAGTGAGCTTCCCTGCCCCTCTGCCGACCGTTAGTCTTATGGACAAGAATACGGCTACGTGGAAAAGGACAAGCGACACAAAGGAATATTCCACCTTATCTATATACGCGGGAAGCCCAGGTATGAGCGAAAGAATGGGAGGCAGAAGGGTTGAGAGAACCGCTCCCACACCAAATATCAGCATCGCTCTTCCATTGGCACCAATAGGAGACGCCACCGCACGCATAGCGGGACTATATCCCTTTGCCGCCGTGTTTCCGTCGTGTGCAAAAGCAAAGAGTGCGAGCATATCACTCACAGCTCCCACAAGCAGAAGATGCCTTGCATCCGCAGTCACAGAGCCAAGCAGCATCGGCAAAAGTATGAGCGCAAGCCTTACGGTATGTGCCAAAACAAGATATCTGAAATATCCGAGAAGGTTATTTGCCGCCATAGACGCACCTCTGAAGGCAGTAAGCAAGGAGGAAAGTCCGCCCTTGCCGTCGGCATATCTCGGAATAACGGCATCAGCCGTCCGTCCTATAGACTGTGCGCCCGCCTCGGTGCGAGTCTCGTTTGGATCGATCTTCACCTTCACGACGTTCTCAAGATTATCTACCGAGAATTTATCAAGGCTTACCGTGACCACCGCGTCGGCGGCGCGGTATATCCTCTCGAATTTATCGCAAATGCCAACGGCGACAACACTCTCGCCTCTCTCGTGAATATAGCCTATAAGCTCCTCTATCTGCCGCGTGGTGAGGTTTACGTAGCAATCTATCTCACCAAGTCCCTGCGACAGGGGCTTTGACGCCGCCACGAAATCTCTGATGTCGGCTCTGACGTCACCAAGAAGAGATTCGGGTATCTTGCTTAGCTCAGGTGCGCCGTCAACGATTATATTCTTAAAGGAGACTACCTTTATACCGCGAGCCTCGATATCCTTCTTTGCCTTCTCGGCAACTCCGTCGGTGTGCTCAGAGAAGACTATCATACCGACAAAGCATTTCTCGCCCTCAACTCCGTAGCCCTCGTTTTTAGCAACGCAGAATATAAGCGCGCGTTTTCCGATCTCGGAGTAATTTCTGAAGGTCTGACGCGCCGAATATCTGAAGGCCTCGTTAGCCTCAAGCACGCCGTCCTCAAAGCAGGCATAGGCGCATTCCGATATGATATTATCCGAATAACAGACCGAAAGCACGTATTTTTCGCCAAGCTCGCTGAACATCACCTTGTCGCAAGGAGATGCGGCACTGTTCTCTATGTATCCGCTCGTCGAGCATCTTATCATAAGCGCGTCCTTATCAACGCCCGACCTGTCTCTGAATTCCCTTATCGCATCGTCATAGCGGTTATAGCGCTCGTTTCCTACCGCAAGGCCCGCTTTTTTGGCGTCAAGATAGAGATGCGCGAGCTCCGAGAGTCTCTTTACCGATGCGGTTGGCGCATCGTATTTTGTGTGCTCGCCCTCACCAAGACAAACTCCGTCAAGGTGCCATATTCCGTCGGTAAGCGCACCGCCGTCGAGCAAGAATACGTATTTCGTGCTCGCAAGCGCATCAAGCGAGTACGGACTTCTTATAACTGCCGCGTCCCTTGTCATAATACAGCGCTTTGCGGGTATCTCGTAAAATATTCTGAAAAGAGTGTGCACGAGCTGTGTCGAGCACAAAAAGGCTGCTGATACGACCGTCATAAACACCGAGAAAAGAGAAAGCGAATCGCCGCCAAGCAGCATTGCCACAAGGCTTATCGGCAAGGTCGCCGCGAGAAGCGCTATGCTTACCAGCGACAAGGTCTTCTTGAGGCGTACGAGCAATCTCGGCGTGCTTTTTTCGGCACTTGGCGTCGCCTCGATATTGCCTATCTTCGCTCCCGCGTACGTATATTGTCCGACCGCCGTTACCACTGCGCGTGCCGCACCGCCGACCACCACCGAGCCCGCGTGCACCATATTGACAAATCTTACAGGGTCGTTCTCGCTTGCCACAACAGCACCCTCTGCGAGCTTGTCTATCTGCACGTACTTGTTTTTCTCGACAAGCATCCTTACCTTGAGGGAATCCGACGTGATAAGTCTTGCGTCGGCGGGAACGACGTCACCTTCACCAAGAAGGATTATATCTCCCACCACCACGTGACGGGGCGCGAGTGAATAGAGCCTTCCCTGCCTTATCACTCTGCATCTTGGCGAGAGCGACCTTGCCGCAGAGGCAAAATACCTCTGGTCACGGTAGTAAAAGACAAGGGACAGCGCAAGAGACATAACACTCACAAAAAGCGTTACCCCTCCCGTCGCCTTCTCGTCAAAGCAAAGGGCGACCACCGACATAAGAAGAAGGATTATCACCGAAAAATCGGAGATAAGAGAAGGCACGAAGGAAAAGAGTGTGCGCGGCTCAAGCTCGAAAATGAAGCCGTTTTTGTAAGAAAAGCGCGAACGAGCCGCCTTGTGAGTAAGTCCCAAGGCGGCGTTAGTCTTAAGTTTTTTCTCAATGTCGGATACCGACAAGGAAAACCATTTCTCGTTCATTTCAGTTACACTCGATTATAAGCTTATTTTCTTCCTCAGAATATGCGATATCAACGCTCGATATCGTCTTTTCATAATCGGAAATTATTCTCTCGGCAAGGACGTCCTCGACCTCGCTTCTGATAAATCTGCGCATATTTCTCGCACCGAATTTATGCGAGTAGGAGCTCTTGGCGATATATCTTGCCGCCTCCTCGGTATACGAGAAGCTCATTCCCTTCTCGCGAAGCACGCTCTCAAGCTCGCCAAGCATAATGCGGGCGATAGACACGAAGTCCTCCTCTGTGAGCGAGCGGAAGGTGATTATCTCATCGATACGGTTGATAAACTCGGGGCGAAGGAAGCCTGAGAGCGCCTTCATCGTCTTGGATTCACTAACGACCCTCTCGTCCTCGAAAAATCCTACGGTATTTCCCGTTCTGTCAGAGCCCGCGTTGGTCGTCATAACGATTATAGTGTTCTCAAAATTGACCGTTCTGCCCGATGCGTCGGTGATTCTGCCGTCGTCGAGTATCTGGAGCATAATATTGAGAACGTCGGGATGCGCCTTCTCTATCTCGTCAAAGAGCACGACCGAATAGGGTCTGCGGCGTATCTTTTCGGTCAGCTGTCCCGCCTCGTCGTAGCCAACGTATCCGGGAGGCGCTCCGATAATTCTTGACACCGAATGCTTCTCCATAAACTCCGACATATCAAGTCGAATAAGTGTTTCAGGAGAGTTAAAGAGGTCAGCCGCAAGCGTCTTTACGAGCTCGGTCTTACCAACGCCCGTAGGTCCTGCAAAAATAAATGATACGGGCTTGCGCTTGTAGGAGATTCCCGCGCGGTTGCGCTTTATCGCCTTAGCAACTGCCTTTACTGCCTCGTCCTGACCGATTATTCTCTCTTTAAGTCTTGCCTCAAGGTTATCTATTCTCTTGAACTCGTTTTCATTTATGCTCGACGCGGGAACGCCCGTCCATATTTCAATTACGTCGGCAATATCGGCAACAGAGAGGGCAACCTCCTCACAAGAGGGCTCTATCTCGCGCAGACGCTCTGAGAGCTTTATCTCCTTTGCCTTGACCTTGGCTATAGCCTCGTAGTTCTTCTCAAGTGAATTGTTATCGGAGGTCGTGCTTGCCTCAAGCGCTTCCCTCTCTCCCTTGAGCTTAAGAAGCTCCTCGCGTATCTGTTGCGCCTCGTTGAGCACCGAGCTTGAAAGCGACAGGTGTGACGCCGCCTCGTCAAGCAGGTCGATAGCCTTATCAGGCAGGTATCTGTCGGTTATATATCTCTCGGAGAGCACCGCCGCGCTTCTTACCACTGCCTCGGGTATCTTTATTGCGTGGAAATTCTCATAGTAATGCTTGATGCCGTCGAGCATCTCGATAGTCTCTTCAACAGAGGGCTCCTCGACAGTTACAGGCTGGAAGCGTCGCTCGAGCGCGCTGTCCTTCTCGATATACTTGCGGTATTCCTTAAGTGTTGTAGCGCCGATAATTCTCACCTCGCCACGCGAGAGCGCGGGCTTGAGGATATTTGCCGCGTTGATGCTTCCCTCTGCGTCTCCCGCGCCGACGATATTATGCACCTCGTCGATAACGAGAACTATATTTCCCGCCGCCTTGACCTCAGACAGAAGTCCGAGGATACGCGACTCAAACTGACCTCTGAACTGCGTGCCCGCAACGAGCGCAGTGAGATCAACGAGATATACCTGTATGTTTTTGAGCTTATAGGGGACGTTGCCGTCGGCTATTCTCTGTGCGAGAGCCTCGGCAATTGCCGTCTTACCGACGCCGGGCTCACCTATAAGACAGGGGTTATTCTTTTGTCTGCGGCAGAGTATCTGTATCACGCGGTCAAGCTCGCGCTCACGTCCGACTATCCTATCAAGCCCGCCGTCAGCGGCACGCTTGGTAAGATTGCGGCAATAGGTATCGAGATACTTATTCTTCTGCTCCTTACCGCGAGGCTCCTTACCCTTTTTGCCCGCGCGATCCTCGGGTCCCTTCTGCATAGGCATACCCGCATCGCCGAAAAGCTTGGGGAAATCGATAGCAGGCGCACCGCCATCCTCTCCCTCATCGTTTACCGAGGGCAGATCTCCGCTCTCAAGCATCTCGTTTACTTCCTCTTCCATATTTTCAAGCTGCTCGGGCGTGATGCCGAATTTGTCCATCACGTTGCCAAGCATATTGTCGACAGGCACGCCAAGATCCTTTGCACACTTTATGCAAAGTCCCTCGGTGAGCTTATTGCCGTTTTCTATTCTCGTCACAAATACGACGGCTACTCGCTTGTGACACTTTGAGCACATTACCATATCTCTATAAACAAAGTACTACGTACTACCTTTCGAAAATTATTTTATAACGTCACGTATCTTGCCACACTCTATCTCATCCTTTTTGAGGACCCAATAGTGCTTTATATAGCCGAAAAAGGCTGCAAGCGCGCAAATGATCGAGGGAGTGAAGATCAGAAGCTGCATCAGAAGATCTCCCGCTATCACGTCGCGAAGAACGACCGAGGCGACGACCGTCAGATAAAACAAGCAGACCGCCGCCTTGCCGTACCACTTGCTGACGACCACCACGTTGCGTCTTTTTATCACAATAAGACCGATAAGGAGCGTTGCAACCTCCTTAATGAAGAAGGGTATGACGAACCAAAGCGGTATTATATTCTTAAGGCAAAGACAAACGAGCACCGTGCACTGCATAAGCTTATCCGCAAAGGGATCGAGCAGCTTTCCTAAATTTGTTATCCAGTTATATTTTCTTGCCAAGAATCCGTCCACCACGTCGGTAACGCCCGCGACGAGAAAGACTATGACCGCCGCCATAAGATCCTCACTCGCATAAACGAGATAAACGAAAACAAATACAAGAATTATTCTTATTACAGACAAAACGTTTGGAATGTGTTTGAGCTTAGATTTCATTTCTCTTATCTATCCTAAATCTTAAAATATGTATTTTACATAAAATACTTGAGAAGCAGAGTGCTGTCTATCATAGCGGGAAGCGCCGACTCAACCCCTATGAGCGAGATCACCGAAACGACCACGCCGAGCACGAGCGAGAATACGTATATACCCGCAACGCCGCCTGCAAGTCCCACGATCGCACCGAGCACCTTATCAAGCGCCTTGGTCTTTAGCACTTTCGTTATGAGTTTTGCCACACCTGTGAAAATTATTCTGCACAAGAGCAAAAGAAGTACAAACAAAACAAGAGTTCCTATCGCCGATGCAAATCCTCCGAGTGCCTCACCAAGAAAGGTCTCTCCAAGCCATCCGCCAAGCAATTTCGAGGCTATCATAGCCACGCAAAAAGCACCAAAATGCGCAATGATCTTAAGAAATCCCTTTATAGCGCATATAAGCACGCTGAGTGAAAGTATCACGAGTGTAATTATATCAAGAGTATTCATATCAATACCTCCATTTAATTTTCAAAATCCAAATATACTGCCTTTGAGGGAAGGCATACCATCACTGTCGACGAGTCGTACACGAGCATTTTTCCGCTACCCGACGCCATCTGCTCGGTCGCGCCGTTTTTTAGTCCTACGCGCATCACTCCGTTACTGTTCTTGACAAAAAGATATCCGTCAAGCACCGAAAGCTGATGAACGCTTGTGAGAAGCATCTCATCGTATATGATCTCACCGTTCTTATTGAAGACGATTATCTCGTTAAGATCGGTTATAACTCCGTCGTTTATTGCCACCGCAGAGTATTCGTCGCTACAAAAGATCCCCGACACCGACTTGTCCTCGTAGCGCACGCTGACGCTTTTTTCATCAAGTCTTCTGTCAAACACCACGGAAGACGAATCGCTGAACATCACAAAGCCGCCGCCGTCAAGGAAGGAGCAGCCGAGAGGAAACACCTCGTCATAGACGTATTCCTCTATCTTCTCTTTTCTCACAAGATCGTAAAACACAACGTGTGTACAAACGATTCCGTCGTTAGTACCAACGTAGACCGCGCCAAGCCTCTCCCCGTTTTTATCTATCGAGACGTCTATGGCGTAAAGATCTCTTTTGTATGCGACCCAGTCAAAATCGGTATCGTACACGGTCAGCACCGACAAAAACTGCTCGGAGCGACTGAGCGTTACGAAGGCACCGCTCTCCGAAAAATCCATATCGTATATCGGGTAATCGGTTTTCTCCGAATATATTTTTGCAAAGGAGTTATAAACGTCAAAGCCGCTGTCTCCCATATCGTAAACGAAAAGATACTTGTCGCTGCTGACTGCAATGGGAGTTGAGTAATCGGCACTTGTGTTAAGCGTTCTGCGTCCCGTCGAGGTAAACGAGGAAACGTTAGTGCGGCTGACCACCGCAAGACCGCCGCGATAGAGCTCGAAGCTCTGATTGCTCGCCGCATCGTAGGCAAGCGTCTCGTAATTCGTGTCTCCCATATCCGCCGCGGCACCGAGATCCTTTACAAGATAGAAAAGATTGTCAAAGGTTATGCTTTGGATATTAAAGAGCACCGCTAAGAGCAAGAAAATCATCAAAAGAGCGAGCGATATCCTCTGCCCCACCTTATATCGCGCCGAGACCACGGCGTAATAGGTGTCACCCGCCGCATCAAAGTCCTCGTGCCGCAGTACCCTTTCCTTTTCGGGCTCGGTGGCAAAATATCTTGAGAGCCTCTCGCTTACCCTATCAAAATCAAAGGAGCCTTCATCGTGAGCCTTTGTTCTTTTCGCCGTTTTTTCCTTTATTCTGTCAAAAAGATTCTTTTTCACAGCTCACGCCTCCTTTTCATCAGTAGTAGACCTTGTTAAGATACAGCCCCTCGGGAGGTGCCGTTATGCCCGCATTTTTTCTGTCCCTTGAAGCTATTATTTCGGGAATACCGTCGGGCTCAGTCTTTCCCTCGGCAACGCCTATGAGCGTTCCCGTCATAATTCTCACCATATTGTAGAGAAATCCGTCGGCACTCACGCGAAAGACGATAATATCGCCCTCCTTTGTCACCTCTGCGTCAAAAACCTCTCGCTCGGTGGAAGCCACCGACGAGCCGCTTGCCATAAAGGCACAAAAATCGTGCTTACCGATAAAATTTCTTGCCGCCTCGTCCATTTTAGCAACAGTCAGCGCATCTATCTCTCTTGGATAGTGCCACACTCTTCCAAAGAGGAATGGGTCGGGAAGCTTGTTTGCGTATATCTTGTAGATATATTCCTTCTTTTTTACGTCGTATCTTGGGTGAAAGCCGTCCTCTACGTATCTTGCCGCCCTCACGACTATATCGCTTGGCAGACGGCAATTGAGCGCGTAAGGAAGTGCCTCGGCAGGTATCGAGCACTCGATTCCCGTCTCGCCCCGCCTCGAAAGTGTGGCGCAGAAGGCGTTCGCGTGGACACCGCTATCGGTGCGCGAGCACCCCACAACGTCACATTCAAATCCAAAAAGCTCTCTTGCCGCCTCGTTGAGCCTTCCCTGCACGGTATCGGCATTCGGCTGCACCTGATAGCCGCAGTAAGCACTGCCAAGGTAGCTTATCTCTAAAAATATCTTCATCGTCCGCCACCCTACATTGAGTAAACAAGACCGAGTCTGTTAAACACGACTATTCCCGCGCCAAGCGCCACGATAAGAAAGAGCCACACGAAGTCAACGAATCTGACCTGCCTTACCGTCATTCTCGTTCTTCCCTCACCACCGTGGTAGCAACGGCACTCCATAGCCACCGCAAGCTCCTCTGCGCGTCTGAATGCAGACACGAAAAGAGGTATGAGCACGGGAATGAGCGCTTTTGCACGGCTTATAAGGCTTCCGTTCGTAAAATCGGCTCCGCGCGCCTTCTGCGCCGTCATTATCTTCTCGGTCTCGTCGACAAGAGTCGGGATAAAGCGGAGCGCTATGGTCATCATCATAGCAAAATCGTGCACGGGCACGCCTATTTTCTTAAGAGGCC
This sequence comes from Eubacteriales bacterium, assembly GCA_045633625.1. Lineage (GTDB taxonomy): Bacteria > Bacillota > Clostridia > Oscillospirales > CAG-272 > HGM12713. The sequence goes on from JAZQYP010000002.1 coordinate 20,383, forward strand.
AAAGCAGATCCTCTATGGCGTCGGTGAGCGCTATCGGCGTCGTTGTGTAGGTAAGCAGCATGCTCGTTCCCACAATGAGCACAATAAAGCGGATTATAAGCAGCATCGCATTGTAGATACCCTCAAGGTATATCTCGAATATCCACCAATCGACAAGGAGAATCTCACCCTTTGTCCAGAAGACGTTTATGAGCGAGGTTATCGCTATTATTATTATAACAGGCTTTACTCCGCGAAGCACTATCGACAAGGGTATGCGCGATATGATAACGAGAAGCATCGCCGAAGCGAGCAACAAAAGAAAGCTGAATATGTTTTTGCACAAAAATGTGCAAACGATATATAGTATTGCAATTATCACCTTCACACGCGGGTCAAGGCGGTGTATGGGTGACACGGCAGGATAGTACTGCCCCAGTGAAATACCGTTCATTTATTTTTCCTTTTTCAAATTGAGTATTTTGTGGACTGCACCGTCGACGGTGTATATTCCCTCACCAAGATCGATACCTCTCTCTCTGAGGTACATATTAAGTCTTGCGATCTCGGGGATATCGAGTCCGTTTGCTACGAGTTGCTCGGGATTTGAAAAGACCTTCATCGCCGTATCGTGCATAAGCACCTTAGCCCCCGAGAGAACGAGGAGCTCGTCGCAGTATTTTGCCATATCCTCCATACTGTGACTGACTATGACAACAGTTCTGCCCGTCTTTTTTCTGTATTCCGAGATATTCTCAAATATCGAGTCCCTGCCCTTCGGGTCAAGACCCGCCGCAGGCTCGTCGAGCACGAGCACGTCGGGGCGCATTGCAATAATTCCCGCTATCGCCGCGCGACGCTTCTGTCCGCCCGAGAGGTCAAAGGGAGATTTGTCGAGCATATCCTCCGAGAGTCCGACAAAGGCTGCCGCCTCAAGCACTCTCTCGGCTATCTCGCTCTCGTCAAGCCCCATATTCTTAGGTCCGAATGCGATATCCTCCCTGACCGTCTCCTCGAAGAGCTGATACTCGGGATACTGCATCACAAGACCCACGCGGAATCTGTATTTAGTTATTTCCTTCGGCTTCTGCCAAATATCCTCACCGTCGATGAGCACTCTGCCAGCGTCTGGTCTTATGAGTCCGTTTAGCATCTGCACAAGGGTCGATTTTCCCGAGCCCGTGTGCCCGATGATACCCGTTATCTTACCGCGAGGTATCCTTGCGTTTACGTTATCGAGAGCAAGTATCTCGTACGGCGTTTTCTTGCCGTAGGAATATGAGACGCCCTCAAGTATGATTTCAGACATTTTATTTCCTTCAGTAAATTATTTTTTCAGTTCATTTGCAATAAGCTCAGCGCACTGCTCAGGCGTCAGACACTCGCCCTCAAGCACCATTCCCGCCTCGCGCAGACGGTGAACGAGTGCTGTGCAGTAGGGCACGTCAAGTCCCGTCTCTCTCAGCTCCACTTCGTGCGCGAAGACCTCGCTCGGTCTGCCGTCGAACTTTATCTTGCCGTCATCGAGCACGATCACACGCCCCGCGCGCGCCGCCTCGTCCATATAGTGCGTTATCATTATAACGGTGATGCCATTCTCGCGATTTATCTTCTCTATCGCCGCGAGCACCTCGCGCCTGCCTATGGGGTCGAGCATTGCCGTCGACTCGTCGAAGATTATACACTCGGGAAGCATCGCCATAATGCCTGCAATTGCCACCCTCTGCTTCTGACCGCCCGAGAGTCTGTGGGGCTCGTGCTTGGCATAAGACAGCATTCCTACGTCCGAGAGCGCCTTGTCGACCCTCTCGCGTATCTCTGCGGAGGGCACGCCGAGGTTCTCGGGTCCGAATGCCACGTCATCCTCAACTATCGTAGCCACAAGCTGATTGTCGGGATTCTGGAATACCATTCCGATCTTACGGCGCACAGCCATTATCTCGTCGTCGGTGATAGTCTCGGGATCGATCTTTTTGCCGTCGATGATCATCCTTCCGCTCTGACCTGAGAGGATAAGATTAAGTATCTTTGCAAAGGTCGATTTTCCCGATCCGTTATGACCTATGACGGCGATAAGCTCACCGCGGTCTATGTCTATAGAAAAATTATCAAGCACGGGAACGCTTTTGCCGTCGTCATCCTCATAGGAATAGCAAAGATCCCGAATGCTTATAAAATGCTCACTCATTTTTTGCTCCGTTAAAATTAGTTTTCGTCAGCCCCGTCTGCCTGCCAGCGCGCGCTCGCTCCGCAAGGAAGGTATCCGCCCGTCTTGGTAACAGGGAGACATATCTCGCCCGCGGCAAGCGTACCGCCAAATCTTGAGGCGACCTTAAGGGACAGTATGTACTGCATCGTAAGAGGAGAAAGTCCCGTTGTGTACGAGTTGATAAGGAAGAAGAGAGGCTTATCCGAAAGGAGCTGTGCGCAAAGTCCCACAAGCTCGTCGATGCTGTCCTCTATCTTCCAGACCTCGCCACCGGGGCCTCTACCGTAGGAGGGAGGGTCCATAATTATCGCATCGTATTTATTTCCGCGTCTTATCTCACGCTCGACAAACTTCTTGCAGTCGTCAACGATGTATCTTATCTTGGCATCGGCAAGCCCTGAGAGTGCCGCGTTCTCCTTTGCCTGTGCCACCATTCCCTTTGCCGCGTCAACGTGAACGACCGACGCACCTGCTGCAGCCGCCGCAACGGTAGCACCGCCCGTGTAGGCAAAGAGGTTGAGCACCTTGACCTCGCGTCTTCCCGACTTTTTTATGAGCGACGAGAACCAATCCCAGTTGACCGCCTGCTCAGGAAAGAGTCCCGTATGCTTAAAGCCCATAGGACGAAGCACAAAGCCGAGCTTTCCGTAATTTATATTCCATTCCTCAGGGAGCTTATTCTTTACCCATTTTCCGCCCCCGCTTGACGAACGTCTGTAAACGCCGTCAGCCGCGCGCCACTTTGCGTGGTCTGCCACACCCTTCCAGATTATCTGGGGGTCGGGGCGCACGAGTATGTACTTGCCCCATCTCTCAAGACGCTCTCCGTCCGAGGTATCAAGCAGCTCGTAATCCTTCCAACCGTTTGCTATCCACATATCTATATCCTCTACCTTTTCTCTATTTTTGATTGTAATACGACGCAAGCCGCGAGCTTCCCGAATGTCCGTGACAGACGGCTATCGCCAGCGCGTCGGCAGTATCGTCGGGCTTTGGCGGCTCCTTGAGCCCGAGGAACACCGTCACCATCGTGATGACCTGCTTTTTCTCAGCTCTACCGTAGCCTACCACCGCCTGCTTTACCTGAAGAGGCGTGTACTCGAAGATCCTCACGCCCTTCTGCTCTGCACAAAGGAGGATAACTCCTCTCGCCTGTGCTACCTTTATACCCGTTGTGATGTTCGTATTGAAGAAGAGCTCCTCGACCGCCATCTCGTCGGGTTTATATTTATCGATTATCTCTGAAAGATCACTGTATATCGAGGCAAGCCGCTCTTCCATTCTCATTCCGGCAGGCGTTTGTATCGAGCCGTAGGCGATCACCTTGAAGCGCGATCCGCTATATTCAATTACTCCCCACCCCACGATCGCAAATCCGGGGTCAATACCAAGTATTCTCACGCGGCACCTCCAAGATACGAGCTATAATAATTCAAATTACATTATAACATAAAATTATATATAAGTCAAATAATTTCCATTAAAAATCCATTAACAAAAGAAAAAAAATTCCAATTTTGAGGCAACGCAGAAAGCCAATCTTATCAAGACAATTTTCGACGTTATAATTCAAATTTTGATTTGTCGATGAGTTTGTTTAGTGCAAATCACTCTTTAGCCTCCCTTGTGTAAAGGGAGGTGGCACGAAGCAAAGCGGAGTGACGGAAGGATTGTAAAATATAGATTTAAGGTGAACAATCCCTCAGTC
>JAZQYP010000003.1:0-42973 GCA_045633625.1 Eubacteriales bacterium
AGCCTTCCCTTGCAGGGGTGGGTCGGGGGACCGCGACAGCGGTGGATGAGTAGTGATAAACATTACAAATCCTACGACACCTCATCCGTCACTCCGCTACACTCCGTGCCACCTTCCCCTCAAGGGGAAGGCTTTTTCTGGGGGAATTACTCTTGTAAACTCACCGATAAATCAAAATTTGAAATTTTTCACAAGGAACAAACATTTATCGCGACATATACAAATATAAAACAGACGCTCCCGAAGGAGCGGCTGAAAATATATACTATTTTGAAATATTTATGTAAACAAACACTGTTAAAAATCATTTTCTACTCTAAAACAAATTCCTTGTCAATATCTTCGGGATATGATATATGTTGCTTTATATTTCCGTTTTCATCGTACAAATAATAATCAACACTTATTTCGTCACTCGGGACTCCGCTTAAAATTTGAACATCCATACATGCCGATGCTAAAACAGGCATATAAAAGCGATTGCCTCCGGGACCTTTGGTGAGGGTCTTAAAATCCTCCGAAATCTCAAACCCGCATGTTGGGGCAAACTCAATATAATATAGCGGATCGTAATCATAATTGATTGTAACTCCAATATCACGGGTATCTCCAAGAACGGCTTGTAACACTTGCAAATAATGCGAGTTATTTTTGTAGGTCTGAATTTCTTCATCAGTTAATATGAGAACCAAATTTCCCTTTTTATCTACAAAGGCAAATGAATAATTATTCTCCCATATACTGCCCTCGCCCTTTTTTTCACAAAATTCTTCGGGCGTCTTAAAAACAAAATTCTCGCTCATCTCGGGACTAAGTCGAAACACGTTATATTGTGATAATTTTTCTGCAATTGACGTGCCTATTATCAACAACCATATAACTATTGCTATAGTTGTTAGCACTATAGCTCGCGATTTTTGTGCTTGTTTATTTGTACTAAACATATTTTGTTTCTCCCAGAAATCATCCTAAAAAATCAACCAAGTACAGGTGTACTAGTGAAAAATCTTTTCCACACTGACTTCATTATATCGTATTTTGGTGGATTTTTCAAGGTAAATGAAAAAATATAAATAACCTCAGACAAAGAGTTTTCCTTGTCTGAGGTGTTTTTATATTTTCTTGAGTCTTGCGTAGGTCGCCATAAGCTTCTTTGTTCCGACCTTATCGAACATTATCTCGTAGAGAATGTCGGCGCCCATGGGCTTGACGGAAATTATCTCACCCTCGCCAAAGGTCATGTGCGAGACGCGGTCGCCCTCGTTAAACCTCTCCTTAGTGCTGCTTGCAGGTTGTGTAAAGAGTGTTTTTCCTATCGTCACGCTATCCCCAACGCCCGACTTGGGCTTCGATGTCGCAACTCCGCTACCGATGTAGGTCTTGGGCTGTCCGTAAGAGGAATACTGCGAGCCGCTCTGCGATGAGCCAAAGTCGCTTCTTCTGGGGGGCAGATCGCGCTCGAGAAGCTTGTCGGGAATCTCGCTGACAAAACGGGAGACGGGATTATACGTCGTTCTTCCGTAGAGCATTCGGCTTCTTGTGTGGAGAATATAGAGTCTCTTCTTCGCTCTCGTTATTGCAACGTAAGCAAGTCTGCGCTCCTCCTCAAGCTCGGCATCTCCTCCCATAAGGGTCTGCTGACCGGGGAAGATTCCCTCCTCCATACCGGGCAAAAAGACAATGGGAAATTCAAGTCCCTTTGCCGAGTGTATCGTCATCATAACGGCGGCATCGGCAGTCTCGTCATACTTGTCAACGTCGGAGACGAGCATCATTTCCTCAAGGAAGCCGCTGAGTGTCGGCTCCTCTACCGACTTCTGATACTCAATTACGCTTGAGATAAACTCCTCGAGGTTCTCGAGTCTATCCTTCTCTTCCTCGCCCGCGTCAATAAGCATCTGGCGGTAGCCCGACATATCAAGCACCTGATTTACAAAGGCATCAAGCGCGCATCCGTCGGCGAGTATCTTTGTCAGGCGATTTATAAGCCCCGCAAAATCGAGGAAGGTATCCTTATATCTTGAGAGCGCGGCATATTTGTCCGCATTGTCAATAACGTCAAAGAGCGAGCAATTCTGCTCTGCGGCAATAAGTCTTATCGCCTCTATCGCCTTATCTCCAATCTTTCTCTTGGGCTCGTTGATAATTCGCAGAAGTCTTTCGGCATCGCTGTGGTTATTTATGAGCTGGAGATATGCGATAATATCCCTTATTTCCTTGCGGTCGGTAAAGCGAAGTCCGCCGAGCATTCTATAGGGTATGCCGCTCTTTGCAAAGGTACGCTCGATGGTGCTCGACTGCGCATTGGCACGGTAAAGCACGGCAAAATCGCGGTATTCGTACTTACCGCTTGCCACCGCCTCAACGATAGTATCAACTATGTATCTCGCCTCGGCATTGTGCTCGTCACACAGGTGCAGACGTATCTTATCACCCTCTCCCGCCTTTGTCCAAAGCTCCTTACCGCGACGTCCCTTATTGCAAGCGATAACGGCATTTGCGGCATCAAGGATAGTCTGCGTTGAGCGGTAATTCTGCTCAAGCTTTACGACCTTTGCATCTGAAAACTTCTTATCAAAGGACAAAATGTTCTCGATAGTCGCACCTCTGAATTTGTATATACTCTGGTCATCGTCACCGACTACCATAAGGTTGCGGTATTTGCCCGAAAGCAGCACCGTGAGGGCAAACTGCGCCTCGTTGGTATCCTGAAACTCGTCGACGCATACGTACTTGAATTTGTTCTGAAAATGCTCTCTTACATCCTCGTTCTCACGGAGCAGACGAACCGTCTGCATTATGATATCGTCAAAATCAAGCGCGTTTGACGCGAAAAGATTCTTCTGATACTCCTCATACACCTCGCCAATTTTGCGCAAGCGGTAATCCCCCGAATTCTCGGCAAGAAAATCGGCAGGCGTCATAAGCTTGTCCTTTGAGCGACTGATGATTCCCATAACGCTCTTGATGGGGAGGCTCTTTTCGTCAATTTTGAGATTCTTCATAGCCGCGAGCATCGCGCGCTTTGTGTCGTCGGTATCGTATATCGTAAGTGTTTTCGGCTCATATCCAAGTCGGTCGGCATACATACGCAAAATTCGCACGCATATCGAGTGGAAGGTGCCCGCCCATACCGATTTTGCTACGTCCTCGTTGCCAAGACTCTTGACAAGACGGTTCTTTATCTCGTTTGCCGCCTTATTCGTAAATGTGATGGCAAGCATAGCATAAGGGGGACAGGGCTCGCTTACAAAAAGGGGCAGTACCCTTTCCTCTATGTCTTCCTTTGAAAAATCAAGCGCCGCCTCAAGTCTGTCGACGTATTCCTCTGTTATGTAGCTCGGCACGTAGTCGTTAAAATACGCGTTTCCGTATTTGATTATAAATGCGATTCGGTTTACAAGCACGGTGGTCTTTCCGCTTCCCGCACCCGCAAGGATAAGAAGCGGGTCGTTTATCGTATAGACGGCGTACCTCTGCTCACGGTTGAGGTGAGCGTATACCTTATCGAACAATTTATGCTTTATAGTTAAATATCTTTCTCTTATATCCATAATTTTTCCCTTTTTTCTTGATAATAATATTATACTATATTTCGACGCCGATTTCAAGCCTAAAAGGACAAAAACAAAAGGGACGCAAAATTTTTGCGTCCCCCAACCGAACGATTTTTATCTGTAGTTCTTGTTATTCTGGTTATTCTGGTTATTCTGATTGTTCTGGTTGTTCTGCTCGTTCTTCTTGTTCTGATTGTTCTGGTTGTACTGATTGTTCTGGTTGTTCTGGTTGTTCTGATTGTTCTGGTTGTTCTGGTTGTTCTGATTATTCTGCATAACACATACTCTCTTTCTCCGTCGGCAAAGGAAAAAACACAGTCATTGCCGACGGACCATGACTGAAGAGCGTCCGATATCGGACATAAATATTGTTATCAAAAAAACGCTCCGTTATTCACAGAGCGTTTTTTATCTTTTATTCGAGCATATATTTTGCATTTATCTCGTCGGTTATCTCGAATACGGCATATACGACCGTCGCAAAGAAGATGACCGAGCAGACCGCCGAGATAAGTCCCGCAAAGCCTATGTAGCGCGCACCGATAGGATAGAAAATATCTCCTAAGCCACACAGCACCGCTCCCGCAGCAACAAGATAAAGCTTTTTCGAGAGTTCCCTATGGAGTGCTAAGACCTTATCCCTTGCGTATTTGTTATCCCCCGTCGGCTCAAAGCCCGTATAAGACGTAATAATGGCTTTGAAGAAGGAAATAAGGGCACATACGGCAAAAGCAAATCCTATTGTCTCAAGCACGGCACCGCCTGCCATCGTAATATACGCGGCGTATGCCTCCTCGCTCCTTATTATTGCGCCGTAATAGTATTCACTGAAAAATCCCACCTCACACACGTCGGATGCAAGTGCCGTCACACCGAAAATAACGGTGAAGAAAATATATTTTCTTATGCTCGGCAGATATTTTTTCATACTTAAAAATCCAAGTGCCAAGAAAACTGCCGCAAGCGCATCAGGCAAAGCATTTGTGCCGTCAAGACGCGCGTCGAGCATAAGGAATGCGGCAACGCATATAAGCATAAACGCCACCCTTACAGCACGTCTTATAAAGATGCTCTCCTTTGGCAACACCTTCTCGCGATAATCGCGCACAAGTGCCTCGACGAGCACCTTGTCATTCCTTATTCTGAGGATGTACAGCACTGCCTTTACGACCCAGATCAGCCCAAAGATCAGCACAAGCAGCATCGAGAAAGAACGAAGAAGTCCGACGTAATCGTACAAATGCAGATACGACACGTTTGGCGACTGCGTTGTGAGCACCAAAAATTCGGGAAGAACGGTCACCACCGCCTTGAAAATTATGAAAAACACAGTATATGCCGAAATTCTCTCGGTATAGCTCCTTCCCTTTCCCTCGGGGCACGCGAGTACCGAGACGTTTTCGTATCTGTAGCCTATCTCACAAAGCCCCGAGAAAAGATGCTTGTATGCGGGTATGAGCAAATAGAGCTCGATAACGGCGAAAACGAACACAACAAGAAGCAGCATCGTGTCCTGCTCGGCGCTGAAGGAAAGACCGAAGGTTATGAGCGTGGCGCAAAGCTTTGCCGCGTCAACGAATATCATTTTGAAAAAGAGCTCTCTCGCGCGTCCCACGGTGTCACTGAGGTCTGCAAGCGGTCTTAAAGCAATGGACAGCAAAAGGTATCCAAAAAGATCGGGAAACATATCGATCACGTTGATCGTGGGATTGAACAAAAAACCAACAGACAGCATCGAGAAGCCAAATGTCATTATTCTCTGCTTTTTATTCATCTTTATTTCCTCCTGTTCTTTTTATTTTCTTTCTTTTGTCTCTTTTGATCTGCATATTCGCGCGAACGGTCTATCGCTCTTTGCTCGCGCCTGTCGCTCTCCTCACGGAGCTTGTTTACAAACGCAAAGCGGGATGGCTTGCGCGCCATATCGACGTCCGCCTCATCACAAATCCTCATATAGCACTTGAAGATAAGTATGAGGTTGAGAATGATGCAACCAAAATACAGGAGCACCACGGGCAGACTGAAATATTTGACGTAGTCCTCTCTGAAGTCAAAGGGCAAAAGCGCGATACCGTAAAGGGCATAATAAACGCAAAAGAACACGAAATTTCTGATCGCGGCAAAGGCTATCTTTTCCTCCTCGGTCTCGCGCGCTATCGCTCTTATAGCAAAGGCGAGGGACGCCGTAAAGAAGAATTCAAGCGCCATATCGAACTCTCCAAGCGCGTGTCTTGCCTCCTCTGACGAAAAAATTGCCCTCTCGATAAGCATCTCGTCATAAAGCAGTACCGAGATCCCAGAGATGCAGGAATAAAGCGAGCAGACTATCATCATACCTGACGCGATAAGAGGAATTCTGAAGCTCTTATTATATTCCACAAGCTTTGTGAGCGCTATTTGTATTATGACAAAGCCTACGAATCTGAAAAGAAATCCGTAGCTGTTGACAGACATAAGAGACGCCACGAAATATCCCGTAAATAAAATTCCAAATCCCATATTACTGATTATCTCCGCCGGATGCGCCACAGCACTTTTTGTACTTCTTGCCGCTACCGCACGGACAAAGATCATTTCTGCCGACCTCCGTCTCCTTTTTCCTTGTAAGAGTTACCTTTTTTGTACCTTTGCCTGCTCCCTCAAAGCCCTCGGTGATGGGGTTTGCCACCTGAACCCTCTTTATCTCGGGAGTCTTAATTGTGACGGAGAGTATCATTCTTGCAGTCTTGTCGCGTATCTCCTCGACCATTGCGTCAAACATATCAGCGCCACGGATTCTATACTCTGTGACGGGGTCTCTTTGTGCATAGGACTGAAGACGTATGGTGTCCTTGAGGTCATCCATCGCGTCAATGTGCTCCATCCAGCTACGGTCGACGTTCTGAAGAAGTATCGCGCGCTCTATTTCCTTGAAACGCTCCTCACCAAGAAGCTTTGACTTCGATTCGTAAACACTGTCAGCCTTCGAGCAGAGGGTGTCGATTATCTCGTCCTTTGAGAGCGCTGCAAGCTTTTCTGCCTCAAACTCACCCTCGGACACAAGAAGCCCCTTATAGTGATTAAGAAGTCCCTCAATATCCCAATGTAAGGGCTCTTCTCCCTGAAGGAAGGTATCTGCCGTCGACTCTATAGTGCCGTATATCATCTTTGTGACGGTCTCGCTTATATTCTCCCCTCCAAGCACGTCGTTTCTCTGCTTGTAGATGAGGTTTCTCTGCTGATTCATCACGTCATCGTACGTAAGAACGTATTTACGACGCTTGAAGTTCTGATCCTCTATACGCTTTTGTGCGGACTCTATTGTATTGGAAAGAAGCTTTGCATCAATTGGCATATCGTCGGGAATGCCAAGCCTGTCTACCATCATAGCCATTCTGTCAGAGCCGAAAAGACGCATAAGATCATCGTCAAGCGAGAGGAAGAATCTCGATTCACCGGGGTCGCCCTGACGTCCCGAACGTCCGCGAAGCTGATTGTCAATACGGCGGCTCTCGTGTCTCTCTGTTCCGAGAATAAAGAGTCCTCCCGCCTCGCGCACCTTCTCTGCCTCGGGTGCAATTTCCGTCTTATATTTTTCGTAAAGCTCGCGATAGACACGGCGCGCCTCACGCTCCTCGTCACTCTTAGGGTCGGACGTGCCTGTCGCCATAGCGATAAGCTCCTCGTCTATCTCCATCTTTCGCATCTCGCGCTTTGCCATATGCTCTGCGTTTCCGCCAAGCATAATATCGGTACCACGTCCCGCCATGTTGGTCGAGATGGTGACGGCGCCGTATTTACCCGCCTGTGCGACGATCTCTGCTTCCTTATCGTGATGCTTTGCATTGAGGACGTTGTGCGCTATTCCCTCGCGCTTCAGTCGGTGAGAAAGCTCCTCCGACTTGTCGATAGATACAGTTCCCACAAGCACGGGCTGTCCCTTCTTGTGACACTCAACTATCTGCGCGATGACCGCACGGTATTTTCCCTCGGTGTTCTTGAATACACTGTCGGGAAGATCACGTCTTATCATTGGACGGTTTGTGGGGATCTCCACAACGTCGATATTGTATATTTCCTGAAACTCGGTTTCCTCGGTGAGTGCCGTACCCGTCATTCCCGAGAGCTTCGAATACATTCTGAAGTAATTCTGGAAGGTGATGGTCGCGAGCGTCTTGTTTTCCTTCTCGACCTTAACGCCCTCCTTTGCCTCTATTGCCTGATGGAGTCCGTTTGAGTAGCGTCTGCCCGGCATAAGTCTGCCTGTGAAGGCATCGACTATCATAACGCCGTGCTCGTTTACAACGTAATCAACGTCGCGCTTCATAACGCCGTGCGCACGTATTGCCTGATTTACATGGTGGGCTATCTCTGAGTTCTCGGGGTTCGAAAGAATGTCTATACCGAAGAACTTTTCCGCTCTCTCGGTGCCTCTTGGTGTGAGAACAACGTTGCTTGCCTTCTCGTCGACGATATAGTCGGCATCAACGTCATCGTAGCTCTCCTTGGTGTCCATCTCCTTGATGACGTACTTCTTCATCCCCTTCGCAAGCACGTTTGCACGGTCATACATATCGGTAGACTTCTCACCCGCACCCGAAATGATAAGGGGAGTACGCGCCTCGTCGATAAGGATCGAGTCGACCTCATCGACTATGACGAAGTTGTGGCCTCTTTGCACCATTCTCTCCTTAAAGACCACCATATTGTCACGAAGATAGTCGAAGCCGAACTCATTATTAGTTCCGTAGGTGATGTCGGCAAGGTATGCCGCCTTTTTCTCCTCGTGCGAGAGTCCGTGAACGACAAGTCCTGTCTTAAGACCCATAAAGCCGTAAACACGTCCCATCTCCTCGCTGTCACGTCTTGCAAGGTAATCGTTTACCGTAACGACGTGAACGCCCTTGCCTGTAAGCGCATTGAGGTACGCGGGCATAGTTGCAACAAGAGTTTTACCCTCACCCGTTTTCATCTCGGCAATTCTTCACTGATGAAGAATGATACCGCCGATTATCTGCACTCTGAAGGGGCGCTTGCCGAGAATTCGGTCATCTGCCTCTCTTATTGCCGCAAAGGCATCGGGAAGGATATCGTCAAGCGTCTCGCCTGCCGCAAGACGTGCCTTGAGGACGCCCGTTACACCCGAAAGCTCCTCATCGGACATTTCCTTGTATCTTGGTGCTAACGATTCTATATAGTCAACAAGCTTTTTGAGCTTTTTTAGCTGTCTTTCACTGTAAGTTCCAAAGACCTTATTTATAAGTCCCATAAAAACCTCCAAACATAATTATACATAGTAATTATACATCAAAATGCTCCCTATTGCAAGGATTTTTTGTCACACGCGCCCCTTTTATTGTAAATTTTCTCTTAATGCTTGAAAAAAGTCGCAAGAGGTTATATAATATACTTAACAAATCAAAAGGAAACGCATATGAGCAAGATAAATATTGTACTTCACGAGCCCGAGATACCTCAGAACACGGGCAATATCGCGCGCACCTGCGCCGCAACGGGCGCCTCTCTTCACATAATAAAGCCGATGGGCTTTACCATCGACGACAGAAAGCTCAAGCGCGCAGGGCTTGACTATTGGGACAAGCTTGATATTACCTATTACGAAAACACCGAGGATTTCTTTGCAAGAAATGCCGACGCCAAGATATTTTTCTTCACGACCAAGGCAAGGCACACCTATGCCGAGATAGAATACCCCGAGGACGTCTATATTATGTTCGGTAAGGAGTCGGCGGGGCTTCCCGAGGAGATGCTTTATGCCAATCCCGAAAGATGCGTTCGCATTCCTATGAGGGATACCCTGCGCTCTCTCAACCTCTCGAATTCGGTGGCCATCGCCGTATACGAGATATTCCGTCAGCGTGATTTTGAGGGTCTGCGCGAGGACGGTCAGCTTACAAAGTTTGAATGGTAAAGGAAACTGTATGAAAGAAAAGGTTATGGTCGCCATGAGTGGCGGCGTTGATAGCGCGACGGCGGCGCTTTTTATAAAAAATGCGGGATACGATACCGCGGGCGTCACTATGAAGCTATATTCTCCCGACGAGCTATCGCGCGACTGCGAGACGGTAAGCGCGCCAACGGCTGACATTATCGATGCGCGTGCCGTTTGCGAGGGACTTGGCATTGAGCATTTTGCGGTAGAGTACGGTGAGAGCTTCAAGCGATACGTCATTGATAGCTTTATCGATGAATATAAAAATGGCGGCACACCCAACCCTTGCGTTGTGTGTAACCGCGATATAAAATTCGGCAAGCTTCTTGATTTTGCACTGTCCCACGGATATGACAAGATAGCTACGGGACATTACGTCAGAGTCGAGAGGGGCGAGAATGGAAGATATATTCTAAAAACCGCGGCTGACGAGAAAAAGGACCAGTCTTACTTCCTTTGGTCGCTCACACAAGAGAGTCTTGCGCGCGTGTTGTTCCCTCTCGGAAATATGAAAAAGGAAGAGATACGCAAGATTGCCGCAGACGAGGGCTTTGTGAGCGCACACAAGTCGGACTCACAGGACATCTGCTTCATCCCCGACGGTGATTACGTCTCTTTCATTGAAAAGAACACAACCGAGAGCTTCCCCGAGGGAGATTTTATTGACCCCAACGGAGCCGTTCTCGGCAAGCATCAAGGAATAATCCGTTACACAGTAGGTCAGCGCAAGGGACTTGGAATCGCACTCGGCAGACCGATGTTTGTGAGCGAGAAAAACACCCTTAACAACACGGTAACACTCTGCGACGATGCCGAGCTCTACAAGACGACGCTTACGGCTCACAGCGCGAATTTCGTGGCTGTGGAGAGACTCACCGAGCCGACGCGTCTTATGGCAAAGATACGCTACCGCCACACACCCGCGTGGGCGACCGTGACGCAGACGTCGAACACCACCTTCAAGGTCGAATTCGATCTTCCGCAACGCGCGATTGCTCGCGGTCAGTCAGTCGTTCTCTATGACGGCGACACGCTCGTCGGCGGCGGAATTATTGAATAAAACAAAAAGAGAGAAACCGTAAACGGTTTCTCTCTTTTTGTAAGTCAGAGTTAGATCTTTTCCTTAACCTTGGATGCCTTGCCGACTCTGTCGCGGAGGTAGTAGAGCTTTGCACGTCTAACCTTACCTACACGGATGATGTCAACCTTAGCAACGTTGGGAGAATGGAGCGGGAATGTCTTCTCAACACCGCAACCATAGGAAACTCTTCTGACAGTGAATGTCTCGGAAACACCGCCGCCGTGCTTAGCGATAACGGTACCCTCGAACATCTGAATTCTCTCTCTGTTTCCTTCCTTGATCTTGTTGTGGATACGAACGGTATCACCAATTCTGATCACGGGAACCTCTGTCTTAATCTGCTCGTTTGTAAAAGCCTGAATCAAATCCATTTTTCAGTCCTCCTTAAATTCGGGGCATTCATGCAGAGCTGCGCAGCGGACTGCCCTTATATTCGTGTTTTTGCACACATTGCATTACATTATAACACAGTTTATCTCTAAATGCAAGTGTTTTTTTAATTATTTTTTGCTTTTTTTATAAATTTTCCAAGAATTTTTACCACAGTCTCAACAATGCCCTTAAGATTTATCACAGCGATAACACAGAAGACGGCAAGTGCCGCAATATCGGCGTATTTTACGTCCGAGAGGAGCACGAGTGCCTCTACAAAAAGAAGCGCAGTGTTTATGACGAGCCTTAGGTTATGCGTCTTAAATCTTACGTACTGCTTTGTGTCTATAACGCGGATGGCGTATACCGCAAGGTAGCTTATAAGCGTTGCAAGCGCCGCGCCCATCGCCCCGTGTGTAGGTATCATCACGAAGTTGAGTATGATATTTATAAGTGCGCCCGAAAGTGCCGTGAGCATTGACGAAACACTCTTTTTTTCAAGAAAATACACACTTCCCATAAAGGAAACGAGTGCTGAGAACATCGTGGCAATTGCGAGTATCGGGATGTACTCCCACGAAAAATAGTAGGAGTCGGCAAGCAGTATGCGGGTGAATATCTTCGCACCCACGATAATAAACGCCGCACCTGCGATCATAATCGAAAGATAATTTTTGTATACCTTGCCAAAGAAGTCCTCGACGCTCTTTTTATCGTTCCCCTCACTCACCGCAGAGATCTGCCACGCCTCGATAAAGACGCCGCAAACGAGTGTAAGCAGAGTCGGTATCTTGTACGATGCAGAGTAAAGTCCGTTTGCCGCCTCGCCGCAGAAGTGGGTCACTATAAAGCGGTCGGACGCGCTCGTAACGAGCCAGAGCATCGTTGTCGGGATATACGGAACGCTGAAGCGCAGAAGCTCAGAAAGATGCTTTTTACTGAACGACTTTACCGAAAAGTCGCGCCAGAGCCTTGAGTATATAACAAGTCCGAGTGTCACCGTAAGGTCACCGAGAATTACCGAAAGCACGTAGCCCGTAACACCCATATCGAAAACGACAAGGAACAAAATATTGTAGGCAATTGTCAGCGCGGTATTTATTATTCCCTGCGCCGCAAAGGTGACGCTGTCCCCTTTTGCTCTTACGTACTGCGCGCACGCGCTATGCAAATTGGCGCAGATAACGTATGCGGGGATCAGCCACTCATAGCCCTCAAAGCTACCCACAAGGGTAAACAGAGGGGATAAGGCAAGCGTTATTGCCGAGCCTGCGAATATTACACACAGTGACGTTGAGAAAACTCCCTTTTTGTCCTCTGCGTCGATGGCAAAGCGGAATATTCCCTCGCAAACGCCCACGCAGGCAAGCGGAATTATGAGCTTTGCCGTCTGCGTGATAAGGTCGGACACTCCATACTGCTCTGT
Source organism: Eubacteriales bacterium (assembly GCA_045633625.1). Taxonomy (GTDB): domain Bacteria; phylum Bacillota; class Clostridia; order Oscillospirales; family CAG-272; genus HGM12713. Next base: position 12,369 of record JAZQYP010000003.1, read on the forward strand.
TGAAAGAATGCTTGTATAAAGCGGCATGAGCAGTATGACGAGTATCTTGGATATAAGTGTTCCCGCCGCGAATATCGCCGTATTCGAGGCAAGCTTTTTATACTTATCCATCCTTCTGCTTAATCGCAGTTTTCCCAGTTGTGATATACGTTCATTACGTCGTCATCATCCTCAAGATGCTCGATAAGAAGGTCCATAAACTTCTTGTCGTCATCAGAGTCAAGAGTAACGTAAGTAGACGCGATCTTGTCCTTTTCTGCGGATGCTATCTCAAAGCCTGCCGCCTCGATAGCCTCCTTTACCGCGTAAAGATCGTCGGGAACGGTGTATATCTCAAATACCTCTCCCTCAGCGCCGAAATCCTCAGCGCCTGCCTCGAGAGACACTTCCATAAGCTTGTCCTCGTCAACGTCGCCGTCCTCGTTAGAAACGATGATAACGCCCTTCTCCTCGAACATAAAGCTTACGCAGCCTGTCTGACCCATATTTCCGTGGTACTTCGAGAAATAGGAGCGCACGTTGCCCGCCGTTCTGTTTCTGTTGTCTGTAGTCGCCTCAACGATAACGGCAACGCCTGCGGGGCCGTAGCCCTCGTAAACTACCTCCTCGTAGCTCTCGCCCGAGCTTCCGAGTGCCTTCTTGATTGTACGGTCGATATTATCGTTAGGAACGTTATTTGCCTTTGCCTTCTGAATAAGGTCACGGAGCTTGGAGTTGGAGTTAGGATCTCCGCCGCCCTCCTTTACTGCAATAGTGATCTCCTTACCGATCTTTGTGAAGACCTTCGCCTTCTGCGCGTCGGTCTTTTCCTTCTTATGCTTGATATTAGCCCATTTGCTATGTCCTGACATGATCTATATTTCCTTTCAAATTTTAATCGATTATATTCTTTCGGTCTTCTTAAGGCATATGAGCGAGAATGCACTGCCGAGCACGTTCTTTGCCGCCTCGGTGAGCTTTATTCTCGTTGCTCTTATCTTCTCGTCGGGCTCGGTCGCGATCTTACACTCGTGGTAGAACTTGTTGAACGCCACCGCCACGTCGAGAATAAATCTTGTGATGACCGAGGGCTCGTAATCGCGGATAGCCGTGAGAACTCTCTCCTCGTACTGCGACATCACCTTAAGAAGCGCCGCTTCCTCGGGGCAAGTTATAACGATATCCTCACCGACCGTCTCACCCTTTACCTTCTCAAGCACAGAGCACGCACGCGCGTATGTGTACTGAACGTAGGGTCCTGTGTTTCCGTCGAAGGAAAGTGCATCCTCAAGATTAAAGTTTATATCCTTTATTCTGTTGTTGGTGAGGTAGTAGAATACGATAGCACCAACACCGACAGCCTCTGCAACCTCATCGTTACCCGCAAGGTCGGGATTCTTCTCTGCCATAATTCCCTTTACCTTATCTATTGCCTGTGCAAAGAGATCCTTGAGAAGCACCACGTTGCCCGTTCTCGTTGCAAGCTTTGCGCCGTTGAGGGAAACTGTGCCGTAGGGTATGTGAACGAGCTTATCGTGCCACTCGTAGCCCATAAGCTCTACAACCTTGAACCACTGCTCAAAGTGGAGTATCTGCTGATTACTTGTTACGTATATTGCCTTTTCGAAATCGTATTCGTTCTTACGGTATACCGCCGCCGCGATGTCACGCGTGGGATAGAGGGTCGATCCATCACGCTTGAGGATAAGACAAGGGGGCATTCCGTAGGGCTCAAGGTCAACGATAGATGCACCGTCGTCAAGCTTAAGAAGTCCCTTCTCACGAAGAATTTCTACCTGTGCGGGCATCTTGTCGGTATAGAAGCTCTCGCCCTTATAGCTGTCAAACTCGATGCCGAGCTGACGGTAGGTCTTCTCGTACTCAGCAAGGCTTATCTCAACGAACCACTTCCAAAGTGCGATATTTTCCTCGTCGCCGATCTCCATCTTGTGGAACTCGGCTCTTGCCTCGTCAGCAAGATCGTTACGCGCGGGGATTCCATTTTCCTCGTCACCCTTGATAGTGTTATTTATGCGAACGTAAAGCTCAACGAGCTTGTCGATTCCACCCTCCTCGATCTGCTTCTTGTCACCCCAAAGCTTGTATGCGACGATAAGCTTACCAAACTGTGTTCCCCAGTCACCGAGGTAGTTGATGCCAACGCACTTGTAGCCTGCAAACTCGTGAAGACGCTTGAGTGCGTGACCTATAACGGTAGTACCGAGGTGACCTATGTGGAATGGCTTTGCGACGTTAGGCGAAGAATAGTCGAGAACGACTGTCTTTCCCTTACCCATGTCGGGTGCACCGTAATTTTCGCCCTTTATAAGTATCTCGGGGAGCACCTTCTCTCCAAGGTACGCATCCGAGAGCTTTATGTTAAGATAGCCGTTTACAGCCTCGCAGGAGCTTACCGCTTCACACGCAAATCCCTCGGCAATTCCCGCCGCGATCTGCACGGGAGAGCGACGCATTACCTTTGAGAGCTTAAAGCAAGGGAGCGCGAGATCGCCCATTTTATCATCGGGCGGGTACTCGAGCATATCCATAAGGAGAGCCGCACCGATCTCCTCGTTGCCTATTTTTTCGGCTATTTTTTCTGCAATCAGTTTTTTGATATTTAACATTTGTCTATACCTTTCTTCTCTTTTGCCTAAAGCAATCCAACCTTTTTATTATACTATATTTTCAACCGTATTTCAATAGCTCAGATGCATTTTAATCAGCAATATCTGCGATTTGTGCACCGAGAAAGCGGAGCAGCTCGTCGGCATCCAAGAGAAGCTGTGCTCCCCTTGCCCCCGAGCTTACCGTTATTCTTTTTTGTGTTGCTACCGACGCATCAAAATACGTCGGGAATTTCTTTTTCATACCTATCGGTGAGCAGCCGCCGCGGATATATCCCGTAAGACCGAGCAGCTCCTTTACGTGTATCGGCTCTACCTTTTTGTTTGAAGTTGCAATCGCCGCTTTTTTGAGAGCTATCTCCTTATGGCAGGGTATGCAAAAAACTATATATCCCGTTTTGTCGCCCCTCGTGACTATCGTTTTGAAAACGCACTCGTACGGAAGCCCTATGTCATCAGCCACGTGCGTTCCCGAGAGATCGTTCTCATCGACGACGTACTCGCACACCTCGTATTTTATTTTTGCCGCGTCAAGCTGACGCATTGCATTCGTCTTGTTCATATCAGAGCGCTCTTCCCTCTTCTATCATTTCTCTTGCCGCCTCGCGCTGTATATCGGTGATATTTATACCTCCGAGTATCCTTGCTATTTCATCAACTCGCTCCTCTCGCGAAAGAAGCCTTAAGGACGTCTCCACACGTCCGTCCACCTCGGCTTTGGAAATAAAGAAGTGACTGTCGGCAAGCGAGGCTATCTGCGCCGAGTGGGTCACGCAAATTACCTGCGTGTCCTTCCCGATTCCTGCAAGCTTGATACCTACCTTGCGGGAGGTCTTGCCCGAAATTCCCGTATCTATCTCGTCAAAAATGACAGTTCCCGTGCCGTCGCAGGCATTAAGAACACTGCGAAGCGAGAGCATAATTCTCGCAAGCTCACCGCCCGAAGCTATCTTTATCATAGGCATAAGTGGCTCACCCGCGTTGGTCGCTATAAGGAACTCGACCTTGTCGGTTCCGTTTGCACCCAGCGTGTCTCCGTGGTCGATACCCACCTCAAAGCGCACCTTGGGCATATCAAGAAACTCAAGACTTTCGGTGACCTTTGCCTGAAGCTCCTTTGCCGCATCTCTGCGCATCTCGTAAAGCTTGTCGGCAACGCTCTTTGCCTTCTTTTCGGCAACCGCCAGTGCCAAAGCAAGCTCCTCAGCGCGCGCCTCTGAGTTATCAAGTGCCTCAAGCTTTGCCGCGGCGTCATCTCTGAATGAGAGCACGTCCTCAACAGTTGCTCCGTATTTGCGCTTAAGCTTTGTGATCACCTCAAGACGTGCACCTATCTTATCAAGTCGTGCCGTGGGATCTGCCTCGTCGATCTCGGCAAGTCGCTCGGCACTCTCTGCTATATCCTCAAGCTCGTATTTCACGCTCACAAGTCGCTCCGAAAGCTCCTTTGCCTCAGGGAAGCTGTCGGATATCTGCGCAAGAGCAGTTGCGGCTCTGTCGCACAGATACGATGCGCCCGCGCCCTTATCAGAGCCAAGTATCGCGCGGTGCACAAGAGAGGTGCATTTGTTCACCCTCTCAAGTCCTTCAAGTCTGCGCGCCTCGTCGACAAGCTTTTCCTCCTCGCCTGTCTTGAGATTTGCCGCGTCAATGTCCTCGACCTGATAGGAGAGCATCTCACGAAGTCTCTCCTTCTCCATCGAGTCGCGGTTCAGTGAATCAAGCTCTGTGCGAAGGTGAAGCACCTCGCGGTAAAGTGACGAATACTCTGAGAGAAGTCGGTCACACGATGCAAATCTATCAAGTATCCCAATATGGCTTGACGCACGAAGAAGCGTTTGATTGTCGTTTTGTCCGTGAATGTTAAACAGTGCCGCCGAGATCTCGCGAAGCATCGAAAGAGTTATAACTCTTCCGTCAAGACGCGCCGTGCTCTTGCCGTCGACAGCTATTGTTCTTGAGAGCATAAGCATGCCCTCCTCAACACTAAAGCCCATTTCACCAAGAAGAGCCTGAGCTCCATCTCCGATATCCGAAAAGGTAGCGCAAACGGTAGCAGTCGTCTCTCCGCGACGGATGAGCTCCTTATCTGCTCTCGCTCCAAGAAGGAGACTTAGGCTATCGATTATTATCGATTTACCCGCTCCCGTCTCGCCCGTGAGCACGTTGAAGCCGCACGCAAGGTCAATGTCAAGACTCTTTACGACGGCAATATTTTCAATGTGAAGTCCACATATCATATTTCTGCTCCTTAAAAGGATTTCATAAGGTCGTGTATCTTTTCACTGATGTCCTTTGCAGACTCCCTATCGCGCGTGACTATCATTATCGTATCGTCACCGCCGATACAGCCAAGGATCCTCGGAAGATTCAACGCATCAACGCCCGATGCCACTGCCATTCCGAGTCCTGGGTAGGTTTTAAGCACGATTATATTCTCCGCATAGTCTACGCTCGTGATAGAATCCATCACCGCACTGTTGAACTTGACGTTTGCCGAGGGCTGTCTTGAGGTGTTCTTTACGTATCTGTAGCCGCCGTGGCTCGACTGAACCTTGGAGAGTCTGAGCTCTCTTATATCTCTTGACACCGTTGCCTGCGTCACGTCATATCCCGCCGCGCGCAGTCTTTCTATCATATCCTCCTGCGTCTCTATCTCGTATCTTGTTATAAGATCGATTATTGCCGCCTGTCTTTCGGATTTCATATTCTTTCTCCAATCACACAAATTTCTTGGCTCTTATCTTTGAATAAAAGCCGCTGTTTTTTATTCTCACAAGCTTTGTGGTAAGCGACGAGCGGGTTATCTCTGCCACGTCGCCGTAAAACATATCGTAGGTCGCTCTGCCATCAACCGTTATGTGAAGTACCTTCTCGCGCACGCAGGTGTTCTTTATTCCAAGCCTTGCTGTATCGGGGAAAACAAGTGGGCGCGCACCGAGCGAATGAGGGCACACGGGAGTCACGCAAAAGCAAGCGAGCTTGGGATCAATTATAGGTCCACCCGCCGAAAGTGAATACGCCGTCGAGCCCGTGGGGGTAGCCACGATAAGTCCGTCGGCGCGGTAAGACGATATCGTCTCGCCGTCCTCCATAAGCGTAAGGTCTACTATTCTTGCCGTGCTTCCGTTTGCCACAACGACGTCATTGAGGGCAAAGGAGGAAAACTTCTTGCTTCCACTCGACGAAACAAGCGTTACCTCAAGCATAGCGCGCTCGTCGATGCGGTAATCTCCCTCAAAATATTTATCGAGCAGTGAGAGCTCGTCAGTCTCAAGCTCGGTCATATACCCTACTCTGCCGAGATTTATACCGAGTATCGGCACGCCCGTGGGTGCGGCGCGACGCGCCGCGTCAAGTATAAAGCCGTCTCCGCCAAGCACCACTGCAAGCTCCGCGCGCTCGTATATCTCATCGTAGGAAAGATACTCGAAATTGCTCTTGTGCTTCAGCGAGCGGAATATTTTCTCCTTATATGGAGCAGGTATAAGTATCTTTACGTCGTGCGCCGAGAGCTTTTCTGCCACAACGTACGCGGCATCTGCCTTCTCCTTGATATTGAAATTTACTATAAGTCCTATATTTTTCATTTTTCACTCCGTCAAAGATCGGTGATCCTTTTTATCATTTTATCGTCTATGCGAGGAATAAGCACAGGTGTTTTTACAAAGCACGCAAGATACTCCTTGTTTCCGTCGCCGCCCGTGATGGGCGATCTTATAAGACCGCGGCAATCCAAGCCGTTTTCGTGAGCTGAGTTCAGCACTCTTTTGACGGCAAGGAATCTGTATCCCGCATTCTTTACCACGCCGTTTTTGCCGAGTGCCGAAGCTCCCGCCTCAAACTGCGGCTTGATAAGGCTTACGAAAATGCCTCCGTCACGCAAGCACTCACAAATAGGCTCTAAAAGATATGTCTGCGATATAAACGAGACGTCGGCGACGGCAATATCACATTCTCCGTCGGTCGTCTGTCTTGTGAGGTTTCTCGCGTTGAATTTTTCAATTGAGTGTACGCGGTGGTCAGCGATAAGGTCGGGATGAAGCTGTCCGACACCCGAGTCTATTGCATAGACCTCTTTTGCTCCCCTTTTCAGAAGACAATCTGTAAAACCGCCCGTCGACGCTCCAACGTCGAGGCATTTGAGTCCTCTTACGTCGATATGGAAGGCGTCAAGCGCCCCTTCAAGCTTCATACCGCCACGGCTGACGTACTTAAAAAGCTCTTCAAGCACGACGTCGTGCGGCACAGAGGGGTCTATCTCCTCCGACGCCTTTTTGACTGCTCTGCCGTCGACTGTCACCGCGCCCGCGTCAATAAGGTCCTGCGCGAATTTGCGGCTTTTGGTATATCCCGCCTCGGACAAATATTTATCTATTCTCATATCATCACAAGGCTCAAAAGGATAGCAACAAGTATACCGAAGAGAGCACCCACGAGTACCTGGAAGGGCGTGTGTCCCACAAGCTCCTTAAGTCCTACGTTTGCAAGCTCGGGATCTCCCGAAAAGATCTCCTTGGTTATCTTGTTTAGTATCTTTGCCTGCTTTCCCGTCTCGTATCTCACGCCTGATGCGTCAACCATAACGACAAGAGACAGGATTATGCACATCGCCGTAAGCCCCGAGCCCCAGCCATTTTGCATAATGCTTGCCACAGTCAGCGCGCATACGACCGCCGAGTGCGAGCTTGGCATTCCACCCGTTGAAAAAAGCAGATAAGACAAGCTGAATTTTCTTTCCCTAAACATACCGGTAAATATCTTTATTATCTGCGCGCCTATCCAACCAAGTGCCGCGCTGACAAGCATATAATTACCGATCAAATCCTCAAAAAACCTCAAAACTGCCTCCAAAAATCAATATCTTCTGTCAAGAAGAAAGCGCGCAAGCTCTATGAGCGCCTCTGAATTTTCATAATTCTTTATCAACTCTATCGCACCCTCGGTAAGCTCCCTTGCCCTTTGGTGTGCCTCGTCGGGACTAAAAAAGCTCATAAACGTGGTCTTTCCCTCCTCGGCGTCGGAGCCTATGTCCTTACCAAGCAGTGCCTCGTCTCCTGTGACGTCGAGAATATCGTCTACTATCTGGAATGCAAGACCAATATTCTCAGCATACTCACACGCCGCCTGCGTTCTCTCATCATTCCAATCAAGACCCGCCGCAATACAGCCGAGAAGTGCCGCGCACCTTATAAGTGCGCCCGTTTTTTTTCTATGAAGCTTTGTGAGCTTCTCAAGTGAGAGGGAGGAATTCTCGCCCTCAAGATCCATCACCTGTCCGCCTATCATACCGAAGTCACCCGCCGCACAGGAGAGCGCGAGGGTCGCGTGGCGCACAGCCTTATCGGAGAGATGTGAGGAGGATATCGTCTCAAACGCGCGGATAAGGAGCGCGTCTCCCGCAAGAAGTGCGTTGGCATAGCCAAACACCTTGTGATTCGTCGGTTTTCCACGTCTTAGATCGTCGTTATCCATACAAGGAAGATCATCGTGGATAAGAGAGGAGGTGTGAATCATCTCAATAGCCGACGCAAGCGGGATCGCATCGGCAACCTTGCCTCCAAAAAGCTTGCAAAACTCAATTACAAGTGTGGCTCTTATTCTCTTTCCGCCCGCAAAAAGCGAGTATTTCTCGGCATCGAGAACTACGTGAAAATCCTCGTCACTCTCAGCGTAATATTCGCCAAGCGCCTCATCGATAAAGAGAGAATTCTCCTTAAGTAGCACCTTTATATCGGTCATAATGCCCCCTTACTCCGCCTCGGGAAGCGAAAAATCCTTCTCGACTATCTCGCCATTCTCGTCGGGTGTGAGGATGCTTATGCGCCTCTGTGCCTCATCGAGCTTCTTTTTGCATACCGCGACGAGAGATACTCCCTCCTCGTAGAGCGAGAGCGACTCGTCAAGCTTAAGGCTCGTGTCAGAAAGCCTTGCCACTATCTCGTTTATGCGCTTCATTGCATCTTCAAATTCTATATTTTCGACCTTTTTAGTAGCCATTTTATACCTCTTTAAGCTTTATAGCAGAAACAGTAGCGTCAGCCGTGCCGTCTGCCATAGTTATTTTTATCCTCTCACCCTCGTGCATATCTGCCGCGCGGCAAAGTGTACTTCCCTCTTCGCCCTGCACGTATCCGTAGCCTCGCGAGAGCACAGACAAGGGGTTTATTGCCGAGAGTCTCGCCGCCGCGGCACCAAGTGCCGTCTCACTCCTTGAGAGACTCATTTTCATAAGCGATAGGAGCTTGTCCTCACTCGCCGCAAGCGAGAGCGAGGTCTGCTTTAGTCTGTTTTTAGGTGAATTGAGCTCAATTACACTCCATCTCTCGTCAAGATACATTCTCGCGTCGTCAATTATCTTCTGCATATTTCTACACATAAGCATCCGATCGCGCAAAAGAGTATCCTTTACCTGCGCCGCGTCGGGCACTGCAAGCTCTGCCGCCATTGAGGGTGTGCCTGCCGTCACGTCGGCGACCATATCGCAGATTGTAAAGTCGCTCTGGTGACCGACTGCCGAGATTATCGGTATCTTCGACGCCGCCACCGCGCGCGCAACTGCCTCACTATTGAATGCCCAAAGGTCTTCAATCGAGCCTCCGCCGCGTCCGACTATCAGCACGTCAACGTTTTTCTCTATATTGAAATATTCAATTCCCGCGCAGATCTCGGGCACCGCCTCATCTCCTTGCACGTGAACGGGAAAAAGAACGATGTCGGCAAGTGGGAATCTGCGCCCCGCCACCTTTGCAATGTCCTTGATAACCGCACCCGTGGATGAGGTCACAACACCTATCCTTTTTGGATAGTCGGGCAATTTTTTCTTTCTTGCGGGGTCAAAAAGTCCCTCTGCCGCAAGCTTTTTCTTGAGCGCCTCAAGCATCATATAGAGCTGACCGATGCCGTCAGGGCGCATATGCGATATATAAAGCTGATACTGTCCGCTTCTCTCGTAAACGCCGACGCGTCCCGAGGCGATAACCCTCATTCCGTTCTCAGCACGGAAGGTTATACGCGAGAGATCGGAGCGGAACATCACCGCCGATATCGCCGAGCTCTCATCCTTGAGTGTGAGATACACGTGACCGGAGGCGTGATATTTGATATTCGATATCTCACCGCTGACGCTGATACCCGAGAGCACGTCGTCGCGGTCGAACATTCCCTTTATATAGCCGTTAAGCTGGGATACACTAAGAAAGCCTCCGTCCATATTTTCCTCTCTTATAATTTATTTTTGTGATAACACAAAAGCGCAATTCCCGCCGCATTGTCTGCCGAAAATGCGGGCTCTGCAAAATATGCCTCAAAGCGAGAAGAAAGCCCCTCTCTCATAAGGCGGTTTGACATAACTCCGCCCGAAAATACCACGGGGAGTCTGCCGTATTTTTCCTCGGCACCCGCCACCATTTCGGTAAGCGTTCTCTCGATATGACAAAAGGCAAAAGATGCAACGGCGCCCTTGTCGGCCGTCTCGTCATATATCTTCTTTGAGATATTCTCGACGCCCGAAAGGTTGCAGACTATCTTCTCATTCTTTTGCTTGACCGACACGCGCGATCTTATCGGCTTTCCCTCGTATGCCGCCGCGAGCTTCTCAAGCTCGGCTCCGCACGGGAATGAAAGTCCCATCATAACGCCAACGCGGTCTATGATTTGCCCTGCGTTGAGGTCCTCGGTCTCGCCAATAAGCGTGAGTCTGAAGAGCGCATCGCAAGAAGGCTCGGCGAGGAGCATTTCGGTAGTGCCACCCGAGACGTGAAGCGCCAAAAAGCGCTTGCCCAGAAGCCTGCCGATAGCGCCGCTTGAGTAAAGCGCCGCCATTACGTGCCCGTCCTGATGCGAAAACTCGTCCACCTTGACTCCACACGCCGCCGCAAAGGAATGAGCCGCCGAGACACCCGCGAGAAAGCAAGGCATATAAGAGCCCTCTACACTTCTCGGGCGGCTCGATACGCCCACAGCCGCCACGTCGTAGCCCATAAGCTCGTCACGAAGTCCGTCGCAAAGGTCGGGTAGATTTTTTATATGCGCAAACACGGCGTCAGACTGACGAAGTCCACACTCACCCGCCTTTACGGGCAGTGGCTTTTTGAGATTTGCAACTATCTTTCCATCTGCGTCGCAAATTGCCGCCGAGGTCGTATAATTGCTGGTGTCAAAGCCTATATAACAACTCTTTTTCATTTTATTTTGCGGACTCAAGGCTGTCCTTTACAGAATTGAGCACTCCGTTAACAAAGGGACGTGCCTTTTCATCGTCATAAGCCTTGATAAGCTCTACCGCCTCGTTTATAGTAACTGTCGCGGGGATATCGTCCTCAAAAAGAAGCTCGTAAACACCCATACGAAGTACCGCGCGGGATACACGCGCAAGACGCGAGGTCTTCCAGCCGTGTGCGTGCTCACCAATCGTCTGATCTATCTTTGTAAGATTTTCGATTATGGTGAAATACGCGCGACGAAGATACTCGTCCTCAGCTATCTCACGGTTCTCGCTGGAGGTTGCAAAGATAGCCTCTGCGCACTCGTCGCTTCTGAATTCAGTCTCAAAAAGAAGGTTTATGAGCTCTTCTCTTGCCTGTCTTCTTGTCATTATTCTAACCCAAACCGCCACCGCGGCCCTTTCATAGTCAAAAAAGTGCATAAGGGCATATTTACCCATTATTATTCATCTTATTATTATAATATTATTTGTTAAAAAAGTCAACCGAAATAATGAATATTTTTATAATTATTCATCTTTTTATTCAATTTTTCGTAATTTCAAGTCCTTTGTCAAGCAAACAGATGGATTTTGTTGAAATATTGTTTCAAATTTATGTTTGTCGGTCTCTTTGATTTCGGTATAACGATATTGCTTAATCGCAGGGTGGAGTTATTTAACGTAACCTTTTCAAAAAAATTTACAAAATAACCCTTGCAACTTCGGCGTATATATGATAAATTATCGGTGTACACTACGAAAGGATCCTGATAATTTTATGGATATAAAGCAATATATATCAAAATTCTTCTCGCGCGCCTGCGTCTATTTTACGGCAATGATCCTCATCTATACCGCGGTCGTCGCCCTTATCAATAACGATGCAAATGAGATACTCATAGGTGGCGTGAGAATACTGTTTTTCTTTATTTTCTCGCTTCTTTTCTCACTCGCAAACGTCATCTATGGCATAAAGTCGATATCCTCACCCGTGCGTTTTCTCATTCATTATCTTATAACGCTTTTTGCCTGTTGCATTTGCCTTTTCCTCCCCGCTTCTCTTGCCCCCTCGGGCTTTATCGTGGGAATAGTCTTCTTTAGCGTGATATATTTCTTGGTTGCGGCAATATACGCACTTATACTTTCGCTTCACAAGAAAAGACTTGAGAAAAAGGAAGTATACGAGAAAAAATTCTCAAAATAAAAGGCGGGATCCAAGATAAAAGAAAGGATCCTACCGTTATGAAAATAAAGCTGTCGATAATAATTCTGTGTCTTGCGCTCATCTGTCTTGCGTCATGCCGACCGCAACCAAGAGAGCCCGATCTGCCAATCGCCGCAAGCGAGGACGCGTCTCTTAGCGAGCGCGTGGACAAGGGTCAGAGTTATATCGACAGCTTTATTTTTATCGGCGAGTCGACAACCTATCATATGAAGAGCCGCGGCGTACTCAGCGGCGGTAAGAACACAACGCAGGTGTGGGGCACTAAGTCGGGCACTCTCAATCTGTCGCTCACTATCGACACTACAAAGATAGTCTATCCCGAGACGGGCGAGCTACTCACCTTTAGGGAGGCGGCAGCTAAAAAACGTCCCAAATACGTCCTGCTCAGCTTTGGTCTAAATGGCGCGGTGCAGAATATACGACAGGGCGAGGAGTATTATAAAAAATGCTACAAAAAGCTCATCTACGCCATCCGCGAGGGCTCTCCTGACACCAAGATCATCCTCGGCTCAGCCTTCCCCGTTGCAGAAAATATGGATATGTCGGGATATTCGGTAGACCTTGATACCCTCAATTCCTATATCGACACGATAAACTCGTGGACACGCTCACTGGCGAGCGCCGAGGGGCTAAAATATCTTGATACCGCATCGGTGCTAAAGGACAAAAATGGACGTCTCAGACTCGAATATCAGGTCGGTGACGGTCATCATCTTACGAAAGAGGCTTACGAGGTAATACTCGATTATATAAGAACACACGGGTGAAATTTATGAAAAAATTAATATGCTTTTTATTGGTTATTTTATCCATTATTCCATTCTATGCCTGCGGGAGAAGAGGTGAATACAAGGACGACGTTGCCTGCAGGATTCTGACGAATGAAATAGCAGTGCTTTGCCCCACCGAGAATGGCTACTCAAATTTCAGTCACGATCAGATAGTATATTTTTTTGAGAACACTGCTATTCCCACCGACTACTCGATGATATACTCGACCGATGCCGAGGACATCAACGAGATAGGTGTTTTCCACTGCGCCGATGAAGAGAGCGCCGCTCAAATGCTGAAGCTTACCCAAAACTATATAGAAAATATGCAAGACACGCAGGTGAATTTCATATCGAGCTATGCGCCCTACGAGCTACCCAAGCTTGAGGGGGCAGAGGTGCGCCGCTACGGCAATTACGTGGTCTACGTCATACTTGACACAAACGAAAGACGTGCCGCATTCTCGGCACTCGAGGCTGAACTTCATAGCGATTAAGAGCAAAAACCCCTTGCCGTACGGCAAGGGGGTTTATATTAGCATTTAATCTTTAATTAAAGACCGCGCTTTACGTAGTGAGTATGGAGAACCTCGTGTGCCTTGTGGCTGTTGGGCTCGCCGAAGTACTCGTCGTAGAGCTTCTTAACTGCAGAGTTCTCGTGAGACTTACGGATATCTGCGTGCTTATCGTCGTTGTAAAGAACAGCTGCACGAACTGCACGGAGGTCGATGGTCTCGCGAACGCTTGCGGGCTGAATGGGCTGTCCACCGCCGTTTACGCAACCGCCGGGACAAGCCATGATCTCGATGAACTGAACGTCGAGCTCGCCTGCCTTAACTGCATCAAGAACCTTCTTTGCGTTTGCAGTGCCCGAAGCAACTGCAACGTTGAGGTTAACGTCACCGAGCTTGTAGGATGCGAGCTTAACGCCCTCAACACCACGAACCTCGTTGAACTCAAGGGTCTCAAGAGGCTTGCCCTCGATAACCTCTGCTGCTGTACGGAGAGCTGCCTCCATAACACCACCGGTAGCACCGAAGATAGCGCCTGCGGAAGAGCCGATATCGAAAGGAATATCGAACTGCTCGTCGGAGAGCTTCTTGAAGTCGATTCCAGCCTTCTCGATAAGTCTGCCGAGCTCACGGGTCGTAACCGCGATATCAACGTCGGGAACGCCTGCTGCCGACTGACCGGGTCTGCCTACCTCGAACTTCTTAGCAGTACAAGGAATAGCGGAAACGAATACGATATCCTTAGGATCGATGCCGTTCTTCTCTGCGAAGTAGGTCTTAACAACAGCACCAAACATCTGCTGAGGAGACTTACATGTAGAAAGGTTCTCTGTGAACTCAGGGTAGTAGTGCTCACAGTACTTGATCCATCCGGGCGAGCAGGAGGTGATCATAGGAAGAACACCGCCGTTCTTAACTCTGCCGAGGAACTCTGTTGCCTCTTCCATAATGGTAAGGTCTGCCGTGAGGTTCATATCGTAAACGCCGTCAAAGCCGAGAGCCTTGAGAGCTGCAACCATCTTGCCCTCGCAGTCGGTACCGGGCTCGTAGCCGAAGCACTCACCGATCTGTGCTCTTACGGAAGGAGCTGTACAGATGTAAACCTTCTTTGCGGGATCAGCGATAGCATCGAGGATCTTGTCTGTGTCGTCTCTCTCATAAAGAGCGCCAACAGGACAAGCTACGATACACTGACCGCAGTTGATACAAGAGGTCTCTGCAAGCGGAACCTCAAATGCGCTTGCGATGTGTGTGTCAAATCCTCTGTCGTTAGCGCCGATAACGCCGATGCCCTGAACCTTAGCACATGCAGCAACACAACGGCGGCAAAGGATACACTTGTTGTTATCTCTGATTATAGGTGTCTTGTCATCTACCTCGTAGTGATTCTTAACACCTGCGAAAGCCTCCTCGTTAACACCGTACTCGTTGCAGAGCTTCTGAAGCTCACAAGTTGTGCTACGTACGCAGGAGAGACACTTTCTGTCGTGGTTCGAGAGAAGAAGCTCAAGGTTGGTCTTTCTCGACTTGTTGATCTTGGGTGTGTTTGTGAGAACTACCATTCCCTCAGTTACAGGGTAAACGCAAGCGGTTACCATTCTGAAGGGTCTGCCGCCCTCGGACACCTCAACGAGACAAAGACGGCAAGCACCGATCTCGTTGATATCCTTGAGGTAGCAGAGTGTGGGAATCTCTATATTGGCAATTCTGGCTGCCTCGAGAACAGTCGAACCCTGAGGAACGGCATATTCTCTACCGTTTATCTTAATATTTACAGTTTCCATTTGCACTCTTACCTTTCCTTAGTCTTTGTAGATCGCATGAGGCTTACACTTTTCTACACAAGCGCCGCACTTTACGCACTTTGCAGCGTCGATCGTGAAGGAAGCGAGCTTGTGGCCGGGAGCGATGTAATCGGTTCTTGTGATAGCGTCTGCGGGACACTGCTTAGCGCACATTCCGCAACCGATACACTTGTCAAGATCGATCTTGTACTGGAGCAGGCTCTTACATACGCCCGCAGGACACTTCTTGTCAACGATATGAGCGACGTACTCATCTCTGAAGTAACGGAGTGTCGAGAGAACGGGGTTAGGAGCAGTCTGTCCGAGACCGCAGAGAGATGCGGACTTGATGTAGTTGGAGAGCTCCTCGAGCTTATCGAGGTCTTCCATCTCACCCTTACCCTCAATGATCTTATCAAGGATCTCAAGAAGTCTCTTTGTACCAACACGGCAGGGTGTACACTTACCGCAGGACTCGTCAACTGTGAAGTCGAGGAAGAAGCGAGCAAGGTCAACCATACAAGTATCCTCATCCATAACGATAAGTCCGCCCGAACCCATCATAGAGCCGATAGCGAGAAGGTTATCGTAGTCGATAGGAGTGTCGATAAGAGATGCGGGGATACATCCACCGGAAGGTCCACCGGTCTGAGCAGCCTTGAAGGTCTTTCCGTTAGGAATACCGCCACCGATCTCCTCGATTACCTCGCGGAGTGTTGTTCCCATAGGAACCTCAACAAGACCTGTGTTTGTGATCTTACCGCCGAGAGCGAATACCTTAGTACCCTTGGACTTCTCTGTACCCATAGACTTGAACCAGTCTACGCCATTGAGAATGATCTGGGGAATGTTAGCG
The DNA here is from genome assembly GCA_045633625.1 of Eubacteriales bacterium. Lineage (GTDB taxonomy): Bacteria > Bacillota > Clostridia > Oscillospirales > CAG-272 > HGM12713. The sequence goes on from JAZQYP010000003.1 coordinate 28,328, forward strand.
TAGGTCTCTACGTTATTAAGGATTGTGGGCTGTCCGAAAAGTCCCTTTACTGCAGGGAAAGGAGGACGGGGACGAGGCTCACCTCTGTGACCCTCGATAGAGGTCATAAGAGCTGTCTCCTCACCGCAAACGAACGCGCCCGCACCAAAGCGGAGGTGGATATCGAAGTTAAATCCTGTATTGAAAATATTCTTGCCGAGAAGTCCGTACTCACGAGCCTGATTGATAGCGATCTCAAGACGGTGAATAGCGATAGGATACTCTGCACGAACGTATATGTAACCCTCTTCTGCACCGATAGCGTATCCGGCAATTGCCATAGCCTCGAGAACTGCGTGGGGGTCACCCTCAAGAATGGAACGGTCCATGAACGCGCCGGGGTCACCCTCGTCTGCGTTACAGCCGATGTACTTTACAACGTTGCCTCTGTTGCCCGAAGCGAACTTCCACTTAAGACCTGTGGGGAATCCGCCGCCTCCGCGTCCGCGAAGTCCGGAATCGAGAATTGTCTGAATTACCTCGTCGGGTGTCATCTCTGTGAGCACCTTACCGAGTGCCTGGTAACCGTCCATAGCGATGTACTCGTCGATCTGTTCGGGGTTAATAACACCGCAGTTACGAAGAGCTACTCTCTTCTGCTTCTTGTAGAAGGTTGTCTCGGAGAGAGACGTTGCATGATGCTTGTCTGCATCATTTACCTCGTGGTAAACGAGACGCTCTACGGGACGGCCCTTGAGGAAGTGCTCCTCAACGATCTCAGGAACGTCCTCTACACTAACCTGGCTGTAGAATGTTCCCTCGGGGTAAACTATCATAATAGGACCAAGTGCGCAAAGACCAAAGCAACCTGTAACGACTACTTTAACCTCTTCTTCAAGTCCCTTTGCGGCGATCTCTGCTGTAAGCGCATCACTGATCTTCATGCTTCCAGAAGAGGTACAACCTGTACCGCCACAGATAAGTACGTGTGTTCTTACCATTTTCTTTATTCCTTTCGTATGTTAAAATCAGTTTTATTTTTTAGCGCCGATCGTGTACTTCTCAACGACCTTACCGCCTACGAGATGCTCTTTTACGATCTCAAGTGCCTTTTCCTCGGTGAGCTTTACGTAAGTTACCTTCTCCTTGCCCTCCTCGAAGACCTCAACAACGGGCTCATACTGGCAGATGCCAATGCATCCCGTCTGTGTTACTGTTACCTTGTCGCCAAGTCCGTTCTCAGTAACACCCGCAACGAATGCGTTAAGTACAGGACGTGCGCCTGCTGCGATACCGCAGGTTGCCATTCCGACAACTACTCTCACTCCGGACATACCCTCACGGATAACTACCTTGTTCTGCATCTTTTCTCTGATTGCAGCAAGTTCAGCTAAACTTTTCATTTTAATTTCCTCCGTATTTATTCATTTTTATTATTATACTGTTCGTTAAGATATTCCGCTATCCAGAGCTGCACCTCGGGGAGTGCCAAGGACACGCCCTCGCCAAGCACCTCTCTCATCTCGCGGGTATCAAGTGAAATCGCTCTCTCGTCCGACGTATCGGTAAACAGAAAATCGACGTCGGGGCTTCCCGATATGAGCACGCACACGGTCGACACGATATCTCCCATCGGCATACAGTCGATGCTCTTCGTATCAAATACCGCTGTGACGGTCGTACCGCTCTTTCCCTTCTCAACCGATGACTCTATCGTCATATATCCGCCCGTCTGCTCGGCCGCAAGTCTCCACAAAGGAAGTCCGAGACCTACCTTTCGCGTCGTACGCGTGGTGTAGAACGGGTCAATCACACGGCGAACGACCTCCTCGGTCATACCAACACCGTTATCCGATATCCTTACCGTCATCATTCCGTCGCTTTTGCGCTCGATGGCAATTTCAGTCAGCGTTGCGCCTGCCTTTACGGAATTCTTTGCCACGTCAAGAACGTGGAGTGAAAGCTCTTTCATTTTTTCTTATTTGTACTTTGCAAGTATAGAGGGAACGTCAGCTGCTGTGAGTCTTCCGTAAACCTCGTTGTTGATCGTAAGAACAGGAGCAAGTCCGCAAGCACCGATGCATCTTGTTGCCTCGATAGAGAACTTACCGTCAGGAGAGGTAGCACCCGAAACCATTCCGAGCTCCTGGCATATCTTGTCAAGGATCTCGCCGCTTCCCTTTACGTAGCAAGCAGTTCCCATACAAACAGCGATCGCAACCTCACCCTTGGGGTTGAGTGCGAACTGAGAGTAGAAGGTTGCTACTCCGTAGACCTCTTCCATAGATACTCCAAGCTCGAGTGCGATTATTCTCTGCACCTCGGTGGGAAGGTATCCGTAAATGTCCTGCGCCTTCTGCAAAATGGGCATAAGTGCGCCGGGGGTGTCACGAAGCTCAGCAATGACAGCCTTAAGCTGTTCTTCCTGAGCCTTTGTACCACGAAACATTACCGTAGTCAAATTCTTTTTCATGATGAAAAAATTCCTCCGTTTTTATTTTTTATTTTTTTATTTTCTCTGGTCATTTGCTGCTACCGAGCAGCTCGAAAAGCTTTTTCCTCACGAGAGCCGACGAATAGGGCTCGTCGTCTATCGTAAAGAAATTCTGTGCCTCGCTTATATCCCACAAATGATGGGCGTCAGACGAGACTACCACGCCCTTACCCTCGATCGAGGGATAAGACGCAAAATATTTATCGGTATTTTCTTTGTCATTGAACTCGACAAAGGAAAAACCGTATTCAGTCGGCACGTCGCCAAGAATGGCTATCATACCGTTTGAAACTCTGTCAATATGTGCAGGATGCACGTGCGCGCCGTACTCTTTTGCAAGCTCTATGGCGTCGCCTACCCATAGGTCTGTTGCCGAGATAAGAAGCGTGTCCTCGACGTCGATGGGATTATCCTCACCGTCGCACACTATCTGGTCACCGAATATCTCGGGACGGTTTTTAATCGGCATAATATGCTTTTCAATTTCTGCCGAGAACGCCATAGCGCGCTCAAGCTCCTCGAAAAGACATACAAGATGTATATCCTCCGCCGTTGTCAGCTCCATTCCCGCAACAGCCACTATTCCCTGTCTTTTTGCCGCCTCGAAGAAGGCAGGGCAATTACGGCAGGTATTGTGGTCTGTGAGCGCCACGATATTAAGACCCTTTATCGCAGACATTCCCGCAATGTTGTTAGGTGTCATATCGTTATCGGCACAGGGAGACAGGCAGGAGTGTATATGAAGGTCGTAATAATACTTGTTCATATCAGCTTTGCGAGTGCCGCGCAGGTCTCGTAAGCGGTCTTGTCGACCGAAATAAGATTGATCTCTTCTATCTCTGCGCGCTTTACGGCGTCAGGGTCGGGGGTCACACCCTCGGCAAAGACGACGCACGCAACTCCCGAGAGGGACGCAACGGCTATCACGTTTATGTTTGACATAATGGTGACCCAAGCACTGTCTGCCTCGGCTCTGCCCATTACCCAGCTCAAAAGGTCGCCAACGTAAGCACCCGTGATCTCTCTTTCGGGCGACGGCACAACTATTGCCTTAGCTCCAATAGCCTCACACAGCTCACCTACATTCATAGCGCACCTCCGTTAATCGTTATTAAGCTTATCGCGGAGTCTGATCAGGCAATCCTCCTCACACGCCTCGCAATTTATTACGTCCTCCGCAAGAGCGTGACAGCTCGGCGCACCGCACGAGCCGCAGTCAAGATGCGGAAGTGTCTTGTATATTTCCTCGGCGCGAGCCATCTTGGCTATCGCCTCTATTCTCTCCTTAGCAGAGAGCGATGAATTTTCAACGTAGAAATCGGTGTCGGTCATAGCGCCCTCAAGCGCCTCGTCACTTGCCACCTTATTTCTCGCAATGGGAAGGAATTTACGCAAGGAGCGCAATCTCGCCTTCGCGATATAAGGATTTTCAACGTTGAGTGTGCCGCCGACGCAACCGCCGTTGCAGGCATTGAGCTCAACGAAATCAAGGTCACGGATTGTTCCGTGCTCTATCTCGTCAAGCACCTTTATACAGTTCTCAATTCCGTCTGCCGCAAGATAGTTATCAGTGAGCAGCGAGGTTGCCTCACCACCCGTTCCCGCCCAGTTAAGACCGATGATACCCGTTCTTGAGAGAGGGGGCGGATTCTTTATATCCTTGCGCTTAGCTCTGATCTTGAAATACATATCACTGATAGCCACAGCACCCGTGACTGCCGATTTCTCGACGCCGATGGGGTTCTTTATGTAGCTTATCTTTGCAGGACAGGGCGTGATAAAGAGCACGCAAACGTCGTCGTCGCTAAGCTCGGGGTGATTCTCGAGCACCTCGCGTCTTGCAAGCCTTGCCGCATATTCAATAGGCGGCATTATGGGCAGGAGGTTGTCTGCAAGGTACGGAAAACGAAGTCCTATAAGTCTTACTATCGCAGGACAAGCCGAGCTGATTATCGGCTTCGATAGCCCCTCGCGCTTCATATATCTGCGTGTAAACTCGGTGATTATCTCCGCCGCGCGCGAGACCTCGAAGACTGCGTCGAAGCCGCACTCAAGAATTGCCGCAAGCAGCTCGTCGACCTCATCCACCTCGTCAAACTGACCGTAGAGGGCGGGCGCGGGAAGCGCTATCTTGAACTTGTACGAGTCAAAGTCCTCAAGCTTATCGTAAATAGCCTTCTTTGCCTGATAAGGACAGTGTCTTATGCACTCGCCGCAATCTATACACTTCTCCTGCTTTATTATCGCGTGTCCGTCGCGGACGCGTATCGCCTCGGTCGGACAGCGCTTTATACAGTTTGTACATCCCTTACACTTGGTAACGTCCAAGGTAACCGAATGAAGATAATGTGACATAGCTTCCTCTTTCTGAGGTATCAGAATCAAACGTTTACCGTCATCTTAACGGTAGTTCCGACCCCTACCTCGGTCTCAATTTCAAAAGAATCGGTATATCTCTTCATGTTGGGAAGACCCATTCCTGCTCCGAATCCGAGCGAGCGGATATTGTCGGGAGCTGTCGAGAAGCCCTCCTGCATAGCAAGGGCGATATCGGGAATACCCGGTCCCTTGTCGGCAAGGATTATCTCTATCTTTTCCGGAAAGACGTTGATATCAGCCGTGCCGCCGTTTGCATGGATGACCATATTGATCTCTCCCTCGTACATAGCGACAGACACTCTGCGTATCGTCTCAGCCGAAAAGCCCATCTGACGAAGCATCTTCTTTACCTGAACCGACGCCTCACCCGCCGACGTGAAATTATCGCCGTCTATGGAATAATGGAAATTTACACTCTCACTCATCTAAAACGCTACCTCCCGAAAGTCCGTGTGTGTAAAGCTTACCGCAAGCAATATACATTCTCTCCTTTGAGGCAAGAACGGCGATTCCGCTCTCCTTGGCAAGTGCCACAACATCAGCGGGCGGTTTTTTGCCTCTGACGAAAACGATACAGCGCATATCCATCATCTCAGCAGTTCTTACGACCTGAGGATTGCAAAGGCCCGTGATAAGAACAGCCTGCTCCTTGACGAAGGCAAGCACGTCACTCATCATATCGCAGCCGCAGGCAGAATGGACCTCTCCGTCAAGCAGGTCGGAGCCATAAAGCACCTCGGCATCAAGAAGTTCTACGATTTCTCTTATTTTCATACGCTGTCTCCCTAATTTTACGGATTTCTGGGAACAAGACATAACTATACATCTTATCCTATAAATTATACTACAATTCTTTATAATTGTCCACAATTTTGTGAAATTTTTGTCATAGCAATTTGCACAAATTTTTTATTTCTTTTATGTGTATCTCGGCTAAAAACCCTATAATCCTTGCAAGCACAAGAAAAAATGCCCGTTTTTGACAGAATCCTCCATCAAAAACGGACAGGTTTAGATTTTGTACGGAACAAAGATTTTATTTTTCGGGAAATAGAGCTCCCTTATTCCACATTCCTTAGCAAGCTCTACTGAGCTGTCATATGCGCAAAGAATATGCTCGGCATTGTGGCAATCGGTCGTAACGGTAAGCCTTGCGCCAAGCTCGGCCATTCTTGTAAGTATCTCTCTTGACGGATATGGCTCTCTGCGGTACCCGCGTGATATTGCCCCCGTATTTATCTCAAAAATGACGTCCTTCCTCACAAGCGTCTCAAGACAGGAGTAGGCGGCATCGCGGTATCTTTTGTTCGTCTCATCAAAGAGCACGCCACCCTCGTTGAATTTGGTTATAAGGTCAAAGTGCGCCACTATATCGCAGCTTGTTTTCTCGACCACCGTCGAAAGCTCCCCGTAATAATCCTCGGCAAGTGCATAGAAATCGCCCCCGAAATACTCGTCGACGCTTCTTTTGAGATCGTCTGCCGCAAGATCGATGGGAATATTTCCAACGACTGAGTGGTGCACCGAACCTATAACGTAGTCATACTGTGTCACATCAATATTTGAGAGCACGTCGCACTCGATACCGAGAAGTATCTCTATCTTATCGCGGTACTTTTCCTTAAGCTCGTTTATCTCGTCGATATATCTTTTTTCTGCCGCCTCACTCATCGTCCAATCGGGCGAGGTGAGTATAGTTGAGTGACCCGAAAAGCCTATGCCCTCGCATTCAAGCTCAATGGCAGCCCTCACCATCTCCTCGGCGGTATTTTTTCCGTCGCAGTAGGTGGTGTGCGTGTGAAGATTAAATCTTGGAATCATTTAGTCATTTTCTCCTGCTTGACCTTGTGGTCAATTACGTGACGGGATGCAAGCTCCTTGTTAATATCGTCAAGGGAAATACCCATCTCTATCATGAGCACCATAACGTGATAAACGAGGTCGCTTATCTCATAGATGGTTTCTGCCTTATCGTCAGCCTTGCCCGCGATTATTACCTCGGTGCATTCCTCGCCGACCTTTTTGAGAATCTTGTCAATTCCCTTCTCGAAAAGATATGTGGTGTACGAGCCCTCTTTTTTCTCTATCTTTCTGCCCTCGATGGTCTTCATAAGCGACTCAAGGGAAAACTCCCCGTATGCCTCGCCCTCGTAGACCTTATCGTTAAAGCAAGAGTCAGCGCCCGTGTGACAGGCGGGACCGTCCTTTACCACTGTGACGGTGAGCGCGTCGCGGTCACAGTCGGCAGTGATATCAACTATATGCTGACGGTTGCCCGAGGTCTCGCCCTTGCGCCAAAGCTCCTGTCTTGAACGCGACCAGAAGCAGGTCGTTCCCTCCTTCATGCTTATCTCAAGGCTCTCGCGGTTCATATAGGCAAGAGTCAGCACCTTTTTGCTGTTTGCATCCACAACTATCGCGGGAATGAGCCCCTTTTCGTCAAATTTCAGTTCGTTTATATTTAGCATATTGCACCTCTTAAATTCTCACGTTAATGTTATTACGGCGAAGCTCTTCCTTAAGATCGCTTATCTTTACCTCACCGAAGTGGAAGATAGACGCGGCAAGCCCTGCGTCAATGTCGGGGATCGCACGAAAGAGCCTTGTAAAATCATCGATACATCCGGCACCGCCCGATGCAATTACGGGCACGTTCACTGCGTCACACACCGCCTCGAGCATCTCTATATCAAAGCCCTTTTTGACTCCGTCGGTATCGATACTGTTGACGACAACCTCGCCCGCGCCGTTATCCACACAGCGCTTTATCCACTCTATCGCTTCCATTCCCGTATTTTCTCTGCCGCCCTTGGCAAAGACACGAAAAACTCCGTCAACGCGCTTTACGTCGGCTGAAAGCACCACGCACTGACTACCGTATTTTTCTGCCGCCTCGCGCACAAGGTCGGGGTTTCTTATCGCGCCCGAATTGACGCTGACCTTGTCGGCACCGCATTTGAGCACGCGGTCAAAGTCATCGACCGTGTTGATGCCGCCGCCGACGGTAAGCGGAATAAATATCTCTGACGCCACGTCGCGAAGTATGTCGGTAAAGAGGGCTCTGCCCTCAAATGACGCCGTTATATCGTAGAAAACGAGCTCGTCGGCACCGTTCTCCGAATAGTATTTTGCAAGCTCGACGGGATTTTCAACGTCACGCAGACCCAAGAAATTCGTTCCCTTGACCACGCGCCCGTTTTTTACGTCGAGGCACGGAATAATTCTCTTTGTGATCATTCTGCCACCTCGCAAAGTGCTATCGCCTCGGCCAGATCAAGCGCTCCCGTGTAGAGCGCCTTGCCGAGTATTGCGCCGTACATATTCATTTCCTTAAGTCTCTTTATATCCTCAAGCGTCGAGACTCCGCCCGATGCCGTGATGTCTATCGAGAATTTCTCAGAAAGGTCGCGGTAAAGCTCAAGATTCGTGCCACCGAGGAGTCCGTCCTTCGAAATGTCGGTGCAGATGATGCACTTAACGCCAAGAGTCTGCATTCTTTGGAAAAAATCGTCACAGCTCTCTGAGCTTACCTCTCGCCAGCCCTTAATAGCCACCATTCCGTTCGAAAGATCTGCCCCCACGGCAATTTTTTCACCGTATTTTTCGACCGAAGCACGAAGGAATTCGGGGTCGGATACCGCCGCCGTGCCGAGAATTGCACGCCAAACGCCGATATCTATATATTTTTTGAGCGTCTCGGCACTTCTGATGCCACCGCCAACCTCAACAAGAAGGCTTGTTTCTCTTATAATTTGTGCTATTACCTCGATATTCGGCGTGGTACCGTCCTTCGCTCCCTCAAGATCGACGACGTGCAGATATTTTGCTCCCTTTGACTCAAATTCCTTAGCAACTGCAAGGGGGGAGTCGTTATAGACCGTCATCTGCGCGTAATCGCCTCTCACAAGGCGGACAGCTTTGCCGCCGATAATATCAATAGCAGGAAAAATATTCATACAAAAAGTGTCTCCAAAAATCAGATTTCGCAAAATGCGCGGAGTATATTAAGCCCCACCTCACCGCTCTTTTCGGGGTGGAACTGCATTCCGTACACGTTGTTCTTGGCAACTGCCGCGGTAAGTGAGGCGCCGTACTCGGCGGTCGCTATCACGCTCGGACAGTCGGCTCCGTAAAATGAATGCACGAAATATACGCACTCACCCTCGTTTACGTACTTGAAAATTTCATTCTTCTCCCCCACGAAATTCAAGGGATTCCAGCCGATGTGCGGAATTTTGAGACCCGAGGGGATAACGTCGGAGATAGGTCTGACCGACCCCTCGATAAGCCCGAGTCCCTCGTGCTCTCCAAACTCAAAGCTACGCTCAAGCAGCATCTGCATACCAAGGCAAATGCCGAGAAGGGGCTTGCCCCCCTCTGCCTCCTCGCAAACGACCTTGTCAAGTCCCGTATCACGAAGCTTTCTTGCGGCATCGGCAAATGCGCCCACGCCTGGGAGAAGTATTCTGTCGGCGCGACGTATCTCACGCTCGTCCGAGGTAATGACACACTCGGCACCTATAAATTTCAGCGAGCTGTGGAGTGAATACAGATTGCCCACTCCGTAATCAACGACTGCAATCATACGAGCATTCCCTTCGTCGAGGGTATCTCGTCGGAGAAGCGCGCGTCAATTGCCACCGCCTCGGAGAGTGCACGTGCGAGCGCCTTGAAGGCTGCCTCAATTATGTGGTGAGAATTTCTGCCGTCAAGCTGGCGCAGATGGATGCAGACTCCCGCCTTACGAGCGAAGCCAAGCATAAATTCCTCGGTGAGCTCGGTGTCAAAGTCACCAACCTTCTGCGAGGGGATAGAAAGCCCGTACGAAAGGTTATATCTGCCCGAAATATCGACGGCACACATAATAAGAGCCTCGTCCATAGGAAGCAGGAAGCTGCCGTATCTTACTATTCCGCGGCAGTCGCCAAGTGCCTTGGCAAATGCTGTTCCAAGACATATCGCCACGTCCTCTGCAGTGTGGTGAAAGTCAACGTAGGTGTCTCCCACGCACTTAACTTCAAGGTCAAAGCGTCCGTGCTTTGAGAAAAGCGTAAGCATATGGTCAAGAAATCCACAGCCCGTGTCAATTTTGCTCTCGCCCTTACCGTCAAGATTCAAGACAAGCTTTATCTCTGTTTCAGCCGTTTTACGTTCAACTGTTGCAACTCTCATTCAATATCTCCTTCACCGCCCCGACGAGCGCCTCCATTTCCTCAATTGAGCCTATCGTTATGCGGTTGTATTCCTTTATTTTCTCACTCGTAAAGTGTCTTACGAGAATTCCACGAGTCTTAAGAGCCAAATAAAGCTCCTCGCCGCCGATCTTGTCGCTCTTTGCGAAGACGAAGTTTGCCTTTGAGGGCAGTACGCTGAAGCCAAGCTCGCGGAGTGCTTCCGTAGTGTATTCCCTGTTTGCCACAATCACGCGGCAATTATTCATATAATAGCCGTTATCCCTTATCGCCGCTATACCCGCCGCCATTGTAAGACGGTTGATGTTATAGGGATTGGTTGAATATTTTATCGTCTCAAGATCGCGGATTATCTTATCATTTGCAATCGCAAAGCCGAGTCTCGCACCCGCGAGAGAGCGCGACTTTGAGAAGGTACAGCACACGATAAGATTATCGTATTTTTTAGTCAGCTCCACCGCGCTCTCACCGCCAAAATCAACGTATGCCTCGTCAATAAGCACGAGCTCGTCAGCATTTGAAGCAACTATTTTTTCGACCTCGGCACGCGTGAGTGCCATTCCCGTCGGCGCGTTGGGGTTGGCGATGACAACGTTCTTGCCAACGCCCATATAGTCCTCTGCCGCTACCGAAAAATCGGAGCGCAGGGGTATCATTTTGTAATCAATTCCGTAAAGCTCGGCATAGACCCGATAAAAGCCGTAGCTTATCTCGGGAAAAACGACTCCCTTTTTGTCAAAGAAAGACATAAAAGTGAAATTCAGTATGTCATCCGAGCCGTTTGAGAGAAACACGTTCTCTCGTCCCACTCCGTAAAGCTCGGCTATAGCCTCCCCAAGCTCTCGGCACTCGGGATCGGGATAAAGGCGCAGATTGCAGACGGCATCTGCATTTATCGCCTCGACCACAGCCCGAGAAGGCGGAAATGGCGACTCATTGGTGTTGAGCTTTATATATTTCATATCTCTCGGCTGCTCGCCTGGGGTGTACGCCTCAAGAGATGCGAATTTTTCGTTAAAAAAGCGGCTCATTTTACTTTTTCTCCTCACCTCTGATAACTGCGCTCTTTGCGTGCGCGGTAAGTCCTTCCTTGGTTGCAAAGAACTCGACGTCGCGCGCCACCTTATCAAGCGCGTCGGCGGTAAAGTAGGTAAACTGCGTCTTCTTTACGAAATCGTCTACCGACAAGGGGCTTGAAAAACGAGCCGTGCCGCTTGTGGGAAGGGTGTGGTTGGGCCCCGCGAAATAGTCGCCGAGCGCCTCAGGACAGTTCTTGCCGAGGAATATCGAGCCCGCGTGCTTTATCTTGTCAAGGTAATCGAAGGGATTGTCCACACACACCTCAAGATGCTCGGGCGCTATCTCATTAGCGATGTCTATTGCCGCCATAAGAGTGTCCGCCACGATTATCTTACCGTTATTGTCTATTGACGCTCTCGCAATATCCGCGCGAAGAAGGGTGGGTATCTGCTTCTCAAGCTCCTCCGACACCTCACTTGCAAGCTTCTCGCTATCGGTGACAAGCACAGCGCTTGCCATCTTATCATGCTCCGCCTGAGAAAGAAGGTCTGCCGCAACAACTGCAGGATCACACGTGCCGTCTGCAAGCACAAGTATCTCGCTAGGGCCTGCTATCATATCGATCGCCACCTTGCCAAACACCTGCTTCTTTGCCTCGGCAACGAACGCGTTTCCGGGTCCTACTATCTTGTCAACCTTCGACACGCTCTCGGTGCCGTATGCAAGAGCCGCAACCGCCTGCGCGCCGCCGACTCTGAATACTCTATCAACACCCGCAACCTTTGCCGCCGCTAAAATTACGGGGTTTATGTCGCCATTGCACGTAGGGGGAGACACCATAACTATCTCGGAGCAGCCCGCGATTTTCGCGGGAATGCAGTTCATAAGCACCGAGGAAGGATATGCCGCAGTGCCGCCCGGAACGTACAGACCCACCTTCTCGATGGGGCTAACCTTCTGCCCCATCACAACTCCGTCTGTATCGTTTATGATGAAGCTGTTTCTCACCTGACGGCTGTGGAATGCGTAAATATTCTTTGCCGCACGCTCGATAACGTGGGTGAATTCGGGCTCGACCGAGGCATACGCCGCCTCTATCTCTTCGGGTGTTACCTCGATAGCCGAGAGCTCCATTTTATCAAATTTTTGGCTGTACTCACGAAGTGCCGCGTCGCCATTCTCTCTTACGTTTGCAATAATATCGGCAACTGCACCCTCGACGTCGTATTTTGCTTCGCTTCTCGCGAAGACCTCGCTATTAGGTACCTCGCCGTACTTATAAATCTTTATCATTGTTATTTCCTCTTGTTTTCTACAAGCGCGCTGACTTTATCGCAAAGCTCGCTTATCTCGGCGTTTTTGAATTTGAAGCTCGCCTTGTTTGCCACAAGACGCGCACTTATGTCTACGATATCGGTCTTGGGCTCAAGGTCATTCTCGTAAAGCGTTTTGCCCGTCTCGACGATATCAACGATTACGTCGGAAAGCCCTAAGATGGGCGCGAGCTCTATTGAGCCGTTGAGCTTGATTATATCGATGTCTCTGCTCTGCGAATTATAGAATTTCTTCGCAATATTCGGGAATTTTGTGGCAACGCGGAGCGTCCTTCCCACGTTATCGTGGAAATCCTTCTTCGCCGCAACTGCCATTCTGCATTTGCCTAAACGCAGGTCACACAGCTCATAAATGTCGGGGGAATATTCAAGGATTATGTCCTTTCCCGCAATACCCACGTCTGCCGCGCCCCTCTCAACGTAGATAACAACGTCGGAGGGCTTGACCCAGAAGTATCTGACACCCATCTCTTCATTCTCAAAGATGAGCTTTCTGTTTTCTTCCTTTATCGAGGGGCATTCGTAGCCTGCCTCCTCGAATATCTTATACGCCTTCTCACCAAGTCTGCCCTTGGGAAGCGCGATATTTATCATTTTTTTCATTTCAAAGTACCTTTTTGATCTTGAACTTTCCCTCGCCGCTGTCCTCGCGCACGGCTCTTACAGTATTGCACGTTGCTGTGATCTGACCAACAGCCAAAGACACCTCGGTCGCCGACTTGTCGCCGTAAACGAGGAGCACGTCGGCATCGTATACCTCGCTCTCGTCGCCGTATCTCTCAAGCATATCAAGATATACCGCAAAGCCGATAGCGCCCGCGCGCTTGCCCATCTTTGAGAGGAGCTTGTCGTATCTACCGCCCGAAAGGATAGAGTCTGGAATTCCGTTTACGTAGCCGTTAAATATTATTCCGTCGTAATAGTTCATATCATTTACAACCGAGAAATCAAGGTAAAGAGCATCCTCTGCCATGGCGTCGCGTATATCGCAAAGCTCGCCGTAAGCCGCCTTCATTCTCGAGTTGAAAACGTATTTTTCTATCTCGGTACACGCCGTATCAAGCGTGCCGTAAAACCTTGTAACGAAGGTGAGCGCCTCTTTTTTTGCCTCATCAACCCCCGCCGCGTCTGCCATAGCCGCAATAGCAGAGGTGTTCTTGCTCTTAATGAATAAGAGTGCCTCCTTGGTCTCGGCATCGGTCAGCTGACACGCCTCAAGAAGCCCCAAAGTATATCCCATATGGGAGAGCACGAGCAAGGAGTCAGAACTCATCGTAAAGAGACTCTTTTTTGCAAGGGTGAGCACCTCGCATATCGAGTACGTATCGATATTTCCTATACACTCAAGTCCCGTCTGCATTATCTCGCGGAAGCCACCCGAGGACACCGAGGTACGGTAAACGTTCTCGTTATAGAAAAATTTGCGCGTCGACGTGTCGCTATCGCCAATATTTTTGACAATAGAGAGCGTCACGTCGGGCTTGAGTGCCATAAGCTTGCCGTTCGTGTCGGTAAAGGTGAGGATATTGTCGCTGATAAGGAAGCTTCTGTTCCCTGCATAGAGGTCGTACTCCTCAAATTTACCCACCTTATAGTGCGTGTATCCGTATTTTGTGTAAAGCTCGCGAAGCGAAAAGACTGCCTTCTCGTCGGGCTTGAGTACTACGTTAGTATAGCTCATATTCAGTCCTTTATCTTATCAAGCACGTCACGGTATCCGCCCGCGCCGTAAAGAAACGCTCTGTTTACGCGGCTGATGGTTGCGGTGCTCGCTCCCGTCTCCTCCGCTATCTTGCTATATACCACCTGCTCCGAAAGAAGCTTTGCAACAAGCAATCTTTGTGCCGAATCAAGTATTTCCTTTCTCGTCATAAGATCCTCAAGGAATTTTTCGCATTCCTCCTCGGTCTCAAGCGACATTATCGCCTTCACGAGCAAATTGTAGCCTTCATTTTCTTTGAGATTCATAATATGATCCCCTTTCTATACTTTATCGCTTTAATATGATAGCACATCACATTGTGAAAGTCAATGCTTTTTGAGATTTTTTCCTATTATTTTTAACAAAAATAACCGTCTTACCGAAAATAACGTTTTTTTCTAAAGTATAATTTCAAATTTTGATTTGTCGATGAGTTTGTTTAGTGCAAATCACCCTTTAGCCTCCCTTGTGTAAAGGGAGGTGGCACGAAGCAAAGCGGAGTGACGGAAGGATTGTAAAATATAGATTTAAGGTGAACAATCCCTC
>JAZQYP010000004.1:0-26148 GCA_045633625.1 Eubacteriales bacterium
AGCAAGGCCTGCGGGAGCTATTCCCATATCCCAAAAGTTCTTTGGAGAGCTCGAGAAGCCTTTCTTTTAAGAAAGGTTCTCGAAAGCATCTTAACGCAAACTAACTACTCGACAAATCCCAATTTATTTGCCTATTTCAAACAAAAAAGACGGAGAAAATTCTCCGTCTTTTTTGTTTATTTTTTAAGCTCGTTTATTATCTTTCTCATATCGTCAAGCTTTGCTTCCATATCTCTTAGGAGTGCAAACTGCGTGCGACAACGGTCAAGATTGTGTCCGTCGCGGTGTACCTTGAAATATACGTCGCCGTCAAGGTAGTCGGTGAGGAATCTCATTCCGCACTCATAGGTCATTACCATCGCGCCTTCGGGGAGAAGATCAAGCTCGCGCTCGGTAAGTCTGCCGCCACAGCCATCGATAAAGCCCTCGGCATACGCACGGAAGAGTGCGAGATCAAGGCTTACAAGCGAGAGGTCTGTCTCGTCCTCGGCGGCTGTATTCGCACCAAAGCGGATAGAATCTCCGAAATCTGTGACCGAGAAGCCTGGCATTACGGTGTCAAGGTCAATAACCGCCACCGCCTCGCCACTCTCGGCATCAAAGAGAATATTGTTGAGCTTTGTGTCGTTGTGGGTAACTCTGAGGGGTATCTCGCCGTTTCCGTACGCTCTGTAAAGAAGCATTGCGGTATCCTCGCGGGAAAGCGCAAATTCTATCTCCGCCTTTGCCGTATCTCTCCTGCCTGCGGCATTTCTCTCGATCGCCTTCTGCAGATTCTCGAATCTTTCGGGCGTGTTGTGGAATTCCTTTATCGTCTCGGCAAGCGTATGCGCGGGATAATCTGCAAGCTGCTGCTGGAACTCACCAAAGGCTCTGCCACAAATTGCGAAATCCTCGATGCTCTCAACGGCATCTCTTGCCACAGTGCCCTCAATATATGTATAAACTCGCCAATAGCCGCCACCGCTGTCGCGGAAGAAGCTCTCGCCCTTATCGGTAGGAATTACGGTAAGCGTTGCGCGACGCGCGTCCTTGCCCGCCTCAAGTGCCTTGCGGGCGATGTGCGCCGTGACACCCGCAATATTCTTCATAACCTCGTCGGGAGTCTTGAAAACGTGATTGTTGATCCTCTGCAAAATATATTTTCCCTTCTCGGTAGCAACGAGGAAGGTGTCGTTTATATGTCCGTTTCCGTAAGGAGTCGCACTCTCTACTTTACCGATAGAGCCGTAAGCCGCAAGAGCCTCTTCCCTTGCTTTTTCAACACTCGGCATATTTTTGTCTCTCATTTTCTTGATAAGCTTTTGTGCAATAAGCACCGCAAAGTGAATACCAAGACCTACCGCAATAGCAACAACGAGGTCAAACACGACGGTAAGCACAAAGGTGGCAACAAGCACTATTACCTCCGCGGGTGTCTCGGTGCGAACAAGCTTTACAAAGTGTCTCCACTCACTCATATTATACGCCACGATAAAGAGAACTGCGGCGATGATGGGCATCGGAATGTATGCGGCATACGGCATAAGCGCGAGAAGCACCGCAAGAAGCACAACGGAATGCACCATAGCCGAAATAGGCGAGCGACCGCCGTTTTTGACGTTGGCGGCAGTACGCGCGATAGCTCCCGTTGCGGGGATTCCGCCAAAGAGTGCCGAGGCGATATTGCCCGCGCCCTGAGCGATAAGCTCGGTGTTCGAGTTGTGGCGGTCTCCTATCATCTCGTCGGAAACCACACAGGAAAGCAACGACTCGATTGCCGCAAGGATCGCAATGGTAAAGGCGTTAGGCAAGAGCTTAAGGATCAGCTCTCCGCTTATTTTTGGAAGCGCGAAGGGCGGGAAGGATGCCTCTATCGTATAAAGATCGCCTATAGTATTAGCTCCGATTCCGAATACGAGAACAACGACAGTTCCCACAAGCACCGCGATGAGAGATGCGGGTATTTTTTTGCTTATATAGGGCCACGCGATAAGTATGGCAAGACCGAGAAGTCCCACGAGCACCGCCCACGGATTGATAGTTCCTATATTCTTCACTACCGCCGAGAGCTTTTCTGTAGTCTCAACGGCGTGCGTTCCCTCGGGGTAGGTAAGTCCCAGGAAATCCTTGAGCTGTCCTATGATTATCGTCACAGCGATACCCGAGGTAAAGCCCGTGGTTATCGAATCAGGTATGTATTTTATAAGGCTTCCCACGCGGCAAAGGCCGAAAATTATAAGAATAATTCCCGCCATAACGGTAGCAAGTGCAAGACCCGTCACGCCGTGCTGTGCCACTATTCCCGCCACTATTGCGGCAAAGGCGGCAGTAGGACCCGAAATATTTACGCGGCTACCGCCAAGGAAGCCGATAACAAATCCCGCAACAATGGCGGTATAGAGTCCTCTTTCGGGCGATACTCCCGACGCAATAGCAAGCGCAATAGATAGCGGAAGCGCGATTATTGCAACAATAAGACCTGCTACGAGGTCAGAAACAAGCTGCTTTTTAGAGTAGCTCTTAAGCGCTACGAAAAGCTTTGGCTCAAAAACTTTCATAAAAATGTCCTTTCGACCGTTATTTTACGTTTTTAACAAACTCATCAATGTAAACAAGCTCACCGCCGCGGCGTCTTGACTCCTCCGCCGCAAAGGCTGCTATATGGCTATCTGCCGACTCTCTTATCTCGCAAACAGAGCCCCAACGCTCGCCGTGAAGGAGATCTCTGAGCGCACGGATGATACCCGAGTCGCCGCCGCCGTGTCCGCTGACGATCGTCTCGCCCGCTACCTTTGCGTGTGCATCGTGGTCGCGCTCGGTCTTTGTGATAAGATTGCGCACCTTTATGACGTTGCCTTCCATTCGCGCCTCTATCTCACCCTTCGTACCCATAATTCGGATAACTCTGCCGCCGAGATTGAATGCACTCATAGTAAACGAAACACAAATATCGTCCTCATATTCAAGGTTTACGACCTGATGGTCGACAACGTCGTTGCCCGCACGGAAAACGCACTTTCCGTAGCGTGTCTCGCGCAGTACCTTCTCGACGTCTGCGTTCGTCGGCTCCATAAGCTTTGTCGAGCTTCGTCTGAACCACATATTTTTCTCGTCCTCAAGATAAAGCTTTACCGAGTTATATGGGCACTCATCGGCGTGAGGACAGCCGTCAATACATCTCTCGGGAGCGCCCTCGGGGGCATTTTCTTCCTTAAAATAGGTCAGCGCGCCAAAGCTCTGCACCTTTTTGCACTTTTTGCCGATAAGCCACGCAAGGATATCGGTATCGTGGCAGGATTTCTGGAGAAGCATAAAGGAGCTCTCGCTCTCAACACCCCAGTTTCCGCGCACGAAGCTATGGCTCTGATGAACGTTTCCGACGCCCTCAAAGTGCTGGATATTTACTATCTTACCTATCTCGCCCGAGTCTATTATCGACTTGAGCGCAATAAAAAAATCGGTAAAGCGAAGCACGTGGCAGACAAGGACGAAAACGCCTTTTTTCTCTGCCGCCTCAACTATCTTCATACAGTCCTCGGGAGTAGGTGCGATGGGCTTTTCAAGAAGAAGGTTATAGCCCTTCTCGATCGCCGCGAGGGCAGGTGCAATATGATCTCTGTCCATCGTGCCTATAACGGCAATGTCGGCAAAGCGTTCTCTTTCAAGAAGCGGCTCCCAGCTTTCCGTCGCATTTTCGGGCGCGACCCCGTGCATATCAACTATATATTTTCTTCTGTCGGCAACGGGCTCTGCAACTCCCACCACCTCAAAGTCCTCAGGGAATTCATTCTTCATTATCTCGGCATATGCCTTGCCGCGAAGTCCTGCGCCGATAACTATTACCTTGTTTTTCTCTGACATAAAAACCTCCAGAGTAAATTTCCTTACTACTATTCGATTATATCACAACGAATACAAAAATCAATAGAATTTTGTGTTTTTTTTATTTCATTTCGTGTTCTGTGTATTGCAAAAAGCATATGTTTTTTATCAATTATCACTTTATTCTGCCGCACTTTTCAAGCATTCGTTTATTTCGCACCAATACGAGCCGTCTTTTTGTGCTATTTTAACAAAAAACTTTGTTAATTTTATATATTGCAAAAAGGTTTTTCGTATCGTATAATATATTTGAAGATCATATTGGAATACGTTTTGAGAGAAAGGCAAAATCGATACCGTTCTTTTCAATGTTACGGCAACCGAAAGAACCGATTTGTACACCTTTTTCCTCGAAATATGGGTTTACACCTCCGATTGCATATGGTATAATTAAAAAAAACGAAAAGGAGATTCATTATGAAAAAAATTCTTTCCATCGCTCTTTGCGCAGTAATGCTCTTTAGCGTAATGCTCGCACCCGTTTATGCCGCAGATGAGCACATCGATGCAAGATTCCTTACCGACTACGGTCAGACGGTCTACTTTATGGAAGCTACTACTACTGCTCCCATTATTGATGCCGCTGTTCAGGAGGGCGAATACGCCGTTAAGGTAGAGACCACCTTCGATAAGGACTATGACACAGTTAACGACTCTACTCAGGGCGGAACATGGGGCCTTGAGTGGGCAAACTACTATCTCTCGTGGGATGAGGAGTGCCTCTACATCGCAGCAGAGATCCTCGACAACACCCCCACACAGTACGCTCAGTGGTCCAACGTCAAGAGAGCTGACCAGTTCTGCTTCGCACTTGGCGGCATGATCGACACTCCCGCTCCCGAGGGCATTGCTTCTTACCTCGCATTCCGTTTCTTCGACGGCAACTCCGAGGAGAACATTGCTGCAGGCGGTGCTGCTGACCATTTTGAGATCCAGGACGTAGAGAAGGACTTTATGTTCGCAAACGTTTCGGGCGCTATGCTTGACATTTCTACCTACTCGAAGGATCACCTTGTAAATCACGATCCCGCTACAAAGGTAACTACATACGAGGTAGCTCTTAACTGGGCTGCTATCAAGTCTGTATGGCCTCATCACGACGATCTTCAGTTCAAGCTCTTTACATTCGGTGCACACGTTCAGGACACCTCCGACGAGATCAATGACCAGGGTATCGGTACCAAGGTCGGCATCAAGTGGTGGGGTATCGTTGGCGAGACCGCTAACGAGGTCTACGACATTCTCGGCGATGAGTATGATTCGGCTGCTATCTTCGGCTACGACGTGACCGAGCCTATCATTCCCAACATGTTCTTCCTTGGAACAGAGGCTGAGTACGAGGCATTCAAGGCAGAGCGCCTTGAGGCTGCTGTAGAGACAGAGCCTGCTGAGACCGAGCCTGCTGAGACTGAGCCCGCTGATACAGAGCCTGCAGAGACCGAGCCCGCTGACACCGATCCTGCTGAGACCACTCCTACCGGGACTACTCCCGCAGAGACCGAGCCCGCTAAGGACGGCGGATGCGGCGCTTCTATCGCAGCTGTTGCGGTTGCGCTCGTTGCTACTCTCGGCACATGCACGATTTTCCTTAACAAAAAAAGATAACTAAAACCTCAGATCCCAAAAAGCGCACGGCTTTTAGACGTGCGCTTTTTTGGCAGAACAAGGAGAAGCAATGAAACAGACTATTGATTTACAGAAGCTGATGTCCGAAATGACGCTTGCCGAAAAGATCGGCCAGCTGCTTCAGCCGCACGCAAGCCTATATCTGAACAGTGCCGCCGCGGCAACAGGACCTCTCAAAAAGACGGGCTTTACCGACGAGCAGCTCGTCTGTGCGGGAAGCACGCTTAACTACCATTCGCTTGACGATATGCTAAAGATACAGACGCGCCATATGAACGAGGATCCGCACAAGATACCTATGCTCTTTATGATGGACGTCATTCACGGCTACCGCACGATATTCCCTATACCTCTCGGAATGGGAGCATCCTTTGACGCAGAGCTGCTCAAGGAGTGCACACGTATGGCGGCAAAAGAAGCGTCGGCAAGTGGCGTTCACGTAACCTTTACGCCTATGGTCGACTATCCCCGCGATGCCCGTTGGGGACGAGTTATGGAGACCTGCGGCGAGGAGCCCCTCATAAACGGAATTATGGGTGCGGCACAGGTCGAGGCCTTCCAGGGCGACGATCTTTCTGACCCTGACACACTTGCTACCTGCGTAAAGCATTTTGCGGCTTACGGCGGAGCTGAGGCGGGCAGAGATTATAACACGGTTGAGATCTCCGAGCGTTTGCTCAGAGAGTGTTATCTCCCTGCGTACAAGGCGTGTATTGATGCGGGCACAAAAATGCTCATGCCCTCCTTCAATTCCTTAAACGGAGTTCCCTCCACTGCAAACAAGTGGCTTATGAACACCGTTCTCCGCGACGAGTGGGGCTTTGACGGCATCGTCATAAGCGATTTCATCGCTATAGCCGAGCTTATCCCGCACGGAGTTGCCAAGGATCTTAAGGAAGCGGCAAGAATGTGCTTTGAGTGCGGATGTGATATAGAAATGGTCTCGACGGCATACGTCGATCATCTGCGTGAGCTCTGCGAGGAGGGTGTTGTCTCAGAGGCAGACATCGACCGCTCCGTAATGAAGATACTTGAGCTCAAGCGCGATCTCGGCCTGTTTGATGACCCCTACCGCGATGCATCTCACGAAAAATCCGAAAGACTCTGCCTTAGCCCCGAGCACAGAGACATCGCTCGTCGCGCCGCTGAGGCAGCAGCAGTTCTTCTTAAGAACGAGGGCGTTCTTCCCTTCTCCGAGTCGACAAAGAAGATCGCACTCATCGGTCCCTTTGCCGCAAATAACGGTATCAAGGGCTTCTGGTCGTGCGAGGGCAAGGACGAAGATTGCGTAACCGTTGAGGCGGGCGTTCGCGCACTCCTTAAGGATGCCGAGGTAAGAGTTGCCACGGGCTGTGACAATAAGTTTAATTCGGTTTCCGAGGAAGGCTTTGAGGAGGCACTCGAGCTTGCAAGATGGGCTGACGCCGTAATTCTTTGTCTCGGCGAGCCTCAGGACTATAGCGGCGAGGCAAACTGCCGTACAGACCTCACTCTCCCCGGCCCCCAGGATAAGCTTGCAAAGGCAGTCGCCGAGGTGAATGAAAACACCGCGGCAGTCGTATTTAACGGCAGACCGATCGTTCTTACCGAGCTCTCCCGTAACGTTCCCGCAATTCTCGAGATGTGGTTCCCCGGAACCGAGGGCGGAAATGCCGCGGCAAATCTTCTCTTCGGAAAAGCAAATCCCTCGGGCAAGATCACGATGTCCTTCCCCTATTCGACAGGACAGTGCCCCATACATTACACGCGCACAAACACAGGCAGACCTCAGCCCCTCCCCGAGACGGGAAGTAACCGAAAGGCATATCATTCTAACTACGTTGACAGCCCTGTGCTTCCCCTCTATTCCTTCGGACACGGACTTTCCTACAGCAATTTCGTTTACGAGTCGCTTGAGCTTGACACCGACACACTCACGCGAGAGGGCGAGATAAAGGTACGCGTTACCGTAAGAAACGATAGCGACGTTGCGGGCAAAGAGGTAGTTCAGCTTTATATGAGAGACCTTGTAGCATCGACCGTCCGTCCGATCCAGAAGCTTATCGCCTTTGAAAAGGTCGAAATAGGCGCAGGCGAGACGAAAACGATTGAATTTTCTGTTCGCGAGGATATGCTCCGCTTCTACGATTACGAGTGTAATTTTATTTCCGAGGCAGGAGAATTCGAGCTTTCTACGGGCTACGCAGACCATCTTATCCTTACAAAGAAATTCAATTTGGTATAAAAAGAACGGCAGAGACACAGTCTCTGCCGTATTTTTATTTTGTTTGTTCGCTATAATATTTCATATAATCCTCGTACTGCTTGACCGCCGCGTCGCCGCCCACCTTTGGCTCAAAGCCCGTGGGGGTAAAGAAGCCCGAAAACATAAAGGTCATTATCTTCTCAACATAGGGGCGCACCGTCTGCATCTGCTGGATAAAGCCCGCCTCACCGTCCATTCCGCCATCTCTGAAGCGGGGCACAAGATGTCCGCCGTTGTCAACTCCCTTGTTAAAGACCGAGGAGAAATTAAAGGACTCGCAATTACCCCATAAGTGCTTCCCTGCTGACGAGGCGCTCTCAAGAAGAAGTCTGTGCATTCTGTCGCTTCCCTCAAGATCAAGTCGCTTCTGACCTACCCAGTCCTGCGGCATAACGATGTCAAAAACATCGTTTCTTCGAAGATACTCAAGAAATTCCTCGCAGGGAATTCTATATGGCGAGGTGAGAATGGGCTTTACGGGAGATAGGCTTCTTGCCGTTCTCGTGAGAGCCGTGAGCCTGTCCCACTCGGCCTCGCTGAATATTTCCATATTAAGCTCAAGTGAGAAATACCAGCCGTAGAATGAATTGTATTTGTCATAACGGAAGAACAGCTCGGTCAGCTCCTCGGGCGTTCCCGCAAAGCCGTAATTGTTGCCCACGGCAATAAAGACCTTCATTCCGTTTTTCTCGGCAGTGCGAAGCACCGCATCAATAGGATCGTTTGCCACGATATCCGATTTCTCATATATCCTCGAGGGGTAGTGGGAGACCACCTTGTAATCCTCTCCTGCGCTCGGCATAAAGCAAAGATACTGCGCGCTTGCAGTTATGATGATACAATCGGCACCCATCTTGTACATCTCGTCGGTATAATTTTCCCAATCGCCGTCGGTCATTTTTTTGAGATCGGCGCGGAAGGGATCGCAACCGTCTCTGTCGTTTGGCGGGCCGAACATTATAAAGCCGCCGTTAAGTAGCGTGGGAGCCTTTTCTACCACCTCAAGCTCTACCGTCTCGCCATTTACAGAAATTTCGTGCTTGCCCGCCTTACCGCGCATAGAAAGCTTGCAGACAGAAAGACCGTAGCTATGCGGCAGAACCGAAAGCGTCTCGTTATGTATCTCCTCTCCGTCTAAAAAAACTACAAGCTCGGCGGTGTCCTCTGTGTCGGTGTCATTATATACTTGAACGCGTATCTCAAGCTCATCGGACTCCTGCACGGGGCTGTAGGGGATAAGACGAATGTCTTTTTCCTTGTTTATCTTAAAATTCTCTTTCATTTGAGTCACGCTCCGTTAGTTTATAAAATCATTTTAACATAAAAAGGGTTGCAAGTAAACCTATAAAACGAATTTTCATAGTGAAGAAAACGAGCATTTTTTGAACCAAAACGAATAAAAATAAAAAGAAATGGAAAAAATGATAAAAAGTACTTGACAAAGTAAAATTTATTTGCTATAATACGATTTGCGTTGTGGGGCATCGCCAAGCGGTAAGGCATCAGACTCTGACTCTGACATTTCCGGGGTTCGAATCCCTGTGCCCCAGCCAAAAAGAAAAGGTAGCACATTGCGCTACCTTTTCTTTTTAGTTCGAGCTTCACGATGAAGAAGCCATGCAAAAAGGCGCAGCGCGGCTTTTATGCGTATGCGCGCGGTGGGATAAACTTTGAACACAACCCCACTTTCCGCGCGCTCGGGTTCTGAATCCCTGTGCCCCAGCCAAAAAGAAAAGGTAGCACATTGTGCTACCTTTTCTTTTTAGTTCGAGCTTCACGATGAAGAACCCATGCAAAAAGGCGCAACGCGCCTTTTGTGCGAACGCGCGAGGCGGGCGAGACTTTGGCTTTGGACAAATTTTCCGAGCGCATGGGTTCTGAATCCCTGTGCCCCAGCCAAAACTAAGGACACCAAAAGGTGTCCTTTTTTCGTTTTGGCTGGGGCAGAGAGTGCGTGAATCCTCGCCGCAAGGCGAGTACCCTAGTGCCAAGCACAGATTTTTCTTTACATTTCCGCAAAGGAGTGTTATAATAAACACAGAAGGGCGGTGTAATGATTATGGCAAAAAAACAAATTTTGACAAACGTTGAAATAGAAAAGGATCTTGTTGATGCTCTCAAAAATCCTCCAAAAGAATCGGAAGTATCTTATAAAAAATTTACGATTCCAGCCATTATAATCGCAGCTCTTTTGGTTGTGATAGAATTTATATATCCGATCTTTATTCTTTGGCTTTTGCTTGCGTTGATTGTTTTTTTGATTGGCAGCGCGATATTTAATCATTTCCGTTTGAAAAACAAAATTAAAAATGTTACGATCAATGATTATATCATAACGACAGAGATCGTACACAGTACAGCTGAAGAACATTATAAGGCAGAGAGCGGCAGATCTATCCATCACCGACGTACCGAGCAGATCGACAACTATATTGTTCGTTTTGAAAACGGAAAAAGTTGGCGCATTCCCAAAGAGCTTTACCGTTGGAATGAAAGACTTCGTATGCAAGATCGGGGTATTTACCACACAACACATCGCGGAGATGTTCTTATTGTAGTGACCGAAAAAGCTACAGACAAGATTATTGTTGCTTATCACACAGATATTTTTGAATATAAAAATTGATGTCATCTATTTCGGTCGCCAAACACAAAAGAAAAAGAGAGGAACTGCGTCCCTCTCTTTTCTTTTTCACAACATCTTTATATGCTCCCTCGGACTTACACCCATCTCCTTTTTGAAGACCGACGAAAAATACAGCGGGTCGTCGTAGCCGCAGAGGGGTGCGAGGAGCTTCACGCTCGTCATACCCTTCTCCATAAGCTCGCAGGCATACTGCACACGTATAGTCCGCAAATAATCGGCAACGCCCACACCAAATTCACGAGAAAATGCGGTGGAAACGTACTTCGGGCTATACGAGAGTGCCTCGGCAATAGCACCAAGTGATAGTGTGGAATCCGAAAAATTGTCATCAATGTATTTTTTTATCTTCTCCCCCGCACTATCCTCACGCTTGGTCTTTTCCTCTGAAAAAAGAGTGTCGCCAAGCACCGAGAGAGTATAAAGCACCGCACCCTCACAGGCAAGCGTCGTGGTGTGCTTTCCCCTCTCAAGCAAGGAGCGCCAAAGGGGCATGAGCTGCTCATATCCCGAAAAGAGGGATCCGTCGGGGTCTATCTTCATCTCGTCGGCAATAAGATTTGCCCTGCCGCCGAGGAAGCTGACGTAAATATATCTTATCTCCCCCGTATTCCTTATTGCAAAAGGTCTTGCAGGGCGCATCACGATAATGTCACCGACCGTGATTTTTCTCTCTCGTCTTTCAGTTGCGAGCACCCCCTCACCCTCAACGACCATCATCATACGGAAGGTCGCCGCACTCACAAGAGGCGCATCGGGCTTGGCATGTGCCTCGAAGACAAGGTTCAAAATATTAAAAAAAGCGTGTGGATTTGCCTTTGGCAAAAATAAACATACGTTGTCAAGCATCGTTTGATCCTTTCTTTGATGGGTGAATTGAACTTTGCTTTTTCATTATACCACTCCGCAAAAGTAAAATCAAGAAAAATATGGATATTTTATATATTTATACGGAAGATATCCATTTACTACATCCTTTTCTTGTAATATAATGAGAACGTAAAAATATATTTCGCATAGCGAAAGGAGAATTTATATGAAAAAGGTAAGAGTTGGCGTACTAGGTGCATATCGCGGCACGTATATGATCAATTACTGCAAGCGCTCTGACAATGCAGAGCTTGTTGCCATATGCGACAAGTGGCCCGAGGCACTTGAGGAACAGAAGAAGAATTGTGCAGGTATGAACGTTACCTTCTACGACAATTTTGACGATTTTATAAAGCACGATATGGACGCCGTTATCCTTGCAAACTATGCAAACGAGCATGCGCCCTTTGCTATCAAGGCAATGAAGCTTGGCAAGCACGTTTTCTCCGAAGTGCTTCCCGTTCAAACGATGAAGGAAGCCGTTGAGCTTGTTGAGACGGTTGAAGAAACGGGAATGGTCTACGGCTATGCAGAAAACTACTGCTATATGCCCTCGGTTTACGAGATGAAAAAGCTTTACGGTGAGGGTAAAATAGGCGAGTTTGAGTACGGAGAGTGCGAATACGTGCATAACTGCGAGTCGATCTGGCCCTCTATTACCTACGGAGAGCGCGATCACTGGAGAAACAGAATGTATGCAACATTTTACTGCACGCACTCACTCGGACCGATAATCCACTCAACAGGACTTCGTCCCATAAGAGTTATAGGCTTTGAGGGCGCGCACGATGAGAGAAATCTTCGCACGGGCGCTCTTGCGGGCGGATTTGGCATGGAGATGGTGACCCTTGAGAACGGCGCGCTTGTAAAGAGCATTCACGGAGGCCTTTATGAGGACTCCATATGGTACTCTATGTACGGCTCAAAGGGTAGAATGGAGTCGGCACGCGAGGGCACAAATCAGGACGACAATAAGAGAATTTTCGTAAAGTATGACGAATATTCGGGCGAGTATGCAAACCGCCCCACAGAAACCTATATTCCCAAGGGCTCACTTGGCGACAATGCAGCAGGCTTCGGACACAGCGGCTCCGATTTCTATGCGATGTGGCACTTTATTGAGAAGATACTCGGCAATCCCGAGGCAGACATAATCGACGTCTACGAGGGACTTGATATGTTCCTGCCCGGAATGTTTGCACACCGATCTGTCCTTGCGGGCAATATGCCTATGGATATCCCGAACCTTCGCAACAAGGAGGAGCGCGAGAAGTGGAGAAACGACACCGCTTGTACCGATCCCAAGGTCGCGGGAGATATGCTTCTTCCCACAAAGAAGGGCGGCACTCCCAACATTGAGGATGCCGTTTACGAGCACGTAAAGGAGCTTTGGGAGGTTGAAAAGACCAAAAAGGACAACTATCGTTCAAAGGCATTCAAGCAGGGCGGCGATCCTAACAAGGAAATAAAGATATAAAATAAAGGGGAATTTATATGAAAAAGGTAAAGATCGGCGTACTTGGCGCATACCGTGGATCAAGTATGATAAACTACTGTAAAAGAGCAGACAACGCAGAGGTCGTAGCTATCTGTGACAAGTGGCCCCAGGCTCTTGAGGAGCAGAAAGCAAACGCAGAGGGGCTTAACATTGCCTTCTACGACAATTTTGACGACTTTATAAAGCACGATATGGACGTTGTGGTCCTCGCAAACTATGCAAACGAGCACGCGCCCTTCGCTATTAAGGCAATGAAGCTCGGCAAGCACGTCTATTCCGAGGTCGTTCCCGTTCAGACGATGAAGGAAGCGGTCGAGCTTGTAGAGACAGTTGAAGAGACAGGTATGCTCTACGGCTACGGCGAAAATTACTGCTATATGTCCGCGCCCTATGAGATGAAGAAGCTCTATGCCGAGGGTAAGATCGGTGAGCTTGAGTATGCCGAGTGCGAGTACGTACACAACTGCGAGTCTATCTGGCCCTCTATCACCTACGGCGAGAAGGATCACTGGAGAAACAGAATGTACGCGACCTTCTATTGCACCCATTCTCTCGGACCGATAGTGCACGCAACGGGACTTCGTCCTACCCGCGTTGTCGGCTTTGAGGGCGGCGGCACAAGCAACGAGAGAAAGCTCCGTATGGGTGCGCTTGCGGCAGCATTCGGTATGGAAATGGTAACTATGGAAAACGGCGCAACTATAAAGAGCCTCCACGGCGGTCTTTATATGGACTCTATCTGGTACTGCATGTACGGCTCAAAGGGCCGCTTTGAGTCGGCTCGTGAGACTGCACACCCCGACAAATACAACCGCATCTACGTAGAAGCCGACGAATATTCGGGCGAGTATGCAAATCGTCCTGCCGAGACCTATCTGCCCGAAAATCCCTTGGCAAGCAAAGCAAATGCCTTCGGTCACGGCGGATCTGACTACGTAGCAATGTGGAACTTCGTCGAGAAGGTGCTCGGCAACCCCGAGGCTGATATAATCGACGTTTACGAGGCGCTTGATATGTCCCTTCCCGGAATGTTCGCGCACCGTTCTATCCTTGCGGGCAATATGCCTATGGACATACCTAACCTTCGCAATAAGGAGGAGCGCGACGCGTGGAGAAACGATACCGCTTGCACTGACCCTCGTATTGCAGGAGATATGCTTCTTGACACCAAGGCAGGCGGCACACCCGAGATCGAGGATGCCGTTTACGATCACATCAAGGAGCTCTGGGATATCGAGTGCACAAAGAAGGACAACTATCGCTCGAAGTCCTTCAAGCAGGGACTCGGCTCGGGCTCAAACCCCCGCTAATTAAATCAAAAAATGGAAGCACTTTATTATTCACTCGTTGTAGCGGCGACGGTGCTGTTTTCTCTCCAATTTCTCTTCACGCAGAAATTTGGAGAGAGCCGCGGCTCCTCTCTTGAGTCGACGCTTATCTTCACTCTTTACAAGAGCATCGTTATCATCGTTATAATGTTCATCATCGGCGGCTTTAAGATGGAATTTACCTCCTTTAGTGCGCTGATGGCTCTTATCTACACGGCATCGGGACTTATCATGACCTATTTCAGCCTCAAGGCATTTGAGGTCACAAATCTCTCGGTCTACTCGATATTTTCAATGCTTGGTGGAATGCTTCTTCCCTTCCTTCTCGGAATTTTCTTCTATGACGAGGGGTTTTCGGTGCCGAAGGCTGTCTGTATCGCGCTTATCGTGGCGGCGGTGCTCCTTGGTATTGAGAAAAAGAAGGCAAGCAGAAAGGCTGTTGTCTATTACCTTGCCGTTTTTGTGCTAAACGGTATGGCGGGCGTTATCTCAAAGATACATCAGTCCTCTGCAATTCCGCACGTTGACAGCACAAGCTTTATGATGCTCGGTGCAATTTGGGCGGTGCTCATTTGCGGTGTGATATTGCTTATAAAATGCAAAAAATACCCCTCGTGCACAAAAACGAGCTCGTGCTTGTGACGGGCTACGGCGTATTTAACGGCGTGGGCAACCTCTTTTTGCTCATCGCTCTCGGCTCACTGCCCGCATCGGTGCAATACCCGCTCGTAACGGGCGGAGTAATGGTCTTCTCGGCCATCATCAGCACGATCCGCCGCGAAAAGCTCACAACACGCGACTATATCGCTACCGCCATTGCCTTCCTCGCATCGGTAGTCATCGTGTTTTAATACGTTCCCTTGTGTTTGCACACATCAAAAGGCAGAGAATTCAAAAATTCTCTGCCTTTTGTGTTGAACATCTGACGTATTTATGATATAATATCGGTGATCTGTATCCCATATTATTGCGGCATCAGATTTTATCTAAAGAACGTGTCATAAAGAAGCACGCGAGGAAAGGACTTTTCAAAATGAAACAACCTTTTAAGAAAATCAACAATTTACTTGATCGCCTTTGCAGCCCAAGCTATGCACTTCAGAGGATGATCGCCTATCTGGCTTTTGAGGTTCTCTCTCTCATTGGCGTTTTCCTTTTATTGTTTGCTCCCTTCTGTGTTGCGCCTGTATACGACAGCCTTGGTATTTCAACGGAGTTTTCAATTACGCCAATCTCTCTATTTAAGACGATCGAGCTAGATCTCCCCGGGCTTTCCTCATTCGCTTTTTTGCAGCTCGGAACTCTTGCAGTTATCGCTTTATTCATGGTCGCCATAATCTATAAGATCACAAAAACCGCACTTTCCCTCTCAAATGAGAACGAGATGGCTGCCCTTGCCAAAAGCTCGGTACTTTTAGGCGCGTCCGGTATTCTCTCTTATACAATCTTTTCCTATTTCTTTTCACCTATTAACATATCCTTAGGTGGATACTCCTATTCTGACACAAATTTCACCCCTCTTTTCTATATTGTTGCCGTTTACATACTCTTTGCGATCTTTTCGGGCACAATCTCTTCCGTAAAGAGAAGAACCGAGGATGCTGCAGCGGCATTCAAAAGAAAGACAGAGGAGGAGCGCAAAAAGATACTCAACAGCCTTTTTGTCCGCCATTTAGAATTTCTTTTATTCACCATTGCCTCTGCGTGCATTGCATTTTATTCAATGCTAGTAGACATTATAACCGTCAAATTTGAGGTTCCCGGACTTGAACTGCCCGATTATACGATCTCTGGAAGGATTCTCCTCCTTGACGTAAACAACCTTACTACAGACAGTGAGCGTACGTTTTCGTTTATACTTTCAGTGCTGTTCCTTCTGACTGCAGTCGGAGTTTTCGTATCAATAGTCGCATTTTTAAGCCGCTCAACACTATTTACAAAGGCCTCGATAATTTCCATTGTCACGAGCGGTATATCTTGCACCTTTGTGGGACTTTTTGGACTGTATTACCAAGTAGTACAAAAGCTCAATGAAGAGATAGTTCTCAGCATTCTCTCCGAATTTTCCATTTATGCGGAGGAGCTTCTCATTTACACTATCAAAAGCGATTCCTTGCTGTATTGTGCTATTCTTCTCGCTGTAGTTGCCGTATGCTTTATCCGCCGACCCTTCACAAAAGCCGCCGAGATCGAAAAAAAGATCTTTTCGTCCGAGCTCAGCGTGCTCTCTCCTGAGGTATCAATACATGGCGACACAAATTCGGGCAACGAAGCTGACCAAACAAACGAACCCTCTACTCCCACAGAGTCTACCTTATCAGAATCCTTGCCCCCTCTTTCCGAGCAAGAAAAACAATCCTTTGATCCCTGCCCTGCCTTCACAGAGCTTGATGGTAAGCTTGCGCTATACAATGAAACCCTTGAAGCAAAAAGGCAGACAATGTTTGAAAACCCCTCGCTTCCCCGTTTGGTAGAATTTATAGTTCAATATGCACGCGATTCCAGATTACATCTCTTCTACACTCCGGAGAGCATAGCAACATTTCTTGCAGGTCTTGGAGCAACAAAGCTCACCATTCTCCAGGGTATGAGCGGCACGGGAAAGACCAGTCTTCCCAAAATCGTATCCGAGGCACTTTCCTCGGTGTGCGATATTGTCGAGGTCGAATCCTCTTGGAGAGATAAAAACGAGCTTCTCGGATACTACAACGAATTCAATAAGGTTTATACCCCAAAGAAATTTACTCAAGCTCTCTACCGTGCCAGACTCAACTCCGACACGATTACCTTCATCGTGCTCGACGAAATGAACTTGAGCCGTATCGAGTATTACTTCTCCGACTTCCTTTCGCTTATGGAAAACGAACCCGATAAGCGCGAGCTTAAGCTTCTTAATACTCCTCTGGCGCGCATAAAAGATGGTAAAATTATCGAATATTCCGGTCTTGTTGATTGCCACACCCTGACGATTCCCTCAAACGTATGGTTTGTTGGAACAGCTAACCGCGACGAAAGCACCTACGATATAAGTGACAAGGTTTATGACAGAGCGCATACGATGAACTTCGATAAGCGTGCTCCAAAGCCACAGTACTACGGCGACTCCATTGCACCGAAATATCTCCCCGCCGACACTCTTATAAAGCTCTTTGAAGAAGCAAAAGAGACTGTAAAATTCGATATTGATATGTACCCCCTTGTAGCAAAGGTCGAGAAGCTTCTCGCACCCTACAATATTTCCTTCGGTAATCGTGTTGCTATGCAGATAGAAACCTTCGTTAAGATCTATGCCGCCTGCTTTGCCGCTACCGATGCGGTCATCCACGATGCTCTTGAAACTATCCTTTTAAGCAAGGTGGTAAAGAAGCTTGAGCTTAAGAGCGTGGACAACAAGGAAGACCTTGCGGCTGAGTTTGAAAAGCTTCAGCTTATGAAGTGTGCTCAGTTCGTAATGAATCTCAAGGAGGATTGATATGCAAGACACCTCCTCTGCCAACAGCGGTGGTACATATGACGACCTCCTTACAATTGTAAAAGGGGCAAAAGAAATATCCTACGACGAATTCGACAAGCTCGTTCTGACTCACCTCAACCTATTTGACGTGCCTGACGATGATTATCTTTTCATTGTCGAGGACACGCTTGACAAGATAATCCAAGCACTTCCCGCCTTCAAACGCATATTTGCAAAGCCAATAATACGTCTTACCGACGCAAGGCAAATCGTACCTATTGAAGCGGTAAAGCTTATCGACAATTACTCACTCACCCACATTTCCTCCAGAAGTGAACTTTGGGACGATATAACGTCGAGCGGTATTAAGCCGAGAAAGCTTATGACGACAGAACACGTCGAAACCTACTCCATATACGAAAACATTGCTTTCGTGTATGCCGTTGACACTATTCTGGCCTTCATCAAGCAAACGGTAATGCTTTTTAAGGATATTCTTTACGGTTGCCGTGATCTGCATTTCAATATGCTTGATCGAACGCACCACAGCCTATATTTTTTGGCTATCGGCAAATTGCATCTTGAATACGCAAGGGCAAGAGCATCGCAATCGGGTTGGTCTCGCTGTATAGAAAAGCTGATGTTTATTGACAAAACGCTTCGCTCTAAGCTCCACTCGCCCGTATATACAAAATGCAAAAAGCTTAAATCGCCGATAACCCTTAAGAAGACGAATATCTTTCGCTCTCATAAGGATTACAGCAAGGTATATAACCTTCTTAAATGGCTTGAATGCGATATGAAAAACGCAACGGCAAGAAGCGCTCAAATCTCACCATCAAGCGAAGAATATAAGGCATTTTGCTCCTGCTTATCTGTTTTCTCTGCGGGTCATTTTAACTTTAGCTTTTCAAAGCATACCCGCTTCGAGCTTTCTTGTCTCGATACAACGTGCACCTTCAGAGATTGGACGTTAAAGCTCAAGATGGTTAAAACGGAACTTGCAGACGGACTTCTCTTTACTTTCAACAAAGATAAAGAATATAAATCATGCATAATTTTCTGCGACAAAAGTGCTCTCACTACAGCACAGCTTGAGAAGATTACGAGCTCAATCGTCGCTGACGAATATTTCTTCGCTTCTGCAAATAACTACGGCGAAAAGGGCATTTTATATTTGAGTATCTTTGATGTTGACTCCTTCCGCCGAATCCAGCAGATATTCCTTCGTGGAATGATATATTCGGACAACAAAAAAACGGTTTGTCCCTTCTGTGGACACGACCTTGTGATCTCTGACGAGATTCACGAGTGCCATATCTGCAGAGCTCAGATTATCGAAAAGATTTGCCCTGAAACGAAAAAGGTTTATTATCTTTCGGAAATCAAGAAGCTTCGTTCGCGTTCTCAACCACAAAAAGAGGCTTCAGATAAGCAAAGATTTTTGCATGACAGACTTGATGAAGCACAGTTTCATTTCAGAAACATTACTCCTATTTTGTCAAGCGGAACACCGGTCTGCCCCCATTGCGGAAAATATCACCTACCATTATCTGACGATTAAAAACAAAGCCCCGCGGTTTACCGCGGGGCTTTGTTTTACATTTCAAGCATATTCTTTTCTTCGCCGTTCTCGGTGAAGGTCTTGATGGCGTTGTGGGAAATCTTTGCCTCGATCTTTTTGCCGAAGAGTGTAAGGCTGACGTCGGTGTCAATTCCTTCTGCCTCGTAAAATCTCACGACTGCGTCCTCGGTGTCCTCTGCGCGCTTGACACAGGTGACTATGACGTCATCTCTGTCACACTCGATGCCGCAAAAGCTCTTAGGCAGGCTTCCCTTGTGGAAGCTTCCCATAATGATTCTCGGCGCGAAGTTGAGCTCCTCTGCCTTCTTCGTCGCATCGGCGCGGGTGATGAAGGGATATACGCAATAGCTAAATTCGTGCACACCCTCCTCTATAAACTCGCAGAACTCGTCGCGCATACCGTAGTGATCGGCATAAATTGCATTGCGGAGCACCGTCATACGAAGCTCGCCACGCTCTGAGTCATATCCGTACTTCGAGTCGTTTGCCACGGCAAGAGAACCGCACGCAACAAACTCGCCGCAGGGCTCCTCACCCGTATATGCGGGGCGCTCTACAGTACCGAAAGCGATGCCCGAGATTATTTTCTCGTCGCTCATCGGAAAGGCAAACTTGAGGGCCTTGTGCTTCTCGTGGAAGTCGACCTTGGTCTTGACGTAAACTCTGTCGTCCCCCGCGAGAATCGTGAAATCGCGGCGGATAGTGGAGCTTCCGTACTTTGCCGTCGTGCGAACGGTGGCTCTGACGTCTCCCGACTCCATAAGCTTTATCTTCGCTCCGTAGAATGCGCCCACCTCGTTGCCGAGAGAATCCATATTGTGCGCCCAGGTGTCGCAGTGCGTCTCGTCAAGAAGGAGCGCGCGGCAGGACTTATTAATTATGTATCTTCCGTTCACCTTGTCGTAAAGACGCGCGATGTCGCCCGTTTTTCTGTCAAACTCGACGATTATCTTCGAGTTCTCAAGGCGGTCGTCGCTCGCAACCATCTCGCTTGCGTGATCTATCTCTGCAGGCTTTTCTGTGAAAATACTGTACGTCACATATCCAAGTGCGGGAACTGTCGCCATAAACGCCGTATGGTGATTGTTGAAATCGCGGTCGGTCATATCACCTCTGACCTTCTGGAAGGCAACCTCGTTGCCGTCCGCATCGGTGACCTTGGTCGCGATCTCGTTTACAACTATCTCGGCTCTGACGTCCCACGCGTGCGGGTTGAAGATGACGACGGGCGTGCCTATCACCTCGTGCTCCCACGTCTTCCAGTTCTTCTTTATGGTCGAGGGCAGCTCGGTGTCGCCAAGCGTGTCGATATTGTAGGCAATAGTCTGCATTGCAAGGTATGCCACCTGCTCGGTAATGCTCATCGTCTCACCGAGCGAGTATGCCGCGTCGTCAAACGCCTTCTTGATACAGCAGCCGCAGAGAATGTCGTGGAACTGATTAAAGAGCAGGGTTTTCCACGCACGGTCAAGCTTCTCCTTGGGGTAGACAAGACCTGTGAGCTTCTCTGCTATCACCGAGAGCTTTTCTGCGGCAATAAGATTCTGCTCGCTTCTGCGGTTGAGATTCTTTATTCTCGCGCAAACGCTGTAGCAACCGCGCGCGTGGTGCTGAAGCTCACCGTAGAGGGTTGGCAGACTCTCTTTGTCGACCAACGCAAAATACTCGTCGGGGGTCGAGTGCACCGCCTCAAGCTTCATCTCGTTTATGTCGTTTATGAGCTTGATCGTAGGTCCGCCGCCGTGATTTCCCACGCCGTAGAAGACCATAAAATCGTTGTCGTACTGTCTTTTGTCCTCATATACCTCGCGCACTACCTCTGCTTCCTTGATGCAGTAGGTACGGGGCACGCGGTAGGCGGTGACCACGCTTCCGTCGTCAGCCTCCCAGTTGAAAAGTGCCTCGGTTCTGCCCTGCTCGAGCATATTCGGGCGCATAAATACGTAATTTTCCATGCCGCTGGCGCGGAAGATCTTGGGCAGAGATGCATTGTGTCCGAAGGAGTCGACGTTGTAGGCAGTAGTCGCCATTCTGCCGAATTTTTCCTTAAAATATCTCTGACCGAAAAGGCCGTGGCGGGCAAAGCTCTCGCCGGAGGGCATATTGCAGTCGGGCTGAAGCACCCAGCCGCCGACGATATTCCATCTTCCCTCCTCGACGCGCGCCTTTATCTCCTCGAACATCGCGGGGTCGACCTTCTCTATAAATTCGTAGTAAAGCGAGCAAGCACTCGTGAACTTGAACTCGGGGAAATCCTTCATTCTGTCAAGTGCGCTGCGATAGGTAGCGAGGATCTCGGAAAAGCCCTCCTGCCAACGCCAAAGCCAGACGGGGTCAAGATGCGCATTGCCGATAAGATACATTTTTGACATAGGTTTACCTCTCAATAAATATATTGTAGCGAGAAAAATCAAAAGCCTAAGCTTCTGATTATATTTTAAGATAAAATGCAAAAAAAATCAATAAGAAAAGGCAATATCGCCAAGTTTTAATTGCTTTTTTCGCGATATTGCCTTTTTTTCATTTTTTCGCGCACGTAGCAATTGGATTTAAGATAAACAAATTCGGATTTGTCGGTGAGTTCATTGTTTGGCGGAAACACTCTTTAAGGCCTTCCCTTGTGAGGGGTGGGTCGGGGGACCGCGACAGCGGTGGATGAGTAGTTGCTTGATATTCGAACACCTCATCCGTCACTCGCTTATGGCTCGTGCCACCTTCCCCTCAAGGGGAAGGCTTCGTCTTGGGGGGATTCTTCTTTTTAACCCACCGACAAATCAAAATTTGAAATGAACGAAAAAACACCGCGAGAGCGGTGTTTTTGGGTCATTTTCAACTGTTATCAAAGGAAAATCATAAAAATTATCGGGATCGTTATCACCGCAAGCACGTGGGAGATAAGTGCCATTCCCGCGGCGTCGGTGGTGTCCTTGCCGTACGCACCGGGAATGACCACGGTGTTAAGACCGAGCGGCATTGACACGGCGCACATCATACATACGTAGAATTCTCTCGGCAGATCGAAGAGCATAAAGAGAAGTCCGAAGGCTATAGGTATAAAAATAAGTCTTGTAACCGACGCGATATAGATGTTTCTTGTCTTGAGCACGCGTTTTATGTCGATGTGGGAGATCGTCATACCCGTAAGGAGCATCGCCACGGGGGACATACAGCTGCCTGCGGCATTCACGGCATCGGTAACGAAGGTCGGCAAGGGAATAGCGAGAATTCCGATTATCGCACCCACAAAAACTGCAATAACGGTGGGCTTGAGCACCGATTTGAGCGAGGAGAGAAGCTTGTTTTCTCCCTCTTTTTTCTCGTGACCGATAAGAAGATAGGGAACTGCCCAAACGTAGATAAGCACCTGAAGCACAAGGGTATAGACGAGATATTCGTCAAAGAATTCGGGGAATACCGCCTCGACCACGGCGTTGCCCATAAAACCGAAGTTCGCAAAGCAGAGCCCGTACGTGTAGATCTTACGAAGATACTTGTCCTTCGTAAGAATTCTCGGCAAGATAAGCCCCACAGGCAGACCGAGCGCGAAGATTATGCCGCAGAAGGCAAGGAGCTTGTACGAGGTCGAAAGAGAGTCTACCGTAAAATTTGTAATAAAGGTGCTCATAACGAGAGCGGGCATAAAGAGATAATTCTCAAGCTTTGATAGTATATTCTCACTGCCCTCAGGCACAAGACGGAGCTTGCCAAGAAAAAAACCAACCGCCATAAAGGCAAAGAGGAATGCCATTCGGTTAAGAGTTGTCAGAAAAATTTCCATAGTACGTCCTTAATATATGTTCTTTATTTTATATTCCTTTGCGCGCGTTCTGCGACGCTTTATCTCATAAAAGTAGTAATAGACGGCAAAAAGAATGATGAAAAGGATAAGGCTTATAATAAACGCCCGACCGAGAAAATAGCTCTTTGCCGCCGACATAATAAGCAAAAATGGGTTGGCGGCGACAGTCTCACCGGCGACAAGGTCGGTAGAGCCGCGCCAGACGCCGTCAATATAAATATCGGCACCGCCCACAACGTCGCCCGCCTTTACGGGGGCTTTTAGCTCCTCGTCGAGAATATAGGGTCTGACATCAAGCGTCGAGAGCGAATTTCTATCGTATGGAAGGTATAGGGTGACCTCCTCGGGGGTGACGAGGTCAAGCATATATACGTCCTCTCCGTCCCTTGCAAGCGCGAGCGAGAGGGGTGCCCGCATAACGAGCTCTCCGCTCTTTATGACCTCAAGAGGTCCGTAGTGATAAAAGGCAAAATCAAAAAGCGCATTCGCGCGAGAATACGCCGCATCCTTGTCGGGTGCGTTTACGATTACGAGGAAGGTAAGCCCATCGTACTCGGCAACCGACGCCACCGAAAAGCCGTTCTCGGTGCTGTCTCCCGCCACAAGACCGCGTGCAAAGCGGTTGTAGTGCCCCGCGGCGTAGAATGAGCCGATAAGTCCGTTTCGGTTGCGGACTGTAAAGCCGCCCGTGAGGGTGTAGGTAGATGCCGAGCTTGCCGTAATATAAAGGGAGCTTGCCGCCGCCGCACGCGCGATTTTCGCGACGTCAGGCAGGGTAGAGACCATATTTTCATCGTGCTTTCCCGTGGGATTTGTAAAATGCGTATTGTAAGCACCAAGCTCACGCGCTCGCTCGTTCATAAGAGACACGAAATTTTCTGTGCCGCCCCCCGCGACGTGCGCGAGCACCGAGACGGCATCGTTAAAGCCGCCACAAACGGCGGCATAGTATATATCGCGAACGGTGTAGCTCTCGCCCGCAAGAATAGGCATACTCGTGCCACCCGCAGACTCAAGCATTTTGGCAGTGACGGTTATTCTCTCGTCAAGCCTTGTGTGGAGCAGCTCTGCGGCAAGAAGTCCCGTCATCAGCTTGACCGTTGCGGCAGGGAAGATTTCTGTGTGTGCACCCTTGCTGAGTATCACCGTGTCGCTCTCGTAGCAGTATAGATACGCACCCGTCACCCCGTCAAGAGAGGGCGGTGTGGGAGCTGCCGATATCGGTACGGAGGCAAGGCAGATAAGGAGCAGCGAGAAGAAAAAAACAAAGATTTTTTTAATCATTTTTTTCGTTATTATCAAAATAAAACTCTATTAAGAGCTTAAGCAGCTCGTCACGGTTGAGGTGGCGGATAAGTCCTCTTGCGTTGTTGTAATCGGGTATGTAGGTGGGGTCCTCGGAGATGATGTAGCCCGCGATCTGACGGGCGGGGTCATAGCCCTTGACCTTTATGGCGTCGTACACTATGCGAAGTATTTGCGCGTGATCGTTTTTGTAGTTATTTTCGCTCATAAATTACACCTCCAAAGAAAAATTCCGCCAATTTTTTTTACTAACACAATTATACTACAATTTTTTTTAGATATCAATAGCAAAATTGCAAATTGACGTCGAGTTTTCTTGACAAAATGACGTTTATATATTATAATATAGTATTATATAATTATTTTGATAGGAATCCTATGGAAAAGATAAAAAGCGGCGCGTTTGACGCGCAAAAAAAGTATATAGATGCTATTCGTGCCGAGAATGAGGGCAAGGGAAGGCGCGCTTACGTGCTCACCTTCGGCTGTCAGCAGAACGAGGCTGACGGAGAGAAGATGGCGGGACTTGCTATCGCAATGGGATATGAGCTCACAGGCGAGCCGAAGGAGGCGGACCTCATACTCGTCAACACCTGCGCGATACGCGAGCACGCCGAGCAGAAGGCTCTCTCGATAGTTGGGCAGTATAAGCATCTCAAAGCAAAAAATCCGAATCTTATAATCGGTGTGTGCGGCTGTATGGTCACGCAGGAGAAGCGTGCCGATGAGATAAAGCACAGCTACCCATACGTCGATTTCATCGTGGGTACGTCGGCGCTCCACAAAATACCCGAGCTTATCGTCCGTCGCAGAAAAGAAGAAAAAAGACAGTTCTTCCGCGAGGACGAATATTCGGTCGTCGAGGGACTTCCCATAGAGCGAGAGAGTAATTTTCGCGCGTGGGTGTCGGTCATGTACGGCTGCAACAACTTCTGCTCCTATTGCATCGTGCCTTACGTGCGCGGGCGCGAGAGAAGCCGTGAGATGCAGGACATAGTCGACGAGGTAAAGGGACTCGTTGAGTCGGGCTATAAGGATATAACCCTTCTCGGTCAGAACGTAAACTCCTACGGCAAGGATCTGTGCGACGCACCCGATTTTGCCGATCTGCTTTTTGAGATCGATAAGATCGAGGGGGACTACACCATTCATTTTATGACGTCACACCCGAAGGACGCCACAAAAAAGCTTGTGGATACTATGGCGGCGTCAAGGCATATTGCAAGACACTTCCATCTCCCGATGCAGTCGGGAAGCAGTGAGGTGCTCCGTGTGATGAACCGAAAGTATGACATCGAAAAATATATGGCAACGCTCGACTATATAAGAGAGAAAATGCCCGACGTCACCGTCAGCTCCGACATTATCGTCGGCTTCCCCGGTGAGACTGAGGAGGATTTTGAGGGGACACTGACGGCTCTTCGCCGTGCTCGTTTCGATATGATATACTCCTTTATCTACTCAAGACGAAAGGGAACACCCGCTGACAAGATGGAGTGTCAGATAGACGAGAGGGTAAAGAGCGAGCGATTCGAGAGACTTCTTGGAGTACAAAACGAAATTTCCCACGAGTCAAACAAGGCACTTGAGGGAAAGATACTTAGGGTGCTGTGCGACGGCAGAAGCAAAAACAACAACGAGGTGTTCACAGGAAGAACCGACGGCAACAAGATAGTCTTCTTCGACGCGTGTGACAGCGATACGGGACACTTCCTTGACATAAAGATAGAGCGCGGCGACACCTTCGCGCTTTACGGAAAAATCGTGGGTAAATAATTTATAATGATTGTATAAATTGGGATTTATCGAACTGTTTATTATTTGACGCAATGTTACTACAAAGGCTCCCTTGTGTAAAGGGAGCTGTCGCGATAGCGACTGAGGGATTGTTCACCTTAAATCTATATTTTACAATCCTTCCGTCACTCCG
>JAZQYP010000005.1:0-10919 GCA_045633625.1 Eubacteriales bacterium
GACTGAGGGATTGTTCACCTTAAATCTATATTTTACAATCCTTCCGTCACTCCGCTTTGCTTCGTGCCACCTCCCTTTACACAAGGGAGGCTAAAGGGTGATTTGCACTAAACAAACTCATCGACAAATCAAAATTTGAAACTGTGGGTATATAAAAATTTATGGGTAAAACTTTCTCAAAAGCGGGAAAAATTGAGACGTTTTGGGGATTTTTGTGTATATATTGTGAATAATACGGGAAAAAGAGAGATATTTTCAGCAATTTTGCACAAAAGGTTGTTGTTGATTTTATGCAAAATATTTGATATACTATTAATGATAGATAAATTAATGCGAGTATCGATTAAATGATATGAACAGGAGCTTTTATGGTTAAGAGAGATGTAACAGTAACGAATAGTATTGGTCTTCACGCAAGACCCGCTACCTTCTTTATACAGAAGGCAAATACCTATCATAGTTCTGTTTGGGTCGAGAAGGATGAACGCAGAGTAAACGCAAAGAGCTTACTCGGTATTCTTTCTCTTGGAATAGCAAAGGGTATGACCATCACCCTGATAGCTGACGGACAGGATGAAGTGGGTGCAATAGACGGCTTGGTTGAGCTTATCCAGACCGGCTTCGCTGAATAAAAAGCTTTAATGGGTGTTGTGTAGCTTTACGCAACACCTTATTTTTTTAAGACGGTAATCGTGATTTTGGGAGGTGAGGACGTGTCGCAGAGCATCGAAAGAAATAGAGAGCTGCTTGAGAAGGCAAATGGGCTGCCTCTATGCCCCGGCGTGTATATTATGAAGGATAAGCGCGGGAAGGTCGTTTACGTGGGCAAGTCGCGCAAGCTCAAAAATCGCGTGTCGCAGTATTTTCAGAATAGCCGCAAGGATATGAAGACCGAGAAGATGGTGCGTGCGGCAGAGGACTTCGATTATATAGTCTGCACCACCGAGATAGAGGCGCTGTCCCTTGAGAATACGCTTATCAAGCAGTACACGCCAAAGTATAATATAAGGCTTAAGGATGCAAAGTCCTACCCCTATATAAAGATAACTCGCGAGGAGTATCCGAGGGTGCTCTACACGAGAACTCGCCTTTCGGATAAGGCGAAATATTTTGGTCCGTATACGGGCACGTCAACGATATTTTCGGTTCTTGATATACTTTACAAAACGCTTGGAATTCCGTCCTGCAAAAGACAGTTCCCGAGGGATATAGGTCGGGAGCGCCCCTGTATGTACTATCAGATGGGGCAGTGCTGTGGCGTTTGCGCGGGAGTGGTCAGTGCTGAGGAATATGCGTCGCTTATAAGATGCGCCGCCGATATTCTTAGGGGTAATACCGCGTCCGCAATACGCGAGCTTACCGCCAAAATGGAGGAATACGCCGAGAACGAGCGATTTGAGGCGGCGGCAAGATGCAGGGACACCATAAGAGCTTTGAGGAGACTTGGCGAGAGACAGCACGTCGTAGGTGCGCCCGATGCCGAGCAGGATATTTTCGGAATTTATACCGACGAGCTTTGTAGCTGTGTGTCGGCTATGTACGTGCGCGAGGGCGCGGTGGTAGACAAGCGCGATTTTGTCTTTGGAGCCGAGCAGATAGCCGACAGTGAGACGCTTTCGGCATTTCTCGTTGAGCATTATAAGATGCGCGATATAATTGCGCGCGAGATACTTGTGTCCTTTGAGCTGAGCGAGTGGGACACAGAGACCCTTTGTGAGTATTTTACGTCTCTTGCGGGGCACAAAATAACGGTAAGACGACCCGAGAGGGGAGACCTGTACAAGCTTTGCCTTACCGCTGACGAAAATGCCGCCGAGAAGGCAAGGCGGTATAAAATTGAAAATCAGAAGGATGACACGGCGCTTCTCACGCTTGCGAATATGCTTCGTCTTGAGACCCTTCCCGAGAGAATTGAGGCATACGATATCTCGAATATCGGTGCCGATAACAAAACTGCGGGAATGATAGTGGCAAAGTCGGGTAAGCTCAGCCGCGCAGACTATCGCTCCTTTAACATCAAGGGAGTCGAGGGTGTCGATGACTACGCATCGATGCGTGAGGCTATCGAGCGCAGACTGATACATCTTAAGGAGGACTCCTCGGGCTCCTTTTCGGAATACCCCGACCTCATTCTGCTTGACGGAGGCAAGGGGCACGTATCTGTGGTGCGAGAGGTGATGGAGAGGCACGGAATGGATATTCCCGTGTTCGGAATGGTCAAGGATGACTACCACAAAACACGCGCACTGTGTACTGAGGACGAGGAGATAAATATCGCAAAGGAAAAGTCGGTGTTTATGCTCATCTACAAGCTTCAAGAGGAGGTGCACCGCTTCAGCGTCTCAAAGACTATGGGCGGGAAGCGCAAGACGCTGAGGCACTCGTCTCTTGAGAAAATAGAGGGTATCGGACCGTCGAAGGCGCAGAAGCTTCTTTCG
Source organism: Eubacteriales bacterium (assembly GCA_045633625.1). Lineage (GTDB taxonomy): Bacteria > Bacillota > Clostridia > Oscillospirales > CAG-272 > HGM12713. The sequence continues at coordinate 2,439 of JAZQYP010000005.1, forward strand.
GCATTCGGCACACTTGGCGCTGTCAAATCGGCGAGCGCGGAGGATATTGCCAAGGTAAAGGGAATATCCGAGAGCGATGCTCGCGCAGTTTATAACTACTTTCACAAATAAAGGAAAATAATATGAGAATAATTACGGGAAAGGCAAAGGGAGTGCGTCTTATGACTCTTGAGGGCGAGACGACGCGACCCACAGCCGAAAGAGTAAAGGAAGCGGTATTTTCAATGCTTCAGTTTGACATCGAGGGCAGACGCGTGCTCGATCTCTTTGCGGGATCGGGACAGATGGCGCTTGAGGCGATAAGCCGAGGCGCTTCCTCTGCGGTGCTTGTTGACAAATCAAAGGAAGCAAACAAAATTATCGCAAAGAATATTGAAAAGACCAAGCTTGGCGACTCCTGCCGCGCGTTCGCGATGGATTATGCCGAGTATATAAGAAGATATGCGGGGGAGAGCTTTGACATTGTTTTTCTCGACCCTCCCTACGCGGCAGGGCTTTATGCCCCCGCACTCCGCGCGCTTCTTGAGGCTCATATGCTCAAGCCCACCACGCTTATCGTCTGCGAGAGCGACACGAAGGAGATATTCGTAAAGGACGCAGCTCTTGCCGAGCGCTTTGAGGAGATAAAGGTCTCAAGATACTCAAGAACTGTAATTACAATACTCTCTCCCAAAAAGGAGGGCTGATATGGAAAAGAAATATAAGGTCGGCATAGTGCCCGGCAGCTTTGATCCGATAACAAAGGGTCACGTTGATATTGTCGCACGCGCTACTGCGCTTTGCGATAAGGTGTATCTTGCGGTTATGATAAATGCCGACAAGAGGTATATGTTCACGCTCGACGAGCGAAGGATGATAGCCGAGGCGGCAGTCTTTGGCATGAGCGGCGTGAGTGTTATCTCTTCGGACGGAATGCTCTATGAGCTTGCAAACGAGCTTTCGGCGGATGCCATAATCAAGGGCGTGAGAAATGAGCGTGATCGCGAATATGAAGAAACGATGGCGCGCTATAATTCCGAAAGATGCGCCGCCAAGACGGTTTTGCTTGATGCTGACGAGACACTCACCGCCGTAAGCTCAACGGCAGTAAGGGAGTGCATAGAGAAGTCAGAGCCGCTCGAGGCACTCTTGCCCGACGAGGCAATAAAAGTTATCAAAAAAATATTATATAAAAAGGAGAAATAAGATAAAAAATCTTCACTTGTATCAACTCTTATCTTCGGCATTTTGGGTATCGTTATCGGTGTTTTGTTCGCAACTCTTACCGATATAATCCTCACCGTTCTCTTTATCGTTTGCGGTGTACTTACGCTTATTGCGGGAATTCCTCAGCTTGTAAGCGCGATAACAGGTCTTGTCAATAAGCAGAAGGCGGCAATATTTGACCTCGTTATGTCGATCATCACTATTGCAGTTGGCGTTATGCTCATCTTCTCTAAGAATGAGATCATAATGCTCATCGTGGGTATATACCTCATCGTATTCCCGCTTATAAGAACTCTTATCGCCAAGGATAAGCTTGAGCAGCTTAAGTCAGAGCTTCTTTCTATGATAATCGGTGTGGCTCTCGTAATTATCGGCCCCGGTGCCGCTATCAATACGATAGCAACAGTAGTGGGTATCGTTATAGTCGTTCTTTCGGTGCTCTATATCGCGCTTGGTATTATTACATACATCAAGGCGCAAAGAGACGCAAAGAAGGGAATCGAGGCAACCGGTGGCCGTGTGTTTGCTGACACCGACGGCGACGGAAGCATCGATACCGTATACGTTGATACCGACGGCGATGGCAAGCTTGACGTTAAAATAACGGTAGAAGAGACCGACGAAAAATAAGTTTTGTTCTAAATAAAAATATCCTCCCATATATTTTATCAAGAAATATATCGGGAGGAATTTTTTATGGCTGAGCATTCAATCTACCGCGACATAGCGGAGCGCACGGGCGGTGACATATATATAGGCGTCGTAGGCCCTGTACGCACAGGAAAGTCAACGTTTATCAAGAGATTTATGGAGTCGCTCGTGCTCCCCAATATCAGCGATAGCTACTCGAAGGAGCGCGCGCGTGACGAGATGCCGCAGTCGGCGGCGGGAAAGACGGTCATGACGACCGAGCCCAAGTTCGTGCCCGACGAGGCGGTGACGGTAAATATAGACGATGCGGAGCAGATGCGCGTCAAGATGGTCGATTGCGTCGGATACATCGTCAAGGATGCGCTCGGCACTATTGAAAACGGTCAGCCGAGAATGGTGCACACACCGTGGCAGGAGGAGCCCATGCCCTTCGTAGAGGCGGCAGAGATGGGAACAAAGAAGGTCATCCGTGAGCACTCGACAATAGGAATACTTGTGACGACCGACGGAACTATCGGTGATATACCGCGAGAGAGCTACGTGGAGGCAGAGGAGAGGATAGTAAGAGAGCTCAAGGAGCTTGGCAAGCCCTTTGCTATGGTGCTCAATTCGTCGCGTCCGAATAGTGAGGAATCTATATCGCTGGCATACGAGCTTGAGGAAAAATATGACGTGCCCGTGGCACTTGTGAGCTGTATCGATCTTGATGCAGAGGATATAAGACACATCCTCGCGCTCGTGCTGAACGAATTTCCCGTCAGTGAGATACGTGTTTGTATGCCCTCGTGGTACACCTCTCTTGACGAGGATCACGCCATCGTGCTCTCTGTTACCGAAAGCGTGCGCGAGTGCGCCGACAGGATCCGCAAGGCAGGAGATATAAAGGAAGGTCTTGCGAGGCTCTCTGACAATGAGTATATCGATAAGTATTTTATCGACGAGATCGATCTCGGTACAGGATGTGCATCGGTGCGAGTCGAATTTGCGGAGGGACTCTACTATTCGGTGATCAGCGAGCTTACGGGCTTTGATATTGCCGACGAGGGAGAGCTTATAAATCTGCTTCGCGATCTTGCGCTGATGAAGGCGCGCTATGACCGCGTTGCCGAGGCACTTGATATGGCGGAGGAGCGCGGATACGGCATAGTTATGCCCACCACGGAGGAGCTTACGCTTGAAGAGCCTGAGATAGTCAAGCAGTCGGGCGGCTACGGAGTGCGTCTTGGCGCGTCTGCGCGCTCAATACACATGATAAGGGCGAATATCGAGACCGAGATAAATCCTATAGTTGGCACCGAGGCACAGTCAGAGGAGCTCATAAGATACCTCCTTCGCGAATTTGAGGAGGATCCCTCAAAGCTTTGGGAGTCGAACGTCTTTGGCAAGAGCCTTTACGAGCTCGTTGCCGAGGGGCTTCACACAAAGCTTGACCACATGCCCGAGGAGTCGCGTACGAAGCTCTCGGAGACTCTTGAGCGCATCATAAACGAAGGTAGCAACGGACTTATTTGTATTATACTCTAACAAAAAAGCAGACCTGCGATGCAGGTCTGCTTAATTTTATTTAGTTTAAGTTCAATTACTCAGCCTTCTTCTTGCCGGAGAGCATTACGTTTGCGAGAATACCAAGGATAAGCGCGCAAGCGATAGCCGTAAGCTTGATTCCGGAGATGCTGAGAGCCATACCGCCGATACCTGTTATGAGGATAACGGAAGCGGTGAAGAGGTTGCGGTTTTCACCGAGGTCAACCTTTTGGAGCATCTTAAGACCGGAAACTGCGATAAAGCCGTAAAGGGAGATGCAAACACCGCCCATTACACAACCGGGAATAGTTGCAAGGAAGGTTGTGAAGGGAGCTACAAATGCTGCAACAATAGCCATAATAGCTGTTGTAAGGATAGTTACAACAGAAGCGTTACCCGAGATAGCTACGCAACCAACAGACTCACCGTATGTTGTGTTGGGGCATCCGCCGAAGAATGCGCCTACCATAGAGCCAATGCCGTCACCGAGAAGTGTGCGGTGGAGGCCGGGCTCCTCAAGAAGCTCCTGACCGATGATGGAGGAGAGGTTCTTGTGGTCAGCGATATGCTCTGCAAATACAACGAATGCTACGGGAACGTATGCAACAGCAATAGTAACTATGTACTCAGCTGTAAGATCTCCTATGCCCTTGAAGGCCTTAAGGAAGGTAAAGTCGGGAATCCACTTCATATTCTCAAAGAGAGAGAAGTTTATAATTTGCAATGTCTCGTTGCCTGTTGCATTGCCGATAACGGTAAAGATTGTAGCCAATACATAGCCTGCACCTATACCAATGATGAAGGGGATCATCTTCATCATCTTCTTTCCATAAACGGAGCAAAGAACGACAGTTCCAAGTGTTACAAGTGCGCAAACAAGGCAAATCCAGCTCTTACCGGTCATAACGAAAACGCCGTTTGCCGCATCATACACGGTAAATCCTGCATTGTTTCCGACTGCATCCTTGATAGCGTTTCCTGCAAGGGAAAGACCGATAATAGCAACCGTGGGGCCGATAACAACAGGAGGCATAAGCTTATTTATCCATTTTGTTCCGGCAAACTTAACCACAACAGCAATAATAACGTAAACAAGGCCGGCAAATACGGCTCCAATGATGAGACCCAAATAGCCAAGCAATGTGTTGCTGATTGCTCCGGAGAACGCTGCAAACATAGAGCCTATGAATGCAAAGGACGAGCCAAGGAATACGGGGCTTCTGAACTTTGTGAAAAGAAGGTAAACGATGGTACCAACACCCGCACCAAAGAGAGCTGCGGACTGGGACATGCCGTTACCAATGATCGAGGGAACTGCGATGGTTGCAGCAAGGATAGCAAGTACCTGCTGGAACGCGAAGACGAGGACCTGGCCAAACTTAGGCTTGTCCTTTACGTTGTAGATGAGATTCATAATTTTCTCCTCCTCAATTTTTTTGTCCTTCCGCATCTTTTTTTCGGCGAGCGAGCACTGGGGGTGCGCTTTTTTCTATCGTCAGCATAAAAAAACCGCCGCCAACCAAAAAAACTTGGGCATGGCAGCAACGCGAAAGTGTTTTCACTAACCGCAACTGCCAAATTAGTGGACATTTTTCTACAAATAAGTATAACATATCTTCTGACAAATGTAAATGATTTTTTTGACATTTTATGTCGAAATATTAAACAAAAAAGAGAAGCAAAATATGGTTATTTTTACAAAAGTTTTCTCTTGGTAAAAATATTTGATTTGGCAACATCTTTTCGTTGACAATATAGTATGTTAAATGTTATAATATTTATATTATGGGGAATTGTGTCCTCTTGCGTACTACAGATTTGTGGAGTAGATATATGAGCCTTACTGAAAAATACGAAAAAACCGTAAAAAAATATAGAAAAACGACCGAGTTTCTTATAAAATATACCGTTTTTGCTCTGGCTGTAGTGCTTTTTGCACTCGCTGTGGCACTCGTTATCGACCTTTTGGGCGGCGGCAAGGTCATTCGTCTTGAGGCGGGCGAGGAGCTCCCCTCGGCTACCGAGGTCATAGGTCGCGCCGATGCCGAATACGACTATGACGTAAATGCCATAGACGTCACCGAGGTGGGCGACCACGAGATATACATATCCTACGGCACGGGTAGACGTCAGAGAGTTACCGTCAAGGTAAGGGACACAGAAGCGCCCAAGGGTGTTGTCAAAAAGCTCTCGGTTCACAACGGAACGGCACTCCCCACTCCCGAGGATTTCTTTGACGAGATAAGCGAGGCGTCGGCATTTACGGCACAATTTGAATACCGATTTGATGCCTCTGCTCTTGGAACTTATGACGTCTCCATCGTGCTTGAGGACGAGCACGGAAACAGACGTGTCTATGACACGACTCTTTCGGTGATAAACGACACCGAAAAGCCTCGCATCGAGGTCGACGGTGAGATAGTTGGATACATAGGCGAGGGAATCGCCTACAGAAGCGGCGTGCGCGTGGTGGACAACTGCTTCGGCGCGCGTCTTGAGGTCGACTCCTCTGAGGTCAATACCGAAAAGGAGGGCACGTATACCGTGACCTACACCGCGACCGACGCGGCGGGCAACAAGGTGAGCGCAATCGTTCCCGTTCATATAAAGGGAATACGAGTGACGGAGGAGGTGCTTAACTCTCTTATTGCCGACGTTGCGGCAAAAGAGGGAATGAAGAGCACTATGCCCAAGGAGGAGCTTTGCAAGAGGATATACGCCTACGTAAACGATCCCACGGCATCGGCTACCACGGCAAACTTCACCTACGTCGGACACTCGAACGACAAGACAAGAAGCGACTGGCGTCTTGAGGCTTATCTCACCATACAAAATGGACAAGGAGACTGCTACTCGTATTTCGCGCTCTCAAAGGCATTCTTTGAGTACTTTGGTATCGAGAATATGGATATTGAGCGCGAGAAGGGGCACACGAAGGACACGCACTTCTGGAATCTTGTCAATATTGGAAGCAGCTCGAATCCCCGCTGGTATTATTTTGACGCAACACGCTACGCGGGCAGATTCACGCTCGGTGGCAACAACGGCTGTCTTATGACTGCGGCACAGCTTGACTCCTACAAGCCGAATTCAAGTGGCTACGAGGGTGTGTATTACGTGCACGATACCGAGTCGATACCTGCGGTCAAGACCGAAATAATAAACGAAAATTATTCTTGGAACTAAAATTATGCAGATAAACATTCTTGAATATCTTGAAAACAGCGCAATAAAATATCCCGATAAGACGGCATTCTCGACGGGCAAGGAGGATATGAGCTTCTCAGAGCTCTATCGCTCGGCGCGCGCGGTGGGAAGCTATATAAGTGACACGCTTGGCGTTTTCCGCCGTCCCGTAGTCATCTTTATGGACAAGCACCCGAAGACGGTAGCCGCATTTTTCGGTGTTATATATTCGGGAAACTTCTACGTCTGCCTTGACGAGAAGATGCCCGACGCGAGAATCCTTTCGATACTTGAGAGTCTTGACTCACCTCTTGTTATCGCAGATAAAAAGAAGAACGCGGAGAGAATGGCGGCACTTACGACTGCCAAGGTCGTGCTTTATGACGAAATTTCCGCTTATGAGATAAACGAGGCGGCACTTTCGGCGGTGCGTGCAAAGCAGATAGATACCGATCCCATCTACGTGGTGTTCACCTCGGGCTCGACGGGTGTTCCCAAGGGAGTTGTAGCGTGTCACCGCTCGGTGATAGATTACACCGAGCATCTTTCGGAGGCCCTCGGCTTCTCGCACGAGACGGTCTTTGCAAATCAGACCCCTCTGTATTTTGACGCGCCCCTCAAGGAGATAATGCCCACACTCAAGTTCGGCGCGACGACCTATTTTGTGCCCAAGGTCTGCTTCTCATTTCCCGTGAAGCTTATCGAGTATCTTAATGAATACAAGATAAACACGGTCTGCTGGGTCGTGTCTGCCTTCGTGCAGGTGTCAAGCCTCGGCGCACTTGAGAAATTCCGCCCCGAGTACCTTACCACAGTTGCCTTTGGCAGTGAGGTCTTCCCGAAGAATCAGTATAAGATCTGGCGCGACGCGCTCCCGAATGCAAGGTTTTTCAATCTCTACGGACCTACCGAGGCGACGGGAATGTCGTGCTATTGGTATGCAGACAGAGAGCTTGACGATGAAGAGCCGATCCCGATAGGAAAGCCCTTCAAAAATACGCGTATCTACCTCATTGACGAGGGTAGAGAGGTGCCTTTCGGCGAGAGTGGCGAGATATGTATTGGCGGCACCTGTCTTACGATGGGATATTATAACAACAAGGAGAAGACGGCAGAGGTCTTCGTGCAGAATCCCACCAACACCGCCTTTGACGAGCTTCTTTACCGCACGGGCGATATTGGAAGATACAACGAGCGAGGCGAGCTTGTCTTCGTTTGCCGCCGCGACTCGCAGATAAAGCATATGGGACACCGTATCGAGCTTGGCGAGATAGAGTCAGCCGCGCTCAAATGCGAGGGAGTGAGCCGCGCTATATGTCTTTACGATGCGGAGGACAAGAGAATAGTGCTCTTTTACGTGGGCGGTACCGATGATAAGGTGCTCTCGGCATTCATCGGCGGTCTTTTGCCGAGGTACATGTTGCCCGCGGCGATAAAGCACCTTACGGCTATGCCCCTTACCGACAACGGTAAAATTGACAGAAGATATTTAAGAGAAAATCTTATGAAGGAGCAAATATAATGGAAAGGCTTATTGAAATTTTGCGTGAGCTCCACGACGACGTGGATTTTGAGGTAGAGGAGTCCCTCGTTGACGATGGAATTATCGATTCTCTTGACATCGTGACGCTCGTTACCGAGATAAACGATCAGTTTGACGTATCAATTCCCCCCGAGGAGATCGTCCCCGAGAATTTCAATTCCGCGGCGGCCCTCTTTGCCCTTATCGAGCGACTCGACGAGGAATAAAATAAATTGGGATTTATCGGGATATTGTGTAGGGGGATAAACGAGCGATTTCTACAAACACTGTAGGGGCGCGCACTGCGCGTCCGCTCGTGCTTCTTCGGTGTTCGTTGCGGACGGCCAATGGCCGCCCCTACAATCAAAAATAATGTCTTACTCTCTACAAAC
>JAZQYP010000006.1:0-5364 GCA_045633625.1 Eubacteriales bacterium
ACATACATAGAGTAGGTCTGCAAAAGAACAAAGTAGATCCCGCCGCGGCTCTGCCTTGCGCTTTTGCTCGCTCGCGACTCCCTCACGCGCTCGAGACGCAAAAGTTCGACTGCGGACTTCGTCCTCCGCTCAGGATGACACGTTAAGGGGTGACCGCAAAAGGTGTTTGCTCTCTACAAACACACCGATAAATCAAAACTTAAATTTTATTTTACGGTATTATTATTATCCCTCAAACAAAGTCTTGCAAAGCTCTTCGAGGGTGTCAAAAACCAAAGCTCCCTCGCACTCAAGAAGTCGGCTCTTCGGCTGATGACCGAGGGCTATGAGCGCACAGTCGGCAGAGAGAAGCCTTGCCGTGTCGTGATCGTGCTCGGTATCCCCGATAACGAGCACCTTTGCCTCAGGATGCGCCTTGCGCCACGTACGTGCAAGCTCACTTTTCGAGTGTGCGTGGATGTTGTCAAGCCCCGAGATGCTATGGAAGCGCTCAAGAATATCAAATTCCGCGAGCTGACACTTGAGCATAGAAAGCTCTGATGCAGACAAAACGTGCTGCCTAAGTCCCGCCGCCTCAAAAAGATCGATCGCCTCGCGCACAAAGGGCTGAAGAGAAGCGTCCCTGACGTTTTCAAGATAGAGCGCGACCCAAATGGGCGCGAGCACCTCGTAGGGCTCTTTATTGAAATCAAAGCCGAGGTCTCGGTAGTATTCGATTATTGGAAAATGGAATATTTTTCGGTAAGCTTCCTTGTCGGGAATGGTAGGAAGACCCCTCTCGGCGAGCATCGCGTTTACCGAGCGTATGCCCGTCTCGACGTCGTCGATGATAGTGCCGTTAAAATCCCAGATTATATCGGTGTATTTCATAATTTTCCCTTTAAGAATTTATATTTTCGCAACCGCCAAAAGATTGAGATCCCACGCAGGAACGTAGGGATAGCGGCGCAGATAAAGCTTGTAGTCGGGGGCTTTTTCGTGTATTAAAATGGGTAACTCAAAGATGTCGGCGCTTCTGTGATATGCAGAGATCAAAAGGGCAGGGTGGTATTTTTCAATCGTCCCAAGCGAGCCGAAAATCGCCTCGCGCTCCGCCCCCTCAACGTCGTACTTTATATAATCGACACTTCCGTTCACTATGCTGTCAATGGCGATACCCGCCACCTCTACAGTCTTCTTTGCCGTGGGATTTACGCCTGCATTGCGGTTGCCGCTTGCATCGAAAACGAGCGTTTCTTCCTTGTCCCACGCCGCATTGTTGTATGTTTTGAGTGCAAATCTTTCCTCGCTTGCGGCGTATTCCGATAGCTTGCGGAAATTGCGTCTGTCGGGCTCAAGTGCCACGATCTCTTTGAGCTTCGGCGCATATTCGAAAAGCTCGCGCGCCGTGTCACCGTTGTATGCTCCCGCGTCGACCGTGCGCTCAAAATCAGTTGCACCGAGAATGTCCCGATAGACCTCGTCCTTCTCGTTTTCGGCATCAAAAAGATATTTTACGTCGCCAGTTAGCTTATAGAGTATTACGTTGTCGTAAATTCGGCGCGATTCTTCGTCGCACAACAGGGCTCGTGCCGCATCGATTTTGTCTTTGTTCGCCTCAAAAAAAGCAAAATTGAAAAGCTCCTCGCCGCAAACGGGCACGTCGGGCGCGTATAGCTCACACTCGTCGGCGACGTTCTTTATAAGAGCGAGGACGTCCTGCAGGGAGGAGGCAAACGAGAGAAGAACTATCATATTCTCCTTGCCGTATTTTTCCTTGGCCTCGGTGTAAGAAAGCACGCGTTTTCCGTGGAAGGAGTGACCGCGCACAAAGCCGTCGCTCGCGAAAAAGTCGGCAATTTCTATGCCGTACCTATCGCAGACCGCAATTATTTTGTCAGCACCGTTTCCCATGCCGTACATAACTATTTTTTTGTCCTTTTTCTCTCTTAGATATTCCCACAGATCGCGAGCCTTAAAATTCATACTCTCTCCTTGACTTTTTTCACTCTTGTGCTATAATAAAAGAAGATGGATGAACATTATATCACATTTTGGAGGTTTTTTCAATATGAGTTGTATTTTTTGTAAAATAATTGCGGGTGAGATCCCCTCGTCAAAGGTATATGAGGACGAATATTGCTACGCATTCCGCGACATAAATCCCCAGACTCCCGTCCACGTGCTCGTAGTGCCCAAGTGCCACATCGAGTCGGCTGACGGAGTTTGCGCCGAGAACAGTCGTTACGTTGCGGCAATTTTTGAGGCAATTCCCAAGGTTGCCAAGGCAGAAGGACTCAAAAACGGCTACAGAGTTATCACCAACTGCGGTGAGGACGCCTGCCAGACAGTAAAGCATCTGCATTTTCATATAATGGGCGGACGTGCGCTTCCCGAAAATATGGGTTGATACTATTGACAAATGCCGATTTATTTAATATAATATAGTATTATATCCGTTTTAAGACAATTTTTTTCAGGAGATAAGATAGATGCAGACAAAGGTAGTAAAGTTCGGCGGCTCATCGCTTGCCGACGCAAAGCATTTTATACAGGTCGCAAACATAATAAAGGCTGACCTCGCAAGAAAATACGTAGTGCCCTCGGCACCCGGCAAGCGCTTCTCGGCTGACACAAAGGTCACCGATATGCTCTATACCTGCTACGAGATGGTAAGAAATCAGGAGAATATCGACGAGTACTACGAAAAGATATGCGAGAGATACAACGGCATTATCGCCGAGCTCGGAATCAATTTCGATATTTCGGGCGAGCTCGAGTACGTAAAGAACGCAATGATGCACCGCTCGGGACGTGACTTCGCGGCAAGCCGCGGAGAGTACCTCAACGGTCTTATACTTGCGAAATACCTCGGCTACGATTTCATTGATGCCGAGAACGTAATTTTCTTCAAGGACGACGGTAGCTTTGATGCCGAGAAGACAAACGACGTAATGTCGGCAGAGCTTAAGCTTCACGAGCACGCAGTTATCCCCGGATTTTACGGTGTTATGCCCAACGGCACGATAAAGACTTTCTCGCGCGGAGGCTCGGATATCACAGGCTCGATAGTTGCACGTGCGGCAAACGCATGCCTCTATGAGAACTGGACCGACGTTTCGGGCTTTATGATGGCAGACCCCAGAATCGTTAGCGATCCCTCGCCTATCGCGACCATTACCTACCGCGAGCTTCGTGAGCTCTCTTATATGGGTGCGACGGTGCTCCACGAGGACGCTATCTTCCCCGTAAGATATGCGAAGATCCCGATAAACATAAAGAATACAAACGATCCCGCGGCTCCCGGAACAATGATAGTTTCCGAGACGAGCGATTATGACACCGACAAGGTCATCACGGGCGTTGCGGGCAAAAAGAATTTCTCGGTAATCACTATTGAAAAGGATATGATGAACTCCGAGGTCGGATTTGGCCGCCGTGTGCTTGAGGTGCTTGAGGATAACGATATTCCCTTTGAGCATCTTCCTTCGGGAGTTGACACGATGAGCGTCGTGGTTTCAAGCCCTCTGCTTGAGGAGAGACACGACAAGGTAATGGCTATGATGCAGAGAGTCACAAAGGCGGATTCGATCACCATAGAGCACGAGATAGCTCTCATCGCCGTCGTTGGACGTGCAATGGTCAAGGCAAAGGGAACTGCGGCAAGAGTATTTGACGCTGTTTCGAATGCGGGCATCAACATCCGTATCATCGACCAGGGCTCGAGCGAGCTTTCTATCATCATCGGTGTAGAGAACCACGATTTTGAGGCAGCTCTTACCGCGATATACAAGGAATTTGTAAAATAATCTTTTTCTTTGGGGAACTTTTTCGAGTTCCCCAAAATGTTAATGAGAATTTTGACTTTTGGCTTATTGAGAATGACTGCAGGAGGGCATTATGGAAAAAGAAGCTAAAAAAATAGTGAGAAGGTTCAGATTTGCGATTGTGCTGACCATTTTGGCAATCTGTCTTGTCTTTACGGCGGCGTATTTTCTTATGGAGCAAATCGCTATAATTGTTTTTTTACTTGGTTTCTTTATTGAGCCTTGGATATTAAGAAAGATCAAGGCAAGGATGATCTATTCAATACAGCTCACAAGACTTGATTCGGAGCTTTTTTACAATGTCGTACACGAGGCAAAGATTAAGCCGTATTATCTGGCTGCCGATCTTTTTGTGGGCAATTTTAAACGAGTTGTGAGCGACGGCGTAGCAAATCTCAGATCGGATATCGGTAACGTGAACAAAAGCGTTCTTCTCATGGAGCTGGCGGACGTTTATTTTCTGGTCGGAGACCACGAAAAGCTTCGTGCGGTGCTTTCTGCATACGAATCGGTCATACAAAGGGAAAGCTTTCCCATAAAAAAGGATGACAGCGATTATATGCTGTTCCTCAAGAATTTTCTTGATGAGAATTACACGGAGTGCCTCGGGTATTGCAGTAACAAAAACGTCAAGAATAATTCGCAGGATATGTATAACACGCTGCGTACAAGCCTTGTATTCTACCGAATGGGAGAGGCAGAGATCGCAAGAGACGGCTTTGAGCACATACTGAAAAATGCTCCAAAGGCGGGAGTCGCAAGGCTTGCTGAGAAGGGAATAGAGGCGCTTGATAGCGAGAGAGATTATTCCTCTCTTTTTGAAGAGATCTTGCCCGAAGAGAATTACGTTTCGCTTTATCATGAGACAAAAAAGAAAGCGAACAGGAGAAAGAGGATAGGCTGGGCATTGTGCGGACTTGCCTTGGTGGTGATGATCGTAAGTCTTTTCTTGCCCGAGGACGTGGATAATGAAGCGGTAGAGGCACTTGAGGCTGCCGAAAAGATCTACGATGACGTTGAGATAATAGAGATAGTGCACCTGTATCGCGATGGCGAAAGGACCGACAACGTCTGTGTCGTAAGAACGTCGGAGGGAATAGTTGCGGGAGAGCTTTATTGGTACGATGGCGAGGACGATGCCGTCTTTGATCCCGTGCTCACAATGCCCGAGAATCTTGCCGATCAATTTGTACCGGTCTGGTTTGACATCGTGGAGACAAATGTGTCAAATGAGCCGATAATCTACGGATTTTCCTCGGATAAGGGCTCGCTCACTCAAGGGGTTAACGTTACAATAGTTGAATTTGAGGAAGACGGGAAAACCTATTACTTCTTTGCGTGCTTTGCGGATCAGTTCGCAGAGGAATAAATACGAAAATAAAGGCTTAAAAAAATTGAGGCTTTTTATATGATTATTGCTTCAAATTTTGATTTGTCGATGAGTTTGTTTAGTGCAAATCACTCTTTAGCCTCCCTTGTGTAAAGGGAGGTGGCACGAAGCAAAGCGGAGTGACGGAAGGATTGTAAAATATAGATTTAAGGTGAACAATCCCTCAGT
>JAZQYP010000007.1:0-34330 GCA_045633625.1 Eubacteriales bacterium
AGGGGGATAAACGAGCGATTTCCGCAAACACTGTAGGGGCGCGCACTGCGCGTCCGCTCGTGCTTCTTCGGTGTTCGTTGCGGACGGCCACATATTGCTTCGCAAAGGCTACGAACTTCGTTCGTGTGGCCGCCCCTACAATCAAAATAATGTTCTGCTCTCTACATAACACACCGATAAATCAAAATTTGAACATAAAAAGAGTGGCGAACAACGTTCGCCACTCTTTTTATGCCTTATAAGGATGCTTAGCCGCTTCCTCTTTCATCTTTTTGATTACGTCGCTGGGCTTTGCCGCATTGAAGACTGCAGAGCCTGCAACGATGACGTTAGCTCCTGCCTCGGTCGCCATACCTACGTTCTCGGCGGTAAGTCCACCGTCAACCTCGATGTCGATCTCAATTCCGTGCTCGTCGGCATACTTTCTGATCTTGCGTACCTTCTCAAGCATATCGGGCATCATCTTCTGTCCGCCAAAGCCGGGCTCAACCGTCATAACAAGCACCATATCGAGCATAGGAAGCATATCGAAAACTACCTCTGCGTCAGTTGCGGGCTTGATGGAAAGTCCTGCCTTTGCCTCCTTCGACTTTATGTACTTTATGACGTCTGCGGGATTCTCGCAGCTCTCGTAGTGGATAGTAACGATATCAGCTCCTGCCTTGAGAAAATCGTCAACGTAACGCTGGGGCTCAACTATCATAAGATGCACGTCAAATATCATCTGACTTGCCTTACGTATAGAGGAGATCATAGGTGCGCCAAAGCTGATATTGGGCACGAACATTCCGTCCATAACGTCAAGGTGGATATAATCGGCACCCGCCTTATGTACCTTTTTGAGGTCTTCTCCAAGATTTGCAAAATCGGCGGCAAGCGCCGAGGGGGATACAATAAACATAATTTTTCTCCTTTTTCAGAAAGCACTGTCGTAAGCGCTTGATCGTTCATAAAATGTTACAGTAATACAGCTGACGTGCGGCACCGACGCAAAAAGCAACGGTCGTGAAATATATATGCCGCAAAAAAGCTGTTGGCAGATGCGGCAGAGCCTTTGACAGATGCGAAGAATCTGCCGTTTCTGCATAGAATTTTTTGCAAAATTTCTTATCTTTTGTCTTTTAAGCAAAGGATTTGTCGATAAGGCAGACGGCGTGAGCCGCGATCCCAAGGCGTTCTCCCGTAAATCCAAGACCCTCCTCGGTGGTTGCCTTGACGCTTACCGCGTCTATATCGACTCCTATCGCGCGGGCAATATTCTCGCGCATTTTTTCTATGTGGGGGGCGAGCTTCGGTGCTTCTGCAAGCACTGTCGAATCTACGTTTACCACCTTATATCCGCGCTCCGAAAGCAGCTCAGCTACCCTTGTAAGAAGCACAAGACTATCGGCTCCCCTATACTTTTCATCGGTGTCGGGAAAGTGCTTGCCAATGTCTCCCATCGCCGCCGCACCGAGAAGTGCGTCGGAGATCGCGTGGAGCAAAACGTCGGCATCCGAGTGACCGAGAAGTCCCTTCTCGTGCGCTATCTCCACTCCGCCAAGGACAAGCTTTCTATTTTCGACTAGCCTGTGCACGTCGTATCCGTGACCTATCCTCATTTTCCACCAAGCCTTTCCTCAAGAATGGCGCGTGCTGACACAAGATCGTCCTTTGTGGTTATCTTTATATTGTTCGGGCCGCACTCGACAAGTCGCACGTGGCGTCTTATATGCTCGCAGAGCATATTGTCATCGGTCGCCTCGAACCCGTCCTTCTGCGCCTTATACGCCGCCGCCATATACAGTTTAGTCTTAAAAGCCTGCGGTGTTGCGGCAAGCCAGACAGTTTCTCTGTCCACAGTTTCCTTGATAAATCCCTTTTTGTTCGCGATCTTTACAGTGTCGGTCGCTCTGTGTGCCGCCGTAGCCGCGCCGTATTTATACGCCGCACGGCAGACGTCACCTATGACCTCGGGTGTGACAAGACATCTTGCCGCATCGGAGATCGCAACGTATTTGGCTCTCTTATCGATCGCCTCGAAGGCACGCATTACTGACTCCTGACGGCTCTCCCCGCCTGCTACCACGCGGGTAAGCTTCTTTATACCGTGATCTCGGCAGAGCTTTTCATAATAGCCTATCTCACTCTTTTTTGCCGCAACGACGATCTCGTGGATGCATTCCGACCTCTCGAATGCGAGAAGGGTGTGAATGACCACGGGAATATTCATTATCGGCGTCATCTGCTTTGTAAGCTCGCCGTCAAAGCGCGTCGAATCCCCACCCGCCGCAATAATTGCGGTGGTGAAATTTTTAGGATGCGCCGAGCCCGAAAAGGCGCGGAGCACTCCCGCTATCTTCTTTGTGAGCATAGCTCCTCCGTTATTTATCTTTTGTTATCAAGCTCGTCGAGCATAGCAACTCTTACTACGTGGTTGCCGTTGTTAAGATATTCTGCATCAATAAACGCGTCGACAAGCTCTACGGCAAGTCCTGCACCCACGACTCTTTCGCCGAAGCAGAGCACGTTCGCATCGTTATGCTCGCGCGTGAGCTTTGCCGAGAAGGTGTCCGAGCAGCAAGCCGCACGAATACCCTTGTGCTTATTTGCAGCCATCGACATTCCGATTCCCGTGCCGCAGATAAGGATACCAAGCTCACACTCACCCGACGTTACCTTCTTGCATACCGCGTCGGCAAAGACGGGATAGTGACAGCTCTCGGTAGTATGAGTGCCAACGTCCTTTACGTCGATACCGCGCTTATATAGATGCGCGATGACCACGTTCTTTATCTCAATTCCTGCGTGATCGCAGCCTATTGCTATAGTTCTCATATCATTCTCCTTTGTTTATTCTTTCGAGCCTTTCTCTTTCCGCCTGCGAAAGTCGCAAATACGTGGGTGCAAGCTCTGCATCGCTTCCCCTTACTCCCTCGCGGTATTTCTTAAGAGCTATCATTGCCACCGAATAGCCCGACTGATAGGTCTCTTCCTCGGGTGTGGCTTTCGGCATTGTTTTCTTAAAGTTCTCAAGGGCTACCTCAATACCGTCGCCACACAAGCGAACGTCCTTTTGGTACTCTGCGAGTCTTGCGTCAAGCTCCTCGGCGGATATCGCCATATCCTCGGTAAGTCTTGTGATGCCCATGCCGTCAGACTCAAATATCGCGGTATAGACCTGCGAGCGACGCGCGTTCATCACAGGGCAGATTATTCCCTTATATCCTCGCAGATTATACGCGAGCGCCTCAAGTGTGGAGACACCGATGCACTGCGCCTCGCGTCCGAATGCAAGTCCCTTTACCGTTGCCGCGCCAATACGCACTCCCGTAAAGGATCCGGGGCCCTCGGAAACGGCAAAAAGGTCTATATCGTCAGCCGTAATACCAAGCATACAAAAGAGCGACTCCGCCATAGGAAGCAAGGTCTGACTGTGCGTGTTGCCGTTGTTGAGAGTTATCTCGGCTATTAACTTTTCATCCTCCGCTACCGCGACCGACGCGGTTATAGCGGTGCTGTCAAATGCAAGTATTCTCATTAGTTACCTTCGTAATAGATAGTTATAAGTCTTTTTTCGACCTTCTCGGGGTCGCACTTCTCAATGCGGACAACAAAATATTCCTTCGGGAAGGCATATCGGATATTCTCGCTCCACTCGACAAGGCAAAATGCCTTTTTGTCGCGAAGATAATCGTAAAAACCCGTTGAATAAAGGTCGTCGTCATCGGTTATACGATAGACGTCGAAGTGATATATCGGCGTGCCGCCCCGCTTCGTGTAATCGTTGACGAGCGCGAAGGTGGGGGATCGCACAGCCGCGGCGGGAGAGATCTCGGAGGTAAAGCCGCGCACAAAAACGGTCTTTCCGACACCAAGATCACCCTCCATCGCCACAAATCGCGGCAGGGACGATTCCGTGGTGAGTGCGGTGGCAAATTCCTTGCCCACCGCCTCTGTTTCATCCGCTGACGTGGTGTATATTTGCTTAAAAATTTCCATTATCAGAAAAGTCCTGTGATGTTTCCGTCGGCGTCAACGTCGATAGAGTACGCCGCGGGCTTCTTGGGAAGACCGGGCATAGTCATAATAGCTCCCGTAAGAGCCACGATGAACTCAGCACCTGCGGAGAGCTTGATCTCGCGTACGTTGAGGGTAAAGCCCGTGGGTCTGCCGAGCTTTGCGGCATCGTCAGAGAGCGAGTACTGCGTCTTTGCCATACATACGGGGAAACGCTTATACTTCTCGTCAAGAGCCTCGATCTCAGCGAGCTGCTTGAGAGCCGCCGCGTCATAGCTTACACCGTCAGCACCGTAGATCTTGGTTGCAACGGCATTTATCTTATCCTTTATAGACATCTCGTCGTCATAAATGAACTTGAACTCAGAGGGCTTCTCGCAAGCCTCAACTACCTTGTGTGCAAGCTCGATACCGCCGTCGCCGCCCTTTGCGAATACGTCGGAGAGTGCAAAATCAACGCCTCTCTCCTCGCAGATCTGGCGCAGGCAAGCAATTTCAGCATCACTATCGGTGCCGAAGCGGTTGATAGCCACAACAACGGGAAGACCGTACTTGTGGAGGTTATCAATGTGAGCCTCAAGGTTCACAGCACCGCGACGAAGAGCCTCTACGTCCTCATTTGCAAGGTCAGCCTTAGCCACACCACCGTTGTACTTGAGCGCACGAACGGTTGCAACGAGAACCACAGCCGCAGGGGTAAGTCCTGCCTTACGGCACTTGATATCAAGGAACTTCTCAGCTCCAAGGTCAGCGCCAAAGCCTGCCTCGGTGATAGTGTAATCAGCGAGCTTGAGCGCAAGCTTTGTAGCTCTTACCGAGTTACAGCCGTGTGCGATATTCGCAAAAGGTCCGCCGTGGATGAGGGCGGGAGTGTTCTCGAGCGTCTGCACGAGGTTGGGCTTGATGGCGTCCTTCATAAGAGCCGCCATAGCGCCGTGTGCCTGAAGATCACGCGCGTAAACGGGCGCGCCGCTATACGTGTATGCCACGAGAATGTTACCGAAACGCTCCTTAAGATCAGCAAGGTCGGAAGCAAGACAAAGGATAGCCATTATCTCACTTGCAACGGTGATCATAAAGCGATCCTGACGCGGAATACCGTCGACCTTCGTACCCATACCGATAACTATGTTACGAAGTGCGCGGTCGTTTGTGTCGGTAACTCTTGTAAATACGATTCTACGAGGGTCGATACCAAGATCGTTGCCCTGCTGAAGATGGTTATCTATAATTGCGCAAAGAAGATTGTTTGCCGCAGTAATTGCGTGGAAGTCACCCGTGAAATGAAGGTTTATATCCTCCATAGGCACTACCTGCGCGTATCCGCCGCCTGCCGCGCCGCCCTTGACACCGAAAACGGGGCCGAGAGAGGGCTCACGGAGCGCGATTATCGCGTCCTTGCCTATCTTCTTCATAGCCATACCAAGACCAACGGTCGTTGTGGTCTTTCCCTCGCCTGCGGGGGTGGGATTGATGGCGGTAACGAGGATGAGCTTGCCGTCGGGCTTTGTGCTCATTCTCTTAAGAAAATCGTCGTTTATCTTTGCCTTATACTTGCCGTAAAGCTCAAGCTCATCGTCCTTTACGTCAAGTGTCTTTGCGATTTCTGCAATGGGAAGCATTTTTGCTTCGCTTGCTATCTGAATGTCTGTTTTCATAGCGTAATTCCTTTCGTTTTTGAAAAAATCCCTATACATAGTTAGTATATCATAATTTTTCTGTTATGTAAATAGTTTCATAATTTTTTATAGAAATTTGCACAAACAAACAGGGACTCGCCTCTGCGAGTCCCTATTACTTAAATTATCTCTCGATCTCTTCCATTATGAATGCCTCAAGGATATCGCCGACCTTGATGTCGTTGAAGCGGTCAAGTCCGATACCGCACTCGTAGCCCTGCGCTACTTCCTTTGCATCGTCCTTGAATCTCTTGAGCGAGGAGATCTTATCCTCAAAGATTACTACGCCGTCACGAACGATTCTTATCATAGACTGACGTGTGATCTTACCGTCCTGAATATACGAGCCCGCGATTGTTCCAACGTTCGGCACGTGAATTGTCTGACGTACCTCTGCGTGACCGAGAAGCGTCTCCTTGAACTTGGGAGCAAGCATACCCTTCATAGCGTCGGTGATCTCGTTGATACAATCGTAAATTACGCGGTAGGTTCTGATCTCGACGTTCTGTCTCTCTGCGCTATCAAGTGCCGCCTTATCGGGACGGACGTTAAATCCGACGATAATTGCGTTCGATGCCGCCGCAAGCATAACGTCATTCTCACGAATACCGCCCGCCGCCGCGTGAATAACTCTGACGCGAACCTCCTCGTTGGAGATCTTCTCAAGCGACTGCTTTACAGCCTCTGCAGAACCGCCAACGTCAGCCTTGACGATGACGTTAAGCTCCTTGATACCCTCGGAGATCTGTGCAAAGAGATCGTTGAGGTTTGCTCTTGCATTTGCCGCAAATACCTCTTCCTTTGCCTTTGCCTTACGCTGATCTGCAAGTGTACGAGCCATTCTCTCGTCTGCGACGCCGTTGAACTCGTCACCCGACTGAGGAACCTCGTCAAGACCGATGATCTCAACGGGAACAGAGGGGCCTGCCTCCTTAAGAGTCTTTCCGTTATGGTCTGTCATCGCTCTTACACGTCCTACCGACGTTCCCGCGATAACGATGTCTCCACTATGAAGTGTACCCGACTGAACGAGAATGGTCGCAACAGGACCGCGTCCCTTGTCGAGCTTTGCCTCGATAACTATACCCTTAGCTCTACGCTTGGGGTTAGCCTTAAGATCCTTGACCTCGGCAACGAGGAGGATGTTCTCAAGAAGATCCTCAATACCGTAGCCCGTGAGAGCCGATACGGGAACGCAGATAACGTCCCCGCCCCACTCCTCGGGAACGAGGTCATATTTTGTAAGCTCCTGCTTTACCATATCGGGGTTAGCAGTGGGCTTATCCATCTTGTTTATAGCAACGATAACGTCAATTCCTGCCGCCTTTGCGTGGTTTATTGCCTCAATGGTCTGGGGCATGATACCGTCATCCGCCGCAACAACGAGGACTGCGATATCGGTCGCCTGCGCACCTCTTGCACGCATTGCCGTGAACGCCTCGTGTCCGGGGGTGTCAAGGAACGTGATGTCCTGATCGTTGATTCTTACTCTATACGCACCGATGTGCTGGGTGATACCACCTGCCTCGCCCTTGGTTACGTTAGTCTTTCTTATCGCGTCAAGGATAGAGGTCTTACCGTGGTCAACGTGTCCCATAACACAGACGACGGGTGCGCGGTGGAGAAGGTTCTCCTCGCTGTCCTCCTCTTCCTCAAAGAGTCTTTCCTCGATGGTGACGACCACTTCCTTTGTGACCTCAATGCCCATATCGAGTGCGATAAGTGCCGCAATGTCATAGTCGACAGTCTGGTTGACGGTTACCATCATACCCTGAAGCATAAGTCTCTTAACGATCTCTGCCGCCGTTACCTTAAGGCGAGATGCAAGCTCACTTACCATTATCTCGTCGGGAAGAGTTACGCTTGTGGGCGCCTTGGTTACGGGTGCCGAGCTTCCCTTCTGCTTCATCTTATTCTTCATCTGGGGCTTATTGTTCATTCCGCCCTGCTTCTTAACGCGCTGATTTCCACCGCGGAAGTCGCTCATATCGGGTGCGAAATTGTCGAGTCTCTCGTCATACTTAGAAAGGTCAACGCTTCCCGCACGGGTGTCAACAATTCTCGTAGCACCTCTCTGAGATACGACGGCATCTCCCTTTTGTGTCTGAGGACGCACGATCTCCTGAGCCTTGAAGGTGTTCTTGGGATCTCTTTGTGCGCGCTCTGCTTCCTTATCTCTGAAGCCGCCTCTCTGTCCCGGACGTGCTCCGTTATTATCTCTTTGCTGCTGTGCGCCTCTTTGCTGTGTGCCGAAGGGATTGTCAAAGCGTCCGCCTCTTTGTGCGTCGCGCTGTCCCTGATTATCACGGGGCTGCATCGTTCCCTGCTGAGGACGTGTGCCGTTATTGTCACGGCGCTGGAAGTCTCTTTGCTGATTGTTCTGATTAAAGGGAGGTCTATTCTGCTGTACGGGTCTGTCCTGCATAGGTCTTTGTGTCTTTTCGGTTACTCTTTCGGTTCTTTCCTCGCGTCTTTGTGCTACCTCGGGCTTTTTCGCAGTAGGCTCGTGGGCAACGGCGGGCTTCTTCTGTTCGGGCACAGGCTTCACCTCGGGCTTTACCTCTACCTTTTCTTCCTTCTTTTCGATCTTTTCGACCTTCTCCTTTTCGGGAGTGGGCACAGACTCGGGCTTTTTCGCCTCTGCGGGCTTTGTCTCGGGTGCCTTCTCGGCTACGGGAGCCTTCACCTCGGGCTTTGCCTCGGGTGCCTTCTCGGCTACGGGTGTCTCTTCCTTCTTCTCGGGCTCTGCAACCTTCTTTGCCGACGGTATATAAGTCTTGCCGTCAAGATAGTCCTCTATTCCCGTTATCTGATTTGACTTTGTAAGTGCCTCGAAAAGTACGGCAAACTGCGTAGGGTCGAGCGACGCCTGCGATTTTACCGCTATGTTCTTTGATTCAAGGACGTCAAGGATATCCTTGCTCTTCAAATTCAGATCCTTTGCGAACTGATTTACTTTATACTGTGCTATCTGTGCCATGCCTTATACCGTGTTCCCCTCTGCGACAGGAGAACTTCCTTTCCTCCGATTTAACCGAAAATGCCAATTAAACGTACTTCTCAACAAGACGAAGCAGATTGTGGTCCGTCAGAGCTACAGCCCCAAGCATTGATCGCTTTCCGAGCGCCTCCGACAGCGTCTCTCCGTCTATTTCGAGTCTTACGTGTCTCACACCGTAAAACGCGCACTTGTCGCATATACGCTTGTGAGTGTTCTCCGAGGTGTCAGACGCCTCGAAGACCATTAGCGGATACTTCCCTTTTTTCTGCGACGCGAGTGCCTCGCAGACCATGGGAACTCCGAATATGATCCCTCCTGCCTTAACGCTCATTCCAAGCGCCGACAGAAGCCTTTTGTTCTTTTCGGAAAGTGCCGCCTCACTCATACTGCGAGATCTCGCTTTCCATAGTGTCATATATCTCGTCGCTTATCTCGCATCCGAGATTCTTTGCGATGCGCTGCGACTTTCTTGCCTTCTTTAAGCACGAAAGGCTCTTGCAAATGTAAGCCCCTCTGCCCGATTTTTTGCCCGTAAAGTCAAGCACTACCTCGCCCTCAGGCGTGCGTACTACCCTTATGAGCTCTGCCTTAGGCTTATGCTCGTTGCATCCGAGACACTGCCTTTCGGGTACTTTTTTTACCTTTTTGTCCATAACATCTTACTCAGACTTTATGTCTATCTTCATGCCTGTAAGTCTTGCGGCGAGGCGGGCGTTCTGACCCTCCTTACCGATTGCAAGCGAGAGCTGATCCTCGTCAACTATTACCTTGCAGGAGCGATCGCCCGTCATCTCTACAGAAATGACCTCGGCAGGCGAGAGTGCCGCCGCAACGAACTCCTCGGGAATCTCGCTGTACTTGACTATATCTATCTTCTCACCGCGAAGCTCGTCAACGATGCCGCCGATTCTCATACCGTGGTTACCGATACAAGCGCCCACTGCGTCAACGTCCTCGTCGCGCGAGAAGACTGCGATCTTTGTTCTCGAGCCTGCCTCACGAGCTACCGCCTTAACGAGCACGATGCCGTCCTGTATCTCGGGGATCTCAAGCTCGAACATTCTGCGAACAAGACCCTGATGCGAACGGGAAAGGGTTACAAGAGGTCCGCGTGTCTCCTTGCTTACCTCGGTAACGAACACCTTGATTCTGTCGCCAACCTCGAAGGTCTCACCGGGGATCTGCTCTCCCTTGAGAAGCACTGCGTGGCTCGTTCCGGTCTCAAGCACTACGTTGCCGGTGACACTGTCTACCTTGCTTACAAGCGCTGTGATTATCTCCTCGCGCTTGCTCTCGTATGCATCCTGCATAGCCTTTCTCTCACCCTCACGGATTCCCTGAATGATGACAGATTTTGCCGCTGCCGCACTGAGTCTGCGAAGGTTCTTGGTCTTGACCTCGGTCTCTACTATCTTACCGATAGTATATCTCTTGCTGATAGCCTTTGCCTCCTCAAGAGAGATCTCGCACTGAGGATTTGTGACCTCCTCAACGACCTCACGCTGCGTGTAGACCTTTACGTCCTCCTTGACGGGGTCGATGTTTACTCTCATAAGAGTGCTTGCACCGTACTCCTTCTTAAGAGCCGAAAGAAGAGCCGCCTCTATCTTTTCGAGCATATACTCCTTGGGTATCTTCTTCTCCTTTTCGAGAAGATCGAGGGCTACGAAAAATTCCTTATTCATTGTATGTTCCGTCCTTTAATATTTATCGATAATTATATTCAAAATTCAAAAACAGTCTTTATTTTTGCAACCGTTGCGCGGGGGAAGACCACCTTTATCTCACCCACAAGGATTGCCACGTCGCCATTCTCCTCAAGCGCGAGAAGCTCGCCTCTGTATACCTTGCTTCCGTCGCGGGGAGCGAAAAGTCTTACCTCAACGTCAGCACCCTCACACATCTCGATGTGGGCATCAGTGCGGAGCTCTCTCTCGATACCGGGAGAGGACACCTCAAGGTGATATGCCACGTCAATAGGATCAGCCTCGTCAAGAAGCGGGTCTATCGCGCGATGCACCTTCTCGCAATCGTCTATCGTTATACCTTCCTCCGAGTCAATGGTTATGCGAAGGATCCTGTCGGCTCCCTCCTTTACGAACTCAACGTCCCAAAGGATATATCCGAGCTCGTCGCAGAGGGGCTCTGCAAGCTCCGTTACAACACCAACAACTCCCTTTTGATTCTGTGCCATGGCTACCTCCTATACGTGAATTTGGCCTATTCAGCAGTTGAGAGTGGGCCTTGCAACCCACTCTCAATGATATATGCTGTGGTTAGTATAACACATCTTTTCCGGTTTTGCAATAGTTTTTTCATTATTTTATTTATTTTTCAATATTTTTCTTCTTATCTGCGCTCAAATACCGAAAATTTCTCAAAAATTTCTTCCATTATTTACATATACTTTGTTTTTTTGTGTTTACAAATCACAAAAGATGTGTTATACTACTAAAATAGGATAACTATCCACTATTATATATATTGATATAAATTTAAGAGGTTACAGTGCAAAAAAACACATATAAGCAAGGGAGGGCTCGGTCGGCAATGCAGCTTCTGGCGCTCGCCGTCTTCGGTCTTGCGGCTTCTGCCTATCTGCCCATTCGGCTTGCAGGCTCGGCTTCGCTTGTTGCGAGTCTCCCTTTTACCGTTCTTCCGATATTGCTCGTCGTTGCGGGCTACGTGCTCGCTTATACGCTGGCAGGCTCGATGAAGCCGATAATACCATACCCGATAATTTCGGTGCTTTTGTTATTCGCCCTCGGAGATCCAAGTCTTGCCACTCTCCCCTCCATCCTTTTTGTCTCGACCGTGCTCCTTGCATACCTTTGCCGCACGTACAGCTCTTGGTGGCTTCTCCTTTCGGGAGGTGGCGCGTATCTTTTGAGCTTTTTGATCACAAAGGATCCCGTGACGTCTCTATACGCCATATTCCCTATCATTCCGGCATTCGTTCTTTTTATCTCGCATAAAAGGGGTGCTCACAGAGTTTGTGCCGTTGTAAGAGTGTCTTTATGCTACGGACTCGGCATTGCGGTGCCTATGGCATTGCTTCTTCTCTTCTTGAGCCTCAACGAGACCGGAAGCATTTCACTCGAGCCAATAAGAGAGCTCTTCTCTGAATTGAGAGCGGGCATTACCGATGCCCTTTCCTCAGCACTCTACGAGCTCTACAGTCAAATGCCCGAGGTAAATATCAGCGCGGCTGATATGCATCTTGTCACAAAGAGCTCGGTAAATCTTGTTTTCAACTATCTCCCCGCGATACTCACGATATCCACCTTCGTAACGGCATATATCGCCCACTCGCTCTATATTGCGGTGATCGTGCCGACGACAGAGGATCAGAACGAGATAAAAAATGCGCTTACCTTCAAGATGAGTCTTGCCTCGGCAATCGTTTTCATAGCCGCGTTTTTGTTCTCTGCGGCACTCGAATACGACGGGCACGAGCTCTACGCCACGGCGCTTTCCAATCTCTATATAATTTTTGTCCCTGCATTTACTATGATAGCCTTTGGCTTTGTGGGTGCCTTCATAAAGGGAGAGGGCGCATCCTGCTTCGGTTATCTCATCTACATTTCCTTGTTCTTAATGCTATTCAGAAGACCCGATATTGTATTTCCTCTTGCCTCCTTTGCGGGCGCGATGGTAGTTATCATCGCCTCGATAAAGGAAAGAAGGAGGAATAAAAAAGACGGCACCGACATATAAGCCGTCAAATAAGAAACGGAGAAAAATATGCAGAAAAAGAAAAACGATATTTTTAACGGAACGAAGGATATCCCGTCAAGACTTTACGTCCTTCTCGGCATCATATTCCTCGCGGCGCATATAGCCGTATGCGCATATACAAATATCCCGCCTACATGGTCGGGACTTGTTACGGTAATTCTTTACAGCCTTGTCTGCTTTGCCATCTTCATCATCGGCTCACGCCGTATGAGCATCTACAGAACCGAGGCAGAGGCATCCGATAACCAGTCGGGAAGCGTTATCGCGGCATTCCGCGACAACGTAAAGATACCCTATGCTATCGTTACCGACACAGGAAAGATAGTTACCGTCAATGCCGCAATGAGAGACGCGATCCCAAGACGTGACTCCTTCCTCAACTCGAATATTTCCGATGCTCTCGGAATATCCCTTGACAGTATACTTCGTATGACGGCAAACCAGCACAGCGAGCACGTCGTGTCTGCCGACACCTTCTTGCCGAAGGCTAACACCGTGCGTATCGCGGGCAAGCACTATACGGTAAGCTCGTATCCGATAAAGTTCAAGGGTCATATATACTACATGGTGCTCTTTGAGGATATCACCGAGCTTTACGGTATTGCCGAGAAGAATTTCGCGCAGATACCCGTCGTAGCATACATTATGCTTGACAATCTTGAGGAGATAGCGCAGTACGTCAAGGCAAGCTACAGAGCCGAGGCAAACCAGGTCGAGCAGACGCTCAAGGAATTCGCGGCATCGATAGGCGGACTTCTCCGCGAATACGACCGCGACAAATATATGCTTATCATCTCGAAGCAGGCGCTTGCCGCTTGTGAAAAGAACAAGTTTGAGATTCTTGACACCATAAGAGAAATAAAGATAGGTGAGGAGGATATGCCTCTGACCGTCTCGGTAGGTATCGCAAGCACAGGTGAGACGCTTGCAGAGCGCGAGCGCGACGCACTTATGGCGCTTGACACAGCTCTTCAGCGAGGCGGCGACCAGGTAGTTCTCAAGAAGGAGTCGGGACTTCTCTTCTTCGGCGGAAAGACCAAGAGCCAGCAGAAGAGAACGAAGGGTCACTCAAGAATCATTGCCAACAAGCTCTGCTCTATGATATCGGGCTCGTCGAACGTAATCATTATGGGACACGCCAACCCCGACTTTGACTCTATCGGTGCGTGCGTCGGTGTTGCGAATCTCGCCCGCGAGCTCGGAGTTGACGCAAAGATCGTAGTCGACACCGCAAGCGCGAATTTCATCAACTGCACAAGAAAGCTCACCGAGCTTGACGAATACAGAAATATGTTTATCGACGGCGTTGAGGGACTCGGTCTGTACGAGTTCGGTACACTCGTTATCGTCGTTGACGTAAACGACCTCTCTATCACCGAGGCACCCGAGATAGCCGAGAAGGCGTTCAAGATCGCCGTTATCGACCACCACATCAAAAAGAACGAGTTTGAGCGCGAGCCCGCGCTGACTTATATCGACCCCTCGGCATCCTCTGCCTGCGAGCTTATCACCGAGATCCTTGAGCAGAGTCTGCCCGCAAGCGCGCTCAAGAAGGAGGAGGCAAACGTTATGATATCGGGTATAATGCTCGATACGCATAACTTTACAAGAACGGTAGGACCTCGTACCTTCGCAGCGGCACTCTATCTGCGTAATGCGGGTGCGAGCCCTGAGATCGCAAGGACCTTCTTTGAGGAGGATTTTGACGACTATCGATCCGAGGCACTCTTCGGCGCATCTCTTGAGGTGCACCGCGAGAAGATAGCGATAACCACAAGCGAGGGCACAGGATCTGCCCACGACAGGATCGCCGCGGCAAAGGCTGCAAATAAGCTCCTTACGGTAAGAAACATAAGTGCGGCATTTGCGCTTGTAAGGATAGGCGAAAGAATACACGTATCGGCACGCTCGGACGGCAGTGTCAACGTACAGCTCATACTTGAAAAGATAGGCGGAGGCGGACACTTCGATATGGCGGGCGCGTCCCTTGAGGCGTCGCTTGATGCCGCGAAGGAGCTTCTCCTCGGCGCTATAAACGAATATCTTGACGAACAAGAACAGTAATATACCGGAGGTAAACACAATGAAAGTAATTCTTACACAGGACGTAAAGGGTCAGGGCAAAAAGGACCAGATAGTAGAGGTGTCGGACGGTTACGCCCGCAACTTCCTCTTCCCCAAGAAGCTCGCTATCGCCGCTGACGCAAAGTCTATGAACGAAATAAAGAACAAAGAGGCATCAAAGCAGCATAAGTTTGAGACAGAGCTCGCAGAAGCAAAGGCAATTGCGGCAAAGCTCAACGAGATAACCGTCGTTTTCGAGTACGCGCAGAGCTCCGACTCCAAGCTCTACGGTGCCGTAACCAACAAGGACGTTGCCGACGTGCTCAAATCAAAGCACAAGATCGATATCGACAAGAGAAAGATCACGCTGAATGAGCCGATAAAGACCTTTGGAAGCTTCACGGCTGACGCAAAGCTCTTTACCGACGTTGTGGCAAAGATCAAGATCAGCGTTGTAAGTAAGAAATAATCAAAGGAAATTTACGTAATTATGAATGAAGAACTCGTAAGAAGGCTTCCCTTCTCACTTATTGCCGAGCAGTCCTTGCTCGGAGCTATACTTATCGACCCCGATTGCTTCAACGAGATAGCGGGCACCGTCTCGGCAAACGACTTTTATCACACCGAGCACGCGCAGATATTCACCGCGATGCACGAGCTTTTCTCGAACAGCAAGGAAATAGATATAGTCACACTTATCGATACTCTCGTCACGCGCGGCATATATTCAAAGTCGGGTGGCGAGGACTATATAAAGACACTTGGACAGACTGTGCCCAACTCTCTTAACGTCAAGGACTACGCAAAGATAGTCAAGGATAAGAGTATGCTCCGCACACTTATCAACATCTGCGGAGAGATAAGCGACGACGCTATGAGCGAGGAGGGTGAGGTCACCGATATCATAAACCTTGCGGAGTCGAGAATATTCGATATAGCGCAGGGACGTGACACGCAAAGCTTCAAGCACATCCGCGACGTCATCGGTAACGTGTATAAAAACCTCAAGACCCTTGCGACTGACGGTGAGGGCACACAGGGTACGAAAACCGGATTTTCGGGACTTGACAACGTGCTTGCGGGAATGGGTAACTCCGACCTCGTGCTCGTTGGCGCGCGTCCCGGCATGGGAAAGACGTCCTTCGTACTTAATATCGGCACTAACGTCGCGCTTCAGACCAAGAAAAAGGTCTGCATCTTCTCTCTCGAAATGTCTGCTGAGCAGCTTGTAACGAGAGTTATATCGAGCGAGGCAATGGTCGACAGCTACGCGCTCCGTACGGGTAAGCTTGACACAAAGCAGTGGGAGGACATCGCTACCGCCGCATCAAAGCTTGCGGGCTGTGATATACTTATTGACGACACCTCGGGAATAAACGTCACCGAAATGAAGGCAAAGCTCCGCAGAGTAAAGGACCTCGGTCTTGTCGTTATCGACTATCTGCAGCTTATGCAGAGCGCAAGAAAGAGCGACAACAGAGTTCAAGAGGTTGCGGACATTTCCCGTAACCTTAAGATAATGGCAAAGGAGCTTAACGTCCCGATAGTCTGCTGCGCGCAGCTCTCCCGTGGACCCGAATCAAGAACCGATAAGCGCCCTATGCTTTCCGACCTTCGTGACTCGGGAGCGATCGAGCAGGACGCAGATACCGTTATCTTCCTCTACCGCGACGAATACTATGACACGCAGAACAACTCCGACGAGGGCAGTATTGCCGAGGTAATCATTGCAAAGAACCGTCACGGCTCGACGGGCAACGTAAAGATGGGCTGGATAGGCAGATACACCAAGTTCCGCACCATCGCAACTAACGTTCAGGAATAATTTATGGAAAAGAAAAGAAATATGCCGCGCGGCTTTTGCGAGCCGCACGTCATCTCTTCCCTCTCGCCCGACACACCCGTTTTGGTGGCTTTTTCGGGCGGGGCTGACTCAAGGACCCTTCTCGATATGCTCGTGCGATATTCTGCCGAGTCGGGTGCGCGCATATACGCGGCGCACGTAAACCACGGCATACGCGGCGAGGAGGCAGACAGAGACGAGGAATTTTGCCGAGGCGTTGCCAAGGACTACGGCATCACCTTCTTCTCTTTGAGGGCTGACGTACCGAAAATTGCAGAAGAGACGAAAAAAAGCGTAGAGCTTGCCGCAAGAGAGGTAAGATACGGCTATTTCGAGAGACTTATGAGGGAGAATTCGATCCCCCTGCTTGCCGTCGCGCACAATGCCAACGACAATCTTGAGACTATGCTCTTCAACCTCGCAAGAGGCACGTCGATCACGGGACTTTGCGGAATTCCTCAGAAAAGAGAGTGTGGCGGCGGTACGCTTATCCGCCCGATACTCGATATGACGCGCGAGGAGATCCTCTCATACTGTGAAGAAAATTCACTCGAATACGTCACCGACAGCACAAATAAAAACACCGAATACGCGCGCAACAGAATTCGCTCACAGGCAATTCCCGCGCTCACGTCGGTAAGCGGCTCAGCCGTCTCAAACGCAAAAGCAGCGGCGGCATTGCTCCTCGCCGACGCAGAATATCTCTCGGAGCTCACCGATGCATTCCTTGAGAAGAGTCTTGTGGACGGCGCGATAGACGTAGCGGCACTTAACGCCGAAAATCGTGCGATCGGCTCGCGTGCCGTGATGAAGGCGTTTTCGCGCGTCTCGGATAGCTCTCTTGAGGCTGTGCACGTTGACGCAGTGCTTGAGCTCTCTAAAAAGGGCGTGGCACACTCGCGCCTTTGCCTTCCCGACGGAGTGCAAGCTCTCATTGAGAACGGAAGACTGCATTTTACAAAAGATACCCCCAAGAAGGTGGAGAAGGCAGAGTTCTGCATTGAGGCGCACGAGGGTGAAAATTTTATTTCACAGATTAATTCCGAAATAATCATAGGAAATACACATAAGGAAATAAATATTTACAAAAAATCAATACAATTAAGCATTGATTCTGATAAAATAATAGGTAATCTTGTCCTGCGCTCGCGTAGGGAGGGTGACAAGATACTTATGGGCGGTATGAAAAAGAGCGCAAAAAAGCTTATGTGCGACAAAAAGATACCGCTTGACGTGCGCTACCGAATCCCCATCATTTGTGATGACGAGGGCATCGTGGCTATTCCCTTCGTCGGCATAAGGGACGGTGCACGTCCAAAAAAAACCGGCGACCAAAAAAATATAATCAAAATAAATTTTTACCTATATTAATACTGTTAGGAAAGGCAATATTATGAATAAGGACATAGAAAGCGTACTTGTAAGCGAAAAGGAAATATCCGACATATGCGACACTATAGCCGCAAAGATAAACGAGGAGTACAGAAACACGGGCAGACCTCTCGTGCTTGTTTGTATCCTCAAGGGCTCGCTTATGTTTACCTCGGAGCTTATGAAGAGAATTGAGATACCTATGGAGGTCGAGTTTATGAAGGTCTCCTCATACGGTGCAGGTACGGCGTCTTCAGGCGTTATCAATATTCACCTTGACATTAAGCGCGAGGACGTCACAAATACTGATTTTATTATCATTGAGGACATCGTTGATAGCGGAAGAACACTCTCGCACCTCGTAAAATATTTTTCTGAGAAGGGCGCTTCCAGCGTAAAGACCTGTACCCTTCTCGACAAGCCCGACCGCCGCACAGTCGACTTCACGCCCGACTATAGCGGAATGACCATTCCCGATAAGTTTGTCGTCGGCTTCGGTCTTGACTATGACGAGAAATACCGCAACCTTCCCTACGTCGGAATTCTTTGTCCCAGAGTCTATAGCTAATAACACGGAGGAAACAAGCCAGACATGAAAAAAGGTTATATAAAGACGATACTCTTCTACGCGCTGCTTATTATCGCGGTTATAGTTGCCGTATCGATAATGTTCACAAGCGGCGATGAGGAAAAGGTAACGTACGGAGACGTCGTCGATTACTTCCAAGAGGACAAGGTAATTGAGTTCACCATAGACAACAAATATTACCTCACCCTTGTTGTCGACGAGCTCGGAGAGGACGGAAAACCCCTCGGCAACACAAAGACGGTTGGCTACCAGATCGCCTACGGCTTTATGCTTGAGCATATCAGCCAGAATTATCTTGAGAACGCAAATCTTAATGATTTCGATATCGAGCCCGAGGCAGTTATGCCCTGGTGGGTCTCCTTACTTCCCTACGTTATAATCATCATTCTTGCCATCGTCTTCTGGGTATTCGTTATGAGACAGATGAGCGGCGGTGCAAACGGTGCAGGCGGCGGCGCGGGCAAGTTCAATAACTTCGGTAAGGCGAGAGTAAAGACTCCCCAGAACGATAAATCCAAGGTACTCTTCTCCGACGTGGCAGGTGCCGACGAGGAAAAGGAAGAGCTTGAGGAGGTCGTTGAATATCTTAAGGATCCCAAAAAGTTCTCTACACTTGGCGCAAAGATACCCCACGGTGTGCTCCTTATGGGCCCTCCCGGTACGGGTAAGACTCTGCTTGCAAAGGCAGTTGCGGGAGAAGCGGGAGTTCCCTTCTTCTCGATCTCGGGATCTGATTTCGTTGAGATGTACGTCGGTGTCGGCGCATCGCGCGTGCGTGACCTCTTTGAGACGGCGCGCAAGGCACCCGCTTCTATTATATTTATTGATGAGATCGACGCAGTAGGTCGACACCGTGGAGCCGGTCTTGGCGGCGGTCACGATGAACGTGAGCAGACACTCAACCAGCTTCTCGTTGAAATGGACGGCTTTGGCTCGCACGAGGGCATCATCGTTATCGCGGCAACAAACCGCCCCGATATACTTGACCCCGCACTTCTCCGTCCCGGACGCTTCGACAGACAAATTACAGTAAACTACCCCGATATCAAGGGACGTGAGGAGATACTCCACGTCCACGCAAAGAATAAGCCCTTTGAGAAGACCGTTGACTTCGCCGAGATCGCAAAGACTACCGCCGGCTTTACGGGAGCTGATCTTGCTAACCTTCTTAACGAAGCCGCCCTCCTTGCAGCTCGCAGAGGCAAGGCTCTTATCGGTATGGAGGACATCGAGGACGCATTCATAAAGGTCATCGCAGGCCCCAAGAAGAAGTCGAGAACTATGAAGGAGCGCGAGAAGAAGAACACGGCTTACCACGAGGCAGGCCACGCGATAATCGCACATCTCCTTCCCACACTTGACCCCGTACAGCAGATTTCAATTATTCCGAGCGGAAACGCACTTGGATATACTCTCAATCCTCCCAAGGAGGATAAGTTCAGCGTCTATAAGCAGGAGCTTAACGATAAGATCGCTATGCTTCTCGGCGGACGTGCGGCAGAGGAGATAATCTTTGGTGACATCTCAGGCGGCGCATCGAACGATATCCAGCGCGCGACAGACACCGCAAAGAAGATGGTCACACAGCTCGGTATGAGTGAGATACTTGGCCCTCGCTCCTTTGGCACAGGACACTCCGAGGTATTCCTTGGACGTGATTTCTCAAGCGCACAGGACTATTCCGAGGAGGTAGCATCGAAGATAGACGCCGAGATACACAAAATTATCACAGGCGCATACGAGAGAGCAAAGAAGCTTCTTCGCGATAACATCGACAAGCTCCACTTCATCTCCGAATTCCTTATGAAGAACGAGATAATGGACGGCGAGCAGTTCAAAGCGGCTATGGAGGGCAACCCCACCTTCGAGGAGCTCGAAGAGATGACCGAGGCAAAGAAGCGCCGCAGCCGCGAGGAAAACGAAGAAAAGAGACGCCTTGAGAAAAAGCGCGCCGAGGAAGAAAAGGCACGCAAGGAAAAAGAAGAGGCCGAAAAGAACAGATATAATCAGGACGGAACACCCGATTCGAAATATCAGAAGGAAGACGATTCCAACGATAATAACAATCAAATTCCGTTCTAAACGCAAAAGAGCAGACCAAAAGGTCTGCTCTTTCTGTATATAATAACACATACCGATAAATTGGGATTTATCGGGATATTGTGTAGGGGGATAAACGAGCGATTTCTACAAACACTGTAGGGGCGGCCATTGGCCGTCCGTTCGGAATTTTTCGTCGTTTATTGCGGACGCGCAGTGCGCGCCCCTACAATCATAAATGATGTCTTGCTCTCTACAAACATCCCGATAAATCAAAATTTGAAGTCCATTCTCAACTGCTGTAATAGGACTTCACCCAACAACCATCCCCTTTTTCAAAAGTTTTGGTGGGAGAGGGGGGAGAGGGAGACTTTTTCAAAAGTCTCCCTCTCCCCCTGCATTTATATCCAATTCTAATTAAACAATACCCTGAGCCATCATAGCCTCTGCGACCTTCTTGAAGCCCGCGAGGTTAGCTCCCTTACAGAGATCGTAGCCGAAGCCGTACTCCTCTGCTGCAGCTGCTGCGCTATCGTGGATATTTGCCATGATGCCCTTGAGCTTCTCGTCAACCTCTTCAGCCGACCAAGAGAGTCTCATGCTGTTCTGCGACATCTCAAGAGCCGATACTGCAACGCCACCCGCGTTAACTGCCTTCGAGGGAGCAACGGTAAGACCGCTATCCTGAAGGTACTTAAGTGCCTCGTTAGACGTAGGCATATTAGAAACTTCTATGTAGTACTTAACACCGTTTGCGACGATCTTCTGGGCGTCTGCCATGCCGACCTCATTCTGAGTTGCACAAGGCATAAGAATGTCAGCCTTAAGTCCCCAAGGCTTTTCCTTTGCAAAGAAAGGAACGCCGAACTTCTCTGCGTAGTCCTCTACTCTGTTTCTGCCCGATGCACGCATTGCGAGCATAAAGTCTATCTTCTCGGGTGTGTTAACGCCCGCCTCGTCGTAAACGTAGCCGTCAGGACCAGAAATAGCAATTACCTTAGCACCAAGCTCGGTTGCCTTCTTTACAGCACCCCAAGCAACGTTACCAAAGCCCGAAACTACAACGGTCTTGCCCTCAAGGGTGTCACCCTCGTGCTCAAGAACCTTCTTTGCAAAGTAAACCGCGCCGTATCCTGTAGCCTCAGGACGAATGAGAGAGCCGCCGTAGGAAAGTCCCTTACCTGTAAGAACGCCGTTCTCAAACGCGCCGCGGAGCTTCTTGTACTGACCGAAGAGGTAACCGATCTCACGCGCGCCAACACCGATGTCACCTGCGGGAACGTCGACGTTAGGACCGATGTGACGGTAGAGCTCG
Organism: Eubacteriales bacterium; assembly: GCA_045633625.1. Classification (GTDB taxonomy): domain Bacteria; phylum Bacillota; class Clostridia; order Oscillospirales; family CAG-272; genus HGM12713. The sequence continues at coordinate 21,640 of JAZQYP010000007.1, forward strand.
GACATAAAGCTCTGGCAGAATCTCATGATCTCGCCGTCGCTCTTACCCGAGGGATCAAAATCAGATCCTCCCTTACCGCCGCCGATAGGAAGGCTTGTAAGGCTATTCTTGAGTATCTGCTCAAGACCGAGGAACTTCATAACCGAGAGGTTAACTGTGGGATGGAATCTAAAGCCACCCTTGTAAGGACCGATAGCACTATTGAACTGTACGCGATAGCCCTTGTTTACGTGCACCTTGCCCGCATCGTCTACCCACGGAACTCTGAAGCTGATGGTTCTCTCGGGCTCAACGAATCTCTCAAGAAGACCTGCCGCCTCGTACTCGGGGTGCTTTTCGAAAATGGGAGCGAGAGACTCAAGTATCTCTGTGGCTGCCTGATGGAACTCGGGCTCGCCGGGGTTTCTCTTAATAAGGTCCGCAAGGACGCTCTCAACGTACTGTGACATAATAATTTCTCCTTTTTGCACGTATTTTGTGCCAAATTAAATAAGTATGGACATATTCTACCACAAAGATATTCATTTTGCAAGAGCTTTATGAAAAAATTTCATATTTTTTTCTTTTTTTGAGAAAATTCACCTTTTTTTGAAATTTATTGAAAGAAATTATATCGTTTTTGTCTTAAAGTTAAGAAAAAGGGCGGATTTCACCCGCCCTTACCTTGCAAAACAGAAACAAACAGAAATTATCCTCACGCAGTCACGCCCTCGGGAAGAGGTGTGGACTCATTCTTCTTTTTGTCCTTCTTGTCTTTTTTATCTTCCTTTTTCGGTTTATCCTTCTTTTCCTTCTTGGGCTTTTCCTTCTTTTCTTCCTTCTCGGACTTGTCCTTCTCCTTCTCCTTCTCCTTTTCCTTCTTCTCTTCCTTCTTGTCCTTATCTGTCTCTTCGGGAAGAGGCGGATATTTTGCGTCTATCATCGCCTGCGCGAGATTTTTCATAAATCCGCTCATCGAGACGACGGCTCCGAGAGCTATGAGAAAGTCCTCGTCCTTCTCAATATCAAGAGAATTTGCCTCGAGCATCTTACAGACTACCTCTGACGCATACTCGCGGTTTTTGTCCTTGATATTGGTGTATCGGTCGTAAAGAGAGGTCAGCGCCGCGGCATCAAAGCCCTCGATAGCATACGCGCCGTCGAGAAATCTCTTTATCTCGCCAATAGTGAGCGTGCCCTTGAGGGTGTAGACGGTAAGTATCTGCAGAATCTGCTCCTTGCTGTACTTTTTGCCCTTGACGGGGGTAATTACTCTGTCCTTGGCGTAGTTATTTATCATTGTTTTTGTAAGCTGTCTGTCAAGGAAGCGCTCGTCGCCCTCCTTGAGCTTCTCGGTATGAAGATTTATTATCTGGTCAACGTAAAGGTCTATTGCGGGTATTTCGGAGCTTTTAAGCTCGGCATCGTTCACCGCCGAGGCAATAAGAGCCTCAAATTCCTGTCTATTCATAAAGCACCTCTTTGTAGTTATTGATACTATGATACAACATTTTTGTGAATATGTCAAGAAGTTTTGCTATCTTGCTTGCAATATGCCTATTTGTGTGATATAATTTTTACCGAGGTGATATTATGAACGAATTTCAGAGCTATGAATACACTATAAAGCAAGAATGCGAGGGTGTAATCCTTGCCAAAAGGATATGCCTTATCGCATCCTACGCACTCGTTGCGCTTATCGTGCTGGGGCTTGGCATTATCACAAGAATATTTGCCCCCTTCCTCGCACTTCTTCCCCTCTCATTGTGGATACTCGTGTATTTCACGTGGAGATACGTCGACGTCGAATACGAGATCTCGGTGGTCTCGGGATTTCTCGCTATGTCAAAAATATACGGTGGCAAAAGTCGCAAGCGCGTATTTGAGACGCGAATAAAGGATATGACGGTAATACTTCCCTACTCCGAGAAAAATTATGAGAAGGCCTTACGCTTTTCTCCCACCGTCGAATACCGCGCACTCTCGTCAAGCACTGCGGAGGATGTATATTTCGCGCTTTTTGAGGACGAAAAGGAGCAAAAGGTGATATTCTATTTCGAGCCCGACGGAAAGAGTGGAAAAATACTTAAAATAATGAAGTTTTATAACGCACCCGCAATGACGGAATAAAAACAGCACCCTATGGGTGCTGTTTTTTTAAGTTTTAGGATTTCCGCGTGAGATAAGTGCCGCGAGATAGCCGAAGACAAGCGCGGCAGATATGCCGCCCGAAGCGGCGGTAAGCGCGCCTGTGAGCGCGCCGAGAAGTCCCTTCTCGTCTACCGCGTCGCGCACTCCCTTGGATATGATAAATCCAAAGCCTGTAAGAGGTGTCGTCGCTCCAGCCCCCGCAAAATCGACTATCGGCTTATAAAGCCCCACCGCACCGAGAAGCACGCCCGCCACAACGTATGCCACAAGTATGCGCGCTGGGGTGAGCATAGTTTTGTCGATTAAAATTTGCGCCACAACGCAAAATGCGCCACCCACCAAAAAAGCCTTTAAGAACTGCATAAAAATATCCATTTTTATTCCTCCACCGCAGAAAATCTCACAAGGTGTGCCACACCGGGTATGCTCTCTCCCTGCTGAATGCTTGAGGGGCTCATCATAGCACCCGTGCCAAGAAAAAGCACCTCACGAAGCTCACGTCGCTCTATCATCGGCAAAATATAGGACGCCATAACCACTGCCGAGCAACCGCACCCAGAGCCGCCCGCGTGGGTGTCCTGCGTGTTTCGCGAGTATATCATCATTCCGCAATCGTTGTATTTCTTCCTTATATCTATCCCCTCCGATATAAGCAGGTCACATAAAATTGCCCCGCCCTCATAGCCAAGGTCACCCGTGACGATAAGGTCAATTTCGTCAAGGGACAGCTCACCGCCCCCAAAATAACGAAGCAAGGTATGTGCCGCGGCGGGCGCCATTGCCGCACCCATATTTGCGGCATCATTTATTCCCTTGTCAACTACAACGCCCGCAAGTCCCTCGCGCACTTGCACCTTGCCGCCCTCTCCTATGATGAACGCGCCCGAGCCCGTGACCGTCCACTGTGCCGTTGGCGTGCGCTGAGCACCGTATTCAACGGGCGTGCGGAATTGCCTCTCGGACGAGCAGTAGTGCGACGAGGTAACGGCGGCGCATCTATTGAAATAGCCCGCCGAATGACCCATCGATGCAAGCAAAATGCTCTCTGCCGCCGTCGAGCAAGCGCCGTAGAGCCCAAAATAAGGCACGTCAAAATCAAGCAGACCGTAGGATGATGCCGAGCACTGGTTGAGCAGGTCACCCGCGTAGAGCGCGTCTATATCCCTCTCCGAGAAGCCACCCTTTGACATTGCCACGTTAAAGGCAAGGCGTTGCATCTCGGACTCCGCCTTCTCCCACGTTTTCTTGCCGAAATGGTCGGTCTCATCGTGAAGGTCAAACACCTCCCCAAGAGGCCCCTCGTGCTCTCGCTTGCCCACAACGCTGCCCGCCGATATAATGGTGGTTTTTTGACCAAGCTTTATAGTATCTTTTTTCATCACTATCTCCAAAAAAGCATATTTTTTACTTATTATTTCGTCATTTAGGCAAATATATACCTTGCCAAGAAAAGTGCGGTGTGGTATAATTATTACAACAATAAAAAGGAGATGCACTATGAACTGCTTTCTTAAAAATGAATTTCTTGAAGTAACGATAAAATCGCTTGGCGCCGAGCTTATGTCGGTAATAAATACTCAAGACAAAACGGAATATATTTGGCAGGGCGACGCAAAATATTGGGAGGACCGTTCTCCCGTTTGCTTCCCCGTAACGTCGAGCTTCTTCGAGAACAAATACACCTGCCACGGACAGACCTACGAAATGGGGCTTCACGGATTTGCGCAGTACACCGAGTTCGAGGTGCTTTCCACTACTGATACCGAGCTTGTGATGAAGATAGAGTCGACCACCGAGACACGCGCGCAATATCCCTTTGATTTTGAGCTGACCCTTACCTATACGCTCCGCGGACGCGAGCTTATCTGCCGCGCAGATATAAAGAACACGTCGAACGAGGTGATGCCCGCCACTTTTGGCGCACACCCCGGCTTCAACACGCCTCTGACGGCGGGAGCGGGCGAATTTGAGGACTATTATCTTGAGTTCTCCGAGCCCTGCAAGCCGCTACACGAGCCTATCGACAAGGTAACTCTTCTTCTGACAGGCAAGAAGGTGCCCCTTGAGCTCGAAAACGACAGGATTCTGCGCCTGCGCCACGACCTCTTTATTCCCGACGGAATTTTCTGCGAAGGCACGGCAAGGGCGGTCACACTGAGGTCGGACAAAGACCAGCGAAGCGTAACGATGAAATTTGACGATATGCCCTATTTCGGCATCTGGCAGGAATACGGACTTGACACACCCTTCCTTTGCATCGAGCCTTGGTGCGCTCCCCCTGACAATCACGGTGTAAGACAGGATATCTTTGAGAGAGCCGCAATATTCAAGCTCGAGCCGAATGAAACAAAAACTGTAAGCTATTCAATTATCTTTAACTGATCCTACAAAGCACAAGTCATACATAAGCCTCCCTCCGGGAGGGAGGGGGACCGCGTTAGCGGTGGAAGGAGCCCGCGCAAACGTGAAGTCATATCAAGCTTTATGTACACGCACTCTCCTTCAGTCGTCCGCATACGCTCCCGACAGCTCCCTCCCGGAGGGAGCCTTAATGGTTACAAGCAGCAAATCAAAAATATAAGGAGTATTATATGCTTAACAACGAAAACAAGCAATATCATATAAACGTCACGCGCGGCGAGGTAGGAAGATACTGCATCGTTCCCGGTGACCCCGGCAGATGCGAGAAGATAGCGGCATTTCTTGAGAATCCCGTACACGTCTCTCTCAACCGCGAGTACAACATCTGGAATGGCACTCTTATGGGCGAGACTGTAACCGTCTGCTCAACGGGCATCGGCGGTCCTTCGACGGCGATAGCTATCGAGGAGCTTGCGGCATGCGGTGCTGACACCTTTATCCGCGTTGGCACGTGCGGCGGCATTCAGCTTGACGTGCGCTCGGGAGATGCGGTCATAGCAACGGGTGCAGTGCGTCAGGACGGCACCTCGCACGAGTACGCGCCCGCAGAGTTCCCTGCAGTTAGTCACCCCGACGTGCTCTTTGCGCTTATTGAAGGTGCAAAAGCACTCGACGCACCCTACCACGCGGGAGTCGTTCAGTCAAAGGACGCCTTCTACGGTCAGCATTCACCGAAGAACATGCCCACGTCGCACGCACTTCTTGCAAAATGGGATGCGTGGAAAAGGCTCGGCGTGCTCGCAAGCGAAATGGAAGCATCTACTCTCTTTGTTGTTGGAGCGGCAAGAGCACTCCGCACGGGAGCTGTTTTCCTCTCGGTCTGGAATCAGGAAAGATACGATGCGGGACTTGACACCGATAGCGACGAGTGCCACGATACGTCACTTCCCATAAAAATTGCAGTAGAAGCCCTAAAAAGCCTTATAAAAAGAGATAAAAACTCAAAATAAATGCTTTTGTATTCCCCACCTGACCACAAGATAGGTTAAAATTCAAAAAATTGTGCCACAATATATTGTAAATTTTTTTGAAAAAACGCATAGATTTTTGTTGACACGAATATGCTGTTATGATATAATAAATTAAGTGAAAATATTTCGTGGGGGGTCCTCGATCTATCACACCGAATAAAGAAAAAAGATTAAGGAGAAAGAAAGAAAAAATGAAGAAATTACTCAGCCTTTTGTTGGCACTTTTGATGATCATGTCGATAGCTCTCGTAGCTTGTAACGAGGATAAACCCGATGAGGGTAAGGAGACGGACGACCTCGCGTTCAACGAGACCGAGCCCACCGAAACAACACCTACTGACAGCGGAGCAGACACAGAGCCCGCAACACCCGATGACTACACGTTTACTGACGTTGACGAGACCGTTTACGTTCAGAACTGCAATAAGGTAAACATCAGAACCTCGCCCAGCGCAACTAATAGCGACAACATCGCAGGCTCTCTCACCTTCGGTGACGGCAAGTCCTACAAGCGTATCGGCTACAACGCAAAGTGGAGCAAGCTTGAGATAAACGGCGAGGAGTTCTACGTAAATACATACTTCCTTACAACATCCTCCGCAGAGGTAGTATTCACTAACCTCAGCGCTCCCAAGACACTTTACGTAAACAATATCCTTGAGGATAATGCAGGTGAGAAGGTAGAGGGTACACTCTACATCAGAAGCTTCACAAGCACAAATCCCGATCCTGAGTTCTATCCCAACGGCAACATCGCAGCTGTTGCAAAGCACGGTGCTCCCCTTAAGGCAATCGCGCTCAGCAAGGACGAGAATTGGTATAAGGTAGAGTTCACATTTGAGGAAAACGGAGAGACAAAGACTGTAACGGGCTACGTTTGGAACGGCAAGTACGTTTCCGAGACAGTTCCCACAGGCGAGCCTCACACAGAGCCTCCTGTAACCGAGCCTGCAGTAGGCTAATATCAGCAAATAAAAAAACGCAGCGGAGACGCGGCGCGTCGGCGCCTTTGTTTGGTTAATAATCGATAAATTGGGATTTATCGAACTGTTTAAGGTTTGGCGCAATGTTACTACAAAGGGTCCCTTGTGTAAAGGGAGCTGTCGCGATAGCGACTGAGGGATTGTTCACCTTAAATCTATATTTTACAATCCTTCCGTCACTCCGCTTTGCTTCGTGCCACCTCCCTTTACACAAGGGAGGCTTTGAATAGATTTGCACTAAACAAACACACCGATAAATCAAAATTTGAACATAAAAAAGACCGAAGAAAATTTCTTCGGTCTTTCTTTTTAATATTCAGCAATTATATGCTCGGTGTAGGTTGAAGCAAGTGCTTCCTCGACGAGTGCGTCGAAGTCGAGCTTGTTTTCCTCTGCAATGACCTTCTCGTATTCGGGACGGGTCTTGGGGTGCTTGGGAGTAAACACGGTACAGCAGTCCTCGAAGGGCAAGATTGAGGTCTCAAAGGTGTCTATCTTTCTTGCTATCTGCACTATCTCCTCCTTGTCCATACCGATACAGGGGCGGAAGACGGGTGTCTTTTTCACAGCCGCGTCGGTGACCTCGATAGCCTGCATCGTCTGCGATGCCACCTGACCGAGACTCTCGCCCGTAATAAGCGCGCCGCAGTTGTGCGTTCTTGCTATCTTTTCGGCTATAGTCATCATATATCTGCGGAGAAGAAGCGTGAAATAGTCCTCGTCACACGCCTTCACAAGCTCCTCTTGGATATGTGTAAGGGAGACAACGTGAACGTAAATGTCCCCCGCATAAACGGCAAGAAGCTTTGCAAGCTGGAGCACCTTTTCTCTTGCACGCTCGCTCGTATAGGGGAAGGATTCAAAGTGAACGGCCTCGATTTTAAGACCTCTCTTTGCCATCATATAGCCCGCAACAGGCGAGTCGATACCGCCCGAAAGCAGAAGAAGTCCGCGACCATTCGTGCCGATAGGCATACCGCCCGCGCCCTTGAAGCGTCCGGCACTTACGTATGCACCAAACTCGCGCACCTCAACGCGCACGGTGATGTCGGGGTTATGCACGTCGACCTTTATTCTCGGCACTACTGAAAGCACCTCGCCGCCTATCTCGCGCGAGAGCTCCATAGAATCAAGCGGAAAAGTCTTATCAGAGCGCTTTGACTCTACCTTGAAGGTCTTCTTTCCCTCAAGGAACGAGGGCAAATATTCCCTTGCCACACGTCTTATATCGTCCATATTCTTCTCGCACACAGCGGCGCGGGAAAGCGAGACTATGCCAAACACCTTTGACGCCGCCTCAAACATTCCGTCAAAGTCGCAAAAATCGTCCTTGGGCTCAACGTATATCGTGCTCTGCGAACGGTAAACGTCAAAATCTCCGTAATTTTTAACTCTCTTTCTGAGCTCGCGACAAAGCATATCCTCAAAATATTTTTTGTTCGCGCCCTTGAGAACTATCTCTCCGTATTTACAAAGTAAAATTTCTCTCATAGTTATAAAAAAGGGGAAACTATTCGGTTTCCCCATATTTCCTTTCTTATTCTTCCTCGTAATAATGGGGGAAAAGCGTCTGCCATACGTCCTTGCAGGCTATCGTGTCAGCGAGCGAGGTGTGAGGTACTCCCTCCCACTCGATACCGAAGCACTCCATAGCGTCGATAAGGGACGCGTTTTTGAGGTCGGGTCTGTGCTCGTGTATGTATCTTACGTACTCATTAGCGCAGCAGCGGATCTTTGCGTGAAGAGCCTCGCGCTCCTCCTCGGTAGCATAGATGGTCTTTATATGGCTATAATCGGTCGACACGCCGTATGCGATTATATTCTCAGCACTCGCGAAGATCTCCTTTATTCTCGGCACAAGCTCGTCAAGAGTGGGCGAATCCTCTACCATCTCGGGAGTGATGCCGTGTATCTTCTCGGTGCGCTTCCACTTCTTTGTGTGGGTGGGTCTGACGAGAGTATCCATAATAAGCTCGCCCATAGCGTCTACTATCGTTATCGAGAGTATCTCGTCTCTGTCGTAAAATCCCGTAAGCTCAAGGTCAAAGAAGAGCACCTTTTTCTTGTCCATACCGTAGTAAGCACCTCTGTGTGCGTCACCCTCGGCGCGACGGACTGCCATATCCTCCTCGTAGCACTTCTCGCAAAGCTTGCGCTTGTATCTTATATCCTTGCCGCATTTTACGCACATAAGAGGCAGGCGGTTTGCCGTTTTCTTATCGTAAAAATACAGTATAGACTTGTCCGATCTTACGGTATACGCCACAGGCTCCTCGACTGTCTCGTAGTTCATCTGCGCGAGGCGTTCCTTTGAGTAATATCCGCAGGAGGCGGCGCGCTTTATGCTCATTCTCTCAATAACCGTACCGCTCTCAAGCGTCATAGGCTCGACCTTGGCGCGGGGGCTGTACCACATCTCGGGGGGAGCCTCTACCACTCTCTCGGACGAAAAATAATATATAATGCTTCCGTCTGCCGCCATCTCGAACGCCACGGGCTCACCCGAGGGCATAAGATGCATCGTCGTAAGCGACTGTCTTGTCAAATAATTTTTCTGATCTGCCTCGTTCTTGTCGATCTCGTGGATAACGACGCCCGAACGAAGCGTAAGCGAATTTTTCAACTCTATACCTCTATATATAATATAAATATTTTTAGCACTATTTAGTTATTATATCACAGTTGATTCCCCGTGTCAATTATCTTTGACAATTTAGTTACAAAAAGAGCCGATAATGTCGGCTCTTTTTCATTACGGTATATAGACCTGCCAATTATTGATGCTCTTGGCTCTTACCGCCGCGATCATATTTGCAATTGTCGCATCGTCAGTAAGGGGCAGAAGCACACGCATCTCGTACATCATTACGTACAGCTGTGCCGCGTCCACGTTCTTTCTTACGTATTCAACGGCGTCTCCGCTTGATGCGGTGTAATCGGTGAGATCGTAAAGCAAAAAGTCATATTTTTCGGAAAGCCTGTCAATAAGCGTATCCGCATCGGCAAGTGAGAAAAAGCTTCTCGGAATTGCAATTCCAAGTACTACCGAGGCATTTATATTCTTGACCGAGTCGGCAAGATTCAAAAGCTCCTCTACGTTGCCCGAGCTTATCTGCCCCGCGGTAAGCCTTATAAACACGTCGTCAGCGCCGCCCGCGTAAAGCTCGGCACATATTCCCGCATCGTACGCAAGCAAGACCGAGCGATATATCTCGTTGCTCTCGCCGAGTGCCAAGACGTTTACTCCCGCGCTCGTACGCAAGGAAGAGCCTGTCCTGCTCTCAATATCACGAAGCGCCACTCTGCCCGAGCCCGACTGCTTGCCCATGCTTGCCGCAAGGCTTGACGTATAGAGCTCTCTGCCCGACGAGTCTCTTGCCGCAAAGGTAAGCACGTTTCCGCCAAGACCTCTTGCGCGGTTGACGTAGGCATCTATTGTATTTGTGCCCGAAATTACGCTTGAGAGCGACATCGCGTATCCGTTTGCCAAGGGCACGTCGGATCCCGCATCGACCACAGTGTTGTTCTCATTGCCTATCGGCTGCTCCTTTTTTTCCTCTGAGCTCGCCCTGAGGACGTTGCCGACGATCAGCAGCACGATAGCTATAAGCGCGAGCACTATAACGCTTACCGTGACGATGACCTTGACTCTTTTCTTGGTATAATTTGTGTTGCGGTAGCGGACGCCCGCGCCCCTGCCGCCCATATTTCTTCCGTTCATTTTCTATCCTGTCCTTATTTTTTTATAAGAGCATTCTTCTTTTTCTTGGCGATAATGATGACAACCACAACAAGAACCACCAAGGACGCCGCTACCGATACGATGATAAGTGCGGTGCTAAGGGTCTTTGGAGCATCGAGCGAGGAGAGGGAGAGCGACTGACAGTACTCATTCGGCTCGAACTCAAGAGTATCTCTCACCTCATCAAGCTTTGCCGCCATTATTCCGTCGCGGTATATCTCTTCAAGCTCGTAAAAATAAGTCTTTATATACTCCATATCAAGCGGGAGTCGCTTTATGAGATAGAAGCAGGAGAGCTTTTGGCCGTTTGCGTTGATTCCGCGGCACTCGATAACGTCACTTATCTCGCCGATCTCAAGTGCGAATGCGGCGTCCTCGTATTCCTTCTCTGCGTAGCCCTTGGTGAAATAATTTCCCTCAAAGGGCACCGAGAAATCCTCGTTGTAGTTGCTTCCGATAAGGTCGTACATGGACATCGTGCCGTTCGCGTATTTTCTTGCCGCTTCCTCGATAAGCGCGCGGTTGGCGTCTACGTCATCCCCCTCATCGTTGGCTACCATAATGTGCCACGTGCAGATAAATTCATTTTCTATTATCGAGAGGACCTCTGCGTCATCGTCGGCTATCACTCCGTCCTCAAGAAGCTTTGTAAGCAGGTCGGCGTAAAGCAGATCAACAGCGGCGGTAAACTCTACGTAATTCTCGGTCATTCCGTATGCCTCAAGACTTCTTTTGTAGTCACTGCGGCTTCCGTCAAACTCGGTCGCGACCATACTGTCCACGTATTTGTCTATTCTCTTGTCAAGCCCCTCGGCGTCAAGTGTCAGACCGTACTCCTTGCAAAGTGTAAGTATTGCGTGATTTGTGACGATATTCTCATAAACGAGCTCGCGGAGCTCCCCGTCAAATTTCGCCGCCTCTGCCGCGTCAAGGGAGGAATACTCGCCGTACTTTGCCTCAAGCCCCTCGGCGTAGCCTACCGAGAGGAAATAGAGCTCCTCATACCTCACCTCAAACTCGCCCACCTTGCCTACGACGGTGAGTGCCTTATTGCTCTGACAGGACACAAGGGTAGCCGAGAGCAAAAGAAGTGCAAAAAATATTGAAATAAGCTTTATAAAACGTGTTTTTTTCATATTGGCCGTATCGTCCTTAAATATATTTATTCATCATAATTATAGCTTAATTTTATGTCCGCATTGTGAATAAAACGAAATTACTTGCCTTTGTTCAAGAAATTTCTCAAAAAATATTCCATTTTGCATCTTTATATGGTATAATATCCTCATAAATTAACGTGAGGTGAAGGCTATGGAAACAAAATACAGCATGCCGCTTAGCGCGCTTATCAAGGAATTTCAGCTTGAGGCGATATATCTGCCCGACAAGGCGGAAAAGATTCTCGTAAACAGCACCGAGGTCAGCCGACCGGGACTTGCCTTTTCGGGATTTTACGAGCTTTTTGAGTCCTTCCGTATTCAGATAATCGGAAAGGCGGAGTATAAATACCTCGAGGGGCTTGACGAGGCAGAAAGACGAAGCAGACTTGATGCCTTCTTTGAGAAAAAGCCCATTGCTGTGGTGCTTACCACAAGGCTTAAGGTCTTCCCTGAGATGAAGGAATTTGCAGAAAAATACGGCGTTTCCCTTCTTGTCACCGCAGATAGAACGAGTGCCTTTATGGCGGCTCTTATCTCAACGCTCAACACAAATCTCGCTCCCCGCATCACCCGCCACGGCGTTCTTGTCGAGGTCTACGGCGAGGGTATGCTTATCCTTGGCGACAGTGGAATCGGTAAGAGTGAGACGGCAATCGAGCTTGTAAAGAGAGGTCACAGACTTATCGCCGACGATGCGGTGGATATAAAGAGAGTTTCGGCAAAGACGCTTGTCGGCAGTGCGCCTGAGCTTATAAAATACTACATCGAGCTTCGCGGAATCGGTGTTGTTGACGTACGCCGCATATTCGGTATGGGCTCTGTCAAGGCGACCGAGAAGATAGACCTTGTGGTAAATCTTGAGCCCTGGGATGCAGAAAAGCTTTACGACCGCTTCGGTCTTGACGAGGAATACACCGACATTCTCGGAATCAAGATACCCTCGCTCACCATCCCCGTAAAGCCCGGACGTAACCTTGCCATTATCCTTGAGATAGCGGCTATGAACAACCGTCAGAAGAAGATGGGCTACAACACCGCAGAGGAGCTCAACGAGCGCCTTATGTCCCTTGACCCCGAGGAAATGGAAGGTATGATATAAAAAACAAAGGGAGACGCCTGTCTCCCTTTTGTCTTCGCATATCATATTCAAATTTTGATTTGTCGATGAGTTTGTTTAGTGCAAATCACTCTTTAGCCTCCCTTGTGTAAAGGGAGGTGGCACGAAGCAAAGCGGAGTGACGGAAGGATTGTAAAATATAGATTTAAGGTGAACAATCCCTCAGT
>JAZQYP010000008.1:0-2088 GCA_045633625.1 Eubacteriales bacterium
TGGATATGCTTCTCTCAGTGGCAGAAAGATATCCGTATCCCGCCGATCTTTCCGCATTTAATTATGCGTCTGCTTTGGCGGCGGCAAATAAGGTGGCGGAGAGAGTTAAGGAATGCAGACTTTCCTCGGATAAATCGGCAAGAGCTGTTTTTGACGGACTTTTCGACCGCTCGCTTAGAATATCCTCGTCGGTAATCGACTGCAGGGGAAGATATAAGCCTCTTCATTATTATCTTTCCAAAGCCTTTGCTCCCGTCAAGCTCTACGCAGAGCGTGAGGGTAGCAAAATTATCTTCTATGCCTCGAATATCAGAAAACTTGACTGCATAGGAAGTGTGGAATACCGCCTTGCCGATGCCGAAAATCGCACCATTTTTAAGGGTAGTCAGACATGCGAAATTTCGGCTATGACTTCGTCAAAGCTTTTTGAGGCGGACATACTTGGCAATGCGGGTCTTGACGAGAGTCAGATCTATCTTGAGTATTACGTCAAGGAGGGCTCATCGGTTCACTCCAAGACGGTTATGCTTCTCGTTCCCGAAAAGCATTTTGATTTCAAGAAGCCAAGCATAAAGTTCTTCATTTCCGGCAGCGGCCGCCGTTTTAGTATAACTCTGTCGGCAGACAAGCTGGTTAAGGATCTTGAGATTGCTTTTGATGGAATAGACGTGCAGCTTGAGGACAACTATATTGACCTTACCGGCGATGCGCCAGTTAAGATTTGCTTTACCGCCTCTCACGGTGAGGTTGACGCGGTAATGCTTGAGGAGGCACTCACCCTTCGCAGCGTCTTTGACCTTAAATAAAGCTTGGAGATGCGAAAAAACTAAAATCTGACAACTATAATTTACAAAAATCCTACTTTTCGAACAACGAAGAGGAGAAAAATGAAAAACGGAATCGTAATTATAAACAAAGAAATTGGCCCTACGTCTCAGGGTGTGGTAAACCGTGTCAAGCGTCTTTTCGGCGTATCGAAGGCAGGGCATACAGGCACTCTTGATCCTATGGCGACGGGTGTTTTGCCCGTTCTTCTGGAGAGGGGTGTTAAGGCAAGTGAGTTTATGCTCACCTCCGACAAGCACTATATTGCTACGCTGCTGCTTGGAGTTGCCACCGATACCGAGGACGTAACCGGGAAGATAATTGCTGAGAGCGACAGTATACCGAGTGAAGAGGCGGTTCTTTCCGCTATAAGCTCTTTTGTCGGCAAGTATATGCAGACACCCCCTATGTACTCCGCGTTGAAGGTCGGAGGCAAAAAGCTTTGCCACCTTGCCAGAGAGGGTGTTACTGTTGAGAGGGAGGCAAGAGAGGTTACTATCTACTCGCTCTCGGCAGAGAAAATATCCGAGCGTGAATATACCCTTGATGTCAGATGCTCAAAGGGAACTTATATCCGCACTCTTTGTGCCGATATCGGAGCGAGGCTTGGATGCGGCGGCACGATGAAAACGCTTTGCCGTGCCTCTGCCTCGGGCTTTACGCTGGCAGACGCTCACACTCTATCCGAGCTTGAAAGTATGAGCGAGGTAGAGAGGGAAGAGTGCGTCTTTCCTGTAGAGCATATCTTCAGAGATCTGCCCGAGGTGACTTTGCCTCCCTTCTTTGCAAGGCTTGCTCACTCGGGACTGGAAATTTACTTAAAGAAGATAAGTCAAGACCTGCCTCTTGGCGCACGAGTGCGCCTGTGCGATGAAAAAGGCTTTTTTGCGCTTGGCGAGGTAAGGGAATACGAGGACGGACCTGCAATAAAGCCGATAAGGCAGTTTGATTAAATTCGTTACAATATACAAAAATAGGCTATTGCGCACTAAAAACACAAATGCCGCGGTGTTAAGCCTTAAGATCATTTGTGATTTTTAAATTGTTTTTGAAAAATTGAAGAATTTTGACAACAAAATGAGTATTATATATAAGTGAAAACTCGATAATTGACTGCATTTACTTAGGCAAGAGAGAATAGTACGAACCCGTTTTGAAAAGACAAATTTAGCATAATACCGCGGTAAAAATTCTTGTAATATCCGCATATTACTTCAAATTTTAACCTTGTCTTACACAAAATTTGTTCTTTTAAAAATTCGC
>JAZQYP010000009.1:0-16380 GCA_045633625.1 Eubacteriales bacterium
GTGTAGGGGGATAAACGAGCGATTTCTACAAACACTGTAGGGGCGCGCACTGCGCGTCCGCTCGTGCTTCTTCGGTGTTCGTTGCGGACGGCCAATGGCCGCCCCTACAATCAAAAATAATGTCTTACTCTCTACAAACTCCCCGACAAATCAAAATTTGAAATTTAATTAAATTAACAACGAGGCGAAAAATGCTTTTTACATCTTATGAATTTCTTGCCTTTCTCGCCCTTGTTTTCCTTATCTATTTCGTCGCGCCCAAAAAGATGCAGTGGGTGGTCTTGCTTGTCGCAAGCTATGCCTTCTATCTTTTCTCGGGCGTCTCGAATCTTATCTTCATAGCGGCAACCACCGTCTCCTCTTGGGGAGTGGCACTCGTTATGAAGAAAATTACCGATAAAGCGGCAGCGTACGTTGAGGCAAATCGGGATACTATGGAAAAGGAGGCAAGGAAGGCGTACAAGGCGGCGGCAAAGAAAAAGAGCTTCCGTGTACTTGTGCTTGGACTTGTCTTCAATTTCCTCATACTTGCCGTGCTTAAATACACCGGCTTTGCGGTGTTCAATTTCAATGCGCTCTTCGGTACCGACTTCACTGTCCCCGACCTGATTTTGCCCCTCGGTATATCCTTCTATACCTTCAGGACGATGGGATATATCATCGACGTATACCGCGGGAAAGCCACAGCGCAGAGAAATCTCTTTAAGCTTGCGCTCTTCACCTCCTTCTTCCCGCAGATAGTGCAAGGACCAATATCGCGCTACGGTGAGCTTGAGGGGGCACTCTTTGCACCGCATAAGTTTGACGGCAAGGTCTTTTTCTCAGGCCTTCAGCGCATCCTCTGGGGATATTTCAAAAAGCTCGTTATTGCAGACCGCATACTCATCGTTATGAAAAATCTGCTCTCTGACACGGCAGAGTATAACGGTGTTTACGTATTCTTGCTTATAATCCTTTATTCTATCGAGATATATGCCGACTTCACGGGCGGCATCGACATCACTATCGGTATTGCCGAGGCGATGGGAATACCCCTTGCCGAGAATTTCCGTCACCCATTTACCTCAAAGTCGACGAAGGAATACTGGAACCGCTGGCACATCACGATGGGCTCGTGGTTCACCGACTACATATTCTATCCGCTATCCGTCACAAAGACGATGCAGAAGGTCTCAAAGCATAGCCGCAAAATCTTCGGTAATGCTATAGGAAAGCGCATTCCCGTCTATATTGCCACCATCGTTACGTGGTTTTTAACGGGACTTTGGCACGGCGCGGGATGGAACTTTATCGTCTGGGGACTTCTAAACTGTCTTGTTATTCTTGTGTCTCAAGAACTTGAGCCTCTTTACAAGAAATTCAGAGCAAAATTCCCGCGTCTTGTTGAGTCGCGCGGCTACGGCGGATTTATGATAGCGCGCACCTTCTTGCTGATGGGCGTTATCCGCTCGCTTGACTGCTATCGCGACGTGCCCACCACCTTCTATAAGTGGGGCACGATGCTTACCACCTTCAATTTCGGTGAGGTGGTAAAGGGACTTGATAAGATAGGACTTACGCCTGACAATCTTGTGATTATTGCGATAGGCACGGCTTTAGTTTGTCTTGTAAATGCGATAAATCTCAGCACGGGAGATAAGCTTCGTGAGAAGCTACAGGAACGTGTGTGGGTCACGTACTCACTTTTCGCGCTCGTCCTTGTCGCAACGCTCCTTTTCGGTGCGTACGGAATAGGCTACGATGCGTCACAGTTTATTTATAATCAATTTTAATTTGGTGTTTTAATAATGAAGAAAAAAATAATTTGCGCCCTGTGCGTCACGCTTGCGACGGTTTTGTTGCTTGGCTTTGCTCAGACGCTTCTTATGCCAAAATACATAGAAAATCCAGAGGGAACGCTCGTCGGCGACTATTATGACGAGGCGGGAGGCAACGACGTGCTCTTCCTTGGCGACTGCGAGGTCTACGAGAGCTTTATCCCCGCGGTGCTCTTCGAGGAATACGGCATCACCTCCTACGTGCGCGGCAGTGCACAGCAGCTTGTGTGGCAGTCATACTATCTGCTTGAGGAAATGCTCCGATACGAGACGCCCACGGCTGTTGTCTTCAACGTCTACGCGCTCAAATACGGCGAGCCGCAGAGCGACTCCTATAACAGAATGACGCTTGACGGAATGCGATGGTCGCGCTCAAAAATAAATGCTATTAGTGCCTCGATGACCGAGGAGGAGCATTTTCTTGAGTACGTATTTCCGCTTCTGCGTTTCCACTCAAGGATAACCGAGCTGAAGTCCGAGGACTTCGAGTATGCCTTTGAGACGAAGTACGTCTCGGATAGCGGCTATCTTTTGCAAACGGGTGTCGTTCCTATGACCACCGAGCGCGAGGGAGAGGCACTCTTTGACTACACGCTTCCCGAAACGGCGTTCGGGTATCTTCAGAGGATGTACGAGCTGTGTGAGGAGAAGGGAATAGAGCTTATCCTTGTAAAAGCACCCACGAATCACTGGAAATTCTGGTGGTACGAGGAGTACGACGCGCAGATAGAGGCTTATGCTGAGGAGCGCGGACTTGAGTATATCAATTTTATTCCGCTTGCCGACGAGATAGGAATCGACTGGCAGACCGACACCTATGACGGCGGTATGCACATCAACGTCTATGGCGCGGAGAAGCTGACAAGATACTTCGGCAGAATGCTCTCCGAGGATTTCGGCGTACCCGACAGACGCTCCGACACAGAGCTTTGTGCCGTGTGGCAAGAGAGAATAGAAACCTATTACACTCGAAAAAATGAGAATAAGTGATAAATTTTGGGGGTAAAAATAATATGAAAAGAATTTTAGCACTCTGTATGACCCTTTTGCTGATTTTGGCGCTCGCATCTTGCGGCGACACTCAGAGCGACAAGGGCAACGAAACTAAGGCCGATTACTATATTGAGCATATCGGTGTGAGAATAGAGGTTGGGGCTGACGCTATGCCCACCATAATAAGACTTGGTAAGTACACAAAAGAGGACGGCGAGGCGTGCGGAACCGACGAGAAGGACGTTATATACACCTTTGAGAGCTTTGAAATAGAGACACACGTCAAGGGAGGGGACGAGTACATAAGACTCATAAAGCTCCTTGACGACAGCATCACAACACCTGAGGGCGTGACCATCGGATCGACGCGTGACGAGGTCATTAAGGCTTACGGCAAGAGCTATACCGAGGGCTCGGGCGGCGCGATAAGGTACGAGGGTGCGAAGTCTACTATCGAATTCCACTTCGGTGCGCAGGGTAACGTGTCGAATATCTATATCAGAACGAAGTAATTAGCACTGTTTACAAATAGTTAACAAAAAAATCTTTAAAAACCCTTGACAAAAGGCTCTGAAAGTGATAGATTTTATACAGTGATTTGGCACTCGCCACAAAAGAGTGCTAAAAGACGTAAAAAATCATCTCGCAGAGCCTTTTTGCTACGTGTGGGATATGGGAAGGGAGAGAGTGAATGTTTTACGACGATCTGAGTGAGAGAAAAAAGATAATACTCAAGGCAGTAGTCGAGGCGCATATTGAGGGTGGCGAGCCCGTTGGCTCAAAATATATCGTGCAGAACAATCTGCTCTCCTGCTCGTCTGCGACCATCAGAAACGAAATGGCAGAGCTTGAGGCTCTTGGATACCTCGAGCAGCCTCACACCTCGGCGGGTAGAGTGCCAAGTGAGCTTGGCTACAGATTCTACGTTGACTCTCTTGCGAGCCAGTATGAAACGGCGACTCGTGAGGTCGTGGCGGTAAATCAGCTCCTCAAGACCAAGATGAGTGAGATCGACCAGATACTTGAGTCGGCATCAAGGCTTGCCTCAAAGCTCACGAATTACACGGGAATCGCAATAAAGCCAAAGGCGTCTGCGGTGGCGATGTCAAGGTACGAGGTCATATATATCGACGAGCACAACTTTGCTGTGGTAATGATAACCTCGCACGGAACGGTAAAGACAAAGAAGACCAAAACTCAGGAGCCTGTATCGGAGGAGGGAGCGGCAAAGCTTACGGCGCTTCTCAACGCTCACCTTTGCGGCTTGTCTGCCGATATGATAACCCTGCCTCTTATAGTTCAGCTTGAGAAGGCAATGGGAGCCGACGGATTTATGGTAAACGCGGCGGTCAAGTGCATCTACGACGTAATGAGCGAGATGGACGGCGGCGAGCTTCGTTATTCGGGTATAAACAATCTTCTCAACTACCCCGAATATTCGGATACGCAGCAGCTCGGACGGCTTCTCGGCACACTTGAGGATCAGAACGAGATACTCGATCTTGTCTCGGGCACCGAAAGCGAAGAGATAAACGTTCTTATAGGCTCGGAGAGCTCGGTGAAGGTAATGAACAACTCCTCCCTCGTCTTCAAGCCGATCAAGAAAAACGGCAGAACGGTGGGAGTTATCGGAGTGCTCGGCCCGCTTCGAATGGATTACAAAAACGTACTTCGCACCATTGACGAGATAGGCGGAAGCATATCGGATATGATAGGCGACACAAAAGAGCTAAAGAATGGAGAAAGTGATGACTGATAAGGAAAATATAAAGGACACCGAGGTTGTGGAAGAAACTCCCGTAACCGAGGAAGCGACAGAAAAGACAGAAAAGACAGAAGAAAAAGAGAGCCGCTCTGATAAAAAGAAGGCAAAGAAGCTTGAAGCTGAGCTTGAGGAAGCAAAGAAGGCTCTCGACGAGGCAAACGACAAATATATGCGTATTTTTGCCGAGTATGAGAACTTCAGACGCAGAACTGCAAAAGAAAAGGAAGGCATTTATGCCGACGCGTATATCGATGCGCTCACCGAGATACTTCCCGTGCTTGATAATCTTGAGCGCGCG
The DNA here is from genome assembly GCA_045633625.1 of Eubacteriales bacterium. Lineage (GTDB taxonomy): Bacteria > Bacillota > Clostridia > Oscillospirales > CAG-272 > HGM12713. The sequence continues at coordinate 4,874 of JAZQYP010000009.1, forward strand.
GCATCCTACAAGAATGCCGATGCCGAGACACTTGCAAAGGGACTTGAGATGACCCTCAAGAGCTTCTCCGAAACACTCTCAAAGATGGGCGTTAGCGAGATAGAGGCAAAGGGAAAGACCTTTGACCCCAATCTTCATAACGCGGTGATGCACGTTGACGATGAGGAAGCGGGCGAGAGCGAGGTCGTAGAGGTCTTTGCAAAGGGATACGTCAAGGGGGACAAGGTCCTCAGATATTCAATGGTTAAGGTTGCCAACTGATAAAAAAGGTAAATACAACAAACAATAAATAATAATTATGTAAATAATAACCCAAGGAGGAAATTAAAAATGGGAAAGATCATAGGTATAGATTTAGGTACAACAAACTCTTGCGTAGCGGTATTTGAGGGCGGCGAGGCAGTCGTTATCCCCAATCCCGAAGGAGCAAGAACAACACCTTCCGTAGTAGCATTTTCCAAGACAGGCGAGAGAATGGTAGGTCAGGTTGCAAAGCGTCAGGCTATCACCAACCCCGACAGAACAGTTATCTCCATCAAGAGAGAGATGGGAAGCGCATATAAGAAGACTATCGACGGCAAGTCCTACACACCTCAGGAGATCTCTGCAATGGTTCTCCAGAAGCTCAAGGCAGATGCAGAGGCATATCTCGGCAGCCCCGTAACTCAGGCAGTTATCACCGTTCCCGCATACTTCTCTGACGCGCAGAGACAGGCAACGAAGGACGCAGGTAAGATCGCAGGTCTTGAGGTGCTCAGAATCATCAACGAGCCCACCGCTGCAGCACTTGCATACGGTATGGATAAGGAGACCGACCAGAAGATCATGGTATTCGACCTTGGTGGCGGTACCTTCGACGTATCTCTTCTTGAGATCTCCGACGGCGTGTTCGAGGTTCTTGCTACAGCAGGAAACAACAAGCTCGGCGGTGACGATTTCGACCAGAGAATCATCGACTGGATGGCAGACCGCTTCAAGAGAGAGAACGGCATCGACCTTCGTAACGACAAGATGGTAATGCAGAGACTTAAGGAAGCTGCAGAGAAGGCAAAGATCGAGCTTTCGGGTATGGCTACGACCAACATCAATCTTCCTTTCATTACCGCAACTGCTGACGGACCTCTTCACTTTGAGGCAACACTCACAAGAGCAGAATTCGAGAAGATCACGGCTGACCTCGTTGACGCAACGACAGGACCTCTTAATCAGGTTCTTCGTGACTCGGGACTCTCTGCAAGCCAGATAGACAAGGTTCTCCTTGTTGGTGGTTCTACAAGAATCCCCGCAGTTCAGGAGGCAGTTAAGAAGTTCACGGGCAAGGAGCCCTTCAAGGGCATCAACCCCGACGAGTGCGTAGCATCGGGCGCGGCAATTCAGGGTGGAGTTCTCGGCGGCGACGTCAAGGACCTTCTCCTTCTCGACGTAACACCCCTCTCGCTCGGTATTGAGACAATGGGCGGAGTTTCGACAAGAATTATCGACAGAAATACAACTATCCCCGTAAAGAAGAGCCAGATCTTCTCGACCGCCGCTAACGGACAGACATCGGTTGAGATCCACGTTCTTCAGGGTGAGCGCGAGATGGCGGCATACAACACCACTCTCGGTAGATTCGTACTTGACGGTATCGCTCCCGCACCCCGCGGAATTCCTCAGATCGAGGTAACCTTTGATATCGACGCTAACGGTATCGTTAACGTCTCTGCAGTTGATAAGGGCACGGGCAAGGAGCAGCACATCACTATCACCTCTTCTACCAATATGTCTCAGGAGGATATTGATAAGGCTGTTAAGGATGCAGAGAAGTTCGCTGAGGAGGACAAGAAGATGAAGGAGGCGGTTGAGACAAAGAACCGCGCTGACTCTCTTGTTTACCAGAGCGAGAAGACCCTTGAGGAGATCGGCGACAAGGTATCTGACGCTGACAAGGAGCCCGTAAAGGCTGCAATCGAGAAGCTCAAGGCTACAATGGCAACCGATAACACAGAGGCTATCAAGGCTGATACCGAGGCTCTTGAGCAGGCATTCTACAAGCTCTCCGAGAAGCTCTACGGTGGTCAGGGCGGAGCACAGGGCTTTGATCCTAATAACATGGGCGGCGATGCAGGTCAGTCGGGCGACGGCACCTACTACAACGCTGATTACGAGGATAAGACAAACGGCTAATTAAAGACTTTGCGGGAAAGGGAAAAATGCCCTTTCCCGCGAAAGCGTATAAAAACATATAGCCGCGGGTGCGGCATAGGAGAATTATGGCAGACAAGAGAGACTATTACGAGGTACTCGGATTAGATAAAAGCGCGGATGATGCCGCAATAAAGAAGGCATACCGCAGCCTCGCAAAGAAATATCACCCCGATATGAACCCCGGGGACAAGGAAGCCGAGGTCAAATTCAAGGAGGTCAACGAGGCATACGAGGTGCTCTCGACTCCCGAAAAGAAGGCAAAGTACGATCAGTTCGGTCACGCGGCATTCGATCCCGCAGGTGGCGGTGCCGGCGGCTTTGACTTTAGCGGTGGATTTGGCGATTTCGGTGACCTTGGCGACCTTTTCGGAAATATCTTCGGTGGTGGATTTGGTGGCGGAAGCACTCAAAGACGAAACGGACCTATGCGCGGTGAGGACATCTCTGCAAGGGTGACTATCACCTTTGAGGAGGCGGCCTTCGGCGTAAAGAAGGACGTGACCTACAACAGAATACAAAAGTGTCCCGACTGTGAGGGAAGCGGAGCGGCAAAGGGAACTCATGCCGAGACCTGTACCGTTTGCGGCGGCTCGGGTCAGAAACGTGTCACACAGCGCATCGGCGGTATGGCATTCCAGTCGACCACTACCTGTGATGCGTGTCGCGGCAAGGGCAAGATAATAAAGAATCCTTGCTCGAACTGTCGCGGAACGGGATTTCTTAAGGTGTCGAAGACCCTTTCGGTCAACATTCCCGCGGGAATTGACGATGGCGAGCGTATAGCGCTTCGTTCTCAGGGCTGTGACGGCAGAAACGGCGGTCCTGCAGGCGACCTTATCATCACTGTAAGCGTTCGCAGACACTCTATCTTCGAGCGCGACGGATATGACATCTACTGCGAGGTCCCTGTAACTGTTTCCGAGGCGGTGCTCGGTGCTGAGATCGATATTCCCACACTTGAGGGCAACGTAAAGTACACGATCCCCGAGGGCACACAGCCCGGCACGAGATTCAGTCTTAAGCAAAAGGGAATACCCTACGTTAACAATAAAAACCGAAGAGGTGATCTCTATTTTGATATAAATATCGAGATCCCAAGAGGGCTTAACGAGAAGCAGAAGGCGAAGATGCGTGAGTTCGCAGATGCCTGCGGGGAGAGCAACTACTCGAAGAAAACTGGATTTTTTAAGAGGATTTTTGACAAGAAATAATTTTCTTTAATATACGGTTTCTTTTTTAGGCTCCCTTGTGTAAAGGGAGCTCCCGCGGTAGCGGGTGAGGGATTGTTCTTTTAGAAATCACAACCCCTCCGTCACGGCTTTGTGCCGTGCCACCTCCCCTTACACAGGGGAGGCTGAATTTTATTATATCAAGGAGAAGAAAATGGACAAGGATTACGTTTGCGAGGACTGGGGCGAGGAGAACGAGTGGACACAGATAAAGGTCACCGTAAAGCTCCCTCAGCTTGACGAGCTTTCGTCGGTTATGAGCATGTATAGCAACTACCTGCAGATAGAGGACTACAGTGACATCGACCTCAAGACCTGCTACGGCGATCTTATCGACGAGTCGATACTTAATGCCGATAAGACCATAGCGTCCGTTATGATATATCTTGCGGGTAAGGGTCACGCCGACACTGTCGCCGAGATACGCGCGCGACTTGCGGAGCTCCATATTGACGGCACTATTGAGGTCAACGGTGTCAACGAGGAGGACTGGGCAAACTCGTGGAAGGAATACTACAAGCCGATAAAGATAGGCGAGAAGATAGTCATCGTTCCCGCGTGGGAGAAGTACCAAGCTGCAGAGGGTGAGATAATCGTAAAGATGGATCCCGGTATGGCTTTCGGTACGGGTAACCACGAGACGACAAGACTCGTTATCGGACTTCTTGAGAAGTACGTAAAGGGCGGAGAGCGAGTAGTTGACGTCGGCTGTGGAAGCGGAATTCTCGCTATTTGCGCAAAGAAGCTGGGAGCCAAGATGTGCCGCGCGTATGATATCGACCCCGTTGCCGTAAAGGTGGCACGCGATAATATCATGGAGAGCGGTGAGGAAAACATCACCTGTGACGTCTCCGACCTTCTTCGCGGAGTTGACGCCTCTGACGGCGGATACGACATCGTTTGCGCCAATATCGTGGCGGATATCATCATAAGAATGACGCCCGACGTTGCAAAATATATGAATGACGATGCAGTCATTCTCGCATCGGGTATTATCGTCGAGCGCTCTGAGGACGTTATCGAGTGCTTTGAGAAGAACGGATTTTACATAGCAGAGCGTGCCGTCGACAACGGCTGGTGCGCCCTCGCGGTGAAGAAGAAATAATGGACGAAAAACAGGAAGGGAAGCCTTCCTGTTTTTTTGATAGAAAAACGGTAAATTGGGATTTAGCGAACTGTTTAATGTTTGGCGTAATGTTACTACAAAGGCTCCCTTGTGTAAAGGGAGCTGTCGCGATAGCGACTGAGGGATTGTTCACCTTAAATCTATATTTTACAATCCTTCCGTCACTCCGCTTTGCTTCGTGCCACCTCCCTTTACACAAGGGAGGCTAATATTAGAGTTGCGTTAAACAAAACCACCAATAAATCAAAATTTGAAGGATAAATGAAAAATTTCCACAAGCCCGTAGGGGCGCGCATTGCGCGTCCGTTCATTGGATTTGAGGTGTTTGTTGCGGACGGCCAATGGCCGCCCCTACAATGAACAACAATGTTTTACTCCCTACGGAACAGACCGACAAATCAAAATTTGAAAGAATAACAGACAACCTTTTGGTTGTCCGTCTTTATTTGGCAAAAGGAATTTTTCTACGCAATTTTCTTACGAGCTTATAATTTGATGGGTCATCGTAAACGTACGCAGGACAACTTCCCCACGATGAACCACATTTTGGTTCTCCGTTTTCATCAACGACCTGATACTCCATGCAAGTAAAACACTTGTCTTTGGGAAAATTGCCGCAGTGAGGACACCATTGGGCATTTGTAGACACCTTTTTCCCACATTCCGTACAAGTTTTAAGCATTTTTTCCTCCCAAAAATAAAAAGTGCGCGACTGAAGCCGCGCACGAAAAACGCAAAGCTCCGGTTGCGCCACACAACATTATCTAAAACACAGCGAGTATGCTAAAGAAGAGCCTGCATTTTTACCATAAATAAAAATACACACCCGCTGTGAAAAATATTCTGTTGTGTGGCAAGTATATTATAACACAACTACCATTTTGTGTCAAGAGAATTACTTTCATCAAAACAAAATAACGGACAACCTTTTGGTTGTCCGCTTTGCTTTATATATTCTTTATCGACTCAAGAACGAGTCGCGCGTTTTTCTCTGCCGCCGATGCCACAAAGGTCATATAATCAACGCCCGAGGTGCCGTCTGCCTTGTCGGACACGGCACGCACAACGAGGAACGGAACCTCGTTCACGTAGCACACCTGACCTATTGCCGCGCCCTCCATCTCGCACACAAGCGCGCCGAAAGCATCGGAGATTTTCTTTTTATTCTCAGCACCCGCAACAAATCTGTCACCCGAGGCAACGATTCCCGAAAGGCATCTGAACGAAAGCTTGTCAGCCGCCGCAAGAACAGTATCGGCAGTCTTTTTATCCGAAGGTATTTCTATAATGTTTATCCCCGAAATAAGTCCCACGGGGTCACCAATTGCAGACGTATCCATATCGTGCTGAACGACTGCCGTGGAGACAGCGATATCACCAATCTCAAGCTCGTCGGAGATAGCACCGCCCACACCTGTGTTGATAATAAGAGACACGCCGTAACGGAGTATCATCGTCTGCGCGCATATTGCCGCAAACACCTTGCCGATGCCGCATTTTGCGACCACGACGTCCTTACCTTCTATCTTTCCTTCAAAAAAATCTATACCGCTGACCGTGTTTTTTTGCGGCTTTTCTATCTTCGATATGAGAAGCTCGACCTCGGTCTGCATAGCACCAATAATTCCTATCATCATTTCCCCACCTTATACTTAAAATCGTTATCTCTCGCCTCAAGAAGCGCGAGAAATCTCTCTGCCTCACGCTTTGCCGCCGCAAGAGAGAGCCCGCGGAAGTTTCCGCACTGTTTGCGCGTCGCGCCAAACATCTTGCCATCGTGCGCCACAATGTCGCGAAGCGCCTTCTTTACCTCGTCGAGCACCACCGCATTGTCGGCGTTTCTCACCAGCAGATAAAATCCCGTTCGACAGCCCATTGGGCCAAAATATATCACACTCTCACCAATGGCGGAGTTTCTGATATAGGTCGCAAACATATGCTCAAGCGAATGCATCGTAAGATTGTCCATATAGTCGCCGCAGTTAGGACGGCGGGTACGCATATCGTAGGTAGTGACGTCACCGTCGATTCGCGAGACGTAAATACCCTCGTCTATAAAATCGTGGTCGACCGTAAAGCTTTGTATCGTTTTCATCGTTCTTTTTCTGCCTCTTTCTTTGAAAATTCGCAACCGCACCAGTCTTGGCGGTAAAGGTCATGCTCGCGCGAGAGCTCGCAGGAGCGCTTGTAGCCGTTTTTCTTCTTAAAATCGGAATAAAGGTATCTCACACCGTATTTTTTCTCAAGCTCGCCCCCTATGGCATTGAGCCAATCAGCTCGCTTGTAGGGGCTTATTGAAAGGGTGGTGCAAAAGTAGTCGTATCCGCCGTTTTTTGCCTCCTCGGCAGTCTTTTCGAGTCGCAGGCGGTAACATATCGCGCATCGCGCCCCTCCCTCGGGAAGCTCCTCCATTCCCTTCACTGCGCCAAGAAAGACGTCGGGCTCATAGGGCGCGACAATGACCTTCGGCACACGGCAAAGGGGCATCTCGCGCGTGAGTCTCTCAAGCTCGCGGGCACGAAAATCGTTTTCCTCACAGGGAGAGATATTCGGATTGTAAAAATAAAGTGTTATATCAAAATATTTTGACAGGTACTCGAGCACGTAGCTTGAGCAGGGCGCACAGCAGGCGTGAAGAAGCAGGCGCGGAAGCCTTCCCTCGCCCTCGATCTTTTTTAGTTGTGCCTCAAGCATAAGCCCGTAATTTTTCTTTTCCATCACATAAACTCGTTTAAGATATATTTTCTCTTTTGGCTGACGATAAGCCGCCTCTCGCCAATAGCCATTGCCTTTTTATTTATCGCAGAAATATGCACGGCAACGGCTCCCTCACCTATTCTGCGCAGACCCGTGATCAGCGAGAGGAGCTCGGCACTCGTCACACCGCCCACGTGGGTATTATTTGCAACACACTCAAGTATTCTCCGCTCGTTCGGCGTAAGAGAAAGCTCATAGCCGAGAAGGTAGACTCTCTCGGTATCTATCAAAAGATGTCGGTATTCCATCAAATTCTTAGTGTCTCGCCGGGCTTTACCGAATAGTCATTGCCGTCTGCGTGGAAGAATATTTCAAACAACGTCGGATTATACACGAGCGTTCCGTCCGCACTGTAAACAAGCGACTCATAAGCCTTTGTATACTCGTATATCTCACCGTTCGTGGCATACCATATATCATCCTTGCCCGAGAGCCCCTCGCAAATCGCGTCAAGATGCTCCCAATTATCCTTGAGATCAAACTCATAGGAATGACCCCACAGATAGAAAAGTCTTGGAGCACGGCTGGTAAGATAAAGACCACCCACATCAAGTGAGGTAAACTCCTCTATATACTCAAAGATCCTTGGATTATTATGGTGAGCCGTTGGCATCCAAGCGTAAAAATCAGAGGGCATTGCAAAGGTGTTGTTGTCACCACCAAGCGTGCGGGCATAGGTTATATCAAGCTCCTTCAGATAATTTTTTACTGCCTCGTAGCTGGCTCCATTTGAATATCTCGTAATACCTGTATCGGGATATGCCATTCCGCGAATTATCACTCCAAGCTCACCCTCAAGCTCAAGGCGGCATTCGAGAACGTCACGTATTCCCTCAACAGGGCGAAGATAGCCCTCTGCCCTGTGGTTGTAGCCGTGAACCGCTACCTCATGACCACGCTCAAGAATGTATTCGCGCATCTCATCAAACGAAAGTCCCTTGTTCTTCCTGCAATTCATTCCGTTGAGATTAAAGGTGCATTTAAGCCCGTATTTTTCGAGCACGTCGGAAAATCTCTTGTCCTGTATGACTCCGTCATCGTAAGAGAGCGTTACCGCCTTTGCCTTGCCACCCGGAAAACGCATAAATCTATATCTCATATATACACCGCCTTTCATTTGGGTCTATTTTAACATAAACAAACGATTTTATCAATAGCTTTTAGAATTTTACCCTCTTATCTTCCCTTTCGGTACTTAAGTGGCGTTGTTCCCGTAAGCTCCGAGAATATCCTTCTGAAGTGATTTTCGGAATTAAATCCCGCAAGCTCGCTTATGGCGGATATTGAATGTGAGCTGTTTTCAAGGTAATCAATGGCAATATTTATCCTTATCGAATTGAGAAACTGCACGGGTGTCTGCCCAAGCTCCTTTTTAAACAAGTGATATATAGTCGATTCGCTGACGCAGCAGCTTCTTGCAAGATCCGCAATCGCAAAATCCTCTTGCCAGTGACCGGTTATATACTCGATAGCCGATTGAATGGTTTTATCGAACGCAATATTACTTGGCATCATCTGCGGAAGAATAGTCTGCAAAATTTTATAAAAAAGCGAGTATGCCTCAAGCCCCGAAAACCCCTGCTTTGCCATAAGCAGCTCCGATATCTCTAAAATTTTGCTTTTTGTCTCGTCGCCGCACTCAATTATCTGTGGCTCGTACATAAAGCCGTCGTAATGAATAAATCCGCTGACGTAGACCACCTCGATCTCGGGCTCCCCTCGCCATTCGGAATAGCAATATATGTTTTCGGGGATAAAAACCACGTCTCCCTCAGAGACGACCAGCCTTTTGTTCATATAAATATAGCTTCCGCTTCCCTTGAGGATAACTCCTATGCGCGTTTTTCTTTTGTTGCTGTTTCCTCTGCAGAAGTGATAGCTCCTGAAGACGTGCCTTGAGGTTGAAAGATCGGACACAAAGATATTGCTGTTTTCCATCTTGCTTCTCCTTTTGCAGAATAGTTACTTTTTTTACAGTATAACATATTGAAAAAATTTTTTCAAGGTGATATAATGAAAATGTAAAAAAATCAAGCGCAGGGAGCGTCATATGAAAAAAATAAAAATTGCCCAGATAGGAACGAGTGAGAACAGCCACGGAAATTCGATATGGCAAAGACTTATAAAGCTGACCGATATATTCGAGGTTGTCGGATATGCCTTCCCCGAGAACGAAAGAGAAAAATTTCCCACGCAGGCCGCGGCATTTGACGGCTACAAGGAAATGAGTGTTGAAGAGATCCTTTGTGACCCCGAGATCGAGGCGGTAACCGTTGAGACCGAGGAGATTTATCTTACAAAATATGCGATCATGGCGGCAAAGGCAGGCAAGCATATTCATATGGAGAAGCCGGGCGGTCTTGAGCTTGCGGACTTTGAGGAGCTTATAGGCATCTTAAAGGCAAAAAATCTTGTCTTTTCGACGGGATACATGTATCGCTTCAACCCGTGCCTCAAGGAAGCTATCAAGAAAATAAAAAACGGCGAGCTTGGAGAGATCTTTTCTATCGAGGCGCAGATGAACTGTACTCATACTGTTGAGGATAGAGAATGGCTTGCACATTTCCCCTCGGGAATGCTCTTCTTCCTCGGTTGCCACATTATCGATATTATTTACCGCATACAAGGCGAGCCGCTTGAGATAATTCCCCTCAGCGCCTCCACGGGCTTTGACGACGTACACACGACCGACTTCGGAATGGTCGCCTTCAGATACAAGAACGGAGTTTCCTTTGCAAAGACCTGCGACGTCGAGCGCGGAGGATTTTTAAGAAGACAGATAGTAATTGCCGGCGAAAAGGGCACCATAGAGATAAAGCCCCTTGAGGTCGCGGCCCCCGGTGGACAGTATACCGTTATGAACGAAGCGTATGACACCGATTGGCACAAGCCGTGGGGGACGTCGAAAACCGACGTTTACGATCGCTACGTCGAAATGATGACAAACTTTGCAGAGATGGTGCGCGGCAAGGAAAATTCTTACTCCTATGACTATGAGCTTGGACTTTATAAGCTAATTTTGAGATCTTGCGGAAAGGAAATATAATTATGAAAACAAAGAAGATAGTATTCACAGCTCCCTACGTTGCAGAGCTTCTTGACGTTGAGTGTCTGCCCCCAAAGAAAGACGAGGTTACGGTAAGAATTGAGTTCTCCGCGATAAGCTCGGGCACCGAAAGGGCGAATTTCATAGGCCAAAGATCGGGTACGAATCAGTCCGAGGATGCCGTGCCCGTATTCCCGAGAACCGTTGGCTACAGTGCGGCAGGTATTGTCACCGCAATAGGCGAGGGGGTTGACGACATTTGTGTCGGTGACAGAGTTCACGTATTCCGCGGAGTTCACACAAGAAACATCACCATTGACAAAAGCTGCGTGATAAAGCTTCCCGACAAGGTCTCTCTTGAGGAAGCATCTATGGCGTTTATCTCTATATTTCCCCTTGCGGCAATAAGAAAATGCCATCTTGAAATAGGCGAGTCGGCTCTCGTTATGGGACTTGGTATTCTCGGCATCTTCGCCGTTGAGGAGCTTCGAGCAGCGGGAGCTTATCCCGTGATCGCGGTCGATCCCGTAGCGGAACGCAGAGAGCTTGCCTTAAAGCTTGGCGCAGACTATGCGCTTGACCCGACCGACAAGGATTTTGTTAAAAACGTAAAGGATCTCAGCGGTGGCGGTGTGAACGTCTGCATTGAGGTCACGGGCCTCGGCATCGGACTCATTCAGGCACTTGACTGTATGAAAAAAATGGGCAGAGTGGCGCTTCTCGGTTGCACACGAAGCTCAAAATTTGAAATAGACTATTACGCAAAGGTACACGGCAGAGGCATATCTCTCATCGGTGCGCACACCAATATGCGCCCGAACTTTGAATCAAGCGCAGGACTTTGGACAGACGCTGACGACCTTAACACCGTTGTAAAGCTTATTGAGGGAGGACGCCTGAATTTCAAGGATATAGTCAGTGAGATCCATTCCCCCACCGACGCAAACGAGGTCTTTAACAGACTTGCAAGCGAAAAGAACTTCCCCGTCGGCGTTCTCTTTGATTGGAGCAAAATCTGACAGACAAATTGGGATTTATCGAACTGTTTATTATTTGACGCAATGTTACTACAAAGGCTCCCTTGTGTAAAGGGAGCTGTCGCGATAGCGACTGAGGGATTGTTCACCTTAAATCTATATTTTACAATCCTTCCGTCACTCCG
>JAZQYP010000010.1:0-62660 GCA_045633625.1 Eubacteriales bacterium
ATCTTCCCGACGAAACTGAACTACTCAAAACGATGGAAGAAATCCGTAAATCCGCATAAGGACGAAAAAACAAGAATACGGCATACCTCTTTCGAGATATACCGTATTCTTGCAAAACTGTCCTTTAGAGAACTGCTCTAAAGCCATCCCCTTTTTCTTTGGTGGACTCGCGAGCGAAGCCGCTCGCGCGACGGAAGTCTCACCATTGCGCCTCACTTTGTTCGCGCGAATACGGGTTCGCATACCGCGCCCGAAGATCGAGGAGCTTGCTCATCAGGCGCAGGGCGCAGGTATATTCGCCGAAGGCGAAACTCCCGTCGGAGCGAGCGAAGTACGTCTGTTAGTTTTACGTTATATTTACAAATATGTTCCTTTGCCTTCTTGTAATATGATTAACTGTTTGATATAATGGTGTTGTAGTAATACTATTAGAGGTGGTTTATGGATTTTGAAAAATTTTATGATTTAATAGTAAAAGAAAAATTTGCAGAAGCAGAAGAATACAAAAATTCTTGTGTTCCAGATACTCTATATAAGTATTATTATCTTGGTGAAAATGAATGTAAAAATAAACAAAAAATAATGACAATACAAAGAGGAGAGATATACTTATCGCCCTTAAAAGGCTTTAACGATCCATTTGAAGGCAAATCACTTTTCTTTCAAGAAGGCAATCAAATGCAGCGTGGATTTTACAACAATTTTTTGAAAAAAACATTTGAGGGACTTGGAAATAATTGTCATGTCGCTTGTTTTTCTAATGTTGAAGAAAAGTATCAAAGCATGCCAATGTGGGCTTATTATGCTAACGAACACAAAGGTTTTTGTGTTGAGTATGAAATTCAAGATGATGAAAAAACTCATTTTTTTCCAGTATCTTATGATCAAACGCGAATTGAAGGAACACCTATCGTTGCGAATTTAATGAATAATTATCTTAATTTATTCGCTCAAGGAGAAAGCGATAAACATAATTTTAACAAAATGCATGCCTGCAATTATATGCTACATATGTCATTCATTCGAAAACACATAAGCTGGCAACATGAAAACGAATATAGAATATTGTTAGATAAAGAATATTTTAAGCTTGCTCCAAAAAAAATTTACTTGGGAATGAACTGTTCTTCGGAGCACGAGGAATTGTTTATAAAAATTATGAAAGATTTGCCACAATGTGAATTGTTTAAGATGAAAAATGCATCAAATGATAGTAATTTCTTTTTGGAAATAGAACAATTGAAATAATAAGTTGCAAGTTTTCTTATAATGTGATATAATAACGTCGTTATAGTACAAATTTGACAAAATAACATTCGACGGGAGAAATTTATGGGTGTTTTAGGCAGTTTACTTATTACAGCAATCGCATATATGGCAGTGCCGATGATTATGATGGCTTCAAATGGCGGGAAATTCCCCAAAAAGAAGGCAAACAAAATTGCTATTTGGAATTCTGTTATAGTTGGAATTCTCTTTTTGATTATAACAATATCCGTTGAAGCAACGGCAGGATGGACACCTACGCCAGCTTTTTTATACTATTGGATTAACCGTGCTATAATTACGGAGAAAAGTTCTAAAGAAAAGAACAACTCGGAAAATAATGAAATACAGCCTTCTCAAGAAGTTAATGCTACTGAAACAAAGACTGAAGCAATCACCGCAGAAAGAACAGATGTTCAATCGAATGAAAGTCCGAAAGTTGAAGAAATACCCAGTATAAGATTTTGTCCAAAATGCGGAGAGAAATGGGGACAAGGAAACAAATTTTGTGGTCATTGTGGAATTCCGTTGAACGAGCATGAGACTTCAAAACCAAAAAATGATGACGACGAAGAAGTAGAAAGATTAAAAAAATTGTTTCCCGATTTTTTTGATTGAAATTATACTAAATCAAACTTAAAATTAATATTTTGACCGTTTCAACAACCCAATCCATATACCATTTTCCGTGATAATGGACGGTCACGCGTCGGGTCGAGCGTAAGATACGGGTCGCCGAGACCGTCGATCCCCACGATAAAGCGGAAGGGAGAAAATGTTCACGAAGAGAAATTTCTATAGCTATTACTTTTTTCGTCGAAAATGCTTGCCTTAAAATTGTTGTTGCCTTTTTCGGTTTTATGTGGTATAATCGAATAAAAGGCAGATAACGATACTTAAAAGGAGAAATATAATGTTTTTTGACGGTATTTTAGCGGGTTATAGAGATATTCTTCATTTCATTGCAGAGATATCGGTGCATACCCTTGAGCTTACGGGAATACTTATAATTTTTATCGGTTCGGTAAAGGCTATCACGCAGATATTTTGGGGTCTTAAGAAAAAGAGAACGGTGAACGTTGCGGTTGACCTCGGTAGAACGCTCGCTTTGGCGCTTGAATTCAAGATGGGTGCTGAGATAGTGAACACCGTTATCGTAAGAGACCTCAAGGAGCTTGGCATACTTGCGATAGTCATCGCTCTTCGCGCCATACTTGCTCTTCTTATCCGTTGGGAGATAAAGAACGAGAAGAAGGACGAGGAAGTAAAATCAAAGGCAGAAAACGACACTGCAAACGAATAAAACCAAAACACAAGCCCACCGCTTTTGCGGTGGGCTTTTTGTTGATAATTATTCGCTTATGAGCTTCGTAGCGGTTGCTACCTTCTTGAAGCTTCTGCCGTTCGACGTGTAATATACGTCGGCGGTGTCGTCGCCAAGTATCGCGTAGGTGTTCTTTGAATACGTATTGGTTATTTCGGGAATAGCCGTTACGGTGTCCTTGCCAAGCTTTACAAGCTCGTAATCTGAGCCCTCGGAGGATGCGTAGACGTTATTTACGTCGTCCTCGCCCGCCATTTCGAAATAAAGCACGTTCTTGTACTCGTAAAATTCGATTCTCTCAACGTCGCTTGCAATTCTTGTGGATTTGTCCTGTGAGAGCTTGTAGAAATAGAAATCAAAATACTCGTCAAGGTAATAAACGTTGCCCTTTTCGGTGACGCAGAAGCTCTCAACGTCATAAGCCACGGGAGTTATCGACTTTGACTTGCCATTTCTTATCTCCATCTTGCAAAGTATCTTCTTTTGCTTGTTGACAAAGTAGAAATATTCAAGATCGGGGTCAAACTCGCCAATAAAGTCGGATACCTTGAGGGCTTCGTATTTTCTGTTAAGGTAGAAGGTCTTTGACTCTGCGGTGTTTCTGAAGTAGCTCTTCTTTACTGTGTCAAGTCTTACTATTCTGCCGTCGGTTATCTGCGGAATGCTTGTTCCCGTGCCAAGATAGTGCGCGGTGTTGTCCTTTCTCGTGCTAAGCTTCTTGCAATCAAAGACGTAGGTGTGAGCACCGCCTTGCTCGTCGGTGGTCGAGAAAACTATCTCTGTATCGGTCGAGTTCTTGTAAAGAACCTTGTCAAAATATCCGTTAAGCTCTGTGATGGGGTAGCTCGTTTTGCCGTTAAGAACTACGTAAAGCTCCTTTTTGTCCTTGTTTTCGGGGTCGAGCGTATAGGCAAGTGCATATTTGCCCTTGTTCGATACGGTTACGGGCACCACGGTCGTGCCGCCTGCGCTGAGCTGCTCGGACTCCTCCTCGGCTGTCGTGTACATAAAGAGAGCCGAGACGTCGGGATTAGAGCGGGAGGGCGCGTTGTAAGCAATTGCGGAGGCATCGGGAGAAATGACGACGTTTGAGGCCGTTCCGCTTCCCGTAGTGATGACTGTTTCAGCTCCGTCGTAGAAATATACCGAGCGGTCGTCCTTGACGTAGACCACGGCGGGCTCAAACTCTGCGTATGCCTCGATGTCGTCTGCATTGTCGCAGATAAGCTTCGGACGCGAGCCGCTGAGAAGGTAAACGTCATAGCCCTCGGGCGTGTTTACCGTTATGTAGGCAAAGGAATTGTCAGCCGCCGCGATAAGAGTAGTCTCGTCAACGAAAACGTCGCGAATTTTCTTGCCGTTTTTGAGGATAACGTAATTTCCTTCCTCGTTCTGATAGCAAAGGAAGGTGTTATCATCAAATTTTATATTTTTGCTCGCAGAAGCTACAACCGTGCTCACAAGAACTATAAGAACTATAGCCGTAAGCAAGGATGCCGCCGCGATTATAAGAGAGCGGGGATTTATCTCGAAGGTCATATCCTTCTTAAAGAAGCTCGGAGCCTTCTTTTTTGTTTGCTTCGGAGCGGAGGAGAAGGAGTTGAAATCGTTTGCCTCAGAGCTGCTGAAGGCAAAGGCCTCTCTTTTTTTATCATTTAACTGCTTGTGTGTGGGTGCATTGCCGGCAAAAGCAGGAATAGGACGGTTTTTGAAGAACATAATTACCTCCTTAAAGACATAAGAAATATACATAATAATTTTATCATAGAGGCAAAAAATTTACATCAACATATTATTAAAAAAATATGAACGACGCGTGAACGCCACAAGATATTGTGACACACAAAGACAAAATAACCGCATATTTTGGGGTCGCTACCGACGCGATGCAAAAATAGAGGCTGTTTGGTGGTCTAAAAACGGGGTGTGCAAAATATACTTCAAGCAGAAAAGGGCTTGTACGGAGAAAATATGGCTTTTACGGTAAATTGCGAAACTAAAAAAGTGCCGCTTCCAAGGGTGCTTATGTCAATTTTGCCCTATGGGCTCATTGACGAGATAGGCGCTCTTAAGACAAGCGGCAGGACAGAGGAGATAAGGATACGCAGAGGGGGCGCGGTGTCCCTTACTGTGTCGGGCAAAAACGTGATGTTAAGAACGGTGCTCGGCGGCGATGAGGTGGACAGACTGTTTGCAGAGCTTTGCGGACGCTCGGTATATGCCTACGGGGAGACGATAAGTCACGGCTACGTCTCGCTTGACGGTGGCATACGCGTCGGCGTTGTGGGCAGAGCTGTCTGCGAGGGAGACAGAGTGGTCGGCGTTTATGAAATATCGGCTCTGAATATACGCCTGCCAATGGCAAGGCTTGACGTAGGAGAGCCTGTATGTCGCCTTTTACGCGAGCTTCGCGGTGAGGCGGGAGTGCTTATATATTCGCCCCCCGCCGAGGGAAAGACCACTCTTTTGCGCTCTGTCGCAAGGAGGATGGCAAGCGGCGAGCATCCCTTGCGCGTCTCGGTCGTCGACACGCGGGGCGAGCTTTCCTATGCGCTCTTGGGTGAGGGGTGCTCCCTTGACGTGCTCTCGGGATATCCGCGCGGCGTTGGGATAGAGATAGCCACGCGGACGATGAGTGCCGAGCTCATCGTCTGTGACGAGATAGGCGATATGGTCGAGGCAGAGGCGATAATCGCGGCACAAAACAGCGGTGTGCCTCTGCTCGCGTCAGCTCACGGAGAAAATATAGGGGGACTTCTTCGCAGAAGTACCGTTGCACAACTTCACGAGGCACGGGTATTCGGCGCTTACGTGGGGATAAGAAAGCTCAGAGGAGATTTTAACTATACGGTGAGCACGTGGGAGGAAGCCGATGCTGGTCTTAAGGCTCTTGGGTAGCGTTTTGCTTCTTGTAAGTGCCTCGCTTGCGGCAAGGTATCTTAACAAAAGGGCAGAGAAAGAGCTTTTCGAGTTCGACAGCCTTTTGCGCCTCATACGTCAGATAAGGCTTGAGGTAGAGAGCTTTTCGATGCCGATACCGAAAATACTTGAAAGGCTCGATAAAAGGTTGCTTCTTGACTGCGGCTACAGAGGGGACGGCGCACCGACAAGCCTTGAGGAGCTATATACTAATATAGCCTTCAGAAGCGAGCGTTGCAGAGAGCTTTTTGCGAGATTTTCGTCCGATTTCGGCAGTGGCTACCGCGAGGAGGAGCTTCGCAAGCTCGCCTATTACGTAGAGCTATTCTCGGACGGGAGGCGTAAGCTTTTCGAGGAGCTTCCCGCAAAGAAGAAGATAAATACGACACTTGCCATCTCCTTGGCACTCGGCATTGTGATTTTAATGATATAGGAGAAAATTTATGGACGTAGGACTCATACTTAAGGTCGCGGGGATAGGCGTGCTCGTCTCCTGCGTCTCTGTGATACTAAATAAATCGGGGCGTGACGAGCAAGCTATGCTCGTCACCGCGGCGGGTATAGTCGTGGTAATGCTCGTGCTGGTGGGCGAGCTTGGCGAGCTGTTCTCGCTTATTCGTACGGTGTTTGGCTTCTGATGCTCGGCGAGGTATTAGCGCTCGCACTCACGGGGGCTGTTGCGGCACTCGTGCTGTCGCATATGAAGGGGACTCTTTCCTTTGCGGTGAGGATAGGCACGCTTATCGTCACACTTGCAGTGATAATCACGCTTGCGGGCTCGGTGGTGGGCGAGCTTACCTCGATAATAGGAGAGGGGACTGCCACAAGCAAATACGCGTCAATCGTTCTGCGTGCGCTCGGTGTGGCTCTGCTGGGGCATTTTGCGTCCCTTGTGTGTCGGGAGCTTGGGTCGGAGAGCCTTTCGTTTGGCGTTGAGCTTGCGGCAAGGCTTGAGATCTTTGTGATCTGCCTACCGCTTATAAAGGAGATAATGAGCTGCGCTCTGGCGATTATTGAAATGTAAAAGGAAACGTGATGAAGAAAAGATGGATGAAATTTTTAATTGCTATGCTCTTGCTCGCAAGCCTTCTTCGGTGCGGTGCATCGGCAGAGGGGAGTGTGGAGCTTCCGGAGGAATTTGAGAGAGTCATAGACGAGCTGCCAAGCGAGATAGACGACTATCTGCCAAGCGAGATCCACTCGGGGGACGTAGAGGGGGTATCGGAGGCGCTTGGCAGGATGAGCAACGGCGAATACGTGATGAGCCTTGTCGGTGAGATGCTCGGTATTGAGCTGAAAAAGAAGCTCTCGCTTTTCGCAACGCTTGTCGGTATAATTTTGCTCGTTGCCATATTTCATTCCTTCAAGACGGGACTTGTCGAGAGTGCGCTCTCGCGGGCGGTGGGCTTTTGCTCGGTGGCACTCATATTTGCGGTGATGACGGCAGGGCTTCTTTCTGATCTTGAGTCGCTAAAGTCATTTTTTGAGAGGATAGAGATGCTTATGGTGGGCGTCATACCCGCAGTCAGCGTTATATATGCGATGGGCGGAAACGTCACGACTGCCGCCGCAAGCAGCTCTGCGTTTTATCTTTTTCTTGCCTTTTGCCAGAGCGTTTGCGCAAATACGGTCATCCCCGTCACGGCTATGATGACCTCGTTTTCTCTGTGCGGCGCTCTCTGCCCGAATATGCACCTTGGTACACTCTCCTCGGCACTCAAAAAGTGCTATACCGTTTTTCTGACGCTCGTTATGAGCATACTCCTCTTCGTTTTGTCCTCTCAGACGCTTCTGTCGGCTTCGGCAGACAGTATCACGGCGCGTGCGGCAAAGCTTATGGCGTCAAGTGCCATACCTATCGTGGGGGGCTCGGTCGGTGAGAGTCTGCGTACGGTTGGTGCTACGGTCTCCTACATAAAAAGCGTTACGGGACTTGGCGGTATATTTTTTGTCTTCATACTCGTTTTGCCGATAGTCATATCTCTCTTGATCACAAGACTCTTTCTTATACTTACATCATCGGTTGCCGAGATGCTTGGGTGTGAGACGGAAGGAAGGGCGCTATCCGATATCGGCGGAATCTACGGTATGCTTATCGCCGTGGTATCATCGGTTGCCGTGAGCTTTATTCTTGCGCTTGGGGTGTTCGTCAGGTGCTCTTTGGCTTTGAGGTGAGATATGAGGGAATTTATACTGACATTGCTTGGTGTTTCTCTTGTTTCAGGGCTTGCATCGATGCTTACTCCAGAGGGCAAGGGGGGCGGGCTTCGCACCTGCGTCGGATTTGCCTGCGGACTGTGTGCCCTCTCAATAACCGTAGGACCCGTCATCTCATTTATCGGTGCGCTTAGCGATGGTGGGAAGGTGCTTTTTGACGGCTTCTCTGAGGACCTCGCAGTGTACGATTATGAGAAGATATTTGATCAAACCCTTGCGCGTGAGGGCGAGAGGGTGCTTGAGGTGGAGCTTAAGGCTATTTTGTGCGACGAATTTCAAATTGAAGAAAAAAATATAGACATAGAAGCGACACTTTGCGAGAGTGAGGCGGGCATTGAGGTCGAGCGCGTGATACTCACGCTTCGAGGCTCGGCGGTGCTTATCGACGCGCATAAGATATCCGAGCGCGTCACAACACTCCTGTCTTGCGAGTGTAGAGTGCTTTATGGAGGCAAAAATGACACGAAGGGATAAAGATGGTATAGACAAAAGGCCTATAATTATGATCGGGATAGCCGCAGGACTTGCTCTGCTGCTTCTTGGCAACGGCGCGTTTGGAGTTTTTGGCAAAAGGGAGGAAAAAATAGAGGTGTCGGCTTACGACGAGGCGGCATACGAGGCGGCGCTTGTTGAGAAGATTGAAAAAATATGCAGTAAGGTAAAGGGCGCGGGTGAGGTCAGCGTTGCAGTCACGCTTGACGGAAGCTTTAAGAGTGTTCTTGTACAGAATATGCAAAGCAACGAGGGCACGAGCAGGACCGAATACGTGCTTGTGGGAAGCGGCTCGTCTGAGAGTGCCGTAACGATAGGCTATACGCCTCCGAGGATACTCGGAGTAGGCATAGTTTGCGAGGGCGGAGAAAGTGCGACTGTGAAAAAGGAGATAATCGCACTCGTCTCGGCAACCTTCGACCTGCCAAGCAACAAAATATACGTCACCTCGTCGTAGAATAAAATGATTTACACCGAAAAATCAAAATTTGAAAATCGGTTATATTAAGTTACAGTGCAAAACAAAAAAGTGTAATAAAGCACGAAAAGCTAAAATATACATATAGCATAGAAAATATTTGGAGGAAAATATTATGAAATTCGAAAACTTCAGCGAAAAATTCAAGGAATTTTGCCAAAGAGTCGGCAAGAGAAACTTCATCATATTCGGCGCAGTGCTCCTTATTGGCGCGGCTATAGTTGTGAATTTCCTTGTGATGTCGGCAAACAACAGTGACGGACACGACTACGATGCAAGTGCGGGAATGCAGGATACGAGCTCTCCCTCCGCCGACGTTGACGCGCCCGAAAAGAGCGACGATGACGAGTATTTCTCAAGCATCGAGGTCAGCCGCAAGCGCTCGCGTGACGAGGCGATAGAGGTTCTTCAGTCTGTCGTTGACAGTCAGAGCTCGACAGAGAGCGCAAAGAACGAAGCACTCCTTGAGATCGCAAGCCTTGCAAAGGTTATGGAGCAGGAGTCGAACATTGAGACTCTCATTATCGCAAAGGGCTTTGAGAATTGCGTTGCAGTCATAAGCGACGGAAAGGCAAATATCGTCGTTACGGGCGAGGAGCTTCTTCCCGCCGAGATCTCGCAGATAAACGAGATCGTTTACGATCAGTCGGGAATCCTTCCTGTAAACATCAATATCACGGGAAGATGACAAACGCGCCTCTTTGTGCATAAAATGTAGTGCACAGAATAAATTACGGAGGCGAAGAATGAACAAAAAAGGACATTTTGACGGCGGCATGCTCTTTTGCGGTGCAAACAGCGGCGAGGGATTTGTCAGCTTCTACGGTGATATACTTGAGGGCGTGGATAGAGTCTACATAATGAAGGGTGGCCCCGGTACGGGCAAGAGCAGCTTTTTGAGGCAGGCGGCGGAGTATGCACGGGAGCGGGGAAGCTCGGTCGAGCATTATGCTTGCTCGTCGGATCCCGACTCTCTCGACGCGATAGTGGTCGATGGACGCATAGCTATAGTAGACGGCACTTCTCCCCACACTTATGAGCCAAGGCTTGCGGGTGCGAGGGACGAGATAGTGGATCTCGGCAGATTCTGGAATTCAGAAGCTCTTGCATCACGTCTTTCCGAGATAGAGGAGCTTGCAAACAGAAAAAGCGAGTGCTATAAGCTCGCGTACAGGTATCTTGACGCGGCTAAAAGGGTGAGTGACATAAATCTTTCTCTTGTTTTGCCATATTTCAGGCATGAAAAGGCCTCTCGGGCGGTGGGAAGACTGTTTTCTGATATAAAGACCGGCGGAGGATACGCGAGCAGCGTGGGGATGATAGATTCCATAGGCATGAAGGGCAGAATTCGGCTCGACACGTACGAATTTTTCGCGGAAAAGGTATATGCCGTTGAGGATCTTTTTGGCACGGCACCTCTTTTTTTGCGGCTGCTTCTCAAGAATGCCGAGCACACCGACACCCCTGTGATGATCTCCTACGATCCCCTTGATGCAAAGACCCCGAACGCCCTCTTTTTCCCGAATGACAAAAAGGCATTTGTTATAGTGCAAAAGGGCAGTGAGCATACCGAGGACGTAAGAGTTAATATGCGTCGCTTTGTTAAGGGTGAGGTATCGTGTATAAGGCATGGGTATAAGCTCAACAAAAAGCACGAATCGGCGTTTTTGTCTTCGGCACTCGAGTCCTTGCGAGAGGCGGGAGAGCATCATTTTGCACTTGAAGCGATATACTCCTCGTGTATGGATTTTTCGGCAAAGGAAGAGTATTGCGAGGAATTGCTTAAGAGAATATTCGGCTAAAAAACTGCGGCATTCGCCGCAGTTTTTTTGTTGTAAACGAATTGGGATTTATCGGGGTGTTGTGTAGAGGGATAAACGAACGGTTCCTACAAACACTGTAGGGGCGGCCATTGGCCGTCCGTTCGGAATTTTTCGTCGTTTATTGCGGACGCGCAGTGCGCGCCCCTACAATCATAAATGATGTCTTGCTCTCTACAAACTCACCGACAAATCAAAATTTGAAGTTATAAAAACAAAACAGCCGCGCGTGAGAGCGCGGCTGAAAATATATGTTATTTTTTTGTATTCAGATAATGTAATATTTCGGGCATAACGATTGGGTAGTAAACATCATCAAGTCTTATATAAAATCCCTCATTTATGCGATAAATGTCTACATACAAATAAATCATATCGTGCTCGGAATAATATAAATCGGCATTATCAATCCATTCCATTTCGTAATCTTCATCATCTGATATTGCGTTTTGACAGGAAATAATGTCCTCCATTGAAACTGCATTATCAAAGTCAAAAAAAACATACTTACCAAAATCAATTGAAGAAAAGCTTGCAGAGAGCTTTGATGGTAAAGTGTAACTCTTGAGCAGATAACAACTTGGACTATAATAGGTAGCTACACACAAGCAAATTGGCGGGTCTTCACTTGAAGCCCATATTTTTGCCGCACTAAAAAAACTCAAATCTGTCCAAATCCTTATCTTTCCTAGTTGGTTTACTGCGGTAATACTTCTTTCACACTCCCACGTGCCATTCCCTCTGCTACTCTCCATTAACACATATTCATTTCCATTTACTGTGATTTGTTCCTCATTCCAAGCAATAGCAATGACTCTTTCTCTCGGGTCGGTAAGACACCTCGACAACGCCCAAGCAAAGAACAACAAGGAAAGACTAAGGCAAATTATGAGGATAATTCTTTTATGTTTTTTCTCTAACATTCGTAATTCCTCCTTTTCGTGCGCGTTTTTATAAGCATATCTATATTACAATAATACCATAACTTACTTTATTTTTCAAGATAAATCGGAAAATAGTGAAGATGAGATAAAACAATTGCATTTTTTTTATATTTGTGATACAATGATAAAAAGACTGACGAAAGGCGGTGAGCGCGTGGCGGTATTTGGAATAGTTTCGGAGTTCAATCCCTTCCACAAGGGACATAAATATCTCGTTGATCGGGCAAAAGAGCTGGGCGCATCGGCCGTGGTGACGGTAATGAGTGGCAACGCCACACAGCGCGGCGAGCTTGCCGTTTGTGACAAATACCTGCGTGCCGAGGCGGCGGCAAGGTGCGGAGTGGATCTTGTGCTTGAGTTGCCTTATCCTTTCAGCGCGGCAACTGCAGAGAGCTTTGCTATGGGCGCTATCTCGGTGCTCTCGCAATTTTGCGACACGGTCATCTTCGGCTCTGAGTGCGGGGATATAGACCTTCTTTTGCGTGCCGCCGACTTTGCGTCGAGCGAGTCCTTCCGCACGCTTTACCGAGAGAGACTTCTCGCAGGCGAGCAGAGCGCGGCGGCGTATATTGCTCTCATAAGGGGCGAGATAGGCGCAGAATTATCATCAAACGACATACTCGGCGTTGAATATATAAAGGCGGACAAGATTCTCGGCTCGTCGCTTACCTTTGTGACCTTAAAGCGACAGGGCGGAGAATACCGAAGCGATGCGGCGACACTTGACGGCTCACCCGATTCGGCTATGGCTATTCGCAGAATACTTCGCAAGGGAGACGTATCGGAGCTTGCCTCAAGGCTTCCCGAGGCTACCTTCGATCTGCTTTTGAGAGCACAGAACAACGGCGAGATAATAGATGAAAAGAAATATTTCGAGGCGGCAAGGCTCTTTTTCAGGCTCACGTCTGCCGCAGCCTTTGCCGACACACCTTGTCTTGAGGGCGGTATTGCCGAGAGAATATGCCGCGCGGCACACGAAAGTGCGACGGGAGAGGAGTTTTTCTCAATGCTCTCCACAAAGCGTTATACCGACGCAAAGCTTCGCCGCGGAATACTCTTTGCGCTGACGGGCGTCAGAAGTGAGGATCTCTCGCTTACCCCCGCATACACCAATCTCCTTGCGGCAAACGAGACGGGAAGAGGGATACTCTCAAGGGCGAGAAAGAGCGAATTTAAGGTGGTTACCAAGCCCGCAGACGCGTCACTTCTTGATTCTGAGAGCGCAAAAAGAGAGAGGGAGCTCTCCCTGTCTCTTGATGCAGTATATACCTTTTGCCTCGGCAGCTCGTCAGCTTCGGGCGCGCTTCTGAGGAAAAAACCTTATATCACTTGACAATTCACGTTTTTTGGTGCTATAATGACGTGAAAGCAACCATAAGGAGGCTGAAAAAATGAGAACTGTAATAGGAATAGATATTGGAGGCAGTACCACTAAGATCGTGGCGGTGCGCACCGATAAGGAGGGTAAGAATACTCTTGTTGCCCCCCTTCACGTTCAGGCGGGAGATGCGCTGACCTCGGCTTACGGAGCCTTTGGAAAATTCACGATGCAAAACGAAATAGAGCTTGCCGAAATTGACCGCGTGCTTATGACGGGTGTGGGTGCATCTTTTATAAACAAGCCCATCTACGAGAGAAGCTGTGAGAAGGTTTCTGAATTCGTAAGCGTAGGTCTTGGCGGACTTTACCTTTCGGGACTTGACGAGGCGATCGTGGTAAGTATGGGCACGGGTACGGCGCTCATCCATGCCAAAAAGGAAAACGGCGCGACAAAGATAGAGTATCTCGGCGGTACGGGAGTTGGTGGCGGAACGCTTGTCGGACTTTCAAAGAGAATGGTTGGCGTTGACACTATAGAGCATATAGAAAAGCTTTGCGCCGAGGGAGATCTTGGGAACGTGGATCTTCGCATCAAGGATATTTCTGCCGATAACAATTTCCAGATAAACGAGGACATTACGGCATCAAACTTCGGTAAGCTCTCCGACCTTGCAACAAATGCCGACGTAGCGCTCGGTATTGCCAATATGGTGGGCGAGACTATCGCAATGCTTGCCGTATTTTCGGCGCGCTCACACGGACTCAAGAACGTTGTGCTTATCGGCAATCTTACCGCAATACCCGCCGTAACTCAGGTCTTTGAGGGGCTTGAGGAGAAGTTTGGCGTAAGATTTATCATACCCGATATGGCTCAGTACGCAACGGTTATAGGCGCAGCGCTTTGCGACAGCGAGGCTTACGAATAATTTTTGGGGGCAAATATGTCACATAAAAAGAAAATGATAGCTCCAATCGTAGTATCGGTGATCTTTGCAATTTATTACGTACTGTATTTCGGTGTTCTTGCGGCACTCGTGGGCGGAGCGCTCAGGTGGATATTGGGACTTTTGCCGATCGTGCTTTCGGGACTTACCGTTATGGTGTGCGTAGAAAGAATAAAAGAAATAAAGAAAGGTGAAGAGGATGATCTTAGTAAATACTGATTATATAAGCGGCAAGGAGCTTGAGATGCTCTCGCTTGTTAAGGGAAGCACTATCCAGTCAAAGCATATTGGAAAGGATATAGCGCAGAGCTTTAAGACTCTCGTTGGCGGTGAGCTCAAGGCATATAACGAGATGATGAATGAGGCAAGAGCGCTTGCAACCAAGAGAATGGTTGAGGAGGCAGAGGCACTCGGCGCTGATGCTATCGTGAATATTCGCTACGCTTCGTCCGCAGTAATGCAGGGTGCGGCAGAGGTTATAGCTTACGGAACTGCAGTTAAGTTTGTAAATAAGTAAAAAAGCACTTGACAAGGAATTTTTCTTGTGATAGAATAATTCACGTAAAAACCGCATAGAAATCAGGGGTGCCGAAAGGCTGAGATGGGGCGAAAAGTCCTGAACCCTTTAACCTGATACGGATAATGCCGGCGTAGGGAGATTGCTTCGATATATTTGAAGTTTTGACCGCACGTGTTTCCGTGCGGTCAAAATTTTTTTATCGGAGGTCGTTATGAAAAAAACGAACACAATGCGCCTTACAACGTCAGCAATGATGCTTGCAATGGCAACGGTACTCGCGCTCGTTTGTGCGTACATTCCTTTTCTTAATCTGCCCTTTGGCGGCGGATTTACGGTGGCAAGTATGCTGCCTATCGTGCTCATTTCGTATATGTACGGAATGAAGTGGGGATTTTTTGTCTCCTTTACCTATTCTTGCATACAGATCATTATGGATCTCGTGCTTGGCAAGGGCTCGACGATAATTGCCCTCTTTACCCCCTCAAGCGA
This sequence comes from Eubacteriales bacterium, assembly GCA_045633625.1. GTDB lineage: Bacteria > Bacillota > Clostridia > Oscillospirales > CAG-272 > HGM12713. The sequence goes on from JAZQYP010000010.1 coordinate 14,734, forward strand.
TGACTATATGGGACTTTGGGTCGCAGTTGCCGTACTTCTTATCGACTATCTTATCGCGTACACTGTGCTCGGACTTGGCGGAGTGTTCAGAAATAAGATAAAGAATAAGACGCTCGCAATCGTACTCGGTGTTGTAGTAGCGCTTGGCGCAAGATACCTTTGTCACATCGTTTCGGGATACATTTTCTACGGCGCGTGGGCAGAGTGGTTCTTCACGCAGGAGGGCTTCTATAGTATTGGCGGCTGGGTGCTTGACGTCTTCCACGGCAAGATGCTCTCGCTTGTATATTCTATTTTCTACAATGGACTGTTTATGATACCCGAAATCATAATCACGGCTATTGTTGCCGCACCCATCTCGGCAATAAAGTATATAAAGAAAAACTGAGTGCTTGACAAACATTTGTCTGTATGTTAAAATAATATGACTTCGTCGGACGGCCGCGCGGTATGTTGCCGAAAGGTATTACCGTGAGGAAAGTCCGGGCTTCACAGGGCAGGATAGCTGATAACGTCAGCCGCAGGTGACTGCCGGGAAAGTGCAACAGAAATAAACCGCCGTAGCCCTTGTGGAAAGTGTAGAACGATACTCGCACATATTTTTTGCAAAGTATGCGTGAAAAGCTAAGAAGTCTAAGGAAGAAATCCTTCGGATTTCATTTTGATGCGAGCATCTAAACGCGCTCCCGTCCTCTGCCGTACCAAGTACGGCGACGTGAACGGGATCACGCTTTCTACAGCATTCCACAATGGCTACGGTAAGGATGGAAAGGCGAGGTAAGAGCTCACCCGTTCCTATGGTAACATAGGTCCGCTGTAAACCCTATCTGAAGCAACACCGTTTGAGGATCGTTTGCCCGACGCATATCCTCGGGTGGCACGGCGAAAGCCGAAGCTTGTCGGTGACGGCAAGCGAAGATTGATGGTCGTCGATTACAGAACCCGGCTTATAGACGAAGTCACAAAAAAGCTTCCGAAAATTCGGAAGCTTTTTTCTATTACTTGACATTTATCCGCGTGGGTGATAAAATAAAATCATAACACTTACAGGAGACACTTTGCTATGAAAAAAAATGAATTTTTCCCCGACGGAACGCCGATCGACGCGTGGTTTTACGAGACTGATGCGCCATTGATGGCGGAGCTTGGCAGGCAGTACCGCATCACCGACTACGGTGTGCGTGACGACGGAAAAATATATACAAAGGAGCTTCAGGCGCTTATTGATACCGCGGCGGAGAATGGCGGCGGTGTTATCGTTGTGCCCGCAGGCACGTACCTCACGGGCGCGCTTTTCTTCAAAAACGGAGTAAACCTCTATGTTGAGAAGGACGGAGTGCTCAAGGGAAGCGACGATATTATGGACTACCCCGTGCTTACTACGCGCATTGAGGGGCAGACCTGCCCGTATTTTTCGGCACTCATCAATGCCGACGGCTGTGACGGCTTTACTATGTGCGGCGAGGGAGCTATTGACGGAAACGGCGAGAGATCGTGGAGAGCCTTCTGGGCGCGCCGCGCGTGGAACCCGAAGTGTACGAATAAAGACGAGCAGAGAGCACGTCTTGTTTATATCTCGAACTCAAAAAACGTCACGATCTCGGGACTTGATCTGAGAAATTCGCAGTTCTGGACAACACATATATACAAGACAAGCCATATAAAAATTCTCGGTTGCACCATCTATTCGCCCGAAGCACCCCTTCGTGCGCCGAGCACCGATGCTATCGATCTTGACGTGTGTACCGACGTGCTTATAAAGAACTGCTACATTGAGACGGCTGACGATGCCGTAGCTCTCAAGGGAGGCAAGGGTCCCTATGCCGACACCGACGAGAATAATGGTTCCAACGAGCGCATTATCGTTGAGGACTGCGAGTACGGTCTTTGCCACGGAGCGCTCACCTGCGGCTCTGAGGCGGTGCATTGCAAGAACATAATCGTGCGCCGTGTGAAGATCGCGCGTGTTTTCAATCTTCTTTGGCTCAAGATGCGCCCCGACACCCCACAGAGATACGAGCATTTTCTCGTTGAGGACGTAGAGGCTACGGGAGTGCGAAACTTTATAAATATCAACCCCTGGACTCAGTTTTATGACCTCGGTGACCGCAAGGAGATACCTCTTTCCTACGGCGAGAACGTGACGATGCGCCGCATCAAGTGCGATTGCGATAAATATTTTAACGTCAAGGGTGACACGACGCAGTATCTCTTATCAAATTTCACATTTGAGGACATAGACGTTACCACAGAGAATACCGATGCCGACTACACAGCAGTTGAGAATATGACGCTTGAGAACGTGAGTGTCAGAACAAAATGAAAGAATTTTACGACGTAGCCGTTGTGGGTGCGGGGCCTGCGGGCGCGGTATTTGCCCGCGAGATAAAAAGAAGCCGTCCCGAGCTCTCGGTAGCCGTCATAAACGGACAGACACGTGAGAGTGCCAAGGCCTGCGGCGGATTGCTCGCGCCCGATGCGCAAAAGCTACTTGCAAGATTTGATATGACCTTGCCGAAATCGGTGCTCTCCGACCCGCAGATATTTGCGGTAGAGACCATCGACCTTGTCACAAAATCCGTGCGCTACTATCAGCGGCACTATCTCAATATGGATCGCTTTGCCTTTGACTCTTGGCTTCTCTCCCTTGCCGAGGGGGCAGAGATAATAAACGGACGTTGCACCGATATTGAGAGGGAAGAGGACGGGTATCTAATCACGGTTGGCGACAGAGTGATACGCGCGGGCGTGCTTGTTGGTGCTGACGGCGCTAATTCTATCGTGCGTCGCAGATTCTTTAAGCCTATGCGCGTCAGATACACCGCAATTCAAGAGTGGTTTGAGTACAAAGGACAGAAGACGCCTTATTACTCCTGCATTTTCGATAAAGAGACGAGCGATAGCTGCTCTTGGACGATACACAAGGACGGATACGTCATTTTCGGTGGCGCGTTTGCTACACACGGAAGTCGCGAGGCATATGAGAAGCAAAAGGCGCGCCTTGAGGAATTCCTCGGCGTGTCCTTTGGAGAGCCGATTCGCACCGAAGCGTGTCTTGTCTCAAGCCCGCGCAGTATGCGCGATTTTGTTACGGGCAAGGGAAGTGCATTCCTTATCGGCGAGTCGGCGGGATTTATCAGTGCGAGCTCCTTTGAGGGCATAAGCTCGGCAATAATGAGCGCAAAGCTGCTTGCCGATGCCTTTGGTGAGGAAAAAGAGATAGAGGACATTCAAAAAAGATATAAAAAAGAGACGAAAAAGCTTCGTCTTAAGCTATATGTAAAGACACACAAGCGCGCGGTGCTCTGCTCGCCCTTCCTTCGCAAAATTATTATGAAAAGCGGTATCACCGCTATTGAGCCGTATAAAAAACCGTAGGCATTTGCCTACGGCTTTTTTTATATTTCGTTAAGTATCGCTTCAAGCTCGTCGACGTCGGAGTCGGTGGTCGCCCAGCTTGTCGCAAGGCGGACAACTGTGTGATTATCGTCATATTTTTCCCAAAATCCCATTCTCACGCGCTCCGAGAGAGTCTTGTAAAAGGTGTTCTCAAGCACCACGAAGATCTGATTTGTGGGGGAGTCGATAAAGAATTTATAGCCCTTATCAGAGAAGATTCTCTTTAGTCTTTCTGCCTTGTCGATGGCATTCTTGCTTATTTCAAGATAGAGATTATCGGTAAAGAGAGTATCAAACTGCACACCGAGAAGACGTCCCTTTGCGATAAGCGCACCGTGCTGCTTTATCTTTGTGAAAAATGCGCGGGGAGTTGCTTCCTTCTTAAAGACCACCGCCTCACCGCAGAGCGCGCCTACCTTTGTGCCGCCTATGTAAAATGCGTCGCAAAGACGTGCGAGGTCGGGAAGAGTTACGTCGGTTCCGTGTGACATAAGTCCGTATCCAAGGCGCGCGCCGTCAAGGAAAAGGTAGAGTCCGTACTCGCGGCAGATATCCGAGATCCTTGTCAGCTCGTCGAGTGTGTAGAGCGTGCCGTACTCGGTCGGATGGGATATATATACCATAGCGGGACGAACCATATGGTCGTGATTTGCGTCATTCTCAAAAACCGAGAGAAGCTCGGAGAGGGCAGAAATGACTATCTTTCCGTTTTCGTGAGGAATTGTGAGCACCTTATGTCCCGTGTACTCGATAGCGCCCGCCTCGTGACCGTTTACGTGTCCTGTCTCGGCGGCAATAACGCCCTCGTGGGAATCAAGCATCGTATCAATTACGAGCTGATTTGTCTGCGTGCCGCCCGTGAGCAAGAATACCTCTGCGTCAGGCGCGCTACAAGCCGCATTTATTTTTGTTTTTGCCGACTCGCAGTAAATATCGTTACCGTAGCCCGCAAGCTTTTCCATATTCGTTTCGATAAGTCGCGCAAGTATCTTTTCGTGCGCGCCCTGAATGTAATCGCTTTCAAATGATAACATAGCTTTCACCTCTTAAAAATTCAGAAGTCCAAGTCCGTCGGCGTCAAGCAGGGATTTAAGTCCCATAAGAATAAGAATGATACCGCCGATAAGCTCCGCGCGGCTTTTGTACTTTGCACCGAAGATGTTGCCCACAAGAAGTCCTACACCCGAAAGCACGAAGGTGATGATTGCGATGGCGGGAGCGGCGAAGTAGATGTTCGCGCCCTTGACTGCAAAGGCGACGCCGATCGCAAGCGCGTCGATGCTCGTTGCAATTGCAAGTCCTATCATCGTTTTGAAGGCGAACGATGCGTTCTTGTCGTTACAACACTCGCACTCGTTTTCTTTTTCAAGTGCTTCCTTAAGCATATTAGCACCAATAATGGCGAGAGCTCCAAAGGCTACCCAGTGGTCGAATGCCGTGATGTATTTCTCAAATGCACTACCGAGAAGGAAGCCGATGGCGGGCATAAGTCCCTGAAAGCCGCCAAACCACGCGCCAACTATAAGATAGTGCTTGAATTCAAGCTTTCTCGTCGCAAGACCCTTGCAAACTGCAACGGCAAACGCATCCATCGAAAGCCCTATCGCAATGAGTAAAATTTCAACTATTCCCATATAAACCTCTTTTTAAGTTGATAACTTTATTATTCTACCATATTTTGACGTCAAAGTCAACAACATCAGTTTATAAATGAGAATTCCTCTGAAAATAAAAGGGGATAGGAAATAAGCCTTGAGGCCTCCATATCTCGCTCACGCATCCGTAGCGCGTGGATAGCGCTATTATAGGTGCGATAATAATAGGTAAGACAATCTGTATCGTAGCAAGAGGAATACTGTGTGCGGTCATTGCCGCCCGCAAGCCTTACCGTGCCTGCGACTACCTCAACAGAGCCAAGCAGATGAAAAAACTGTGTGATGCTCTCATTTTCGTCGGTGGGGTGATAGGAGTGGAGCAGATTAAAGGCGGCGCGCACAAAGCGCGATTCGGACGAAGAGTCGCCGGGAAGCCCCACAGCCCCCATTACGCGACTGTCTGCCTCAATATCAAGGCTACCCCAAAGGGTCTTGTCCTTTGGAGCGGGGGAGAGATTTATATATTTTTTGAGGCTTTGCAGATGAAACTCGAAGGGAGGCTCGTTAGTGAGAACACCAACAGGATTTTCATATATGCGAAGTCCGCCCTCGCGCGGCTCGATAACAAAAGAGGCGTATCTGTCGGCAACCATCCAATGAAGCTTTGAGATGGGCAGGGAAGCGTCAAAGGGCTCGTCCGTTATATTCAGATTTTCGCACAGCCCTTTTGCTTCTTTTGTGTTTTTGCATTCACAAAGAATTTTTAGTATGACGTCAAAGTGCGGCACGTTTATCTTTTCCTTGAGCTTTTTATGATAGACGGCACTGTGCGTGAAATTTAGTGCTGCGACACAGAGTCCGTGCTCATTCATCGCGTCATAATATAAAGGATAGGAATCCATAATCGTTGCCGTGCCGAGAATGGCATAATGCTCGCGACTCTCAAAAAGAGGGAAGTGACGGGGCGTTATTACCGCCGCCTCGTTATAGCGGTATTCAAGGTCAAGATTGCGCCCGAAATAGTGGTGCGCGGCATAAAAGGAGAGCGCTGTACACATATTATCCTCCGTTTATTATTTGTTTTGTTCTTATTTTTATCAAATTTGTCTGACTTTATTATTCCTATTGAAAACGCAAAAAAAATGTGGTATAATAATATGATATTTTTTATCAAAAAATGAGCGAAAAAATTTTTTCAAAAAAATGTGTCACCTTTTTGAAGCTTTTTCGTATTACTTATGAAAGGACGAAGTCGGCATGGCAAGTTACTTTGAGAACGGCACGTATAGATTCAGCGACAGCGGTCTGCCTTGCGAGATGACCGAGGAGGTCGTAAGACACTATTCGGACACGGTCATGAGACTCGCGCTCACCAAGACGCAGTCGAGCTACGATGCCGACGATATATTCCAAGAGGTCTTCATAAAGCTCTTTGAGTCAGAGAAGAATTTCGAGAGCGAGGAGCACCGCAAGGCGTGGATAATAAGAGTCACACTCAATGCGTGCAACTCTCATTTCACAGCCCCTTGGAAGAAAAACGTCAGGTCTTTTGATGACGTACTCGAAAATCAGCTCTCCGATGAGGATGTCGGCGGTATAGATGCTGAAACGAGGAACGATATATATACGAGGGTAATGAAGCTTCCCGCTAATATGAAGGAGGTAATCATCCTTTATTATTACGAGGAAATGTCTGTGCGCGAGATAGCGGTGATGCTCGGTGAGACCGAGGCAAACGTCAAAAAGAAGCTATCGAGGGCAAGACAAAAGCTTCGCCTCGAGCTTGAAGATGACAACTTATAAACTGAAAGGTAATAGAAATGAAGAAAAGTGACTTAAGGGCAACGCTTGGCTCACTTCACGCCCGCGACGAGCAGATATCGCGTGTGATGGAGAACGTTGCAGCCCGAAAGCAGAAAGCTGAAAAGCGGTCGGCTATGTCAAGGCTGAACTTCGGTATGAGTCTTGCGGCGGCAGCTTGCGCACTTATGATAGTCGTAGGACTTGGAGTTAACGCCTTTATGGGCGGTCTTTTTAATGAGCCCGACGCTGTCGATTACGGTGTGCAGAGAGCGAATGAAGAGAATACGGAGATAACCGACACAGAGAAGGACAATTCCCACGATCCCGCAGATGAAAAGAGTGCACTTGAGGTGCTCCTTGCGGAATCGGAAAAGATAGATGGCGACTGGGCGATTATCAGAGGAACGGCTAATGCGTTCTACTTCGCGGGGGGCGAGGCAGACGATGGATCGTACCGCTGCATAATTGCCGTGTCAGTCGAAAAAACAGAGAAGACCTCCGACGGTATCGTGATAAACGAGAGTGAGATCGTGGCTGACATCACCTTTGCGGATGATGAGGAGCTTAACCGATTTACCGACAACCTCTCGTCGAGCATTGAGATACTCATAGAAAAGAACGGTGCGGATCACGATGCCGCCTGGACGGTCAAAAAAATTATTTATTAATTTAAGAAAAAACGTGTCACCTTTTTATGATTTTTTCGTATTATGTATGAAAGGTCAAAAAGAGGACCAAAATTTAATGTATGAAAGAGAGTAAAAAAATGAAGAAAATAGTAGCATTTATTCTTGCAGGACTTATGATCCTCACACTTGTAGCATGTAACACAGTGCCTAGCGATGACAAGGGCAACAATGATAACGGTTCTGAGACCGAGGGTAACGTAGCTCCCGAGACAACTGAGAAGGACGTAAGCGCAAACGCTTCCCTTGAGGCAATTGCTACCGCACTTATCAATAAGTACGGCGAGTACGCAGGACTTCGCGCTCAGTATGACGAGTACATGGCATCTATTCAGGATGACGAGTACGCAACAGAGGAAGATAAGAATATGACATATGAGACTTTCGCTTCTTACCAGCTCAACGTACTTCCCGTTGAGAAGGATGCAGAGTGGCTCATGGGCTTCAATGAGATCCCCACAGGCTACAGCGAGTGCTACAACTACGTTCCCAGCTCTATGAATCCCTTCATGGGCTACGTTTTCCGCGTTGAAGAGGGAACAGATATCGAGGCGTTCAAGAAGTCTCTTACTGAGACCTGCGACCTCAGATGGATGATCTGCCGTGAGGCAAACACAGTTATCTGCGAGAGCTTTGGCGACATCGTTCTCTTCCAGATGTGCGTTGTTATAAGCGATGAGATGCCCGACGGATTTACCGCAGAGCAGAAGGACGGCTTTGTTGAGACCTTCTACACAGCAGTAAAGACCCCTGCAGACGCAGAGTAATAAATAAAGTTCATAGTTTTTCCAAACAGACGGATTGGGGAGAGATCCTCGATCCGTTTGTTAGGTTATAGACAAGATTGCAAAAGAATTAAGGAGGCAGGACGTGCTTTTCTCAAGTATCAGCTTTTTGTACTACTTTTTCGCGGCGGTACTTTTTCTTTACTTTATAGTACCCTTTAAGTTCAGAATATTTAAGAAAAAGACAGGAGAATATATGTATTTCGAGGCGAAGAACTTCGTCCTCTTTATATTCAGCTTCTTCTTCTATTTCTACGGAGAGCCGATATATACGCTCCTTATGGTAGCAACCACTATATCGAGCTATATCCACGGACTTCTTATTGATCGCTTCCGTGGCAGAACGCTCTCAAAGGTCTTCCTTTGGTCGAGCGTTGTGACAAGCATTGGTGTGCTTGGATTTTTCAAATATTCCGACTTCTTTATAAGCAATATAAACTCGTGGTTTGATACGGGAATATCTTTGCTTAACCTCGCACTTCCCATCGGTATCAGCTTCTACACCTTCCAGACGCTCAGCTATACCATCGACGTGTATCGTGGTAATGCCAAGGTGCAGAAGAGCTTTGTGCGCCTTGCTACCTACGTTGCGCTCTTCCCGCAGCTTATAGCAGGACCTATAGTCCGCTATACGACGGTCGAGGAGGACCTCACTGAGAGAAAGCATACCTTTGAGGGCTTCTCAAGCGGTGTTACGAGATTTGTTATAGGTCTTTCAAAGAAGGTGCTTATCGCCGACACACTCGGAACGCTCGCGAGAACGCTTATGGCGTCGAATGATAAGTCGGTTGCAATGTACTGGATTTACGCGATAGCGATCTCCTTCCAGCTTTACTTCGACTTCTCGGGATATTCCGATATGGCAATAGGTCTTGGAAGAATTTTCGGCTTCCGCTTCCTTGAGAACTTCAACTATCCCTTCATTTCGAAGAGCGTTGCTGAGTTCTGGCGCAGATGGCATATGTCGCTCGGCACGTGGTTCCGTGATTACGTCTATATTCCTATGGGCGGAAACCGCGTATCAAAGTGGCGTTGGCTCTTCAACACGCTTGTTGTCTGGTTCCTTACGGGATTTTGGCACGGCGCTGACTGGACCTTTATCATCTGGGGACTCTTCTTTGCACTCTTCTTGGTGCTTGAGAAGTTCTTCCTTAACAAATTCTTTGAGAAGATACCGAGAATATTCTCCTATATATACGTTTGGGTGCTTATTCTCATAAGCTTTACTATCTTTAGCGCAAACGGACTTTCGGGTGCTATTACCGACATCGGTTCTATGTTTGGCGCGTATGGACTCCCCTTCTGGAGCAAGGAGACAACCTACTACCTCGTCGGTTACTCCCTCGTTCTTGTGTTCGCACTCGTTGGCGCAACTCCTGTTGTTAAGAACACCGTGCTCAAGATCAAGGAGAAGAAGACGGGCAATATGATAATAAACGTGCTCGAGCCCATATTTGTTGTAGTGATGCTTCTCATTGTTACGGCATACTTCGTAGACGGCTCCTTTAGCCCCTTCCTTTATTTCAGATTCTGATAGGAGGTAATAAAAATGAATAATAAAATAAGAAATATAGTAGTTACCTCTGTGTTTGTGGCGTTTATAGCCTTCTTTGTTGCAATGTGCGCGGTAAGCTTCGTTAATCCTACCGAGGAATCTGAGGCGGAAAGACGTCCCCTCGCGCAGTTTCCCGATGAGATAACGTGGGAGGGAATCGTTGATAAGACCGTCATTGACGAGTTTGAGGATTATAGCGTCGATCAGTTTCCTTTCCGTGAATTCTTCCGTGGTATCAAGGCAAAATTTCAGCTTGGCGTGCTCGGTCTTAAGGAAAACAACGGTCTTGCCGTCGAGGACGACTATATTGTAAAGATAGAACAGGACTTTTCCGAGGATAACGTCGATTATTCGATAAGCAGACTCGAGGCGTATTACGACGAGTTTATAAAAAACAACGGCGGAAGACATTTTATTTCTCTGGTTCCCGACAAGAACTATTTTCTTGGCAGAGATCACGGTTATCCCGCACCCGATTATGAGTGGCTTACAAATAGGGTGACCGAGGCACTTCCCGAGATGGAATATATAGATATATACGACTCGCTTGAGCTTGAGGATTATTATAAGACAGACACCCATTGGTCGCAGGATAAGCTTGGCGACGTTGTCGAGAAGCTTGCTGACGGTATGGGAATTTCCGACAGACTTTCGGGCGAATATCGTGAAAACGTTATCGAGGGCTTTGAGGGCGTTTACTACGGACAGAGCGCACTGACTCCCGAGCCTGACAAGCTTGTTTATCTGACAAGCGACGTGCTTGATAACTGCAAGGTGACCTACTATCCCGCAAATCAGCAAGGAAATATATATGAGCTTGATAAGGCAACGGGAAGAGACGGATATGAGATGTTTCTTGGCGGTGTAGTACCCTTTATCCGCATAGACAATCCCGCTTCTACCTCTGGTAAGTCGCTCGTTATCTTCCGTGATTCCTACGGATCGAGCATCTCGCCCCTTCTTGTTGAAGCATACGATACGGTATATCTTATAGATATCAGAAGCGCGAGCATTCAGAACATCAAGGGTTGGCAGATGATGAAGCTTATTGACTTCAAGGAAGCCGACGTGCTCTTTATCTACAGCGCGATCGTTCTCAATAGCGTATCCTTTAAGTAAAAAACAAAAGGCAGAAGAATTTTCTTCTGCCTTTTTTTGACGTTATTTGCTTCCAAAGCAAAAAACAAATTTTGATTTATCGGTGAGTTTGTAGAGAGCAAGACATTATTTTTGATTGTAGGGGCGGCCATTGGCCGTCCGCAACGAACACCAAAGAAGCACGAGCGGACGCGCAGTGCGCGCCCCTACAGTGTTTGTAGAAATCGCTCGTTTATCCCCCTACACAACACACCGATAAATCCCAATTTATGTGATATTTAGGTAATCATCTGTTTTTTATATGAGCCCGTAAAAGGACGATATAATTCTAAAATAGAATTAAGGCTAATTTTCAATTAATACTAAAAGAGATCTCACCTCGTATGAGGTGGGATCTCTTTGCGTTTATTTTTCTATTGTCCAGCCCTCGCCGTTTATCTCGTGAGCGCGGCTGATGGTGACGAATGCTTTTTTGTCGGTCTTATGGATTATATTCATAAGCTCGGAATACTGTCTTATCGTAAAGGATACCATAATGACCTTTTTATTCTCGCCCGAATATCCGCCGATCGCGTCGAATATCGTTGTGGTGCGGTCAAGCTTTCTTATGACCTTCTCGTTTATCTCGGTGTATTTGTCGGATATGATATTTGCCACAAAGGCTCTTGAGCTTCCAATAAATATATGGTCGATAACGAGTGCCGCCGCAAACGCCGAGGAAACGGCGAGAAGCGTTAGCACAAGATCCTTCGTGATAAACATTCCAAGCACTACTATCGATGCGTCAACGACGAATATGACGACAGAGCTTTTAAGCTTTTTGAATATCTTGCATATGGTGAAGGAAATGATGTCGGTGCCACCCGTAGAACCGCCGCCAAGAAAGGTGATGGCACAGCCTGCGCCCACGAATATTCCACCGAATATAGCGGCTATAAGCAGGTGAATGTTTCCGTGTGCCATGCTTTTAAGGTAGAAAAATCCACCGAGCACGTCGGGCTCTGTAAGTCGCAGAAAAAGCGAAAAGAACACGGGATATACCATAGTCGAGACGAGTGTCTTGAGTGCAAAATTGCGCCCGAGGACAATAAGACCGAGGAAAAAAAGCAACCACGTGAGTATCGTGATATAAAGGTCGATCGATATGTCAAAGGGCAATACGTCGACAAGGATTATTGCAATACCCGACATTCCTCCCGTAATAAGATCAAAGGGAATAATAAACACAGCAGAGCCAAACGCGAGGATAGCCGTGCCAATAACGGTGAGCAGTATGTTTTTAAGCAGGAGCAGGATCTCCTGTCGCGAGGGTCGCCTTATCATAAATACCTCCAAAACGAGATTTTACCTATATCATTTTATCATATAAGCAGGTCGTTTGTCAATGATGAGAAATAACATAGAAAAAATTGAAATTTTTTATTCTCTCTTGAAGTTTGCTGAAATGTAAGGTATAATATACGCGAGGTGATATTATGACACTTACTAAAATAGCACAGCTTGCTCACGTTTCGGTTTCAACTGCGTCGAAGGCGTTCTCGATGAGCAACGACGTAAATGAGCAGACCCGCGAGAAAATATTTGCAATTGCCAAGGAGAACGGCTGCTTCAAAAAATACTACCGCGCAGAGTATCCGCGCTTCGTTATAGCCGTGATCTGTCCTGAATTCAAGAGCACGCACTACGCGCAGCTACTGTCCCTTTTCCAGAAGCATCTTTCAGAGAACAACTGCGAGATATGCGTGGCTGCGACCGATTTTTCAGAGGAGACCGAGAAAAAGCTTACCGAATATTATTCTCATTATGCGTCGATCGACGGTATAATCTTTATAAACAGAAAATCAAAGATAGAGCACGAGTGCGAGGTGCCGATAGCCATTATCAACTCCGACCCCGACTCCGTATGTGATATCAAGGTTTCAAGATACTACGGTGAGAAGCTCTCCGAGGCGATAGATTATTTTCTTTCGTGCGGTGTGAGCGATATTGGCTTTATCGGTGAGAAGAATACCGTCACCAAGCACACACTTTTCTGCGAATTTATAAAGGATAAGCTTGGCGAGGTGAAGGAAGAGAACATATCCGTCACCGAAAAGCGCTTTGAGGACGGCGGATATGCCGCAACGGAGCACTTTTTCGAGCGCGGACACGTGCCGAGAGCCATTATTTGCGCTTATGACTGTATGGCGATAGGTGCTATGAAATGTATTCACGATAGAGGGCTTCGTGTGCCCGACGACGTGGCTATAATGGGAATGGACGATATTCCCGAGGCGAGATATCTTGTGCCCACGCTCACGTCTGTAAACCCGCATAACGACGAGATCGCGCAGAGGGTAACGCGCGCTATGCTTGACAGAATAAACGGAAACGAGTATCAGTCAGAGATATGCGTTGAATACGAGCTCAATCTTCGCGAGAGCACAAGAATCAAGAATTGAATAATCAAAAGCCGTTGACAAAGTCAACGGCTTTCGTTATCTTATAAGATTTACTGCTCAATGAACAAAATCACGGGTTCAAGGATATTGCAGGGTGTGTCAAGCACGTATCTGCCGTCCTCGACGGTGAAGGGAACCTCGATCCTTGTGCCATCGGGCATGAGCTTCTCTATCCTTGTCGCGCCGTCGCGTATTACGAGCTCAAGACTATCAATGGGGTCAAGTCCGAGATTGAACACCGCGCAAAAGAGACCGCCGTCACGCATATCTGCCGCGCGCAGATATATCTCCTCGTCGTGAGGATAGTATACGGGAAGCTCGTTCGTTGCGCCGAGCATATCGAGAAGCTGGAGCTTTCTTGACGAGCAGAGGAAGGAAAATGCCTCGCCGATAGAGAAATTCGTCTTGGGTGTGCCCGAAAAGACCATAACTCTGCCGCCAAGCTCGTTTGTATAGGTCGTAGCTCCCGGGAAGAGATATTCGGGCTCCTTGCCGTCGACCGCGTGATAGACCGACGAGGTCGATATCACGTCGCGTGAGAGCGGAACGAGCTCTCTCGTTCCAACCTGAAGTGCAGCGGGGACGTTGTTTATGTGAATTATCTCAAGGCTCGGTGTCTCACCCTGCGGCACTCTTACGTCAACACCGAGGTATTTACCAAATCCGCGTGCGATAAGACGCTCTGCCGCGTCGGACGAGAGAAGCACGGGACCCTCAAGTGCCTCAAGTATCTGGGCATCCGAGAGAACAAGATCAACGTCTCCGTCAAGGCAGAGGATTCCGCCGTTCTCTGATGAGAAGTACATAGGAATACCGAATCTTTCAAGCACACAGTTGCCCCAGCCGCTCATTCGGTCGAAGCCACGGTTAGCGCCTCTCTCAAGGAATTTATAGGGCTCCTTGAGGACAGGCATTCTGCAGCCACGCCACGTGAGCGAGGGCTCGATCTCGGCAAGCTCCTCGTAAAAGCGCGCGTATTTTGAGAGTATCTTTCTATATGCCTTGCCGCTTTCAGGCTCGTAGAGATCGATCATTCTCGCGCGCGTGATCCACTGCTTTGCGCCCTTTGCGCCCTCAAGAAGAGAGCCTACGAAGTGCGTGTGGAGAGAGGACGCGCTCGTGCTGTATCTGTTGTGCGGACAGGTATCGGTCTCGGCAAGAATTATATCTACCTTATCCTTCAGCTTTTCTATTTGCGCTCTTGCGCGGAAGAAGTCACCACTCATGCCCTTGGTGCCGACCGAGCAGTAACGTCCGTTGTGTATACGTACCATCTTGGGATTGCCCTCACCCGCAAGTATTTCTGCTATTTCGGGGGCAAACTCGACGTTATTTCCTACCGTGCAGAATGAGCCAGGGATAGAGGGGTCAACGCTGTCAATTGCCGCACGCATTACTTTTGCCGAGGCAAGTACGGCTTCCTTTTGAGTGTCGATAAATATGTCAGACACTCTCTTGCCCTCGTCAGTGCCCGAGAAGGCGAGATCTACAAACTCCTCACGGCTAAGATTCGTGCCCGCGAGCTCGTTTAGACGCTTCATATGCATAGGGCACGCGCAACCGCCGCCACCGCGGTACATAAGCCTGAAATCGTCGTCTATCATTATGTGGCAGGGGTTATGCGATGCAACTGTGCGGAGTGCGTCGGTGATATATTCGTGAAAGCCCGTGTCATAGGGGCATACTACGTATTCCTCTTTACCGTCGGTCATATTCACGTATCTCTGATAGGGAAACCACTCGCTGAGTACGTAGCCGTGACCGATAGTAGCCTGAACGAGAATACCGCAAGGGATACCCATAGCATCAAGCTTTTCCTTGAATTTATCAAACCTCTCGCAAAGCGCTTTTGCCTTGTCGACAGGAGGCGTACCCTCAGGCACGAGTGTCATACGGAAAAGCACACAGTTGGTGATCCCGTTTTCGTACTGATAGCGTATATCCTCGCAAATCTCGTCAACGTGGTCGACGGCAAGCGCCATTATAGAGTAAAGATTAAGATTTCTTTTGAGCATTGATATCTCCTTACTTTTCTATATACATCGTACCGTCATTTGCCGCGGTTTCGATATCGTCCGTTCCGAAAATAGTCTCAAAAAGGGAATCGGCAAAGAGCTGATGCATCTCTCTTGTGGGGTGGTTTATGCGATTGGCAAGCAGAAGTGTGGTGTCCTGTGTCTTTGCGAGCTCCTTCCACTTAGAGTAGACGTCGCAGACGGTAACGCCCATCTCCTTTGCAAGGTCTATAGCACTGTATATGTAATCGTCCATCGTGCCGTCGGTCTGCACGCGCGCCGTCTTTGCCGCATACGCGAGATGTCTTTCCTCGGTGCCCTCGGCAACGTAGGTGTTCATCATATTGGGTGTCATAAATATTACGTCAATGTCCTTTTCCTTGCATCCTGCAAACATTGCGCGAAGCGAGTCGAGGAACTTTTCCTTGGTGTCGTTTATATCGTTAAGACCGAAGCAGATTATCATAAGGGTGGGCTCGATGGGAAGTGCCTGAGTGAGAAAGCGGTTAAGCGACTCGTGCGCCATAAAGCCTCCAACACCGTAGTTGAGGCTGTTTACAGGAACGAAATCACGCAGATCTCTTATCTTTCTTACAAGCTTTGCGGGGAAAGCCGAATCCTTGTCACTTTCGTCTCCCGCAAAACCGCCTGCGGTGATGCTGTCGCCGAAGAAGATGATGTTGATCGGTCCGTGCTCCATAAGCTCGAAGCGGTCCATATTTATCTTATACTGAATTCTTTTGGTGTTCATTTTTTTCCTCCGCAAAGGGTATTTATATAAATAAATGATATCATTTTTGCCAGTAATTGTCAAGGGCAATAAAGAAGAAAGCGTCCTGCAAAGCAGGACGCTTTAATATTATCTTTCTTCTCTGAAGTAGGAAAGTCCAAGCGCTGCGGGAGGCTGATTTTCCTTTTTGTTTCTTATACTTGTAAACACAAGAACTGCGATAGTTACAAGGTAGGGAAGCATCTTGAAAATTTCCTTATCCGCAAGGGAAATGCCGGGGATATACTCAGCGGCAACGTAAAATGCTCCGAATACTATAGAACAGAAGATACCGAACACAGGCTTCCAGGTCGTGAATATAACGAGTGCCACGCAGAGCCAACCGATAGCGTCGATAACGTATTCCCAGTTTCCGTTAAGGTAGTCCATAACGAACATAAGTCCGCCAAGACCCGCAATTGCACAACCGATACAGGTTGAAACGTATCTATATCTCTTTACGTTGATGCCGGCTGCGTCTGCCGTTGCAGGATTTTCTCCAACTGCACGGAGGTGAAGACCCGTTTTCGTTTTGTTAAGAATGAATGCGGTTACTATTGCTATGGCGATGGAAAGATACACCATAATACCGTATGAGAGGAACAACTCTCCAAACCAACCGAGCTTGTCCGCAAACGGAAGCTCAGCACGGAAGAACTTTGCACCTGCGGTGAACTTGTAGCCATCAACGGATGCTATCATAAAGTCGGAAATACCAACTCCGAGAGTGGTCATCGCAAGACCCGTTACGTTCTGATTTGCGTGAAGGGTCACGGTGAGTAAGGAGAAGATAAGTCCCATAATAGCACCGCCTATTATAGTCGCAATAAGGGGAACGAGGACTGCCAAAAAGGGTACCTGCTCCATTCCGCGTCTGCCACCCACTATGTCAAAGAAGATCGCCTCGGCAAGACAGCCGCAAGCAGTTCCAACACACATAACTCCGGGAAGACCGAGGTTGAGGTGACCTGATTTTTCGGTTATAGTCTCTCCGGTCGAGCCAAAGAGAAGAACCATACCGAATTTTATTGCACTAACAAGAAAGGTTATAATTGCCATTAGTTATTTACCTCCTTGCTCTTTGATTTTCTAAAGTTTATCTTATAGTTGATAAAGAATTCGCATCCGATTATAAACAGAAGTACCACACCGATAAAGATGTCAGCCATCGAGGTATCAAGTCTGTAGACCTCACCCATAAAGCTTGTTCCTCTCTGAAGGAATACAACGAGGAAGGAGGTAAGGATCATATAAAGCGGATTGAATTTGCCAAGCCAGGAAACGAGAATAGCGGTAAAGCCTCTGCCGCCTGCGATGGTCGTTGTGACCGAGCAGCTTCCGTTTGAAACGAGAAGGAAGCCTATAAGTCCGCAAAGAGCACCCGAAATTATCATTGTTCTGACAATTACCTTCGAGACGTTGATACCGATATATTTAGCGGTTCTCTCACTTTCTCCAACAACTGCGATCTCATAACCCTGCTTACTCGAGCGGAGGTATACGTACATTACGATACAGATAGTTGCGATGAGAGCGACGTTAAGGAAGTAGGGGCCGTTGAATACCTGAGGGATAGCGTACTGAGGCATAGGCTCGAGGTTACCCTGAGCGTTACCGAACACCTTGAGGAAGTATGTCACACACTGTATAGCGATGTAGTTCATCATAAGTGTGAAGAGCGTTTCGTTGGTGTTCCATTTTGCCTTAAAGAGTGCGGGAATAAGTCCCCAGACGGCACCTGCAACTATACTTACTATCGCTGTAAGAACGATAAGAAGAGGGAATGGAAGGGAATTTCCAAGGAAAAGCATCATCATCGCCGAGATAAGCGAGCCCACCATAACCTGTCCCTCGCCGCCGCAGTTCCAGAACTTCATCTTGAATGCGGGAGTAAGTGCCAAGGATATACCGAGAAGGATAGCGGTGTCACTGAAAAGGACCCAAGCACGAAGGGGAGTTCCAAACGCACCGCTGAAGATGGATTTAAGGAGGGTAAGCGGATTTTCCTTTGCGAGCATCATCATAAGCAGTGACATAAAGATAATAGAAGCAAGTATCGTTATCGCTCTTACGATTATCGAATGCGTAAAGCTTACGTTAGTTCTTTTCGTTATATGAAAGAGGGGCTCTTTTTTGCCGTTGTTTGTAGCAAGCTCTGTTTTCTTACTCATTTGCGCTTCCTCCCTTCTCGTTCGTTTTAGTCATAAGAAGACCTATCTCTTCCTTGGTCGCGCTTCTCGCGTCGACGATTCCGGTTATCTGTCCCGAAGCTATGACCATGATTCTGTCGCAAAGGTCGATAAGCACGTCAAGGTCCTCACCGACGAAGATCACTGCAACGCCCGATTCCTTCTGCTTGTTGAGAAGGTTGTAGATGCTGTACGATGCGTTGATATCAAGTCCTCTTACAGGGTAAGCCGCCATAAATACCGAGGGTGCGGCAGCTATCTCACGTCCTACGAGTACCTTCTGGATATTTCCGCCCGAAAGTCTACGTACGGGGGTGTATTCGTCGGGGGTGATGATGTTGAGCTCGTCGATAAGCTCCATTGCGAGGTCGTGGGGATTCTTTCTGTCAAGGAATGCGGATTTGCCGCGCTTGTAGCTTCTGAGCATCACGTTGTCGACGATGTCCATATTTCCAACAAGACCCATTCCAAGTCTGTCCTCGGGAACGAAGGAGAGTCTTACTCCAAGCTCACGGATCTCAAGAGGAGATTTGTCGCGAAGATTTATAACGTCATCATCGTTAAAGAGAATCTTTTCGGAATTTACAAGCTCTTTGATATGAGAGTGTGACATACCCGTAAAATCAACGGGTGTGCCGTCTTCGTAATGGAATTTACCCTCTGCGGCAAGTGAGAGGACCTCGGCAAAGCTCTTGTGATAGAAGGATACGGGATATCCCTTTTTCGGGCGGTTGAAAATGATCTCGCCCGTCTCAAGAGGAACAAGACCCGCAATGGATTCGAGAAGCTCTCGCTGTCCCGAGCCCGCAATTCCCGCAATACCGAGTATCTCGCCCGAGTAGGCGGTAAAGGATACGTTGTCGAGCAGGCTTACTCCTTCGGAGTTCTTGCTGCATATATTTTTAACCACGAGCCTGTCTCTTCTGTTCTTAGGCTCGGTTCGGTTTATGTTCAAGTCTACTTTTTCGCCCATCATCATTTCGGTGAGCTCTTTTTCTGAGGTTTCTGCCGTATTAACGGTAGCAATATGCTCTCCCTTGCGCATTACGGCAACTCTGTCGGAGAGCGAGAGAACCTCGTGCATTTTGTGCGTGATGATAATTATCGATTTTCCGTCGTCACGCATACGGCGGAGAATGTCGAAGAGCTTTTCTATCTCCTGAGGAGTAAGAACAGCCGTCGGCTCGTCAAGAATAAGTATGTCAGCGCCTCTGTAGAGCACCTTTACTATCTCAACGGTCTGCTTTTCGGATACCGACATCTCGTGTATCTTTTTTTGTGGATCAAGCAAAAATCCGTAGCGTGCCGTGATCTCGGCAACTCTTTTTTCTACCTCGGCAAGCTTGAATTTTCCGTCTTCCTTTATGCCGAGAACAATATTTTCACTTGCTGAAAAGACGTCGACAAGCTTAAAGTGCTGGTGTATCATACCGATCTTATGCTTGAATGCGTCCTTGGGGGAGGTGATGACAACAGGCTTTCCGTCAACGAAGATCTCGCCCTCGTCGGGATAGTATATTCCCGCTATCATATTGACCATAGAGGTCTTACCGCTGCCATTCTCACCGAGTATAGCGAGTATCTCGCCCTTGTTGAGCGTGAGGTCAACGTTTTTATTTGCGTATTTGTCTCCAAATTTCTTGGAAATGTTCTTCAGTTCAAGAGCAACAGTAGTATTCACGTGTTTCCTCCGTGCAATGTTTTATAAAATAAAATACGATCAGGCGGAGCGGTAAAGCTCCGCCTGAAAGGCAACGGGAATATCCCGTGTTTTGTTTATTAGTACAACTCGTTGAGAAGTGTGATTCCGTCTATTCTTACGTCGAAGGAAGGAGCGGAAATAGCCTCAGACTCGTGGAAGTAACCGTCGCTTACAAGATCGTGAACGAGAGTCTCGCCACCAACTGTGAAGTTAGCAGTGTTGAATACGTTGAGTGTGCCAGCCTTGAACTCAGCGATTGCATTCTCAATAGCCTCAACAGTACCCTCAGCTGCAACGTCGAGGTTGATACCTGTAAGAACTACAGAGCCCTCGTCGATACCGCCGCACCAGTTAGCCTCGATGTCAGCACCGGTTGCGAAGCACTTGGTGATGTACATGTAGTAGGGAGCCCAGTTGATAGCAGAGGAAACGATGAATGTCTCAGGACATGCCTCGTATGTGCTTCCGTTGTAGGAAACGTTGGGAACGCCAGCAGCCTCACAAGCACCGGGAGCGCCCATGGAGTCAGCGTGCTGGGAAATAAGTACGCAGTTTCTTGCGATAAGAGCCTCAGCTGCGTTCTTCTCGGATGTTACGTCATACCAAGAACCTGTGAACTGAACGTCCATAGTAACTGTGGGGCAAACGGACTTTGCGCCAAGGTAGAAGGATGTGTATCCGGAGATAACCTCTGCGTATGTGTATGCACCAACGTAACCCATCTTAGCCTCTTCAGCTGTGATCTCGCCAGCCTCGATCATCTCGTTGAGCTTAAGACCTGCAGCGATACCTGCGAGGTATCTGCCCTGGTAGATGGAAGCGAATGCGTTGTGGAAGTTGTCAAGTCCCTTGTCAGCAGCGGTAACACCGGTTGCGTGGCAGAACTGAACGTCGGGATAAGCCTCTGCAGCCTGTGCGATGTAAGGCTCGTGACCGAAGGAGTTTGCGAAGATGATGTCGCAGCCCTGGCTTACGAGGTCAACTGCAGCCTCAAAGCACTTCTCGGTCTCTTCGATGTTTCTCTTGATGATAACCTGCTCATTGGTAAGTCCAAGAGCTTCCTGGTATCTGAGAACAGCGTTGATGAAGTTGAGGTCATAGGTGGAAGTCTCATCGTGGAGGCAGATGAAACCGATCTTGAAGTCTGCGGGAACTTCGAAATCAGCCTTGAGCTCAGGGATTGCGAGAGGGGAATCGCTCATACCTGTGTCGTTGCCGCCTGCAAGGTTACAAGAGCCGAGCACTGCGACGGACGTTGCGATCATAAGAATCGCGATGATAACCGAAAGAATTCTTTTCATTTTTTCTCTCTCCTTAAAAAAATAAAATTGTGAAATTTGACCGCTGTCTTTTTGTGATCAGCGTTAATCAAAACCACAGTAATTCTATCATAAAAAAAACGTTATGTCAACACATTTTGACAATTTATTCACATTATAAATATAAAAAGCTCCGCTTGATTGCGGAGCTTGAGTGTTTTATTTTTCAAAAAAAGCCCTTAGTTTAAGCGCGTCCTTAAATTCGAGTTTTTTGTCGAGCAGCTTCGAAAATAGCCCGATCAGAAGTCCGTTGAGAAGGGCACAAACTACCGTTCCAAGCTTTACCCCCTGAAATTCGAGAAAGCCAAAGAGTGCAAAGGAAAGAATCACCGCGACAAGACAGCTTGAGATATCGTAGCAGGTCTTGCACTTACCGACGTCAAAGCCGTATTTTTTTGATATCTCCTTTACGAAGAGCTCGTATGCCTCAGGCGGGAAATAGGTGTGGAAGATAAGTGCGACTCCAAAGGAGCAGACCACCATACCGACAACGAAAAATGCAAGTCGCATCGGAATCGAAAGCGGAGGGATATATGAGAGTATGAGTACCCAAAAATCAAGCATAAATCCGTAGAACACGGCGGTTGCAAAAGAAAAAAGATACTTTGGTCTGAATTTTCTCATAACTATCCACAAGATGCAGATTATAAGGAACTGCACGGTATACGCCGCCATACCGAAAGAGAACCACGGAAGAAATTCCGCTATTTTAAGATGCAATATATAGGCGGGAGCTATGACCATTGAAAGTCCGAAATCGCTTCTTTGCATAAGTGCCGCGCTGAGCGAGAGAAGAAAGATGCCGATAAAATATGCGGCTTCTCTGTAAAAGGTGGGCTTTTTATTATTCATTTTACATTACCTTACCCGATTACTTTATTTTTTGTTGCCATTTTTCAACCTTTGGTATTATAACATTTTTCGCGCTTTTTTTCAAGCTTTTTTTGGGCGAATATTAAAAAAAGTAAAGGTGCATAGCCCGAGGCTACGCACCTTGCATTACCGATCTTCAAATTTTGCATACCGAAGGTATCTATCCCTTGGGATAATTTATCGGTGGGTTTGAAATGGCTACGGATATGCGAGAATATTATTGATAACCTGTAGGGGACGACGTCCTCGACGTCCCGAAAGCAACAAGAAAAACTTGCTTTACGGCTATAGATATGCTTATTTTGCAAACCTTTAATCCATATCAATATCCAAATCCATTATTAAGGGACGCCGAGGACGGCGTCCCCTCCGGTCTGTAAAAAACGTTTGTGTGTCTTCCTACGTAACTCACCGATAAATCCCAATTTGGTTAGTTATTTTGTTCTTGGCACGAAGACGACGTCAAGACCTTGGAAGATGTGACCTTGGTCGTAGTTGCGCTCAAAATGCGCCTCAAAGACACCGCATTTTTCCTCGATCTCCTTCTCAAGTCTGTCGGCTATCTCGTCGTGTCCTTGGCACTTGTGCCAAAGCGCCTCGGCAAGAAGCTCGCAGAATTTTGCGTGGAATTCAAGAAGCCTTACCGACGCCGTCGAGAAGCGGCAATCCGAGTTGTAATGCTCGCGTATGAGCGCGCGGCCTTCCTCAATTATATCCTTTGCCGAAGCAAAGCTCTCGGCAAGACCGGGGTTGTAGTAGGCGCATTTTGCCTTGTCGGCAGAGTTTTGTCCCTCAAGATAGTCCCAATCGATAGCGTCGCCAAGGCGTAAGAGGTAATTGTAGAATTTCTTCCAATCAGCCCCGAAGGCGTGCGAAAAATAGTCCTCGGCAAGCTCGTCTGCCGTAAGCGTTGCGTCAAAGCAGGTCCTTGCGTATGTGTAGAAATGCAGTCCCGTGGGGAAGAAGGCACGCTGGCTTCCGTCCTCTATAATACCCTCAATGTCAGTCTTTATATAACCCCTTACGTCCTCGTTTATCACACGGGCGATCTTGATATTAGATACCTCATAGACGTGATGCCAGAAGAAGTGGTATTCGTAGGCGAGCACCATTCCGTGATAGCTTTTTCTCCAATCCTCAAGGTAAGCAAACACCTCCTCGGGCGAGCTTGGAAGGGAGATATTGTTTCTTATATAGGGAACTGTTTTTGCCCCCTTTATATCGCCCGTTACGGCTTCCGTATATCGTCTTGAGCTTGGTCCAAACAGCATGGAGAAACGCTCGGGATGCTCAAGCCTTTCGGTAATTGGAGCCCAAAGGGTATCCGAGTATCCGCAAAAAACTATTTTTGTGGCAAGTCTTCTTTTGGTAAGCTCTGCATCAAGCTCATTTAGCAGTATCATATACCAATCAGACGGTATTTTTTTCTTGCACTCATCGCACTCGCAGTGGCAATTGATGCCGTCAGCAAGCCAGACGTGAAGAAAGTTTACGTGCGAGGATTTCTCAGCATAATCGGATACGTAATTTACAAATTTTTCGCGAGCTCGCTTGTTTGACATACAGAATTGAGTGAAATTCGGTACGTTTTCATTGAGCTTTCGTTCGCCGTTGACGAGCGCTACGAATTCGCGCGATTCCGGAGGGATCTTTTCGTTGTTGTCACCATCGTATATGTCAAGGCAGGAGTCGATACCAAATGAATCAACGGTAAATCCGTGTCCCATGTCGTGAAAAATGAGCCCTCTTTTGGCGATTTCGGCCTCGCAAGCGCGCTTCCATTGAAGAATCGTCATGTCGCTTACTGGCTCGGGCGGACGGTTCTTTTCGTTGTGCATATGGTTATAATAACGGCGGTAGTAGGCGGTAGGAATTCTGAACTCTATCATAAAGGTGTTAAGTCCCACCTTTGGCGCAAATTCTATTGCCTCGTACATATTGTACTGCACCTCGCCGCCCTCGTTGCACCAGCCTCTTATGCGAAGAGAGGGAACGTGACGAAGCTTTACGGGGGTGACCTCATCTATTACGGGTATATACTCACCGTCAACACCGGGGAGGAACCAACGGCAGCCCTGACGGCGCAAAAATTCATAAACGGCGATAAGAACGCTTCTCGGGTTGTCTCCCGCAATAATTCCACCGTTTTTATCGGTATCAATATAGATAATGTCATCAATAGCCGTATCCTTCACGTCGGACGTATCAAGCAAAAAATCGCTCATAAGAGCGAGACGAAATCCCTCGGTTGCGTTTGGTGATAGTGCGATCTCTATTTCGCCGCAATCGGGCATCATCATTCTCATATATTTTTTTAATTCTTCAGCGGCATAGTCGATGGCGCTGTTTGAGGTAAGCTTATATATTTTATACATCTTATCAGCCTCCTTTAAGGGTATATTTTTATTTTAGCTTACCTCTTGTTCTTTGTCAATACAAGCCGCATTTTTTGAGAGTAAAAAGACTTTTTTCTTGAATTTTCGCAATTTTTATGTTAGAATATGATAAAGGCGGTGAAATGATGAAAAATATTCTTGTAACGGGCTTTGACCCATTCGGCGGGGAGAGTATAAATCCCTCGTGGGAGGCGGTAAGACGTTTGCCCGACGAAATTAAAGGAGTAAAAATTGAAAAGCTTGAAATACCGACAGTTTACGCTAAGGCGGCAGAGAAGGTCATTGCGTGCGCCGAAGGAATGAACCCCGATGCAATAATTTGCGTAGGGCAGGCGGGCGGACGCGCCGCCGTGACACCCGAGGTGGTGGCGATAAATCTTTGTGAGGGCGCGATCGCCGATAATGAAGGAAACAAATATTGCGGCACGCCCGTAATTGTCGGTGCTCCCGCGGCGTATTTTGCAACACTTCCCGTAAGAGATATAGTGGCGGCGATAAAGGAGCAAAATATCCCCGCAGCACTGTCGTATTCGGCAGGCGCGTTCGTGTGCAACGATACGCTCTTCAGACTTTTGCATCATTTTAAGGACAGTGACGTGAGGGTAGGCTTTATCCACGTTCCTTTTCTGCCCGAGCAGGCAAAGGAGGGTGTGCCGAGCCTTCCGCTCGATACCGTCGTGCGAGCACTGAGCGCTGCAATAGAGGTAATGTAAAAAATATCAAAAAAGTGTTGACTATAGAGGAAAATGGTGGTATAATACAAAAAAATAAATATTCGATGATGCTGTTGGATAAAACCGATAGCGGAGAAAACTCTGGAGAATCCCGATAAAGACGGGTGCCGAAGGTGCAAGGCGAAAGCTGAATCTCTCAGGCAAAAGGATAGAGGCAAATTTATTGATAAAGGGTATTTTTGTTTTATTTTTCAGAGTTGCTGTTTCGGCAACTCTTTTCTTTTTCAGTATCATCGCAAAAAGGAGATTTTTTATGGATAAGCTTCTCAAGATAGTTCAGACTATCAACTCGTACACGGCGGACTACATTCTCGTCATACTTCTCATAGCAGTGGGCGTTTTCTTTACTGTAAAGACTCGCTTCGTTCAGATCCGCTGCTTTGGAGAGGGAATGAAGAAGGTATTTGGCAAATTCAGCCTTCGCGGCGGAAAGCAGAAGTCGGGACTTACGTCCTTCCAAGCACTTGCAACTGCTATCGCGGCACAGGTAGGAACAGGTAACATTATCGGAGCGAGCGGCGCTATACTCGTTGGTGGACCCGGTGCTATCTTTTGGATGTGGATAATTGCCTTTCTCGGAATGGCGACGATCTATGCCGAGGCGGTTTTGGCACAGACCACAAAGAAGGTCGATGCAGACGGCAACGTTCAGGGTGGTCCCGTTTACTACATAAAGACGGCATTCACAGGCAAATTCGGCAAATTCCTTGCTGGATTCTTCGCAGTGTCGACAACCCTCGCACTCGGATTTATGGGCGCTATGGTACAGTCAAACTCTATCGGTGAGGCAACTCGTAACGCTACGGGAATCGCACCTTGGATAATCGGTATCGTTGTAGCCGTGCTTTCGGCTGTCATCTTTATCGGCGGTATTAGCAGAATCGCGTCGGTAACCGAGAAGCTTGTGCCCTTTATGGCATTCTTCTACATAATTGCTTGTCTTGCTATTATTATTGCAAGAATACAGTACATCCCCGAGACCTTTGGTATGATCTTTAAGTATGCCTTCTGTCCTCAGGCTATAATCGGTGGAGGACTTGGCGCGGCGCTTAAGGCTGCGATAAGCCAAGGCGCTAAGCGCGGACTTTTCTCAAACGAGGCGGGAATGGGTTCAACTCCCCACGCTCACGCGCTTGCTAACGTTGAGAAGCCTCACGATCAGGGTGTTGTGGCTATGATAGGTGTGTTTATAGATACCTTTGTCGTGCTTACTCTCACTGCTCTTACAGTTATTTCTACACTTTACGCAGGCGGCGGAGTGCTCTCCGACGGATTTGAGACGGGTGTTGACAAGAGTAATATGGCACAGCTTGCCTTTGGCTCTGTCTTTGGAGAGGGAGTAGGCGGAATCGTTGTGGCTATATGTCTGTTCTTCTTTGCATTCTCAACCATCTTAAGCTGGAACCTCTTCGGAAAGATAAACTTTACTTATCTCTTTGGAAAGAAGTCGGTCATTGTTTACTCGATAATTTCTATTGCGTTTATTTTCCTCGGCTCGTGCCTTTCGAACGATCTCGTTTGGGAGCTTACCGATATGTTCAACTATCTTATGGTAATTCCTAACGTCATTGCTATCGTAGCACTCTCAAAGGTCGTCGCAAAATCGGCAAAAGAGGCAAAGGCAAATAAAAAAGATAAATAATAGCAAAAAAATAAAACGGACACCGTGAGGTGTCCGTTTTGCTGTTAATTATTGTTTTGAGCGAGCTTGTCGAGCTTTTTGTTTCTTACGTACATAAGAAGGTCAGCGCCGACCATAATGAAGTTGAGAACGTAGAAGAAAAGAACGTACCACTTCTGTCCAATTGCCGCCATATAAACGGGGTTGATGAGCTTCGATGTGATTCCTGCGATATATCCAAAGAATATAAGGAGAAGGAAGGCAAGGCTCTTGCCCTTTGTAGTTCTTGCTTTGTAGGATTTGAGGACGTTGAGCGGCCACGATGCGCCGAAGCTTACTATCATGAGTATTTCAAATAATTCTGCCATTGTTTGACTCCTTAGTAAAATTTTCAAGTGACATTTTAGCATAAAAAGGGGATAATGTAAATAGTTTATAGAAAAATAAATGCTTTTATTGACAAATCGTGGACGAAATTATATAATTAAGACAGAAGATAACTAAAAGGAGTAATTATGTTTAACGCGGAAAAGGTAAAATACGATTGTGTAGCTTGGATAAGAGATTTCTTTGAGAACAACGGCAAGGATTGCAACGCTGTTGTCGGCATTTCGGGCGGTAAGGACAGCTCGGTAGTGGCGGCACTTTGTGTCGAGGCGCTTGGTAAGGATCGCGTTATCGGTGTGCTTATGCCTTGCGGCGAGCAGCACGATATTGATTGCGCTGAGGCGCTTGTAAATCACCTTGGCATCAAGTATTACGTTATCAACGTCAAGGATGCCGTCGATGCCGTAAAGAAAAATCTTCCCGCAGATATTGAAATTACAACTCAGACTATAAATAATATTCCTCCACGCGTGAGAATGACAACTCTTTATGCCGTCTCGCAGAGCGTAAACGGACGAGTTGCCAATACCTGCAATCTCTCGGAGGACTGGGTGGGATACTCGACCCGCTACGGTGACTCGGTGGGTGACTTCAGCCCCCTCTCAAAGCTGACGGTGCAGGAGGTCAAGGCGATAGGACACGTGCTCGGCATCCCCGCAGAGCTTGTTGAGAAGACTCCCATTGACGGACTTTGCGGCAAGACCGATGAGGATAATCTTGGCTTTACCTATGCCGAGCTTGACAGATACATCCGCACGGGCGAGATCGACGATGCTGACAAGAAGGCGCTTATCGACCGCAAGCACAAGGCGAATCTCTTCAAACTTGAGATAATGCCGATATTTGATCCTGAAATATAAAAAAGAACGCAGACCGTTAGGGGCGTACTCTAAAGGACAATTTTGTAAGAATACGGTATATCTCGAAAGAGGTATGCCGTATTCTTGCATTTGTGGACACAAATGCAGTGCTTGACAGGAAAAGAGGACAAAAATATCCCGACAGATTTTTAAGGTCTGTCGGGATATTTTCATTTCATTGTTGCCGATAATTTTATTCCGAAAACTCCGTCCGCAGTCATAACAAATAGCGTTGATTCAGAATTTTTTTCGGTTAAGTCGAGAAGCAAATTTCTAAAAGCAAACGAGGGAATGTCGATACATTTATCCTGCCACATACATAAAACGAAACATATTTCGTCATCTTTTGCTTCTTGTATTTTACGAAGCAAAGATACCTCATCTGCCTTTTCTTCGGATAATGCATTTTGTATAATTGTGCTGTACTCGTTTCCTGCAGCAGAATGTAAAACAATAGCTTGTGTGTATTGGCTTTTCTCTGCATAAGAAAGTAATTCTATTGCCTTCTCCTTCATGCACTCAAATACCGTCAAATCAGGCGTTGTTTTAGTTTTAAGTTCAAATAACGATTGCATTGTTTTCCTTTCATCAATATAGTTGATCGATTCGTCCTTTTCCTGTCTGTAGGTAACGTATTCTATATAATTTACAAAGCTGTCCTTAAGGGTACAGCTCATTTGGTCTGCGTTTTCTTATATTTCAAATTTTTCTATCAAGGTATCAAGCGACACTCCGTCGTCAAGGTATATCTCCGCCGCGGCTTTGAGTCTGTCGTGTCCGAAATTGTACTTGTCATAGACACCAACGGTGTGGAAGCCTGCATTTTTTGCAGTCTCAAGTGCAACGCAAGAATCCTCGATAACAACAAGATCGTTCTTGTCAAGACCGAGTGCCTTTTCAGCCTCAAAATAGATATCGGGTCTTTCCTTGCTTACACCAATGTCGGCGCAGGAGAGGATCATATCAAAATATTTGAGAAGTCCTGTTGCCTCAAGTGCCACCAAAAGCTCGGCACGCGCCGTTGCCGAAGCAAGACAAAGCTTTATACCGTTTTTCTTGAGGTGTTCGAGAAGCTCTACCGCGCCCGCCTTTGCCTTGACCTCGTTCTTGTAAAAGTCAACTATGCCCCCTCTTGAAAAATCGAGGAATTCACCTAGGTCGCAGGGAAGAGCATAGTGCTTATGAAAGCGGGTCATAGCCTCGGCATAGATAGTGGTTCTTGTCATATTGTCGATGTCGGGATCAGGTTTGAAGCCCTCATCGTTAAAATATTTAATTCCTATCGCACGCCACATATACCCCCAAAACATAAGGGAATCGACAAGCGTGCCATCCATATCAAAAATTGCGCCTTTAATTTTCATTTTTTGCTCCATAAAAGTGATGATATATACATTATAGCACCTTACGGCAAATATTTCAAGTGAATTTGCAAAAGAAAACACCCACTCCCGAAGGAGTGGGTGAGTGTTTTGAATTGTAAGCTCTTACTTGAGATATGTTGCAAAATCAATTGCTTCTCCGTTGAAGGTGTAGCTAAGCTCACCGGCGGTGTTTATAGTAATCTTGTTGTTAGAGCAAATTCTCCAGATCTTATCGTTGTTTCTGGTACCCGTAACTT
The DNA here is from genome assembly GCA_045633625.1 of Eubacteriales bacterium. Lineage (GTDB taxonomy): Bacteria > Bacillota > Clostridia > Oscillospirales > CAG-272 > HGM12713. The sequence goes on from JAZQYP010000010.1 coordinate 44,582, forward strand.
TAAGACCGTTTATATTAATAGTGCTTGCGCCGGGATTAGAATAACTGATCATATTCTTTGATGTGGTGTACTGCGAACTGGTTGTATAGTTCATCTTGCAATTGTTGATATCAACTGTGATTTCAACATTATTAGCGATCTTAATAAATCCGGGGCAGTTGTCTCCTGTCCAGTTGAACGTACAGTTGTTGAATACAAGCTTAATGCCCTTGGAGTAGGACGAGTTTGTTTCAATGGGCATATTATCAAAGGTACAATTGTTAAAGGTGAAGGTTACGTCATTAGCGTATACCTGAATTCCTGTGTTTCCCGTAGAAGGAGCGGCATTGTTCTTGAATACGCAATTGTTGACCTCTATGTTAGCGCCTGCCTTTCTTGTAGCCAAAACAGCGCTGCCCTTTGTAGACTCAAATACTATATTGTCAAAGGTAACCTTGTTTGTTGTATTGACCAAAAGGGGATTGCCGCTTGCCGTATCACGAACAAGGCTGTTGCCGTTTCCGTTAACTACTGTATCTGCGGTGAAGTTAACGTAGGTAAGGTCTTCAACGTTAATGTCTCCTGTAAGGAGGATATCCTTGCTCTCGGAGTTTGTAGCAGCATCCTTAAAGTCACTTGCACTGCCTGCAAACTCAGCGGTCTTAACGTCATCAAATTGGGGGTTAACAACTGTTCCGCCCCAGCTGTTGTAATTAACTGTTGTCTTTACTCCATCAGCAATAGATACAGCCTTGATTACCTCGCCGTCCTCGTCGCCGGAGTTCTTGGCGATGTTATACTCTATGGTGATGTCAGAGCCTGCGCCAACGTTACCAAATCGAATTACTCTATCACCTATCGCGGTAAATTTGTTGTTTTTAATGGAAACGTTACCGTAATTTACTGTCTCATTTCCGTGCGACTGAATTGCAATTGCATTGTGAACGGTGTTGTTGAAGGTGTTATCTTCAATAACGATACCCTTTATATGATGTGTGTAAACACCCTGGAAGCAGTCATCAAATGTACAGCCTACAACAGTAATATTGCGAAGGTTACCATTATTTACTTCGTTATAGAATCTGAGTGCAGGGTCTGTATTTGTTGCTGTAGAGAAGGTAGTTACGGGGTTTGTTGTGAAATTACAATTTTCAAACTTTACACCGTCAATAACTGTATTAGCTTCGGAAGTGTTTATGTTAACAGTGTCGATGAATGTAACGTTCTCAAATGTAAGACCCTTTATATCGTTTGTGAGATAGTAAGTACTACCCGCGGCAACGTCCTTATCAAGAACAAGGTCTGTTGCAGGACCAACAACGTGTCCGGAGGTGATGATTACACCGTCAACTATTACGCCGTCCTCAGCAGTAATTGTCAGGTTTTCGATAGTAGTTGTGTATTGAGGGGTTGCGTGCCACTGACCGTCGCCAAGGTGAGACTTAAACTCTTCAGCATCGGTAGTTGTGAAATCGTGAGTTTCGCAATACATAGTCGTATTGCTTCCCGCATACTTTGTGGGGGCGCCTATAACAAGCTGTCCGTACTCACCTGCGGTAAGAACGATCTTCTTGTTAGTGAGAGAGCCGTGCTGACCGTTAAGGATCTCCTGAATGGTTTCGGGAGTTGCCTTGACTGTGAGAACAGGTGCATCTGCATCATAGTCTGTACCAAAGCTATCAGACTCTGCCTCAAGCTGAGTTGCGAAGAGCTTAAGCTTAAAGTCGATAGAAGCTTTGCCAGCCTTACCGTTGTTCATATTGTAATCATTGTCATCATTAGTGGGCTCCCACCATACGATTACCGTGTGAACACCGTTCTCGCCCTCGTTAAGCTTGCCCTCTTCAAACTCGAAGCTCTCGAAGGACTGCCAGGTGTAATCCGCAGGATCGATTCTTGTTGTCGGATCTGCAAGTACCTTATCAGTAACTGCGATCTTGAGTGCCTTTGCAAGAGAAACGCCGCTTGTAGGCTCGATGGCGATGAACTCAAGAGTGTACTTGAGAGCGAGGTCGCCAACGTTCTTTACAGTGAAGGTCTCCCAAGCCATTGCACCGGGCTCCCACTTTTCAACGTCATTAAAGAACTCGGGGTCGGTATCTGCACCGGTGATCTTCGTGTCGCCGTTGTAAAGCTCGACGTCGAGGTTTCCTGCGACGATCTGGTTTACACCAGATTCTACGCTATCTGTGAACCACGCATAGGTTGTTCCAAGAAGCATTGTAAAGCAGAGGAACATCGAAGCGAAGCTCAAAAAGAGCGCGCGTCTTGTTGTCTTTTTCATAGTTTTTCTCCTTAAATAATAATATAATTATATCTTGGGATTATATTATAGCATCGAGTTATCACATTTGCAACACGTTTTTGATAAAATTGTCAATTGTGCCAAAAATTATTAATTTATAATATTCCAATTTAGAATTATAATTATGTAAAATGACCAAAACAGGATAAATATAAACCACCCGCAAAATTGCAGGTGGTTTTAGATTTTATTGCTTAAAACAATTCCGTCGCCGTCTTTTCTACTGCGAGGAGCTTTTTGTAATCGGAAAGATATTCCTCAAACTGCTTTACGTCCTCGTCACAGGGAGAGAGCGTTGTGCACTTCGCGTCGCCGAATGCGCGCGTGTCAAGATATGCGTCAAGGGTATCGAAGGAATCCTTCTCAGCCATATATCCCGCAAGCAGAGCCATACCGTAGGGGCCGCCCTCGCCCGAGGTCTCAAGACAAGCGATATCGGTCTTGCAAGCCGCCGCCATATACCGCTGCGCCACACCCTCGGTCTTAAAGAGACCGCCGTGTCCCATAAGGCGGGAAATCGTTACCTTCTCGCGCTCAAAAATCTCCATACCGATAGCAAGAGTTGCCATTGTGGCATAAATCCCCGAGCGCATAAGGTTTGCAAGCGAGAAATTCGAGTCGGGACGGCGGAGCATCATAGGCACGCCCTTCTGAAGTCCCGCGATGACCTCGCCCGAAAGATAGTTGCAGACAAGCACTCCGTCGCAGTCGCCCTTACCCTTAAGGGACTCCTCATAAAGCTTTGTGTAAAGCTCGCCATCGTTGACGTTTGCGCCAAAGAGGGAAAGCGTTTCCCTGAAGAGTGACACCCACGCGTTTATATCGTTAGTGCAGTTATTGCAGTGCACCATTGCGACGGGCTTTCCGTCGGGTGTGGTGACCATATCTATCTCCTCGTAGAGCTTCGAGAGCTGCTTCTCGAGGACTACCATAGCGAATATCGACGTACCCGCCGATACGTTACCCGTATTTCTTGTGATAGCGTTTGTCGCCACCATTCCCGTACCCGCGTCGCCCTCGGGAGGAGCGAAGGGAAGACCTGCCACAAGAAGTCCGTCAAGGCGCGCCGCGCCCTCAGCGGTAAGATAACCGCCCGACTCTCCTGCGGTGAGTACCTTCGGGAAAACCTCGCGTGCGCTACGCTTAAATCCGTGAGCAATAAAGCGCTCGTCGAGCTTCTTTATCATTTCTTCGTTGTAGTCGAGGCAGTTCGAGTCGATAGGAAATATTCCCGATGCCTCGCCGATACCGACGGCATTGACACCCGTAAGCATATAGTGGATATAGCCCGCAAGGGTGGTTATGTGCGCCACGCGGCTCACGTGCTCCTCACCCTTAAGTATTGCCTCATAAAGATGAGCGCCCGACCATCTCTGCGGCACGTTGAAGCCGAAAAGCTCGGTAAGCTCTGCCGCCGCGCGCGCAGTCATGGTGTTCTGCCACGTGCGGAAGGGAGCAAGAAGATTCCAATCCTCGTCAAAGGCAAGGTATCCGTGCATCATGCCCGAAATACCGACCGCCTCAACAGCCTCGCGGCAGTCTATCTCGGCGAGCGCGGACTTAAGTCCGCGCCACGCGTCATCAAGATCGTACGTCCACACGCCGTCCGTAAAGTCGCTCTTCCACGAAAAGCTTCCGTTAGATACGGGGGCGAGAGTTTCTTTATCGATAGCAACTGCCTTTATTCTTGTTGAGCCAAGCTCAATGCCAAGATAGCATTTTTTCATAATCTATCCTCAATCAATATTTCTTGTACATAGGACCGTAAGCGGCGCACGCTCTGTAGTCCTGACCTTCCTTGTCCATACCGAATGCATTCCAAGCGGCAGGGCGGAAGATCTTATCCTCGGGTACGTTGTGCATACATACGGGGATGCGGAGAATGGAGCAGAGTGTGATAAGGTCAGCGCCGATGTGTCCGTAGGAGATAGCGCCGTGGTTAGCGCCCCAGTTTGCCATTACCTCATACGCGGTCTTGAAGGGGCTGCCCTCCTTGCCATCACATCTGGGTGCGAACCAAGTGCAGGGCCAAGTGTAGTCTGTACGCTTCCAGAGTGTGTCGGACACGTCCTCGGGAAGATGAACTGTCCAACCCTCAGCAATCTGAAGAACGGGACCGGGACCCTTTACGAGATTAGGTCTTATCATAGTTACGGGCATCTCCGCCTTTGTCTCAAAGCGAGAGGAATATCCGCCGCCACGGAAGTAGCCGTTGTCAGCCGCATTCCAAGTGGTGTTTGCCATAATAGCGTCGATATCAGCCTCTGTTACGTCATACCAAGGCTTCATAACGGGGTTGCCGTTCTCGTCCTTAGCCTCGCCGTTCGCATCAAGACAGCAAGCGCCCGAGTTTATAAGGTGAATGATTCCGTCAGAATCCTTTGCCTTGCCCTCTATATCGTAGCCTGTAACTCTCTTTACCGAGTCACCCGACCAGTACGTACGAACGTCGGCAAACATCTGTGCGCGGTTTGTAAGGAGCTTCATAAAGAGCATACCGATGCCGTTGAGAACGTCGTTCTCGGTAGCGAGTATGTAGGGCTCACGTGCGCCCTCCCAGTCAAACGATGTGTTGAGAATTGCCTCTGCAAAGTCGCCGTTGGGGTAGAAGTCTGTCCACTGTCTCTGACCCTGGAAGCCTGCGGCGATGGCGTTGTGACCAACTGCCTCCTCCTCGCGTCCTTCGGGGAGATTATCGTTGCCCTGCATAAGATCCTTGATGATAACTGCCATCTTTACAACGAACTCGAACTGCTCTTCCTTAACCTCGTCGCTCTTGCGAACGAACTCGGGGTTCTTGTCAAAGCCGATAATGCACTTTTCCTTTGCCCACTTGAGTGCGCGCTGGTACTCTGCCTCGTCATAGATGCCCTCGGACATTCGACGGATGATCTCAACCTCGTCAACCGACTCAACGCGAAGGCCAAGATAGGACTCAAGGAAGTCGGAGTCGATTATAGAGCCGCCGATACCCATACAGATAGAGCCTATCTGGAGGTATGACTTGCCTCTCATAGTAGCCGCCGCTACACCTGCGCGAGCGAAGCGGAGAAGCTTTTCCTTAATATCATCGCCAATAGTTGCGTCATCAGCGTCAACTACGTCGTGACCGTAAATTCCGAACGCGGGAAGACCCTTCTGCGCGTGTGTTGCGAGAACCGATGCAAGATAAACGGCACCGGGACGCTCGGTCGCGTTAAGTCCCCATACACCCTTGATGGTGTTGGGATCCATATCCATAGTCTCCGAGCCGTAGCACCAGCAGGGAGTAACGGTAAGAGTTACAGCAACACCCTCACGTCTGAACTTCTCCTCGCAAGCCGCCGCCTCGGCAACTCTACCAATTGTTGTGTCGGCGATAACTACCTTTACGGGTGTGCCGTCCGAATATTTAAGGTTCTCCTCAAAGAGCTTTTTGGCAGCAAGAGCCATTCCCATGGTCTGCTCCTCAAGTCCCTCGCGAACCTTGAGGGGTCCGCGTCTTCCGTCGATAGTGGGACGGATTCCAATTGCGGGGTATCCACCGATAAGTCTTGAGCTTGTCATAATAAAAACCTCCAAAAAATTATTATTTATACTTGTATTATAGTACAAAATGTTGTATAATGCTTGTATAATATACTCAAAAATTATAACGATATTCGCTTTTGAGGTGAAAAATGAAGTATTCGGAGCTCATCGAAAAGAAAAGACACGGTACACCCTATTTTCCCGTGGAGTATTATCTTTTGAAAAAGGACCACCCAAGGTACGTTATGGCGGCGCATTGGCACAAGGAATTTGAGCTGATACGCGTGTCCGCAGGCAAGCTGACCATCTATCTTAATAACGTAAAATACGAGCTTATGGCAGGAGATTGTCTTGTTGTAGAGGGGGGCTGTCTTAAGCGCGGATTTCCCGATAACTGTATATACGAGTGCCTTGTTTTTGACACGGCATTGCTTGAAAGACGTGCAAAGGACGGCTCGGGCAAGGGGCTTTTTGACATAGGCGGCTCAAACCACGAATTTAAGAATCTTATTGACCGCTCTGACGTGGATATATTAGATGTCATTGAAAAAATATTCCACGTTATGAGAGGTGCGGGCGCTTATTACGAGCTTGAGGTCGTAGGTCTTTTATACAAGCTTTTTTACGAGCTTTTCTCGGCGGGATATATAATAAAAAAGAAAAATCTTGCAGGGGACAAGGGCATTAAGACGGTAACGTCGATACTTAAATGGATAGAGGAGCATAATTCCGAGTCGATAACGCTTGAGAGGATATCGGCGGAGTCGGGACTTAGCGAAAAATACCTTTGCAGAATATTTAAGGAGTATACGGCAAGGACTATAATGGATTACGTCAACGAGAGCCGTATTGAGAAGGCCTGCGCAATGATGGAATCAGCAAGTGTGACCGAGGCGGCATTCAGCTGTGGCTTCAATGACCTGAGCTACTTTTGCAAGACCTTCAAAAAATACAAGGGTATGACGCCGAGCGCATACAGAAAAGCATATATTAAGTAAAAAAAAGGGCTGTTTTCGTGTGAAAACAGCCCTTAATTTTATTTCGCTTCAAGCATTTTAAGTATCTCTGCTTTTGGGGTAACACCGACTGCGCGTGCCTTGATTTTTCCGTTCTTCATAGCCACAACGGTGGGAAGCTCGGTCACACCGAGTCTTTCCATAAGCTCACCCTCGGCATCGGCATCTATCGAGCACACCTTGATACCGAGATTTTCGTCGGATATCTCCTCAAGAATCGACAAGATCTCCTCGCTCTCGGCATTGTCCTTTGTTACGTAGGCAACGAGCAGAGGTCTGTCGCTATACATTACTTCATTGTAAAAAAGTCTTTTTATGATGTCAATTACCATAGTATTCTCCCTTCAGTTAGCTTCCACAAGCATTTGAGCGGGCTCGTTCTTGGTGTCAAGGATTATTTTGCCGTTCTTGGTATGATACTGCTCGCCGCTGAATATTTCGGTGTAAAGACCGTCGCGTCCGATATTTACCTCTGTGCTGTCGGCGCAAGCGTTGTACACACCAATAAAGGACTTGTTGACAAATACTGCCGCATCGTTCTCGGTGTAAATGTGAACACCCGCCTCACGCGCTATCTCACGGAGGACCTTTGTGGAGATGTTGCCAAGCGAGCTGAAGTAAACGGTGTAATCATCTCTCTTTACCTTAGCAAGTGCCACGCTACCGTTCTCAAATCTTCCGATAACCTCGCACTTGTCATCCACTACCTTGAAAAGTGTGTCGGGAGAGACTGCGTGACCGTAATCGTCGCCGTAAGCCGTGATAGTCCTCTCGCCCGTCTCTGCCTCAAGGTTCATCTCGACCATATCGCACGTTCTTTGTTTGCTGAATCCCTCGTCGTTTACGTAGTCGACAGGGCCGACGAAGAGAAGGGAGCGTCCTGCCGCCTTTACCTTCTTCTTAACGTACTCTCTTTGCTCGTCGGTGAGCATAAATGCATCCGAGAATACGAGAAGCTTATACTGTGAGAGATCGATCCTGTCAATATCATTAAGTGAATAGCAATCGTAGGGTGCGCCGAGCTTTGAGAATGCGCCGCGCTGGAAGGTTATGTGCTCGCTGTTGATGTAGGAATCCTTGTTTATATAGTAAAGGGAATCACTGCTGACGAACTGCGCGACCTCGCTTACAGAGGAGCTGTCAAGCTCGAAATATTTGTTGTAAACGCTAATATTGTGAGCGATGTCCTGCATCGTCTCGTCATCGTAGAACCAGCCCTCCATCATATCAAACCACCATTCGCCCGCGCGCTTTGCTATCGTCTGCATCATCTCGCGGCGAAGGACGTCACGTGTTTCTTTAGCATTCTTAAGAAGATCTCGGCGAATGCGTGAAAATACGTCGTAGGTTATCTGAAAATCTTCCTTCGGGCAAAGTCTTCTCTCGTGATCGATAAGAGAGGGGAAGACGTGCGTGAGGTGGTCAAAGGAAATGATATATGTCTGTCCGTTAAGCTCTACAGTGTCTGAGGGTATCATATACGCACTTGTTTTGTCATGGTCGCGGAATGCATATGAGGAGGGAGTTGCGTAGAAATCATAGATTCCCGATCTGTATACTCTGTCACCCTCAAGATGCCCCCAATTCCATACTCGCGCGCCGATAAGCTCCATCACGTAGCCCCAATAACAGCCGAGAAGCTTCTTGTGCTTGAGCTCCTCCTGTGCCGCCGCACCAAAGTAATTGACGGTGTCGGCAATGAGTCTGTGGTGATATTTTCTGTAATCGATAACGTCCTTGTCGCGAATAGGATCAAGAAACATTTCTCTGCGAGGGCGCTCAAGACGGTCCTTCGTGGGTATCTCTACCGTCTCATCGTTCATATATCTTCTGTAATCGGCAAGCTTTATGGGGTGGCTCTCTTCTAAGTCAAGGGTGCTGAACCACTCGGTCGTGTGACCGCCAAGGAGGAAGTATCCGATGATAATATCGTTATATTTGCTTTCAGCATATTTTATGAAAGCCTTTATATAGTCGGCGGTGTCGCGCCTCCACTTCTCGTCGGGGGCTATCTGCGAGAGCTTGTAAAAGGACTCGGGACGTCCCGGGTTTTGCTCGTGCCACCATTTTCTCGAATCAACGTGAAGATGGACCATCATATAGGTGTCGGGAGCATTTTCGCGAAAAAGCTCCATCTGCTTGTCAAAGGCAGCAAAATCGTATATGCCTTCGCCAAACCACGTCTCGCCGTGAAGCGAATAGGGAACTGCGAGAGCGGAAACGATCGATGAAACGATCATATTATTGACCTTTACTCCCGCCTTGTAGAAATCGGAAATATTGTTCTTTGAGGGGCGGAAGGACTTGAAGGAAAGACAGCTTATCGGCTTTGTGTCAACAACTATGGTATTTTTGCCGTTGATCTTTTCGATTTTAGTTACCATGCTTTTTCTCCTGAAAATATAATTTTCTTGCTTTTCAACTTTTATTATAGCAATGCATATTGACAAAATCAATATAATATTTTAAAATAAAAATATAATATTTTATCATTGGAGTAGATATGAAATTTCAGCTTATCGTTGCCCCGCGTGTCAGCCGTGAAAAATTCACACTTGAGGATTTTCTAGGCTCTGACGATATCTTTGCGCTCGTGAAGGAAGGGAGCTTTTTTGTCACGCGCGAGGACAAGAGCTTCACCGTAAGGGCAAACGAGGGCTTCTTGTTTAAGAGGAACACGCTATACCACAGAAGTGTTATAGAGCCTATCACGGCATATCTTTTCAGGTATAAGGCAGAGGAGCACGCATTTGAGCGTGAGCACGTTATTTTTAAGGATCAGGTGCGTCTTGGCACGACGCTTGAGATGCTCGATCTGCTCGATAGCAGAGTGTTAAGAGAGGATTTTGAATATAGAAATCATCTGTTTTACGACCTGATAATGCAATATGAGGTGGAAAACAAGCGTTCACAGAGCATAGATGAGCCGATAGAGCTTGCTATCTCAAAGATAAACGGGTCGCTTCACAGAGGCATTGATCTATCGCGTCTTGGCGTGGAAAGCGGACTTTCATACGTTCAGTTTTTGAGACGCTTTAAGGCATTTACGGGACTCACTCCCTCCGATTATATAACCGAGCTCAGGCTTCAAAAGGCAAAGCAGCTACTTACCGATACGAATCTTCTGATAAGGGACGTTGCCTTCTCGTGCGGCTTTGAAAACGAATATTATTTCAGTAATTTTTTCAAAAAGCACACGTCAATGTCGCCAAAGGCTTTCCGTAGGCTATCGTCTTAAAACTTATAATTTATTTTCATAAAAAGCGCAGACGTCGTCTGCGCTTTTTGCTTTACGGTTTTTCTGCGGGAAGGATAAGACTTGAAGACTCAAGATAAACGGTATTTACCGCCACGGCGGTATCGGTTTGTAGATAATACGGTCCTTTTTTGTTTGTGTGAGAGGCGTAGGTGTTGTTGTCGGTCGACGAAATATCGATTCGCAGACTCTCACCCTTTTTTATCAAAAACGCGTGCTCGTCAAAGCAAAAATCAAGCGTGACCACGTCGTTTTCGGTGTAGTCCCCCAGCTGATAACAAAGCGAGGTTATATCATGTCGAAGGGTATAGTCACCCTCGGGCTTTTTGATGCTTATATTGACGTAAAAGGATGTGTCGGGGCAGCTTGAGCTGACAGTAAGACGCGCCTTCATTTGTCCTTTGACAAAGACGTCCTTCTCGAAGGGAGGGGTATACAGGCTGAGAACACCCTCGTTGGTGCCGATCTCGTTTTGGAAAATGCCTTCACTACGAAAAGCGGGAGGGTCAAGAGGATCATAGATAAACGATGCCGTCCCCTCTCCAAGCGGGATCGATAGGGGCTCGGTCTGAGTGGCGTAAAAATCACTCTGCCATTTATCCTCAAAGTCTCTGTAATAGGTAATTACCCCCTTTTCATAGGGCAGGGGCTTTCCCGATCTTACGTTATCAAGCCAATCTATCTGATAGGTAAGGCCAAACTGCTCGCTTCGTTTTCCGTTCTCGAAATGGATGCTTCGCTCCTTGTCATAGCCGTCCCCGTGATTATAAGGGGAAATAAGCAGAGCACTTTGCTTTTTCGTTCTCTCGCTCATATTCTTCCACATTGCAAATACGCCGCCAACGTAGAAATCGTTATATCCCGTCGTGAGCAAAAGTGGAATATTTGCGTCATTTGTGGCGTTTTTGGCATCAGCACCGCCGTAACGGGTGCTCCAGAACGAATCTGACGGATACATAGCGGTAAGCATCTCTTCATAGTCCTCGGCTCTGTCGCCAAGTACTCTGTCAGAGAGATTTTTGAGCGGCAGCTCTGAAAACGAGGCAAAGCTGAAGCTTTTATTCAGTCCGCATTTGCTTTTATAAAGCTCGAAATGCCAGTTTGCGTGTCCCTTTCGCATTTGACCGTTGCGGTACCAAAGGCGGTAACGCTCGGTATCCTGAACCTCAAAAACGGCGCCTTTTACGTCAGCCTCAAAGGGAGACGTCGCATAGTGAAGGGAAGCGGTGTAGCTTCCGCCCACCAAATATAGCTCGCCGTTATAGAAGGAGCGAGTCCTTATCCAGCTTCTGAGCGCAAGACCGTCCTCGCGCTCGTGAACGTAGGGCACAAAAGCCCCCGTGCTCTTGCCCTGACCTCTGCAGTGCTGAAATACGACGGCATAGCCGCGCTCAAGCCAGCGTGCATAGCCCTCAAGACAATTTTTAAGTATTTGCTCTTCACTAAGGGCTTCCGAGTTCTTTACGTATGGCGAGCGACAGATAACAGTGGGAAATTGTCCGTTCTTCTCGGGCAGCAGGACGGCGGTAAAAAACTTGTCGCCGTCAAAATCGATATATTCGTAGTATGCGTAATGTGTCATATATGTGTCCCGGTGCGCTCTCTTTTGATCTTACCGTCGCAGACGGTAAGCCTTTTTTGCGTATTCAGGAGATTTCCTTTCTTCGTAATCTCTGCCGTGATAAATGGCATAATACTCATTTTTGTGCTTTAAGGTGATTATATCATAAAATCAAAAATAAGGCAAGAAAAATCAAAGCGGGAGCTTGTGAAAAAGCTCCAAGCTTCAGTATTTGGTAAAGGCAAAGAATAGAAAAAACCTTGTAAAAGTCTTGAAAAATCAAGTAATTACAAGGTTTTTTAGATGTGTTGTGCGAGCTAAATATATGCCACCTTAAATATCAATAAATCAAGGTTTTTTGCTATTTTGAAGTGTTGATGAAACAGGTGCTTGATTCTTTTTTGTAAATATATCGATTATATAATTACAATTTATTATTTTTTCTGCTAATTGACCTTTTGAGAAATAATAATGGTTTGCCGCCTCATATCCGATTGCTGCATTTTTGTTCATCAGTATCAGCATCTTCTTGGCAATGTCAAGCTCATTTTTAGCTTCCAAAACAGCATCGGCAAAGCGACCCTCGTTTCTCGCGCGGATAAAACGGATCTGATTTAACGACGACTTAAAAAGGCAATATGTTGCTCTTGCCATTATTGCACACTCGCTTTCGTCGCTTTTGGGGATCATGTTCAGTCCGATCTCCCAGCTCTGACAAAGCTTTTCGAATTGTGATTCGAAGGTATCTATGGGATATATCCCCCGCCAGCTCTCCAGATCGTCATAGGCAAAGCAGGTCATAGTTGCTTTGTATTTGGTAGGCGTTTCAAACAAGAGGTTCGACGGTCCCGCATTTTGAGGACCGCGGTATAACACATCAATATGAAACGGGAACTCTCTGAACGCCTTAGCGAATTGCTTTTCCGCCTCGTATAAAGCCATGCTTTGATCAGCGTTGCTACATTTTTCGTAGAAGTATTTTGCAGCCGCTGCAATATTATTAGAGGGATATCCACCAAGCGTCCAGCTAAGCAGAAGATGCTGAACCCCCTCGTGCTGTAGATCTCGCACATGCTTTTCTACGGACGGCGACACGGGAATAGCCGGAACGGTTGACGCCTCCCAAGTGGTGTTGATTTGTACCTTGGCACCAATTTCAAGTCCGCATTTCTTTGCAAGTTCCCATTCCTTTTTGGCATGCTCGCCGGGACCCACAATGCTCATGGAATAATCCACCACGCTACCCTTTGTATCGCCAAATTCAAAGGGCATATACAACTCGCTTTGAGATAGGAGAATTATGTCCTTGGGCAGTTGAGAGATCACGTCCTCGCTATCCTCACGCCACCCCCAGCTCCATGCGAACACCTTGATGTCCGTGCTTACCCGACGTGCTCCTTCTGCAAGGCTGTCAATAGCTTCGGCAATAACCTCACCGGCGGATCTGTCTTTGCATCTTGGACAGCTACAAGCATTGCCCGAGAAGCCCGAATGGGAATAACAATTCGTTTGATTTTCGGATCTTGTTATAGTGAAAAATCCCCCTATCAAAGGAACGGCGCGGCATATACTCTCCACGGCGTTTGCAAGATACTTGCGTACCTGCGGTGTAGAGGTGCAGAGGGAAGCATTTGAGCCTCTTTTATGTCCGCAAAGCTCAGGATACTTTTCAAAAAAGGAAAGAGGCATCGAGCGCGGCTCGTTGAGGTAAAGATAAAGCTTGATGCCATAGTGAGCCAAGCGCTCGGTCATCGCACGCATTTTTTCGATGCGCTTCTCGTATCCCTCGGAAATAGCAGGGTCGAACGGGAAGGGAGCAAGCCGAGAAAGCACTCCTTGTGTCCAGATTCCGTTAATTCCAAGTGCCGAATATGCCTGTAACTGCTCGTCGGGCAAAAATTCTTCGCTATCCACGTCAAATGCATGTTGATATAATCCTGAAAACGCATAGATCATACGAGTGGAAAAGCGTTGCTCTCCTTCAAAGCTCAGCTGCGGAACGTCATACTCAAAAGCAAATGGGAGCTTCCCCGAAAAATCAAGCGTTTCCATAACTTTTTTGATTTTTTGCGTCTTTTTTACTTCGGCATCGGTTAGCTCTCTCCAAGTAACACGCTCACAATGGGGTTTGTTCGATAATTTAACGTCAAGAAAGTCCTCTTCTCGCATAATACGAGCCAGCGTTTGCTCGTCCATATCGAGTAGCTCAAGTAGCTGCTCGTAGGGCAGAATATGCCACATTCTGCGAATAATGGTTATGTATCCTCTGTTTAGCCAAATATCGTTCGATTTATAATTCGGCAATCCCATATCGAGAGCCGCTTGTCTTACGTTTTGGGGACTTGTTCTTAATACCTTGGCTATCGTTTCTGGCGAAATATATTCATAAGCTCTGAAAATAAACGCTTGGTGCTTTGTCGGAAAATGTAATAGATCTATGGCATTATTTCCTACCGGCGGCAATGAATAAAGCATAATATTCCTCCGTTTTTATAAAGTCAACGTCCAACAATAATTTTATCACCACACAGATAAAAAAGCAATAGTAATTCACCTCTTAAAGAATGCTTTTAATTAAAAATCAATGCTTTTTACCGAGGTTTTGTGTTAATAGATGCTGATTGTTTACGCGGTCTTCTGTTTATCACCCTTGTATATCATAGATGCGATTAGTACGGCACAAATACCCGAGAGCAACTTGCCTACGATCATAGGCAATACGTAGCTGCTGTCAAAGGCCATCGTAAACGCAAGATGGCCGCCAAATACAAATGATGCCGATACTGCGAATGCCGAATTTAGCACAACGCCTTTTTTATCCATCCGATCCATCACTCCAAAGGTAGAGGCGTTGGTAACCAAGCTTCCAAGAAAAGCAAGAGTGGAAATACCGTTGATCCCGATCGTCGATCCCAATTTATTCAGCGGCTTGTTTAACACCTTCGCTATGATAAACATCAATGGCAACGCCCCTGAAAGCGTCACGCAAGCGTTAGCGCATATAAAAGCGGCATTTTCAAAGGTATCAAAATGCTGACTGATCTCGATCTTTGTCAGAAACGTAAATATCGAGCAAACAAGACCTATGATAGCTAAGACCTTCATAAAAAAGCCAAAGACCGTAAAGCACTTAATACAAAGCCTCGGGATGAAGATCAGTGCCACGGCTACGATCACCGAAATAATCAAAAGAGGAAGAAGGTTTATAAGAACCGTGAGAGGATCAAGTCCGCAGATCAAGCCCGCAGCAAAGCTGCCTATTGGGATCGTTGCGATACCGCAAAGCATACCGAAGAAAAGTTCCTTGTGCTGATGCTGCTTGACAATGCCCAGTGAGAACGGGATGGTGAAGGATATAACGCAGCCCATCATTGAAGATATTACGAAGGCGTTATAGTTGCCGACATCCTCAGCTTTACATATGCTTTGAGCAAGAGTCATACCGCCCATATCATTTGCAAAGAGTGACGCGGGAATTATGGAGGGGTCTATCCCAAAAGCATTATAAAATCCTTCAAAAACGGGTGACAGCCACACCCCGATTGCCGGTGCGATAACGATCATTCCGAGCATTGAGAGTGCCATCGGACAAAACAGCGAGAACGCCTTCTCGAATTCCTTTCCGACGCCGATTTTATTGCCTGAAAGATAATCAATTGCACCGAACAGGGAAAATGCCAGTACAGTTATTGTTATAGGACTCATAATCCGACCTCCTCAAAGCCGTTGTCAGTAAGAATATACCTCGAATTGAAGCCGGCCGCTGAAAGAAGCTCTTTAGCATCTTCAAATTGACAGTCGATAAAGCTTTTATCGTGGCAATCCGATGTTATGAGAGCGCCAAATCCGCATCGTTTGAATTCTCTCAAAAACTCCATTTGCGGATACGGTGATGTTTTGCATCCGCGAGGAATAGCGCCCGTGTTGACCTCAAAAAACGGGATTTTACCTTTCAATGAGTTAATGGCTTCAAATCCTGAATTAAGATATTCATTTGATGAAACGTCAATAAATCTCCCTTGCTCGTTGTTTTTGATTATAATATCAAAATGACCGATGATATCAAATTTGTGCTTTTGAGGAAGTGAAGCTACGGTTTCAAAATACTTTTTGGCAAAAGAAATTCCGCTGCCTCCAAAATTTTCTTTGACATAATCCAAGGTTTCGTTAAGGTCTCGGTCAAAGGTTGCCACTTTTTTGTTACAGTCGAGATAATGGACAGAACCTATAAGATAATCAAATCCCTCAACGTTTAGGTCTGAATAAAAATCATATTCCAATCCGCAGTATATGTTTATCTGCTCTCGGTATTTGCTCTTCAGGTCTTTTATTTCCTTTTTGTACAGCTCCATTTTGTCGATAGTAAGCTGGTTGGGATATGATGAATATCTAATATAAGAGTGTTCCGAAAAGCCTATTGAACCAAAGCCCTTTTTGATAGCCTCAAGTACCATTTCCTCAGGTGTGTCTTTCCCATCTGTGTAGGTTGTATGAGTATGCAGATTTTGCTTGCAACTGAATTGAGTACAGTTGTTTTTTATATGATTGCTCATAATATCATCTCACTTTCGTTGTAACAATTATAGCATACTTTTTCGAAAAATACAATTGATAAATTAAAATTCAGAAATCAGTCCCGCGCTCCTTGCTTTAGGCGGTTTCGCTTGATGAAAACGATACTCAATCGTTTAACCTCAAAGCGCGTAATCAGAAGTTAGAACGTGAAAATACGATTCTTAAGAATCAGTTTGAACATTTTTCTAATGTTGCTTTGCTTGTTGCTTTACCAACTCTTGTAGATAAACTAGAGAACTTTCTTAATTTTATCAAATCAGATGATTATGCAAAGCTCGTCGAAATTGGAATAAAGGAGTTTCCCAATGCTTGATTCAAAAGTTTATTTTTCTTGCGGTGATATTGTTTATTATATTGTTCACGTAATTGTTATAAAAAGCCCGACAGGTGTCGGGCGAAGTCAAGAAACGAGCACACTAAGCAGGTCAACCCCCTGCGGCCGAGCGGTTTAGCGCCGGCGCAGGGGGTCTGCTGTGTGCGTGTTTTATTCGCGTAGATTTTGACTACATTTTGACTACATTTTGACTACATTCGGTGGGTAAAAATACGGTAAAAAACGGTAAAAAACGGAAAAAGCAAAGAATAGAAAAAACCTTGTAAAAGTCTTGAAAAATCAAGTAATTACAAGGTTTTTTAGATGTGTTGTGCATCCTTAATAGATGCCACTACTGTTATTTTATCAATCCATTAATGTGGCTCAAGAGCGCACTTGCTAAAAGCTTATATCCTTCTGGTATCAGATGAACGCCATCTGGAGATAATAATTCTCTATGCTCGTTCACTACCGAATAAAGATCAACTACGGAAAGATTATACGCGGCGGCGAGCTTCACAACTGCGTTGTTTCGCTTTATTACCCGCGCATTTCGTTTTTCGTCAGCAATTGCAGTTGTCAATATTAATACTATGGGAGTTGCACCAAACTCACTCAAAAGGAACTTGACCAATTGCTCATAGTATTGTATATATTCCGTGTCATCATCAAGATGCCAACCGTGAAGCCCATTGTTAAAGATTATGACCTCACGCTCACCCTGCTGCTGCGCAAACAGGCGGACCGATTCAGAAAAATATGGGTTGTCAACTGCCTTTGAAGTTCCGAATCCGTCAAAGAATATCTTGCCTTCCGCCGCCGCGGTAGCAACACGTCTGGTCGCACAGGAGATCGAGTCTCCGATATACAATACTCGTGGTACGCCAGTCACGTCTGCTTGCTCCCACCAAACGTTATCCCATTCAAATTTTTCCAAAGACTGCGATCTGTTATTAAATTCATATGTAAAATCGCTCATTTTGTCCCCCTTATTTCTATGAGTTTAGGATAAATTGTACCATGAATTCTATTATTTGTCAATCTAATAAATATTTTTTGAAATAAACAAAGAAAGGGGAGATTACGCGACCTAAAAATCGCAAAATCTCTCCTGTAAAGTCGATTATTTGAGTTCAAATCCCCTCCACACGACGTTTTTTGCCGTTTGGCATCTATTAAAATCGCACTATGAAAAATGGGTACAAAAAATCCCAGAAGCCTTATGGCATCTGGGATTTTTGCTGTGGCATCTATTTAGGATGCACAATATGGTTGCGGAGGTGGGATTTAAAAGGCCCACTCGAAAATATAGTCGTCTCGGGCGTGTACGCGGTAGCGCCCACCCGATACTCCTTATTTTCTCCCTTGTCGCGCTCCCTCCTCCTCGCACCGCGAGCGGTCGCACTCCAAGCCCACTCCCTCCTCCGGAGGTCGTGGGTACAGACCTCATTTCTGTAACCAAACGAAAAAACCACCCGATTGGGTGGTTTTCGTTTGGTTGCGGAGGTGGGATTTGAACCTCACGACCTCCGGGTTATGAGCCCGACGAGCTACCAAGCTGCTC
>JAZQYP010000011.1:0-66356 GCA_045633625.1 Eubacteriales bacterium
TCCGGAGGTCGTGGGTACAGACCTCATTTCTGTAACCAAACGAAAAAACCACCCGATTGGGTGGTTTTCGTTTGGTTGCGGAGGTGGGATTTGAACCTCACGACCTCCGGGTTATGAGCCCGACGAGCTACCAAGCTGCTCTACTCCGCGATATTAAATTTGAGGCGACGCTGTGGTGCCGGTGACCGGGGTCGAACCGGTACGATACTTTCGTATCACGGGATTTTAAGTCCCGGGCGTCTGCCAATTCCGCCACACCGGCGAATTGCTTTCGTTTCAGCACGCAATATTATATCACACTAATTGCCGTTTGTCAATACCCTACGTTAATATTTTATGCGCTTTTTTCTAAAATATTCACTATATGTAAAAATATGCCCTCTCGTTTTGAGAGGGCATATATGTTTTTTTTACTCAAGTTCAAACGCGCCTGTGTAGAGCTGATAGTACTTTCCGCGCTCCTCAATGAGCTTTTCGTGGTTTCCGCGCTCTATAATTCTACCGTGCTCAAGCACCATGATAACGTCGGAGTTTCGTACTGTCGAGAGTCTGTGCGCGATAACGAAGACCGTTCTGCCCTTCATAAGAGCATCCATACCTCTTTGTACGAGAGCCTCGGTTCTCGTGTCGATCGAGGAGGTTGCCTCGTCAAGTATCATTACGGGCGGATCTGCGACTGCGGCACGCGCGATAGAGATGAGCTGACGCTGTCCCTGCGAGAGATTTGCTCCGTTTGAGGTGAGCATTGTGTTATATCCCTCGGGCAGACGTGTGATAAAATCGTGCGCGTTGGCAAGCTTTGCGGCGGCAATGCACTCCTCGTCGGTCGCGTCAAGCTTTCCGTAGCGGATGTTATCCATAACCGTTCCCGTAAAGAGATTTGTGTCCTGAAGCACCACGCCAAGCGAGCGGCGGAGGTCTGCCTTCTTTATCTTGTTGATATTGATACCGTCATAGCGGATCTTTCCGTCATCGATATCGTAAAATCTGTTGATAAGGTTGGTGATTGTGGTCTTACCCGCACCCGTAGCACCTACGAATGCCACCTTCTGACCGGGCTCGGCATAAAGGGTGATATCGTGGAGCACCGTCTTCTCGGGAACGTAGCCGAAGTCCATGTCAACGATACGCACGTCACCCTGAAGCTTTGTGTAGGTGAGAGTTCCGTCGCTGTGGGGATGCTTCCAAGCCCACGTGCCCGTGCGCTCCTCGCACTCGACTATCTCGCCGTCAACTTCCTTTGCATTAACGAGAGTAACGTAGCCCTCGTCGGTCTCGGGCTCGGTGTCAAGAAGATCAAATACTCTTGATGCGCCCGCCATTGCCATCGTGACGGCATTTATCTGCTGAGACACCTGGCTTACGTTATTTGTAAACTGCTTCGACGCGTTAAGGAAGGGAACGACAACACTGATATTAACGAATGCCGACACGCTCATTCCAAGCGCGGGGCCGATAAGGCGCTGCAAGGAAATATTCTGCGTGCCCGTGATGATGAGAACACCGCCGACAAAGGCAACGAAAACGTAAAGAATGTTACCGATATTACCCATAATAGGCATAAGGATATTTGCAAAGCGGTTAGCCTGAGTTGCGTTCTTGCAGAGCTCGTCGTTTATCTTATCAAAATCCTCGACGCTTTCCTTTTCGTGACAGAAGACCTTAACTACCTTCTGACCGTTCATCATCTCCTCAACAAAGCCCTCGGTCTTTGCAATCGACTTCTGCATTCTCATAAAGTTCTTGGCACTCGCACCGCCCACCTTCTTTGCGACGGTCACCATTGCCACACTTGCAAGGGCGACAACGAGAGTCATCCAAACGCTGAGGTAGAGCATATTGAAAATGAGGAAGGTTACGATAAGTGCTGCCTGAATAAGATGGGGAAGTGTACCCGAGACAAGCTCACGGATGGTATCAACGTCATTTGTGTAGTGCGACATTATATCTCCGTGTGCATTTCTGTCAAAATAGCGGATAGGGAAGCCCTGCATCTTGTCAAACATCTGCTTTCTTATGTCGTTAAGGAAGCTCTGCGAGACGACAGCCATGATCCTCGTATAAACGAAGGATGCTATCCAGCCCATAGCGTAGATAGAGAGCATTATAGCTACCGCCGTTACTATCTTGCCGATAACGGCATCAAGTCCGTTCTCAAGTCCTTCCTGAATATAAATGATGAACTGATTCATAAACAGACCGGCGATGGTAGACGCCGCGGATACGAGCACGATGCATATAGTGACTGCGATCATCTGCCACTTGTAGGACTTGAAGAGCATCTTGAGAATTCTACCCATAACGCCCTTTTTGATGGGAGGCATTTTGTTCTGATTAGTTTTCATCTTCGTTTGCCCCCTTATTCTGAGATTCGTAGATTTCCTTGTAGATGGGGCTCTTTTCCATAAGCTCCTCGTGGTTGCCCACAGACTCTATCTTACCTCCGTCAAGCACGATTATCTTGTCTGCGTGCTCGACAGAGGAAATTCTCTGAGCTATGATTATCTTTGTGGTGTCGGGTATCTCCTCGGCAAACGCGCGACGAATGAGCGCGTCGGTCTTTGTGTCAACGGCACTCGTCGAGTCGTCGAGAATAAGTATCTTCGGCTTCTTGAGAAGCGCGCGAGCGATACACAGACGCTGCTTCTGACCGCCCGATACGTTTGTTCCGCCCTGTGTGATGTGGGTATCATACCCGTCGGGGAAGGTCTCTATAAACTCGTGCGCCTGCGCAAGCTTGCAGATGCGGATCATATCCTCGTCGGTCGCGTCGGGGTCACCCCAACGCAGATTGTCCTTTATCGTACCCGAGAAGAGAACGTTCTTCTGAAGAACTACAGACACCTCGTTACGAAGCGTCTCGATGTCGTACTCTCTTACGTCAACTCCGCCGACCTTGACCGCACCCTCGCTTACGTCGTAAAGACGGGAGATAAGCTGGATCATACTCGTCTTGCCGCTTCCCGTACCGCCGATGATTCCGACAGTCTCGCCCGAAGCGATAAAGAGGTCGATGCCCTCAAGCGACTTTTTCTCGGCGGTCGCCGAGTAGGAGAAGCTGACCTTGTCAAAGAGAATGCTTCCGTCGCGTACCTCGGTGACGGGATGCTCGGGATTTTGTATCGCGCTTACCTCGTTAAGAAGCTCTGCAAGACGGCTTGCGGACTCTGCCGAGAGGGTAAGCATAACGATTATCATAGAGAGCATCATAAGGCTCATAAGTATCTGCGCGCCGTAGGTAAGAAGGGCAGAGAAGCCCGCGATATCAAGCTCGGTCTGTCCTGAGGTTATGATAAGCTGTGAGCCGAAGAAGCAGACCATAAGCATAAGCGAGTTGAAGCAGAACTGCATTATGGGGCTGTTGAGAGCGAGTATTTTTTCTGCCTTTGTGAAGCCGTCCTTTACGTCGTCAGATGCCTTCTCGAACTTCTTTCTCTCATAGTCCTCACGAACGAAGGATTTTACAACTCTCATTCCCGATACGTTTTCCTGAACCGAGTTGTTGAGCTTGTCGTATTTCTTGAAAACAGTTTTAAAAATGGGGTGCGCGTACTTGAAGATAAGCAGAAGTCCTACCGCAAGCACGGGAATGACTACCGCAAATGCAATGGACATCTTAGGGCTTACAGAGATCGCCATAATGAGCGCAAAAATGAGCATCATAGGCGAGCGGATAGCCGTTCTTATTATCATCATAAACGCCATCTGTACGTAGGACACGTCGGTGGTAAGACGTGTTACAAGTCCTGCCGTCGAGAATTTGTCCATATTTGCAAAGGAATAGCCCTGAATTGCAAGGTATGCATCGTGGCGTACGTTTCTTGCAAATCCGCATCCCGCAATAGCGGCAAAATGACCTGCAAGCGCGCCGCACGTGAGAGACGCCACCGCAAGAAGAATAAGTATAAGTCCGTATTTGATTATTACGTTAAGACCGCAGCCGTCCTGGATATTTCTGACGAGCTGTGCCGTGACGAAGGGTATGAAGCATTCGATAGCCACCTCGCCCGCAATGATTATGGGCGCGAGAATGGCGGGCTTTTTATATTCCCGAACGCATTTTGCTAAAGTTTTTAATATCGACATCGAAACAAAAGGACCTCCTTGGATAACATATCTTTTTTATTATAAAACATAAAGATTTCATAAAGTTTATATCTTTGTAAACAATGGGTGAACAAATCAAAATGGGAGGCATATGCCTCCCATTTCTTAAATGGTTTCTATCTTGATAATATCTGTGTTTCCGGAGGTTCCGTTGGTCATGCCGCCCGTGATGACGATCTTGTCGCCCTTTTTGAGATTCATCTTCTCACACGCTACCTTCTTGCCCGAGTAGAAAAGAACGTCGGGAGAGTAGTAATGCTCGGTCATAACGGGATATACACCCCACGAGAGTGCGAGCTTGCGCCACGTCAGCTCATCGGTAGTCATACCGAGAATGTCGACAGGTCCGCGGAATCTTGATACCATTCGTGCCGTAATTCCCGAGAGGGTGCATGCAACGATGGTCTTCGCACCTATGTCGATAGCCATTCCGCAGGTCGCGTGGGAGATGGCGTCAACGGTATTCTTTATGATAAACTCCGATTTTCTGAACATCTTTTCATAGTCGATGTTCATCTCGGTCTTTTCGGCTATCTTAGCCATTGTCTTGATGGTAAGCACGGGGTATTTTCCCGCCGCAGTCTCACCGGAGAGCATAATTGCGCTCGTGCCCTCGTAAACGGCGTTTGCAACGTCGCTTATCTCGGCTCTTGTGGGACGGGGGTTGTGTATCATCGACTCAAGCATCTCGGTAGCGGTGATAACTCTCTTGCCGAGAAGTCGGCACTTGGTGATAAGGAGCTTTTGTATTGAGGGAAGCTCCTCAAAGGGGATCTCAACACCAAGATCTCCACGCGCGATCATAATTCCGTCGCAATCCTTGCATATCTCGGTGATGTTGTCAACTCCCGAACGGTTTTCTATCTTTGCGATAATATCGACGTTGGTGCCGCCGATAGAGGCAAGATATTCCTTTACGTCAACAAGGTCCTGACGGTTTGATACAAAGGAGCAGGCGATGAAGTCAACGCCGTTCTCGATACCGAATTTTATGTCATCCTTGTCGTTCTCACTAAGGTATACCTGACGAAGAACCTTGCCGGGGAAGCTCATGCTCTTTTTGTTGGAAAGATCTCCACCAACCTCAACACGGCAGTCGACCGTGGTGTCGGTAACGCCAACGACCTCAAATATGACAAGTCCGTTGTTAAGGAGTATCTTGTCACCCACGCTCATCTCGGAGGGAAGTCCCTTGTAGCTTACCGAAACTCGTGTATTGTCGCCTACGATATCCTCGGTGGTGAAGGAAAAGCTGTCGCCCTCGTTGAGAGTTATTCTTCCGTTTTCAAAGACACCGATTCTATATTCGGGTCCCTTTGTGTCAAGAAGTATCGCTATGGGGAGGGAGAGCTCCTCGCGCACCTTCTTTATCATCTCTATCGATTTTAAGTGATCCTCGTGTGTTCCGTGCGAGAAGTTGAGTCGCGCCACGTTCATTCCCGCAAGACACATCTCGCGCAGGGTCTCCTCGTTGGCACACGCGGGTCCTATTGTACAAACTATCTTCGTTTTTCTCATAATATCTCCGTTTTTATTTGGTATATTTCAAAGCTGTTTCACTGAATATTATTTTATCATAAAGAGGGGAGTATGTCAATCGTGCAAATTATCGAGAAGTGAATTTTTTGTGAATTGTGTATTGATTTATAACGAATTTTGTGATATAATATATCAAATTAGCAACCTTTCCAAAATAAATGAAAAGGGAGGACAGTATGAGTACTGAACTTAAAGAAAAAGAGCAGGTAATAACCGAAGAACAGGTAAAAACTGAAAAAAAGAGTAAAAAAGGCAACAAAAAGGACAAGCCTAAGAAGCGCCGTCGCCGCATAGGTGACAGAAGTGACGGAAGAAAGCTCCGTTCTATCTCCCCTATGTTCAGAATAATGCCTTACATAATGGCAAAGAGAAGCGATGCGCAGAATACCTTTGCCGATAGCTTCGACGTAAGCAAGACCGACAAATTCTGCCGTGAACGCGTCAAGGCGGGAGAGACGAGCTTCGGCTTTTTGCACGTGCTTCTTGCGGCATACGTCCGCACTATATCCCAGCGCCCCGGTATCAACCGCTTTATCAGCGGTCAGAAGGTCTATGCAAGACACGATATAGAAATAAATATGGCTATAAAGCGCGAGATGTCGATAGATGGCGAGGAGACGATGATAAGCGTTATCCTTGATCCCCACGATACGATCGACGACGTTTACCGCAAATTCAACGCGGTGGTTGAGGAAGCTATGAAGGTAGAGGAGAGCGGTTTTGATTCTCTTGCAAGAGTAATAAACTACATTCCGGGACTTCTTCTTCGCTGGACGGTAAAATTCCTCAATTTCCTTGATTATTTCGGACTTCTTCCTCGTTTTCTCACGCGTCTTAGCCCCTTCCACGGCTCGATGATCGTGACGAGCATGGGTTCGCTTGGTATAAAGCCTATTTATCACCATATTTACGATTTCGGAAACCTTCCCGTTTTCTTGGCATACGGTAAGAAGGAGACGGTACACGTCTTTGACGAGGAGGGCAAGCCCGTAAAGCGCAGAAGAATAGAATTCAAGGTCGTAACCGACGAGAGAATCTGCGACGGATTTTATTTCGCGTCGGCGTTCAAGCTCTTCAAGAGATACGTTGAAAACCCTGAGCTGCTTGAGATGCCTCCCGAAGAGGTCATTGAGGATATAGATTGATTTTCCCTATTTGGAGGTAAATAAATTATGCTTTGGACAGAGCTAAGACACGAAGAGTTCGCGCCCGCGCGTGAGGCTTCACACGGTGTTTGCATCCTTCCCGTAGGTTGTATTGAAAAGCACGGACAGCACCTTCCTCTCGGAACCGATGCCTTCGCGGCGGCACATATCGCAAGACGCGCGGCAGAGAAGGAGCCTGCGGTCGTTTTCCCCGAGATGTATTTTGGTGAGAAGACGGGAGCGGGTGAGTTTGACGGAACGGTGATGTTTTCTTCAAAGCTTCGCTTTGATATACTTACCGAGACCTGCAGTGAGATCGGCAGAAACGGCTTTAAGAAGATACTTATCTTAAACGGTCACGGCGGAAACAGCGCAATGCTCTCGAATTTCTCGCGCAGTGTGCTTGAGTCAAAGAAGGATTATATGGTGTTCGTGTCTCGTGGCGTGCCGCTCTCAAAGAGATGCAATGCGATCCTTGACGCGAACTTTGATTATCTCACCGACGAGGACAAGGAGAGCCTTCGTGACTTTATCGTGTCCAAAAAGCCCGTGGGACACGGCTGTTTCGTTGAGACGGCAACGGCTTATGGACTTTACCCGCACCTCGTAAGACTTGATAAGATGACCGAGGAGGACGGACACAGCAACCATCGCTTTGACGAATTTGCGGCACACGGACTTGAGACCCCGTTTCTGTGGATGGCAAATTACCCCAATTCCTATACGGGCGAGGCGCACCCCATAAACGAGCGCATAGCGCGTGCTATGGTCGATGTTGAGGTCGCCGCCGTTGCAAAAACTATAAAATTCCTTAAGGAAGAAACTATTTCCAACGAATACCACAAGGAATGGTGTGCCAAGCAGCAGTAAATATGGAGCAAATATAAAAATAAAGCCATCGGCAACGCCGATGGCTTTTTTGTTTAATTATTTCTTTTCAGCCGCTTCAAGTGCCTCTTTTACGAAGAAGCTGCCGCCGATAGCCTCGATCTTGTCAAAGGCAAGGAACTCGTCGATGTTCGAACGGTCAACTCCGCCCGTGGGAATGAACTTTATCTGCGGGAAGGGAGCAGCGAGTGCCTTGAGAGCCTTGAGTCCGCCGTAAACGTTTGCGGGGAAGAACTTAACTGTAGTAATTCCAAGCTCAAGAGCCATCATAATCTCGGTGGGTGTTACACAACCGGGATAGTAGGGAATATTTCTCTCGTTACAGATGTTAGCAACTGCAACAGAAAGACCGGGAGACACGATGAACTGCGCGCCTGCCGCAAGAGCCTCCTCACACTGCTTTGCATTGATAACAGTACCTGCGCCGATAGACATATCGGGATAGTTCTTGCAAGCATAAGCGATAGCCTCTGCCGCACAAGCGGTACGGAATGTGATCTCGGCACAGTTTATGCCGTAATCTCTGAGAGCCGAGAGGATCTTGTCGGTCTCACCGATCTCTTTAATAACAACAACGGGAACGAATTTTTCCATGATGATTTACCTCCAAAATTAAACACCCGAATAAGCGGAGAAGCCTCCGTCTATGGGAAGAACTACACCTGTGATAAAGCCGGCAGCTTTCTCGTTTACAAGGAAGAGAAGACCGCCCTCAAGCTCCTCGGTCTCGCCGAAGCGACCCATTGGTGTCGCTGCAAGTATCTTGCCTGTACGTGCCGTGGGAGTACCGTCCTCGTTGAAGAGAAGCTTTGCGTTCTGCTGTGTTGAGAAGAAGCCGGGAGCGATAGCGTTGACTCTTATACCAACCTTAGAGAAGTGAACTGCAAGCCACTGTGTGAAGTTGGAAATTGCCGCCTTAGCGCCCGAGTATGCGGGGATCTTTGTAAGGGGGGTGTACGCGTTCATAGACGAGATGTTTATGATGTTACAACCCTCTCTGTCAAGCATCTGACGTGCAAATGCCTGTGTGGGAATAAGAGTTCCAAGGAAGTTGAGGTTGAATACAAAGCCAACTCCGTCAGCGTCAAGATCAAAGAAGCTCTTTGTGTCGGCATCGATGTCGCCGGGGAAGTAGTATTCCTTGTCTGTAGTAGCTCTGGGGTTGTTTCCGCCCGCGCCGTTAACGAGGATATCGCAAGGACCGAGGTCGCGAAGCACCTCGTCTGCTACCGCGTAGCAGATCTCCTTGTTAAGCACGTTGCAGGAGTATGCCTTTGCAATGCCACCCTCGGCTACTATCTCGTCAGCATAGCCCTGTGCCGCCTCAAGATTGAGGTCAAGAAGAGCGACCTTAGCACCCGCACGTGCGAGTACCTTTGCAAAATAGCTGCAGAGCACGCCGCCCGCACCGGTAACTACCGCTACCTTGCCGGAAAGATTTGTATCAAGTACGTTTTTATTCATTGTTTTAATTCTCCTTATTTGTTCTTTTCGCAAGCCTCAAAGAGTCCGTTGAGATATGCCGCGCCAAGCGCTCTGTCAAAGAGTCCGTAGCCGGGCTTACCCGTCTCACCCCAGATCATTCTGCCGTGGTCGGGACGAACGTATCCCTCGAAGCCGTTCTCGGTAAGCACACGAGCGACCTCGTACATGTCAAGTGAGCCGCAGGACGAGAGGTGCGCGCGCTCCTCGAAGGAGCCGTCCTCCATGATCTTCACGTTTCTCATATGCATAAAGCCGATTCTGTCAGCCTTTGCGTACTTCTCAACCATCTTGACGATGTCATTGGATGCCGCACAGCCAAGGCTTCCCGTGCAAAGACAAAGTGTGTTTGCGGGGCTATCGTAAAGAGCGAGGAATCTATCGAGATTCTTCTCGTCGGTAATGATTCTGGGAAGACCGAAGATGGGGTAAGGCGGATCGTCGGGGTGGATCGCCATTCTCACACCGCACTCCTCTGCAAC
This sequence comes from Eubacteriales bacterium, assembly GCA_045633625.1. GTDB lineage: Bacteria > Bacillota > Clostridia > Oscillospirales > CAG-272 > HGM12713. The sequence goes on from JAZQYP010000011.1 coordinate 9,644, forward strand.
GGGGATGACCTTCTTAAGAAATCTCTCAAGATTGCCCCAAAGTCCCTCGGCACCAAGCTCACCGTAAGCGGAGATGAGCTCGCGTACCTCTGCCTGAGTGTAGCTCGAGTCCCAACCGGGAAGGTGGATGTCATCCTTGAGAGGATCAAGTCCGCGCATCTGGTCCCAATACATAACGAGGCTCGTAGAGCCGTCGGGTGCCTTTTTGTCAAGCTGTGTGCGTGTCCAGTCAAATACGGGCATAAAGTTGTAGGTTACACACTTGATACCGTACTTTGCACAACGGCGGATGTTTTCACAGTAAACGTCAAGTAGCCCCTCCACGTCACCGCGGCCGAGCTTTATGTCCTCGTGAACGGGGATAGATTCAACAACGTTAAAAATAAGTCCGTGACGAGCGCACTCGTCTACCATCCACTTTATGCTCTCCTCGGGCCAAACCTCGCCGGGCTTTACGTCGTAGACTGCCGAGACGATAGAGCGCATACCGGGGATCTGCGAGATGTACTCAAGAGAGATGGGATCGTCCTTTCCGTACCAACGGAATGAAAGCTTCATATTCATTTGTTTTCCTCCATATATGGATCTATGTTAGTTTTTTATTTTAGCGAATCTCTGTATTCCTTCGGCGTCTTTCCCGTGTATTTCTTGAATACCTTCGAGAAATACTGCACGTCCATAATGCCGCAGTGAAGGGCGATGGTCTGTATCTGCAGGTGAGTTGTCGAAAGAAGGTGGGATGCGTGATTTACACGTCGCTCGGCAATATACTCGGTTATGGTCTTGCCCGTCTCACGTCTGAATATCGTCGAGAGATAGCCCGCGCTCACGTTTTGCGAGTCGGCTACCGTGCTCAGCGACAGATTTGCCGAGAGGTTTGAGTCGATAAATATAATCGATTTCTGCACGATGGGGGAATAATCCTTCATCGAGTGCTTTCTGACAAGTCGGCAGTATCCCTTGAACATCTCGTGCATCAGTGCGCCGCCGTCGGTCATTGAGGTGGTCTGCTCTATCTTGTGCGCAAAGCCCGACGAGACGTTGTCAAGATACACGGGGTGGACTCCGCCCGCCTCGGCTGCCTTGCGTAGCAGTGTATTCATTATTATACAGTAGTTTTTGAGATTTCTTACGGGATCGGCGTGCCTTTTCTCAAAGGTAGTGCTCGAGAAGCTTGAGAGAAGGGTGCTTGCCTTGTTTATCTGCCCGAGAGTCACGGCTCGCATAAGCTCGTTTTCATACTGATAACGCTTTTCCATCATATTTATACTGAGAAGCACGCTATCGGGGTCGTCGGGCTCACCAAGCTCGTTTATAGGAGAGATGGAAAGGTTTTTGTCGTTTTCAACGTCTACTATCGAAAAGGACGCGCCCTTCCATATCCTCTCGGCAAAGGCGTCGATAAGAGCAAAAATATGGCTGGTATCGGGAAGCACGGGAGTTGACATAAAATAGTCAAGCAAAAAATTGTGCAGCTTTGGGGAGAGACCGTTCCGCTCCTCGATCTCAAGGACCTGCTCATTCGAGGTGGGGCGGGTAAGATACGGGCCTATAAAAAGGGCAGAGCCCTTCGGTGCGTCGGGAAGCAAAAGATACATATAGTTAAAGGTGAGAAATCCCGTCATTTTATATATAGTCTGCTCCTCCAGCTCACTGACGTAGTGCGAAATGGGAAAAGAAATATTGACCTGCGTGCCCAGCGCGAGTCGCAACGGCTCATCGATAAGCTGAGAAATCGGGTCGTCAAGCGAGATAACGCGGGAGTTCAGACGTATTTTTGAGAGCGTGTCGCAAAGTAGATCAAGTTCAGCCGAATAAAACAAGCTTATATCCCTCCCATACAAAAAAATTGAATTTATAGGAAAAAATAAACAAATTTCCCCAATAAGTCAATTTATTATAGCATACTTTTTGTGTAATTACAACAGTGAATTTTTATGTGAAATGAAAAAAATACAAAAAAAGTGCAAAATAATACTCACAAATTTATAGAAAATAATTTATACTAATGATGTGCTTTTGTGCCGTTTTGACGAATCCCCTGAAGCAAGACGGACATTTTATAAAACAGAAAGAGGAAACAACATGAAAAAACAACCTAAACTCGACGCAAACGGCAAGCGCGTGTTCGGTATACGCGACAAGATCGCATATGCGGCAGGCGACCTTGGCTGTAACATGAGCTTCTCGCTCAAGGGTACGGTTCAGACCTTCTGGCTCGTATTCATGATGATGGAGACGGGACTTCTTTCCCTTCTTCTTCTTCTCGTTCAGATCTGGGATGCAGTAAACGATCCCCTTATCGGTACCATTATCGACAGAGACAAGAGAAATTACAAACTCGGTAAGTTCAGAACGTACGTGCTTATCGGTGCTTGCGGACTTCTTGTTGGCGGCGCTGCAGTATTCCTTCCTTTCCCGAATGCTCCCGTAGTTGTAAAGGCAGTACTCTTTATTCTTGGATACATAATTTGGGATGCATTCTACACCATTGCAAACGTTCCTTACGGCTCGATGCTTTCGGTTATCACCGAGGACGTTGGTGAGCGTGCACAGCTTTCCACTTGGCGTTCTATCGGCTCTATGATAGGAAACATGCTTCCCGGTATGATCCTTCCTATGCTTATCTGGCAGAAGGTAACCTATGATGGAACAACAGATTTTCTTAACAAGATAGAGATCCCCGAGGATTCGGCTGAAATGTTCAGCCCTGACAAGTTCCATGCAAACCCCGTAACAGGCGCAGCTTATGAGATGGGTGATGCAGTTCTTAGCCCCACAACAGGTAAGCAGCTCGAGATCCTTCTCGGTAACAGAGTTTTCTTTGCTGCTCTTGTAATGGGTATCATCGGATTTATTTCCTTCATAATCATGATAAAGCTTACCACTATCCGTGTTGACGAGAACACCGTCAAGACCAACGAGGGTGGTGAGAAGTTCAATATATTCAGCGCATTCGGCAAGTTCATGAAAAACCGTCCCGCAGTTGGCGCAACTCTTGCGGCTATGGGTATGTTCCTTGGTATGAATGCAGCTACCACCGCAAACACCATCATGTTTGCTACATACTTCAACCAGGCAGCTATGTCGGGAGTTATCCAGATCATCGGCTTCCTTCCCATGTTCTTCTTCATGCCCTTCATTACTAAGATAGTAAAGAAGTTCGGTAAAAAGGAAGCATCGGTATTTGGAACTATCGTTTCTCTTATCGGTGGCGTTGTAATGCTTATCTTCCCCTTGATCAAGAACGTAAGCCTCGCACTTATCGTTTACCTTATCGCTCTTGTTATTTACGGTGTTGGTATGGGTGTTTACACCTGCGTATCGTGGGCAATGATGGGTGATGCTATCGACTACAACGAGTGGAAGTTCGGAACAAGAGAAGAGGGAACAGTTTACTCTATCCACTCCTTCTTCCGTAAGCTCGCTCAGGGCGTAGGTCCCTCCGTGGTACTTCTCATCATGGGTGCGCTCGGATACGTAGCAAAGTATGGTACAATCGGACAGAGTGCACAGACTGCACACAATATGTGCTGGCTCGTTGCAGGTCTTTACATGTTCAGCGCAGTTCTTCAGTTCATAGGTCTTGCAGTTATCTACAACCTTGACAAGAAGACACTCAACAAGATGAACGAGGAGCTTGCAGCTCGCAAGAACGGCTGATAAAACACAAGGCATCAAAGGCGTCCGACAAAACGTCGGACGCCGTTTTTAAGATATTCCGCAAATTTTCTAAGGAGAAATACAGATAATGAGAAATATAGTAAATCTTAATAAGGATTGGCTTTTCGTAAAGGACACTACTGACGTAACACTTCGCGAGGGTGAGGCTGTAAACCTTCCTCATTCTTGGAATGCAGTAGACGGTATGGACGGCGGAAACGACTACTTCCGTGGCTCTTGCCTTTACGTAAAGACACTTGAGAAGGCAGCGCTTCCTGCGGCTGACCTTTACTACATCGAGTTCCGCGGAACGAATGCTTCTGCTGACCTCTTTGTTAACGGAAATAAGCTCGCTCACCACGACGGCGGTTACTCGACCTGGAGAGTTGATATCACAGAGGCTCTGACCGATACGACCGAGATCGCAGTTGTCGTTGAGAACACAATAAACGAAGTTGTTTATCCTCAGATGGCAGACTTCACCTTCTACGGCGGTATCTACCGTGACGTAAACCTCGTTTGCACAAACAAGGCTCACTTTGACCTTGATTACTACGGCGCACCCGGTCTTATGATCACCCCCACAGTTGAGGGCAAGGATGCGACTGTTGAGGTAGAGGTATTCGTTAAGAATGCCGAGGGCAAAAAGCTCGTCTACACCATCTATGACAAGGAAGAAAATGAGCTTCAGAAGATCGAGTCCACCGAGACAAAGGTAAGCTTTAAGATCGAGAACGTTCACCTCTGGAACGGACGTAAGGATCCCTATCTCTACTGCTGTGAGGTTGAGATCGTAGAGGGCGACGAGGTGCTTGATAACGTATGCAACCGCTTCGGCTGCCGTACCTTCAAGATCGATCCCGAGCGTGGATTTATCCTCAACGGCGAGGAGTACCCCCTCCGCGGTGTATCCCGCCATCAGGACAGATGGGGCTTTGGTAACGCGCTTCTTCCCGAGCATCACAAAGAGGATATGGATCTCATTTGTGAGGTCGGTGCTACCACGATCCGTCTTGCTCACTATCAGCACGATCAGTACTTCTATGACCTCTGCGACGAGCGCGGAATGGTCGTTTGGGCAGAGATTCCTTACATTTCAAGACATATGCCCACAGGTCGCGAGAACACAATTTCGCAGATGAAGGAGCTTATCTCGCAGAACTATAACCACGCGTCTATCGTAGTTTGGGGACTTTCCAACGAGATCTCTATCGCAGGCTCTGACGAGGACCTTCTTGAGAACCACAGAATTCTCAACGATCTTGCTCACGAGATGGATAAGACAAGACTTACCACCATCGCGGCAGTTTCTATGTGTAAGATGGACGATCCTTACATTCAGATTCCCGACGTTGTTTCCTATAACCACTACTTCGGTTGGTACGGCGGAAGCACCGAGATGAACGGACCTTGGTTCGATAAGTTCCATGCTACTCATCCTAACATTCCGATAGGCTGCTCCGAGTACGGCTGTGAGGCACTTAACTGGCACACCTCTAACCCCAAGCAGGGCGACTACACTGAGGAATATCAGTCCTACTACCACGAGGAGCTCATCAAGCAGCTCTTTACAAGAAAATATATCTGGGCAACTCACGTTTGGAATATGTTCGACTTCGGCGCTGACGCAAGAGCTGAGGGCGGCGAGAACGGACAGAACCACAAGGGTCTTGTTACCATCGACCGTAAGTACAAGAAGGACTCCTTCTACGCATATAAGGCATGGCTCGTGTCTCCCGAGGTTGATCCCTTCGTTCACCTTTGCTCGAAGAGATACGTTGACAGAGTCGAGGACGTAACAAAGGTTACAGTTTACTCCAACCTTCCTGAGGTAGAGCTTTTCGTTAACGGCGAGAGCATCGGCAAGAAGACTGCAGAGGATCACTTCTTCTACTTTGACGTAAAGAACGAGGGTGAGACCACCATCGTTGCAAAGGCAGGGGACCTCTCCGACGAGGGCAAGATCCGCAAGGTTGACGAGATGAACATGGACTACGTTCTCGTTGAGAAGGGCGCAGTTCTTAACTGGTTCGACGTAACCGCTCCCGCAGGACGTTATTCTCTTAACGATAAGATCGAGGACATTATGAAGTCAAAGCGCGGAAAGCTTTGGTTCGTAGGTATGGGTCTTAAGATGAAGAAGAAGATGGATGCGAACAAGAAGGGCGCGAAGGGCGAGAAGAAGTCGGGCGGCTTTGACGTTGATCTAACTGGTGGCGACAGCGGACTTATGCAGATGATGGGCGGCTTTACCGTTCTTCGTCTTACCTCTATGATGGGTATGATGAACATTAACTTTACTAAGGAAGAGCTCCTTAAGCTCAACAAGAAGCTCAACCGCATCAAGAAGCCCAAGAATACAAAGTAATTTTGCAGCTTAAAATAAAGCGACCCCCGACAAAAAACGTCGGGGGTCAATTTTATTTGTATTCAATTTTCAAATTTTGATTTATCGGTGAGTTAACAAGAAGAATCCTCCCAAGAGGAAGCCTTCCCCTTGAGGGGAAGGTGGCACGAGCCATAAGCGAGTGACGGATGAGGTGTCCTATGTTTGTACTGTTTTTTTACTACTCATCCACCGCTATCGCGGTCCCCCTTCCCTCACAAGGGAAGGCTTTAAAAGTTGTCTGCCACAAAAAAGCCAACGCACCGTTAAATCCCAATTTACTTTCTATTTTTTAACTTCTGCTGTGACATCCAGACCTTCATTACCACGGGAACGGGCATAAGGCGCACGCCGAGAAGCTGAAGCTTTGTTACAAATCCAAAGAGGGACACGCTCTTGCCGCGCTTGTAGTCACGAAGCGCGCGTGTGACGATATCCTTTGATTCGTACATCGCCGCGTATTTCTTTACAACGGGGTCGACGTCGCTTTTTATCGCTCTGTCAAAGAACTCTGTCTTTGTCCAGAAGGGGCAGACCGCCATCACGCGAATGCCGCGGGGACGAAGCTCCTCACCGAGCGCGCGGGTGAAATTGAGTACGAATGACTTTGTCGCACCGTAGACGTTGATGTAGGGAATGGGCTGATATGCCGCGACCGACGCGATGTTTATGATACCGCAGCCCTTGTCCATATATTTGAGGGACTCGATGTCCATTGCCACCGTGCCCTTGACGTTGAGGTCGATCATATCAAGACTTGTCTTAGTACCCACCTTCTCGGTCGACTCAAACTTTCCGTATCCCGAGCAGTTGACGAGCAAAGATACTCTTGCGTCGGCGCACTCAAGACGTCTTGCGTATTCGGCATACGATTCCTCGCGCGAGAGGTCGAGGGAGATAGCCACGACGGGTGTGTCGGTCAGCGCTTTCAGCGCCTCAAGGCGCTCGGTGCTTCTTGCGATCACCCAAATTTCATCAAAGCTAAAATCCTTATCTGCGGCAAGACGGACGAAAAATTCCTTTCCTATTCCGCTTGACGCACCGGTTATAACGCAAATATTTTTCATTTATTTCACCATTTCAAAAAACGATTTGTTTTTGAGTGCCTCAAGGATTATCGTCGCACTCGTTACGTTGGTTGCAAGCGGTATTTTCTGTACGTCGCAAAGACGGAGAAGGGCAGACACGTCAGGCTCGTGAGGTTGCGCGGTAAGCGGGTCACGCAGGAAGATGACAAGGTCGAGCTCGCCATTTGCAAGCATTGCGCCTATCTGCTGGTCGCCGCCGAGAGGGCCGCTCTTCATTCTGTGTATGGGAAGTCCGGTCTCGCCCATAATAAGCGTTCCCGTGGTGCCTGTGGCATAAAGCTCGTACTCGCCGAGCACCTTTTGATATTTTATCGCAAGCTCGATTATCTCGGATTTTTTCTTGTCGTGTGCAATAAGGGCTATCTTCATAAGTTTGTCTCCTTTAGATGCATTTATGTGTATTGAGTTAATTTTACCATATTTTGTGCATAAAATCAATACAAATTTTGTTAGAATATATTTGCTGTCAGACTAAAAAAAATATTGACAAGAGCCACGAAAAATATTATAATAATAGAGTGAAAAATATGGGCGCTGAGCGCTAAGAAGGAGAAAAATATGAAAAAGCTGTATCAGGGTAAAACAAAGGACGTTTACGCACTCGATAACGGTAACGTTCTTCTTAAGTTTAAGGACGACTGCACAGGCAAGGATGGAGTGTTCGATCCCGGTGAGAACACAGTAGGACTTACTATCGAGGGTATCGGCAGAGCAAATCTTGAGACCTCGGTTTACTATTTCGAGATGCTCAAGAAGGCAGGCATCAAGACACACTACGTAAGTGCTAACGTTGAAGAGGCTACTATGGAGGTTCTTGACGCAGAGTGCTTCGGTAAGGCACAGGGCGGCGGCGGACTTGAGGTTATTTGCCGTCTCGTTGCAACAGGAAGCTTTATTCGCAGATACGGCGAGTATATAAAGGACGGTACACGCATTAAGGGCGGCTACGTTGAGTGCACCTTCAAGAACGATGCAAAGGGTGACCCGCTTGTCACAGGCGAGGGACTTGCAGTTCTCGGAGTTATGACTCCCGAGCAGTTCGAGAGCCTCAAGGCACAGACACTTGCTATCACCAAGATCGTTGCTGACGACCTTAAGACCATCGGTCTTGACCTTTGGGATATCAAGTTCGAGTTCGGCTACAACAAGGGTGAGGTAGTACTTATCGACGAGATCGCTTCGGGTAACATGCGTGTTTACAAGGGCGACACCATCGTTCCTCCCGTTGAGCTCACAAAGCTTATCCTTAACAGATAAAAATATAATTCCTCTGCTTCGGCAGAGGAATTTTTTATTGCAAAAATACGTAACGTGTGGTACAATTATAGTGAATAAATGTTTTTAGATGGGAACTTATATGAAAATTCAGAAATGGCTCAAAAAAAATACAGCCTCCCTTGAGGGTAAAACGGTTGCTGTCAGCGGTAGCACGGGCGGACTCGGACACGAGCTTTGCGCTCATCTTGCAGGTCTTGGAGCAGACCTTTTGTTGCTTGACAGAAACGAGGCTCGCTCGGCGGCACATAAGGCATCTCTTGAGGAAAAGTATGGTGTGAGAGTAAAATGTATCCGTCTTGACCTTGAGGATATGAGATCAGTCGACGAGGCGGCAAGCATACTTGAAAATGAGAAATTCGACGTGCTCATACATAACGCAGGGGCATACAGTATACCGCGAAAGACGTGTGAGAACGGTTACGACAACGTTTTTAGTATAAATTTCGTCTCGCCGTACACTCTCACCCGCAAGCTTTTACCCACGCTTAAGAAAAACGGCACAAGGGTGGTAATTGTGGGCAGTATCGCGCACAACTATTCGAAAATTGACGAGAATGACGTTGATTTCAGGACGCGTAAGCAAGCGTCAAAGGTATACGGCAACGCAAAAAGGTATCTTATGACGGCACTTCCCATGCTCCTTGCCGAAAACGGCATTGATTTTGCCGTCACACACCCCGGAATCACCTTCACGAACATCACGGCGCATTATCCGAAGCTCATTTTTGCTATAATCAAGCACCCGATGAAGATAATTTTTATGAGTCCCAAAAAAGCGGCTCTTTGCTTGCTTAGCGGTGTCTTTGAGAACACAGAGCTCGGCGAGTGGATAGGCCCGCGCCTCTTTGACGTGTGGGGCTTGCCGAAAAAGAGAAAGCTCGGAACTGTAAGCAAGAAAGAAACCGAAAAAATAATAGAAATTGTGAAGAAAATATATAAGGAGAAAAATTATGCTTGAAAATTACGTAACACTTAAAAACGGAGTAAAAATTCAGTCCATAGGCTTTGGCACGTGGCAGGCTGCCGACGGAGAGGTGGCATATAACGCCGTAAAGACGGCACTTGAGTGCGGTTACAGACACCTTGACTGCGCCGCGATATACAGAAACGAGGCAAGTCTTGGTAAGGCGGTAAAAGAGAGCGGTATTCCGCGTGAGGAGATATTTGTCACAAGCAAGCTTTGGACAAAGAAGCGCGGATATGAGAATGCAAAGGCGGCGTTTGAGAAGACAATGGATCAGTTAGGTCTTGATTACCTTGACCTTTATCTTATCCATTGGCCCGCAAGTCACACGAGATTTGAGGATTGGAAAGAGATAAACGCAGAGACCTGGCGCGCCCTTGAGGAGCTTTACGAGGAGGGCAAGATAAAGGCTATAGGTGTATCTAACTTTATGGTACATCATCTTGAGGCACTTCTTGAGACGGCAAAAATAGTTCCTATGGTCAACCAGATCGAGTTCCACCCCGGCTTTACACAGGACGGTGTGGTCGAATACTGCAAGGAGAAGGGAATCTGCGTTGAGGCATGGAGCCCTATAGGCTCGGGCAGACTTCTTGAGAACGAGCTTCTCGCAAAAATTGCCGCAAAATACGGCAAATCGGTAGCGCAGATCTGCATCAGATTCTGTCTGCAGAATGACGTGCTTCCTCTTCCCAAGTCGGTAACACCCTCGAGAATCAAGGAAAACCTTGACGTGCTTGATTTCTCACTTTCCGACGAGGATATGGCGGCTATTTCGGGTATGGATATCTGCGGATATTCGGGCTTTGACCCCGACAGCGTGGAGTTTTAAGTCATATGACCGACTACAAAACGCTCTCTATAGAGCTTCGCTCACTGGTGTCGGGAGTGCCGCATAGGGTGGCAAACCTTGCCAATGCGGCGGCACTCATCTACAACGCGCTTGAGAATATAAACTGGGCGGGATTTTATCTGCTTGAAGGAGACACCCTTGTGCTCGCGCCTTTCGGTGGCAAGCCCGCGTGCATTGAGATTCCCGTCGGCCGCGGTGTCTGCGGTACGGCTGTGGCTAAAAACGAGACGATTGTTGTGCCTGACGTACATAAATTCGCAGGGCATATCGCCTGTGACAGCGCATCGAGAAGCGAGATCGTCATACCCTTGCGAAAAAACGGGGAAATTTTAGGTGTGCTTGATATTGACAGCCCCGTTGAGTCCCGATTTGATGAGTCCGACAAGGAAGCTCTTGAGGCACTTGCGAGAATTATTGAGGATGAGATTTTCTAATGAAGATAACCGACGATTGTAAAAAATGTCTGACGGAGAAATACTCTAAAAAATGTCCGAGCACTCTTTCGGCAGCAGAGAAGGAAGCATTCCGTCTTGTCGTGGCGCGTATAATTGAGGAGAATGCCGACGTCAGCGCGCCCGAGATAGTTGAAAAAATAAACGAATACCGCCTTGAGCATTTCGGTGAGGTTGAGGATTATAGCGAGATAAAAAGATTTTTCAACACCCTTATGCTTACGCTTGAAAATAAGATGCGCGCCGAGGTAGAGGCGGCAGACGATCCCTTATGCCGCGCGGTGCAGTATGCTATGGGAGCGAATTTTATCGACTTTGGCGCGATGGGTGCGGTTGATGAAAATAAGCTTTGCGAGATACTTGACGGCTCTTGTGATATTGAAATTGACAAGGGAGTGCTTGAGGATCTTCGCGCCGACATAAAAAAGGCGAAAAACATCGTCTTTTTCACCGACAATTGCGGTGAGATCGTGGCTGACAAGGTGCTTATGAGTGCCATAAAGGCTGAAAACCCCGGTATTCACCTCACCGCCATCGTGCGCGGCGCGCCGATACTAAACGATGCAACTCTTGAGGATGCCGAGCAAGTCGGACTTTCGCTCGTTGCCGACAGCGTTATAGGAAACGGAAACGCAATTGCGGGCAACGTGCTTTCGCGCGCCTCCACCGAGGCGATGGACCGCATAAACGAGTCCGATCTGCTTATCTCAAAAGGACAGGGCAATTTTGAGACTCTTTTTGGGTGCGGACTTAACGTTTACTACGTGTTTATGTGCAAGTGCGATCTTTTTGTGAAGCGCTTTGACGTGCCGCTTTACACAGGACTTCTTGTAAAGGAGATATAATATGATAACCTTGATACTTATGTTCTTTTTCTGCACGCTTATTCCGCTTATTATGGTGATGTTCGGGATAGTTTTCAGCAAAACTGCACCCAAAAATATCAATATGCTTTTCGGCTACAGGACAGAGCGCTCTATGATAAACGAGGATACGTGGAAATTTGCCCACAGGCACATCGGCAGAACGTGGCTTATTGTGGGAATCCCTATGCTTGTCTTGTCGGCGCTGGCTCTGATACTTGCTATTGGTGCGGGTGAGACGGTCGTGACTGCCGTAGGTACGGGACTTTCCATCGTTCAGATGGTGGTGCTTATAGCATCGATATTCCCGACCGAGCGCGCACTTGAGAAAACGTTTGACAAAAACGGAAACAGAAAATAACAGGGAGGTATTTTATGAATTATAGAATTGAGGGCGGGAGCCTTCCCGCAGTAATACTTACACTTACACCCGGTGAGGAGATAATCAGCGAGGCGGGCGGCAGAACGTGGATGCGCGGCAACGTCACGACCGAGGCGACGTCAAACGGCGGTGTCAGAAAGGCATTCGGCAGACTTTTTACGGGCGAGAGCCTCTTTATGAGCAGATACGTGGCGCATAGCAATGCCGAGCTCGGCTTTGCATCCTCTTTCCCAGGTAAGATAATCGCGCGTGAGCTTCGCGCGGGCGAGAGCATCATCTGTCAGAAGAGATGCTTCCTTTGCGGAATGGGCGACCTTGATTTTCAGGTGCATTTCAAGAAGAAATTCGGCGCGTCTTTATTTGGCGGAGAGGGCTTTATAATGCAGAAGATAACGGGTCCCGGCATCGTTTTCCTTGAAATTGACGGCTTTGCGCCCGAATATGAGCTTGCCCCCGGTGAGCGACTTGTGTGCGACACGGGAGTGCTTGCCGTCATGGATGAGACTTGCTCGATGGATATACAGATGGTAAGCGGTGCGAAGAACTTCTTCTTCGGCGGCGAGGGACTTTTTGATACCGTTATCACAGGCCCCGGCAAGGTCTATTTGCAGACTATGACCGTCGAAAAGCTTGCGCAGTTGCTTATTCCTTACCTACCGCACGATGATAATAATTAAAAAAACGGCTACCTAGGTAGCCGTTTTGCTATTTTATGCGTCTTATTCTATAGGGACGTTGCACAAAGTGTAGTTTGTTTTTTAGTATGTATGCTGCCACAATTTCTTGCGTAATAGGGTAAGTTTCCTTTAGCGCCTTGATGTCAGACCACACGATTTCACCCCTGACTTCAAGTATGGTATTAAGATCCTCCTCAAGCCCTTCGGGAAGATCTGCATTTTTTATTTCGAAGATAGATCTGCCCGTTTTATCAAGAATAAGATATCCGCACCCTTTGCTCTTACAAAAGCTATGCAATGCATTGAATCTTGCAATGTTATAGAATATAGGCATATTCATAACGGGAACTATAAGACCAAGTATTGCCTTGTCATCTGCGGTCCTTATGAGAAAGCTTGGACGATGCTCGGTGGTTGATGAGGTATAATATATTATATCGGGATACTCGATAATCTCAATTTCTTTATTTTCTCTTAAACGATAAAAAAAGGAAACATTGTTGGTTATAGCACCTTTGTCGTAACTTTGTACTTCGGTATATAGTCCTGTTATGGCAGCGGCGGGGAAAAAAGCCTTGTCCAAAATTGTCTGTCGTGCATAAGAGGAGTTTTTTTCAGTTTTTGAAGACTTTTTTGTTTTATTCATTTTAGTAACCGCCTTAAGCGTGCTAAAAAGTGCCTCCGTTAGATCTTCTCCAAAAAGAAGCGCAAAGGAGAATTTTAGTCTCTTTTTGCTGAAGCGCTCAAGTCCGCAGTAAACGATAGCAACGGGGGCGTGGTCTGCCGCTTCAAAAAGCTCGCATAGTCTTTGTATTTCAGGCAAAAATTCATCATTCTTTCGCAAGAGTTTAAGAAAAAATCCACGATATCTTTTTCGTATGTTGTTATATAGTTGACGGATTCTTTCTCTTGTTACACCGTGGAGTGGAGCAATGTCCTGAAGTGTGACTTTGTCGTCGTCAACGTATTTCTCGAAAACATCCTCTTTTTTGAGAGAAGAATTGCTTTTGTGAATGAATTGGCACCTCATATGCTCCGCTATGCCGACTACCTCTTCGGAAATGAGAATAAGATTTTCTTTGTCCTTATCACTTATGGATTCAGGGAAGAAATTTGCTTTAGTTTCAAGCCTTTTTGAGAGGTCTGTAAGAAGCTCATAGGCTTTTGATATTTTTCTTGGCATACGTCACCTCTTATTTTTGACTCTCAGCGAGCTTTCGCACGAAGTCGTTTATTTCGTTGCCGACGGCGCGCATTTCGTCTTCAAATTCCTTTGCGGTCATACGCAAAATTCCCGAAACAACGGCGCTGTTTTGCACGAGTCTGTCGCCCGTGACAACGCGCACGCTATAGTCGGGGCCGAGCTTTGACATCATTTTTTCAATATACGCGTCAGCAGTTTCATCCTCCTTGGTATAGACCACGCGGTAGCCGTCGCGCGTGAAATCGGATCCCGTTCCGTCCTTTACAAGATAGGCATCAAACACGACGGTGACGTCGTTTTTCGTGTATGCCGCGTAGTTGCTTATCATATCGAGAAGCGTCTCGCGTGCCTTCTCAAGACTGTGCGCCGCGATGGGCTTAAGGCTATCCCACGAATGTATAAGATTATATCCGTCAATTATCGTCAGATGCCGCTTTGGTGCTATCTTTTTCTTTTGGTGCTTGGGCTTTGCGGCGGACACTACCTTGGGCTCGGTGTATTTCTTTCGTCTTATAGGCCCGAAGGAGCGGAGCATAATAGCCTCGAGCTCCTCATCGCTTATCTTGAATTTTCGCGCAATAGTTGTGGCTTTGGGTATTATACGCTCGGTGTCGCTCATAATAGAGAGGTCAGGCTCAAGGTGCTTGTGCTCCTCAACCTCGTGCCACGGCACAAGTATTCCCGCGCCGTGCTCGCAGAAAACCGAATGGGGTGTGTTCTGGGTGTCGGCCTCGGGGTCATATGCCTTCTCGGCAATTATCTCGTCTGCATTATGGCAGGGCTCATAGCCGTCAAAAACAAGAGAGAGTCTGCCAAGACCGCGCGTAAAGGATATGACCTCGCGCGTGTAATCGTGAAGCGACGCGACGGGTGCTCTGCCCACGATAGTGCTGAATTCCTCGCTTGTGTCGCTGATCTCAAACTCGGCGTGTCGCACACCGAGGTCGGACATAGCCTTGCCGACAAGAGAGGAGGGAATATCAAGGGTGAATTTGTAGTAGGGCTCAAGCAGAGTACAGCCCGCGCGCATAAGTCCGTGGCGGACGGCACGAAGCGTGGCTTCTCTGAAATCTCCGCCCTCGGTGTGCTTTACGTGCGCCCTGCCCGCGATAAGAGTTATCTTTGTATCGGTAAGAAGCGCGCCCGTAAGTATTCCGCGGTGCGCCTTTTCGTAAAGGTGCGATAAAATAAGCCTCTGCCAGTTCGTCTCAAGCGCGTTTTCGGGTAGGCGAACGTCAAAATTGAGTCCCGTGCCCTTGGCGGCGGGCTCAATATAGAGCTGTACCTCGGCATAGTGCCTCAGAGGCTCAAAATGCCCGATTCCAACCGCCACCGAAGCCGCTTTTTCTTTATAAAGTATCTTACCTGTGTCAAACTCGACGTTTACCGAGAAGCGCTCGGATATGAGGCGCTTGAGTAGGTCGATCTGAATGTCGCCCATAAGGCGCGCCTCGATCTGTGTCAGCTCCTCGTTCCAATATAAGTGGAGGGTGGGCTCTTCTTCCTCAAGCTCCTTGAGCTTCGGGAAATAGAGCACGGGGTCGCATCCCTCGGGGAGCTTTATAGCATAAGAAAGTACGGGCTCAAGCAAGGGCTTTTCGGTGTTGGCTTCAATGCCAAGTCCCTCGCCGACGTAGGTCGCAGAAAGTCCGCTGACGGCGCATATCTCGCCCGCAAAAACGCGGTCTACCTGCTCAAATTTCTCTCCCGAATAAAGCCTTATCTGGCTTACCTTTTCGACCACCTTTTTGCCGTCCTCGGATAGATAATTTATCTCGTCGCGTGCCGAAAGAGAGCCCCCCGTAATCTTCATATAGGTGAGGCGGGTCGACTGCGCACGCGAAATTTTATAGACCTTTGCGCCAAAGCTTTTTTCGTCATACACGGGCGAGAGGGTGAGGCGGGATAGTCCGTTAAGGAAGAATTCAACTCCCTCGGTCCTCAGTGCCGCACCGTAGAAGCAGGGGAAAAGCTCGCGGTCACTTATAAGGCGCGCCACATCGCCCGTATCAATTGGCTCGCCCGCGAGGAAGGAGTCAAGAAAGTCCTCGTGTATCATCGCAAGTCGCTCGGCAAGCTCGGTGTCGGTATCCTTGTCATAAAAGGCAACACACTTGTCGGAGAGATGCTTCGCAAGCTCTGATTGCACCTCTTCCTTGAGCTTTATGCAAATGTCGGTCTTGTTTACGAAAATAAAGGTGGGCACGCCGTAGAATTCAAGCAGTTGCCAGAGGGTGCGGGTGTGATTTTGCACTCCGTCGGGCGCGCTGACAACGAGTATCGCATAGTCGAGAAGGGCGAGCGTGCGCTCGGTCTCGGCAGAGAAATCCACGTGTCCCGGTGTGTCAAGCAATATAAAATCGCAGGTGTCGGTTGAGAAGCGCGCCTGCTTTGAGAATATGGTGATGCCGCGCTCGCGCTCAAGGGCATTTGTGTCAAGATATGTGTTGCCGTGGTCAACGCGTCCGAGATTGCGTATCTTGCCCGAAAGGTAGAGAAGGGCTTCGGAAAGCGTGGTTTTGCCCGCGTCAACGTGCGCGAGTATGCCGATAGTTATCTTTTTCTTCATAGTTCCTTCTCCTTTCGTAAGATTTCAAATTTTGCATACCGAAGGTATCTATCCCTTGGGGTAATTTTTCGGTGAGTTTGTCTTGACGCAAATCAAATTTTAAAGCCTTCCCTTGTCAGAGGTGGATCGGGGGACCGCGATGGCGGTGGATGAGTAGTCCATAATTTTAAGTCTACCTTAAAGAAAGTTAGGTTGTATCAAAAACTACTCATCCGTCACTCGCTTATGGCTCGTGCCACCTTCCCTGACAAGGGAAGGCTTTAAAGAATGTTTTCGCCAAATAATAAACTGTTCGATAAACCCCAATTCACCGCTTATATTATATCACCATATAAAAGATTTGTCAAAGACCTTGAAAAATAAATTTTTATTTGCTATAATATCCTTACTAAAGACAAACAAGGAGACAGACATGAGTAGCTTTGAAAACTTAAGAATAGTAGACAATTTCTATCAGACATCCCTCTTTTTCCCGATGCCCACAGTCATCATCAGCACTCTTTGCGAGGACGGCACGACAAATCTCGGCCCGTATTCTCTCGTTCAGCCCTATTACGTGGCGGGAAAGGACTATTATGCAATGCTTCTTTGCTGCCGCAATTCCTCAAATACGGCGCAGAACATTCTCCGCAATGGAAAATGCACCCTCAACTTTATTGACGATAAGCCGAAGACCTTCAAGGAGGCGGTAAAGCTCTCTTGGCCCGGTGACAGACCGTCCGAGAAGATGCCCAAGTGCAAATTCAGACTTGAGAAGAGTATGATAGAGGAAGAGATGGGCGAGGCGCGTCCCATGGTACTCACCGACGCTATTGAGGCAATTGAGTGTACGTGGATGCGCGAGCTTGACGGAGCAGACAAGGACGCGGCGGGTGAGCTTAACGGCTATGAGGGCCCCTACCACGATTTCAACGGAATTACGTCGAAATTTGGCGCGCATTTTATCCTTCGCGTCGACAAGATACTTATGAAAAAGAAATATAGCGATGCTATAATCAACGGAGTGAGAGCCAAGGATTTTCCCGCGCTTCCCGTTGACTACGGCTACCGCGATTCAAAGAATTTCTGGTTCCATAGAAAGAGAAATATGCGAGCTGAGCTTCTTCAGATGCGTGAGGCTTCTCTTGAGTCGGTAAGATATGCGGCAGACAGAGCCGACGATAAGGTGAAGTTCACCGACGAGGCGCTGAAGACCGTCCTTGCCGTACCGCGCGTATTTTTGCCTCTCGTCCTCAAGGGATGTGTTGATTGGGCAAAGGAAAACGGCGTAGAGCTTATCACCGAGGAGCATATGAAGATAATTCAGGATAAGCGCGCTAAAGAGAAGGAAGCGAAGAAAAAATAAAATAAAAGGCTGACAAACGTCAGCCTTTTTCTTTTGTTTATATTTCTGCCGCGTCAAGCACTATGCGCTCGACGATGTCGGTGACTTTTTCGAGCGACTCGACCGAGAGAAACTCAAATCTTGAGTGGAAGTTCTCGCCGCCCGTGCAGATGTTGGGGCAGGGCAGTCCCATAAAGGAGAGTCGCGCGCCGCTGCCGGCCGTGTAGACATAGTCAGCCACGAATTTCTCAACTTCAAAGAGGTCGGCATCGAGGCAGACATCATTGTCGGGTGTGAAGCAGACCTTTACTGTTCCGTGGGACTTGTTTCCTTTATGATGTACTCAAGTGCCGAGACGTTCGTGTCGTTGGCAATCCTTGCGGGTATTTCGATGAGCTCTCCGAGCATTTTTATCAGCTTAGAATTCTTTCGTTCGAGGTTGCTTGAATAGATCGCCTCGCTCGCTTTGCTGTCGATCATCCTAGGCACACCGATGCTGATACCCTCAAGGTCACAGGGGGAAAGATTGTTTTTTTGAAGCAATCTGTTCACAAAGGCCGCGATATTTTCGGCTACCGCGCGCTCTCCCCTTTTTTTCTTTGCGGATACCTTATCCGAAACGATCAGGTGGCCCAGATCGTCCACGATCTCGCCCTTGATAAACGTGCCGATAAGATCGATCCCCACGTAGTATTTTCGCACCGATGAGAGAAGCAGTGTCATATTGCCCTCGAGTACGACGCACTCGTTACATGCGCTGATAAGATAGCTGTCGCCCGACCGAATGGCCTTGCACTCTAAGCTGCCCTCACCTTCTACGCACGTCACGCAGCGAAAGCTCCCCTTGTCGCACTTAATGGTGGTGGGTGAGCTGACGGTGAGGCGCGAGACCGTGAAATATTTGCTGATGGCCAAAAGCTCGCCTTCTTCAGTAAAGGCGTGAATCGCGCGAGGGATGTATGCGCCAAGGGTTGAAACCCGAAGCGCTAAGTCCACGTGAAGCTCGCGGGGATTGCCGTTTTTGTCTACGCGCCCGTAATCGTAAACGCGGTAGGTGAGATTGCTGTTCTGCTGGATCTCGCAAATCAGGCAGCCCTTGGCGATGGCATGCACCGTGCCCGACGGGATAAAGTAGGTCTCGCCCTTTTTTACCTCGTAGAAGTTTAAAAGCTCAGTGAGGGTGTTTTCCCTTATCGCCGTTTCGTATTCTTCGCGCGTGATCTCGTTTTTGAAGCCTACGTAAACCCCCGCGCCCTCTTCTGCCTCGACAACGTACCACATCTCGACCTTGCCAAGAGAGTTTTCGTTTTTCAGCGCATATTCGTTTGAGGGGTGCACTTGAATCGAGAGATTGTTGCAGGCATCGATGAATTTGATCAGCATCGGGAAAGCATCAAACCCCTTTACGTTGTCCCCAAGCTCCTCGATTGAGAGGGCCTCGGCAAGAGTTCTGCCGTCAACGAGGGTCGTTAGTCCATCCTTATGATACGAAAGCTCCCAGCTTTCCGCGCAGGGCGAGAGGAAGGTGCTTTTTCCGTATTTTTCCTTTAGCTTATTTCCGCCCCAAAGGTAATCCTTGCAGGCGGGGATCAGTTTTTCAATTCTCATGATACATCCTTAACCGACGTAGGGAATGATAATCTTGGCGATCATCTCTTTTTCTTCCTTGGTGGGCTCGCCGAAGGGGTGACGGCAAACGCC
This sequence comes from Eubacteriales bacterium, assembly GCA_045633625.1. GTDB lineage: Bacteria > Bacillota > Clostridia > Oscillospirales > CAG-272 > HGM12713. The sequence continues at coordinate 29,048 of JAZQYP010000011.1, forward strand.
GAAATCAAAGCCGAGCTGATTTAAAACTTCCTTTTCCGCCTGCATAACACCGATCCTGCAAAGCACGGAGATGATGCTGTTTACCTCCTTTTGCGCCTTCTGTGCCTCGGTGATATTGCCCTTCTTAAAGAGGCGATGGATCTTAACAAACTTGTCCGCCATAAAGTTGTAGGTGCTTCCGATACCGCCGTCGGCACCCATCGAGAGACCGCACAGGAACATCTCGTCAAAGCCGTTGTAAACGATCTTGTTCGGGAATGCCGCTTTGCATTGCTCCATTGTAAAGAAATCGTTTGAGGTATACTTGATGCCCATAAATTTATCGTCAGAAAGGAACTGCGACATTTCGTTTATTCCCATGTTTACGCCCGAGAAGGCGGGGAAATGGTATACGAGCATAGGCAGGCCCGTATTTTCGGCAAGGCGGAAGTAGTAATTTTTGATTTCGTTGAAGCTGAACTTGTAGTAGAAAGGCGCAACGGACGAGATGGCGTCGTAACCGAGATTGCGGGCGTGGCAGGCCAGCTCCTGGGCCTCCAGCTCATTTACCGATCCAATATGTGCGATAAGAGTTTTTTGGGGGGCGACCGATTTTACCACGTCCATGATCTGCCTTCGCTCATCGGTGGAGAGCAAGAAAGCCTCGGCAGTGCTTCCGCCAACGTAGAAGCCCTGAACGCCCATTTTAACGTTGAATTCGACTAGCTTTGAAAGCTCCTTTTCATTTATCTTTTTGTTTTTGTCAAAGGGGGTGAGCAATGCTGTAAAAATACCGTTGAATTTCATGAGTGTCTCCTGGATAATAAAATATTACATATTTATTTTTCATTTTATTGTACCATCAATTTTTTTGAATTTCTATCTAAATATTGCCTTGTTTTTTACTGGGGTTGCTTTTTAAAAAAAGTTGTGGTATAATAAACGTAGAAAGCCTTGCTAAAGCAGTCTTGGAGGATTTGCCCCTTGCGCCCTTCGTGCGCCTGCGCCATTGACGGCTTCTCAAAAATGCCCTTGCAAGCATTTTTACTTCATGATATAATAAAATCGAATAGGGGTGATATTCATGGGCAATTCGGTTCTTTATCGCCAAAAGGGTGTGGATGGTTATTACAAGACCTGGCACACGACAGACGATTATATGATAATATACATGCATACAGACGGTGGGTGCATCGTTTGCAGTGAGAGGGTCTATCCCATCAAAAAGGGGGTTCTTTGCTTCGTTGGTGCGAAAAAATATCACTACACCATGCCCGACGATCCCGCCGTGTACGAGCGCAGCAAGGTTTTTGTCAGCGAGGAGAATTTTATAAAGATTTCGGCCTTCTTTTCAAACGATACGTATCGGAGCAAAATGTTCGCATTGGATTCTTTGGTTTATGCCGAAATAGACGAGTGCGATGCGGATAAGATCGAAGCGCTTTTCAGAGATATTGATCGATACAAAAACGCTCCCGAGCACTTTCCCGTTGTGCTGGCGAGCGCTTATATGAGGCTGTTGACCTTTATTGCGGAGAATGTGAGGGATAGCGTTCACGGCTCGCAGGATTTCATTTCCCACGCGATCGAATATATCAATCACCATATTACCGAGAATATCACCATTGACAGCATTTGCTCTGCCGTTCACACAAGTAAATACTATTTTTGCCGTCAGTTTAAAAAGGCAACGGGTCTCACCGCTGCTGACTATATATTGAAGACCAGGATCGTGCTGGCGAAAAATATGCTACTAAGAGAAAACGTGACTGTCGGTGAGGTCAGCGAAAAATGCGGGTTTTCGAGTATTTCCTATTTTTGCAGAGTGTTTAAGGTGGACGTTGGTGTGTCACCCAAGCGATACAAAATGGCAAAATTATGTACCTCCAACAAGAATCAAACGTTCTGTTAAAGATAGAAAAAGGCGATACATGGTTGTGAAAACCAAGTATCGCCATTTTTTTCTTGTCGCACTCCTGTACGGCAGCTACCCTACTCCGGTAACTTTCTCATTATCTTATTGAGGGTTGCCCGAATGTTTTTTTATTCTAAAGTTTCTTTAAATATTTGTTTTAACATGCCGTGTGGGATAGGTTGCCCCAAATATATTTGCAACATACTCTTGGGGGTTATTTTGTATTCCGCAAGCTCCTCTTTGTAAAGAGATATCGCCTGTGCTTCAATGTTTATATGGTCTTTGAAGGGAATTAGCCTTGCAAATTTATCACCCACGTAAAAGCTTGGGAGCTTTGCCCACAGTGTTTCAACAGGCTCGGCAGATATGCTTTCAAATATCAGCTTTCTGAGCTCGCCGTATAACTCAACGATCTCATTCGGATATTTGTCCAAATACTCTTTTACTTTCTCATTCATCGCGTTTATGCAGTTATATTTTCGCCGCGTCAAGCACTATACGCTCGACGATGTCGGTGACCTTCTCGAGTGACTCGACCGAGAGGAACTCAAATCTTGAGTGGAAGTTCTCACCGCCCGTGCAGATGTTGGGGCAGGGCAGTCCCATAAAGGAAAGTCGTGCGCCGTCAGTACCGCCGCGAATAGGCACGATTATGGGGCTCACACCGACAGCCTCCATAGCCGCCTTCGCGCGCTCGACCGTGTACATATGGTTATCGATTATCTCCTTCATGTTGTAGTAGGAGTCCTTCACGAATACCTCGCACGAGCCCTCGCCGTACTTCTCGTTTATCTTTGCACCGACAGACTCAAAAAGTGCCTTCTTTGCGGCAAATTTCTCTTTGTCGTGGTCACGGATTATGTAGAAAAGCTCGGCATTCTCACACTCGCCCTTCATATCGGTGAGGTGGAAGAAGCCCTCATATCCCTCGGTGGTCGCGGGAGTCTCATCGGCAGGGAGAAGTGACGCGAAATCAATCGCCATAAGCTGTGCATTCTTCATCTTGTCCTTGGCAGAACCCGGGTGGATGGACACACCGTGGAATACCGCTTTTGCAGATGCCGCGTTGAAGTTCTCGTATTCAAGCTCGCCAAGCGCGCCGCCGTCAACCGTGTAGGCATAATCAGCCGCAAATTTCTCAACGTCAAAGAGGTCAGCGCCGCGGCCAATCTCCTCGTCGGGTGTAAAGCAGACCTTTACTGTTCCGTGGGGCTTGTTATCCTTTATAATTCTCTCAAGAGCCGATACGATAGCGGCAATGCCCGCCTTGTCGTCAGCACCGAGAAGCGTTGTGCCGTCGGTGACGATGAGGTGGTTATTCATATAGTTTGCGAGCGCGGGATATTCCTCTTTTTTGAGGTAGATATTCTTTTCTTCGTTAAGACAAATATCCTCGCCCTCGTAGCAAACTATCTTTGTGACGATAGGCTCGTCAGCGCAAGCGTCCGACGTGTCAACGTGGGCGATAAGTCCGAGCGTGACGGTGTTCTCTACGTTTGCGGGAAGGGTTGCGTAAAGATAGCCGTGAGCGTCAAGCTCTACGTCGGAAAGACCTATCTCACGGAGCTCGTTGGCAATATAGCGGCTCAGCGCAAGCTGTTTTTTTGAGCTGGGGCAGGTCTCGGATGTCTCGTCCGACATCGTGGGGTAGGATACGTATTTAAGAAATCTTTTTGTAATCATAGCTTTACTTTCCTTTGTGTATTTGCTATAATTGTACCGCTATATTGCCTATTTGTCAAGCAAATTGATATTTGACTTGCATTTTTTTCTCGCATTTGATATAATTAGTACAATAAGATTTTTGGAGGGCATTTTATGATTATCAAATTATCTGTTATAGCGCTCGTTTTGCTTGCGGGCATCTACAATCTTGTATTGAGCATAGTTCAGCTCCGCTCGGCAAACAATCCGACCCCCGAGAACGTTTCTGACGTATATGATGCCGAGACCTACATAAAGTGGAAAAAATACGGCGCAGAGCATAGCCGCCTTGAGATTATTTCCAACATCGTGACGGCGGTAGTGACCATCGCGCTTCTCGCGACCAACGTATATTCGGCTTTTGCATCCCTTTTTGGTGATGGCTTCTTCCCGCAGCTTCTCTCGGTAGTTATCATTGAGGTGGCGGTAAGCACCGTGACGGGCATAATCTTCGGCTACATACGTACGATGAAGATAGAGGAAAAATACGGCTTCAACCGCTCTACGATGAAGACCTTTGTTTTTGATATTATCCGTGGTCTTATCCTTGAGGTCATCCTCTCGCTCGGACTTATCACCCTGCTTGCAGTTATCCACAGAGGTATGGGAGATTGGCTCATTCTTCTCTTTGCGGGTGCAGTGTTCGTTATCAGTCTTGCTATATCCTTCCTTTACCCCATATTCAGCCGTATCGGCAACAAGTTCGTGCCTCTTGAGGAGGGTGAGCTTAAGGATAATCTTATGGGACTTCTCACAAAGCACGGCTATGAGGTCAAGGCTATCGAGGTTATGGACGCATCGCGCCGTACCACCAAGCTCAACGCGTATTTCACGGGCTTTGGTAAGCTTAAGACAATAGTTCTTTACGATAATCTCGTAAACGCTATGACTCCCGACGAGATATGCGCGGTCTTTGCGCACGAGCTTGGCCACGGACTTCACAAGGACGTGCTTAAGATGCAGATAATGAATTTCTTCAATCTTCTCATTATGGCAGTTGTCGCGTGGATTGCGGTAAGAACGCTTCCTTTGCACGAGGCATTCGGCTTTGAGACTGTAAATTATGGCTTTGCATACGTGCTTATGAGCGTGGGCTTAGCTCTGACCCAGCCCCTTTCCTCTCTCTTTATGAATGCCTACAGCCGCGCGGCAGAGTACCGTGCCGACAGACAGGCGATAGAGGAGGGCTACGGCGCCGCGCTTATTGGCGGACTCAAGAAGCTCGCAAAGGAGAATTTTGCACACCTTGCCCCCTCAAAGCTTAACGTGGTGCTTGAATATAGCCACCCGCCCCTCAGCCAGAGAATCGAGGCAATAGAAAAGAAATTGAGCTAAAAGCCGTTAGTAAAATTAAAAATAAAAAAGCCGAGATATCTCGGCTTTTCTTTTGCAAAAATGCCTGATAAACGTCTAATAAAGAATGAAAATAATATTGTTTGTTTATAAAAACTTGTTGAAATAAGAGGCGTATAGTGTTATAATATACGAGGGTATATTATATACACCGATAAAATATATAATGACTTCACGGAAGGAAACGTATTTTATGAATTACACAAAGAATTTTGGATTTAAGCACAAGTCGGGAGTAGTAATGCCCGTAAGCAGTCTGCCGTCAAAGTACGGTATAGGTAGCTTTGGTAAGGCGGCTCACGACTTTATTGATTTTCTTGACGCGGCGGGTCAGAAGTGCTGGCAGGTGCTTCCTCTTAACCCCACATCATACGGCGACAGCCCCTATCAGTCTCCCTCAAGTGTTGCGGGCAACCCCTATTTTATCGACCTCGACATTCTCGCGAAGAAGGGACTTCTTACAAAAGAGGAGCTTGAGGCACAGAAGGATGACTCGGAAAAGGTGAACTACGGCAAGCTCTTTAACGTAAGATACTTTGCGCTCCGTATGGCACACTTCCGCTTCACGCCCGATAAGGATTACCGCGCATTCGTAAAGAAAAACGCGGCGTGGCTTGAGGATTACGCGCTCTTTATGGCACTCAAGGTGCGCTACAATTTCTGTCAGTGGAATTACTGGGCAGAGGAGCACCGCGACTACAAGAGGGCTATCGAGCGCAAGGGTGAATTTGAGGAGGAGATGTCCTTCTGGCGCTGGATACAGTATGAATTCGCGTCGCAGTGGAAGGATATTGTCCGCCACGCGCACGAAAAGGGAATAATGATAATCGGTGATATGCCGATATACGTCGCGCACGACAGTATGGACGTTTGGGCGGCTCCTGAGCAGTTCTTGCTTGACGAGCACTTCAATCCCACGGTTGTTGCGGGCTGTCCCCCCGACGGATTCTCTCCTGACGGACAACTTTGGGGCAATCCCATTTACAACTGGGAGCTTATGGAAAAGGACGGCTTTAGTTGGTGGGTAAACCGTGTGCGCCTTGCGTTCACTCTTTACGATATCCTTCGTATCGACCACTTCCGCGGCTTTGCGGGATATTATAACATTCCTTATGGCGACACCACTGCGAGAAACGGTAAGTGGGATAGCGCTCCCGGTATTGCGCTCTTCACAAAGATCGCCGAGACCTTCCCGAAGGCAAAGATCATTGCCGAGGACCTTGGCTTTATAACCGAGGACGTTCGTGAGCTTCTTATCCACGCGGGCTGTCCCGGAATGAAGATGCTCCACTTCGCATTCTATGACGAGGACAGTGAGTATCTGCCGAGAACCTATGACACGAAGAACTGCGTTGTCTATGCTTCCTCGCACGACTCGGACTGCACTTACACTTGGCTTAAGAACCTTGAGGGTGAGGCAAAGGAGCGCTTCAACAAGGAGTGTCCTCGCGTCAAGGGACAGTCGAGAGTTTACGACCTTATCGAGTTTGCGTTTACAAGCATCGCAAACCTTGCGATAGTTCCTATGCAGGACTACCTTGAGCTCTCAAACGAGGAGGGAAGAATGAACACTCCCGCAACTGCAGAGGGCAACTGGGCTTGGCGAATAAGCCCCCGCTACAACACCGCAAAGCTTCGCGAGAAGATACGCGCACTTACCGAGAAAACGGGTAGAGCTAAATAAGTAGAGGTGCGAAATGAGAAGAAATATAACTAAAATTATGTCGCTCCTCCTCGCACTGCTTATGATAATTCCGTTAGCTCTTATGTCGTGCGAGAAAAATCCCGATATCACTCCCGACACAGATACTCCTGTTACCGAGGAAAAATGGAGCGGCGAGGAATACACTCTCCCTCTTGAGGATGGCTACAATCAGCTCACTATCTACTTTAATCACAACGATACGTACGAAAATTGCGACGTGTGGATATGGTGGGGCGACGTGGCAGGTAAGGGCTATATCCTCCACGAGTGCGCTTATGGAGCTAAGGCAGTAGTCAACGTCCCCGAGGACGTCGAAACAGTTGGCTTTATCGTCCGCAAGAATTGCTCCGAGCCCGGCGGAACGTCTTGGGGAAGTGCCACGAAGGACTTTGAGGCAGACCGCTTTGCCGTTATCGAGGGCAGAGAGACGGCAATCTACTTAAAGAGTGGTGTTGAGGATCAGTTTAAGAGTAATGATGGAGGAAAAACTCTCGAAATGATAAGAAAATTCACGCTTGCGAGTATGTCGGGGGAGAAGACGCTCTCATACCGAGTAACTCCCAAGATAACTATTAACGATAAGAGTCAGGTAAAGGTGTACGAGGGCACGCGTGAGATAGAGGTCACGTCGGTATCAAGCCTTGGCAGAGAGTCCGCTACGGGCAAGATAGAGGTCGCAGAGACCCTTGACCTTTCAAAGAGCTATTCACTTGAGATAGAGGGCTTTGGCAGAAAGACAGTCATTCCCATGGAAATATTCGACAGCGAGTATTTCGCGGAGAATTTCCACTATGACGGTGACGATCTCGGTGCGGTGATTGACGGTGAGAATACCACCTTCAAGGTGTGGGCTCCCACGGCATCCAAAGTAGTCCTCAATCTCTTTGAAAAAGGAGACGGAGTCGAGGCTTATAAGTCGGTCGATATGGTAAGAGGTGAGAAGGGTGTCTGGTCGCACACAGAGACGTGCGGTCACGGCACTTATTACACCTACACGGTCACAACGGCAGTCGAAACGCAGGAGGCTACCGATCCTTACGGAAAGGCGGCTGGTGTCAACGGAAATCGTACAATGGTGGTTGACCTCTCGCTTACCGATCCCGAGGGCTTTGAGGATTCGAAGCTCCAGCATAATATAAACAACTACCCAGAGGCGATAATCTGGGAGGTACACGTAAGAGACTTCTCGAATAAGATAGCCGATTCGCAGTATAAGGGCAAGTACCTTGCCTTTACCGAGACGGGACTTAAAAACGAGCACGGTGAGGCAGTCGGTATCGATTACCTTAAGGAGCTTGGTGTGACGCACGTGCATCTGCTTCCCGTATATGACTACGCGACAGTTGACGAGAGCAACCCCGATGCAGAATTCAACTGGGGATATGACCCGAAGAACTATAACGTCCCTGAGGGAAGCTATTCTACCGACCCCTATAACGGCGAGGTAAGAATAAGAGAGTACAAACAGATGGTAGCCGCGCTTCACGAGGCGGGCATCGGTGTTATTATGGATATGGTCTATAACCATACCTACGATGCAAACAGCGCCTTTAACCGCATAGTTCCTTATTACTACTACAGATACACCTCGTCGGGTGCGAATTCGTCTGCGAGCGGATGCGGTAACGACACGGCATCCGAGAGATATATGTTCGGTAAGTTTATGGTCGACTCCACTTCTTATTGGGTAGAGGAGTATAATCTTGACGGACTTCGCTTTGACCTTATGGGACTTCACGACGTTGAAACTATGCAAGAGGTCGAGAGCGCAGTTCACGCGATAAACCCGAATGCGATAATCTACGGCGAGGGCTGGACGATGGGCTCGACTATTGACGGCAGTGCGCAGGCAAATCAGGGCAATATCAGCAAGATAAAGCCCACGGGTGACGCTATCGGTGCCGTTGCGGTGTTCAATGACGTAATGCGTGACGGACTTAAGGGAAGCGTATTTGAGGCGACGGGCAAGGGATATATCAACGGTGCGGCAAACAGCGCAAATCTCTCGAAGATAATCTTCAGTATCCGCGGCGGAGTTGGCGTTGGCAAGGGCTGGGCTGTTGAGGATGCAATGGTTATAAACTATATGAGCGCGCATGATAACAACACTCTTTGGGATAAGCTTCTTCTTTCTAACCCCGACGCGTCTGACGATGATAGAAACAAAATGAACAATCTCGGCGCGGCGATAATTATGATATCCAAGGGAACACCCTTCTGGCAGGCGGGCGAGGAGATGCTTCGTACCAAGGACGGTGACGAGAACAGCTACAAGTCGAGCGACGCGATAAATAATATTGATTGGTCGGTGCTGAGGTCCGGCAACCGCGAGTATGAGACGATGCTCTATTACAAGGGGCTCATCGAGATGCGCAAGGCATTCGGTATATTTACCAGTCTTAATGCCGAGATAACCTATGAGGAGCTTGGTAGCGGAATTGCGGTAGTTACCTTTGACGATGGCAAGGGCGGTAAGGCGATGGCTGTAATCAATCCCCATTCGCAGGCACTTCCCGTAACGCTTGACGGTGAGTGGATACTTGTCGCTGACGGCGCTCGTGCCGGCAGTACGGCTCTTTCTACCGATAGCGGTAGTGTGACGGTAGACGGAATTTCTGTTAGAATTTACGTGAATGATACACTCGCAAAATAATACGATAAAGCCCCACTGCAAAGTGGGGCTTTGATAAGGATGGATTTTATGAAACGTCTTTCTCAGGTAATTATTTTTATTTTGATTTCTACATTTATTCTTGCTTCGATATCCTCGTGCGGTAAAAAAGGCAGTGATTGGAGACCTAATGAAATGAATGCAAACGTAACTTCCGACAGTCTTTTTGTAAAGAAGGTCGAGAACATCCCCGAGGATTTTATTATCGGTATGGATGCGTCCTGCGTTCCCTCGCTTGAAGCGGGTGGCGTGAGATACTATGACCACGACGGAAATGAAAAGGACGTGTATGCCATACTTGCCGAGAACGGCGTGAATTACGTGCGTGTTCGCGTGTGGAACGATCCGTTCGATAAAAACGGCAAGGGATACGGCGGCGGCAACTGCGATATCGAAAACGCTATCGAGATAGGCAAGCGTGCCACCGAGAACGGAATGAAACTTCTTGTTAATTTCCATTACAGTGACTTTTGGGCAGACCCCGCAAAGCAGATGGTGCCTAAGGCGTGGCTTGGAATGAGCATCGACGAAAAATCAGAGGCGCTTTACGAGTACACCAAGGAGTGCCTCGTCAAGCTTAAAGATGCGGGAGTCGAGGTCGGTATGGTGCAGATCGGCAACGAGACCAACGGCGCTATGTGCGGCGAGAATTCGACAGCCCTTGGCGGATGGAAGAGAATAACTCAGCTTATGTCAGCGGGCTCGCAGGCAGTGCGTGAGGTCTGTCCCGAGGCACTTGTCGTTGTGCACTTTGCAAATCCAGAGAAGGTCACAAATTACGAGAGCTACGGCAAAAATCTTGAATATTACGGCGTAGATTACGACGTTTTTGCGTCGTCATACTATCCCTTCTGGCACGGCACGCTCGAGAATCTCTCGACGGTGCTTGAAAACATTTCGACAAAATACGGCAAAAAGGTGATGGTAGCCGAGACCTCTTATGCCTTCACTCCCGATGACACCGACTTCTTCGGCAACACGATAGGTGAGGGGGGCGGCATCGTCAAGGACTATCCCTTCACAAAACAGGGTCAGGCAAATCTTGTGCGTGACGTAATAGAGACCGTCGTAAATATCGAGGGCGGTATAGGTGTCTTCTATTGGGAGGGCACGTGGATATCGTCGGGAGGCGATAGCTATGAGGAAAATCTTGCGCTTTGGGAGAAGCACGGCTCGGGCTGGGCATCATCCTATGCTAAGGATTACGATCCCGATGACGCGGGTAAATGGTACGGCGGTTGTGCCGTTGACAATCAGGCATTCTTCGATAAGGACGGCAGAGCACTTGAGTCGCTCAAGGTCTTTTCGCTGGTGCGAGAGGGAAATGCTGTTGAAAATCGCGCCGATGCCATCGAGGATACAAATCTTATAATCGATCTTAACGGCGAGATAATGCTCCCCGAGCTCGTAAATGCGGTTATGCTTGATAACACAAAGCAAAGTGTGTCTGTGACGTGGCATAACGTAGACGTTGAGGGTATGAAGACGGGCGGCGTTGCAAAATATACTATCGAGGGCACGGCAGACGGCATGAAGGCACTCTGCTACGTCTCTATGGTCGAGTACAATTTCCTTCGCGACTGGAGCTTTGAGGAAGAGGACGGCAGCTGGATCGCTACACCTATAAAGAGCTTCGATGAGCTTTACGTTGAGGATAAGGCGACCGACTCTATGACGGGCAATAAGCACTATCACTTCTGGGGTGCGGGTAAGGACGTTGTCGAGTTTAGCCTTGAGCAGAAGGTAGAGGATCTTTCGGGCGGAAAATATAATTATTCGATATCTATTATGGGCGGTGACGGCGGAAATACCGACATCTATGCCTACGTAAAGATAAACGGAGAAACAGTCTATACAGCTCCTACCGAGATAACGGTCTATGAGGAGTGGCACACGGCGACTATAGAGAACGTCGAATACACCGAGGGCGACGAGCTGATCGTCGGCATCTACGTAAAATGCTCAGGTCCTAACGCGTGGGGGAAGATAGACGACGCACTTCTGAATTCTGTTAAGGAATAAAGGTGAGAGTAATGACGAAAAATAAAAAGAGAATTATAATTTATTTATTGGTGGCTTGTATGATGGCTTCGACGATTGGGCTTTTCGGTTGTGATAAGGCTCCCGTTCTTGATACGACAGACGATAATTACAGAACGTTTTATCAGATATTCGTTGGCTCATTTTCCGACTCGAATAACGACGGCATAGGTGACCTTCGCGGTATAATCGAGCGCTTTGATTACCTCAATGACGGAAACGTAAACTCAAAAACGAGCCTTGGCGTGCAGGGAATATGGCTCTCGCCGATATTCTCCTCACCCTCCTACCACAAGTACGACGCGAACGATTATTATAAGATAGATTGGCGCTTCGGTACCGAGGAGGATCTTAAGGAGCTGGTGGCACTCTGCAACGAGCGCAACGTAAAGCTCATTCTTGACCTTGCCATAAACCATACCTCGACAAATCACGAGTGGTTCGTGAATTTCAAGGAGGCGAGAATGGCGGGAGATACTAATAACGAATATTACGATTATTATTCCTGCGTGACTACTGCACAGAAGGCCGGCGGCATATCCTACGGAAAGATAGCGGGTGTCGACTGCTGGTACGAGTGCAATTTTTCGGGTGGAATGCCCGAGCTTAACTACGACAACCCCGTTGTACGCGAGAAGATGCTCGACGTGGCAAAATATTATCTTGATCTTGGTGTTCACGGCTTCCGTTTTGATGCTATCAAGTATATTTATTTCGGAGATACCGCGAAGAGCGTTGAGTTTTGGGAGTGGTATATGAATGAGCTCCGCGCTTACTGCCCCGATATCTACTGCGTTGGCGAGTGCTGGTCGGGCGAGAGTGAGATACTTGACTACTACGGCGCTATGAACTGCTTCAATTTCGCTATGTCGCAGGCAGAGGGTACCGTGGCATCAGCGGCAAAGGGATTTTCAATTTCGAAGTACACCAATTATATTGAGGCATATCAGGACAAGATAGAGGGCAAAAATCCCGATTCGATGATAATGGGATTTCTCTCAAATCACGATATGGACAGAATCGCAGGCACGTTTGTGACCGAGAACAATATGCGAATGGCGGCAAATCTTTATCTGCTTTGCTCGGGCTCTCCCGTGATATATTACGGAGAGGAGATAGGAATGCGCGGCTCAAGAGGTAGTGCTAATACCGACGCCAACCGCAGACTTGCAATGCTTTGGGGGGATGGAGACCTCATAAGCGACCCCGAGGGTACAACTTACCTCGCGAAAAATCAGATACAGACGACGGTAGCCGAGCAGTCGGAGGATAAGGACAGTCTTCTTAACTACTATCGCGAGCTCATATCGATAAGACACAGATATCCCGCGATAGCAAGAGGAGATTATAAATCGCTCACGTCTACCGAAAAGAATTTTGGTGGTTTTCTTGTTGAATATGAGAAAGAGAAGATAGGAATACTTCATAATACGTCGACCGAGCCGATAACCTTCGACCTTAGTGAGCTTAAGGGGCTTGGCGGCAACGAATTCACAAAGCTCTGCGATAGCATAGGAGCCGGCGGAGCAAAGCTCAAGGGAAGTGTTCTTACCATCGACGGACAAACGAGCGTGATAGTAAAATAAGCCTGTTTTGACAAAAAATTACAGTGTTTTTGGCATAAATTTAAGCTAAAACGCAATCAATTCGCATTATGTTCAAAAAACGATGCAAATTTTGTGCACAATGCCAAAAATCAACTAAAAGTGGATATTCATATTGACAAAAATATTCATTAATATTATAATAATATGAGCGCTGTGAAGCGCAAAATAAAAATTTTTAGGAGGATTACTTATGAAAATGAGTAAAATCTTATCGCTTATTCTTGTTGTCGTAATGCTTGCGACAGCACTCGTGGCTTGCGGAAAGCCCGATGACACTCTCTCGACCGAGGGTCTTGAGGGAACGTACGACATCACAATGTGGGTTTCCGAGAAGGAAGGCGTTGCTGAGCAGTTCCAGGCTCAGATCGCTAAGTTCATGGAAGAGCATCCCGGCGTAGTTATCAACGCTCAGATCGAGGGCGTTACAGAGGCTGACGCAGGCTCTAAGGTAGTTGCAGACGTTGCTACCGCTCCTGACATCTACTGCTTCGCACAGGACCAGCTCGCTCGTCTTGTTCAGGCAGCAGCTCTTGCAGCTCCCGGTAAGGGCGCACAGGAGACCATCAGAGAGAACAACGATGCAGGCTCCGTTGCAGCAGCATCCGTTGCAGGCACAATCTATGCTTATCCTATGACAAGTGACAACGGTTACTATCTCTACTACGACACAAGCATCATCTCCGAAGAGGACGCAGAGAGCCTTGAGAAGATCATCGCTGCTTGTGAGGCAAACGGCAAGAAGTTCCGTTACGCTCTTGAGAATGCTTGGTACACAGCATCCTTCTTCTTCGCAACAGACTGTCACTCCAACTGGACAATGACAGCTGAGGGTGAGTTCAACGCAGTTGACGATACCTTCAACTCCGCAGAGGGTCTTGTAGCTATGAAGGGTATGCAGAAGCTCGCACAGTCCACTTGCTACGATAGCGACGCTGATACTTTCGTTGATGCTGGCGCGATCGTTACAGGTATCTGGAATGCAGGCGCAGCTGCAGAGCACTTTGGCGAAAACCTTGGTGCAACCGATCTTCCTTCCTTCGAGGTTGACGGTAAGTCTTACCACCTCGGCTCCTACACCGGTAACAAGCTTATGGGTGTAAAGCCTCAGACAGATGCAAAGAAGGCAGCTGTTCTTTCTATCCTTGCTCAGTACCTCACAGGTGAGGAGTGCCAGACTCAGAGATTTGAGAGCTTTGAGTGGGGTCCCTCCAACAAGGCAGCTCAGGCTTCCGAGGCAGTTCAGGCTAACGAGTCTCTTGCAGCTCTTGCAAAGCAGAACGGCTTTGGTATTCCTCAGGGCCAGATCCACGGCGCATGGTGGGATATCGCAAAGGTTCTCGGCGCTGACGCTAAGGCAGCAACTTCCGATGCAGACCTCCAGGCAGCTCTTGACGCATACGATGCAGCTATCGCAAGCGTTCTCAGCATGTCCGATGAGGCAAAGAACGCTTGGGGCGTAATCGGCGGCATCTGCGGCACATCTTGGGATACTGACTTCCCGATGACTGAGGGTCCCGACGGCACATACACATCCGAGCCTCTCGAGCTTAAGGCTGGCGAGGAGTTCAAGGTACGTCAGGGCGCATCTTGGGACGTTAACTTCGGCGTTGAGTTCAACGGTGCAAACATCGCTGTTGAGGCTGACGGCACATACCAGGTAGTTCTTGTATGGGACGGCGCACAGGGCGGTACAGTTACTCTCGTTCCCGTTGAATAATAAATAGACTATTAGGGTTAAACTAATATGGTTGGGGAGCGTTGCTCCCCAACCCTCAAATGAGGCATTGTTAGCCGATATGCAAGGACAGCAGTTGTCTTGTCTGTCGGCAAACAATGCCTTCTTCGCTATTAAAATATAAAAAGGAGTAAGTATAAACTCGGTTTATATTTGAATTTATGAAAAGATTAAACGACTTAGAGTACTTAAAGCTGAATAAGCTACAGGCTTTTATTTATAAGCTGAAGCTTTTCCTTTGTGCTATTCCGCTTTTCTTTAAGAAGATTGGACAGAGTATTGTCCGTTTCTTCGTTGATTGCGGCGTTGGTATAAAGGATGAGTTCGTGGACATCGGCTCCACGTTTAAGAGAGGAAATACTGAGGTAAAGCTCTCGTTCTTTATTTTTGGTCTTGGAAACTTATATTACGGACAGATTATGAGAGGAATCCTTTTCCTTCTGTTCGAGGTGATATTTATTTTATATATGGTTCTTCCAAGTGGCGGTATTTATTGGCTCGCAAAGGGAAACTGGTTTAAGGTCGGTGCAACTGTCGGAACCCAGCAGGGCGGCTTCCAGTATAACGAGATATATGATACCGACGTATGGATGGCAGGTGACGACTCCGTAAAGGTACTCCTCTACGGACTTCTCACGATAATCTTTATTTTTGCATTTATCTACACGTGGCGTCTTCAGGTAAAGCAGTGCCGTATCTGTCTTGACATCACGGCAAGGGGCAAGAAGGTAAAGAGCGGCAAGGATGATCTGAAGTCGCTCCTTGACGATCAGTTCCACAAAACGCTTCTCGCTCTTCCTCTTGCGGGTATACTTGCATTTACCGTGCTTCCCATAATCTACATGGTGCTTATAGCCTTCACAAGCTATGACGCGGCTCACGACGGTTACTCCAATCTGTTTTCGTGGGTAGGTCTTGAGCACTTTAACGAGCTTTTCAATTTTGAGAAGGGCGGTCTTGGTCTTACCTTTGGTGAGATACTCTCGTGGACGCTTATGTGGGCGTTCTTTGCAACCTTTACAAACTACTTCTTCGGTATGTTTGTTGCAATTATGATAAACAAGAAGGGAATAAAAATAAAGAAATTCTGGAGAACGGTGCTCGTTATGACCATCGCGATCCCCCAGTTCGTATCCCTTCTTTACGTATCCAAGCTCTTTACAACGTCAGGACTTATCGGTAGAGTATTGAATTATATTCCTGCGATCAAGAATTATCTTGATGTGAACCATTTCGTTTCTCTTTGGGATTCACCCACAGTTGCGAAGATACTTTTGATCGTGATAAATATTTGGATAGGTATTCCTTATATCATGCTTATGGCAACGGGAATACTTATGAATATTCCTCAGGATCTTTACGAATCCGCGAAGATCGACGGTGCAAACTCAACTCAGCAGTTTACCAAGATAACGCTTCCTTATATGCTTTTCGTAACAGGACCTTATCTGCTTACAAGCTTTGTAGGAAACCTCAACAACTTTAACGTTATCTATCTTCTCTCGGGAGGAAATCCCATCAAGGGAACGGCGGGAGGAGCGTCGGTAGGACACACCGACCTTCTTATCACGTGGCTCTTCAAGATGACACTCGGTAGTACCGAAAGTAAATACTATATGGCATCGATCATAGGTATTCTCGTATTCCTCGTCGTCGCTGTTTTGTCACTTATCGTCTATAACGTAATTCCGTCAACTAAGAACGAGGAGGATTACAAGTGATGAAGAAAAATAATGATAATAAGATAAGAAAAAGAGGTCTTGGCGCGGCGGCAAGCAGAAGGCTCAGCAATACGATAATTTATATAATTCTTATTGCGATGACGATCGTCTGGCTTTTCCCCTTTGTGGGAATCGTGCTTGAATCCTTCAAGACCGAGACAAATATGCAGACGCCCTACCTCTTTCCCAAGGAATTCGGAATTGACCACTACGTAAGACTGTTTACGAAAACAGACTTCCTCAAATGGTTCAAAAATACAGCGATAATGGGAATTGCGACTGCAGTTTTGCAGACTGTATTTATTCTTTCGATGAGCTACGTTCTGTCCCGTCTTCGCTTTAAGGGAAGAAAAGGACTTATGAACATGATGCTCATTCTCGGAATGTTCCCCGGCTTCCTTACGATGATACTCATCTATAAGGTCTTTGCGGATGTCGGTCTTACACAGGGGATGGCGCCTCTTGGACTTATCATAGTCTACTGCGCGTCGAGTGGTATGGGATATTACGTGTCAAAGGGATTCTTTGATACGATACCCAAGAGCCTTGACGAGGCGGCAAGAGTTGACGGCGCTACACGTTGGCAGGTATTTTACAAGGTCATTATGCCCCTGTCAAAGCCTATCGTAATTTACACGATACTTATGGGCTTTATGGCACCTTGGGGTGACTTTATGCTTGCAAGCTATCTCATTCACGAGAATAGCGCAGGTATGAGCGTTGCCGTTGGTATGTACGAGTGGATGTCGAGAACTAACATGAATGACTACTACACTATGTTCTGCGCCGCGGGCGTAATCGTGGCAATACCCGTTGTGGCTGTCTTCCTCGCCCTTCAGAAGTACTACGTTGAAGGTGTCACGGGCGGAGCAGTAAAGGGCTAATTGAAGGAGAGAATTGATTATGGCAAGTCTTAAATTAACAAACGTAAAGAAAATATACGGCAAGGATACGGTTGCAGTTCAGGACTTCAACCTCGAAATTGCCGACAAGGAATTTATCGTTTTCGTAGGTCCTTCGGGATGCGGAAAATCGACAACACTTAGAATGATAGCAGGTCTTGAGGATATCTCGGCAGGTACTGTTGAGATCGACGGAGTGGTAGTAAACGACCTTCAGCCGCGTGACAGAGATATCGCGATGGTATTCCAGAACTATGCGCTCTATCCTCACCTCACCGTTTTTGAGAATATGGCGTTCAGCCTCAGACTCAAGAAGGTTCCTCAGGACGAGGTATATGAAAAGGTAACAAAGGCGGCGGAGATACTTGGTATTACCGAGTACCTCACACGTAAGCCCCGTGCGCTTTCGGGCGGACAGAGACAGAGAGTTGCTATCGGACGTGCGATGGTAAGAGACAGTAAGGTATTCCTTATGGATGAGCCTCTCTCAAACCTTGACGCAAAGCTTCGTAACCAGATGAGAGCCGAGATAATCCTTCTTCGTCAGAAGATCGATACCACCTTCATCTACGTAACGCACGATCAGACCGAGGCTATGACTCTTGGCGACCGTATCGTTATTATGAAGGACGGATTTATTCAGCAGGTAGGCACTCCCACAGAGGTGTTCGATATGCCTATCAACCTCTTTGTTGCAGAGTTTATCGGTGCGCCTAAGATGAATACCTTCAAGACCAATCTCGTAGCTGAGGGCGGCAAGTATTACGTCACACCCTACGGTGCGAAGATAGAGGTAACAGGCAAGAAGGCTGCTGCGCTCCGCGCAAAGGGCGTTGAGGGTGGAGAGATCATTCTCGGCGTTCGTCCCGAGCATTTCGTGCTCTCGAACAAGGATAACCCTGCGGCTATTCCTTGCAAGGTCGTTGTCAACGAGATGATGGGAAGCGAGCTTCACCTTCACGTTGTAGAGGAGAACGGCGATAGACTTATCGTTCGTATCCCCACCATAATGCTTGAGGATGACGAGAGAAAGGCGCTCACATACGGAGCTACCATTTACGTAACATTCGAGAGTAAGGTAATGCACTTCTTCAACAAGGAGACAGAGCAGAACCTTCTCGTATAATTCAGCAAAAGAGCCGAGTGAATATCACTCGGCTCTTTTATATATTAACAAAATTGAATTGAAATGGCGAAAAATATATGATATAATATAAGTAAATAATCCTAAACTAAAAGGAGCTTGTTATGCGTAAGAATTTTGGAGCAAAAAGTTGGATATATCCTATGCCCGTGCTTATTGTGGGTAGCTATGACGAAAAGGGAACGCCCAACGCTATGAATGCGGCTTGGGGCGGCATGTACGATACTGATCAGATCATGGTTTGTCTGGCGCACGATCATAAGACGACGGAAAACATCAAAAAAGCAGGAGCATTTACCGTGAGCTTTGCTACTGCAAGCACTGTCGTTCCCTGTGATTACGTCGGAATCGTTTCGGCAAACGACGTTCCCGATAAATTCCAGAGGGCGGGCTTTCACGCAACGAAAAGCGAGCACGTGAACGCGCCTATTATCGACGAGCTGCCGATGACGCTTGAGTGCAGACTTATAAAATTCAATGAGGACGGAATCTGCGTGGGCGAGATAGTAAACGTCTCGGCTGACGAGAGCATTCTTGACGAAAAGGGAAAGGTAGACGCAAAAAAGCTTGATCCTATCATCTATGACGGAGTGACACACGCATACTGGAGCTTTGGGGAGAAGGTCGGCAAGGCTTTTTCTGACGGGGAGAAGATAAAATGAGGTCGGTGCTCATAACGGGAGCCGGCGGCGGTATGGGACGCGCCACGGCAGAGCTTCTTGCAAAGGAGGGCTACCTCGTTTTCGCACTTGACGTAAAGCCGTGCGATATGCAGGAAAATATCATACCGATACAAGCCGATATAACCTCCACGGAAGGTGTGATGGCGGCGTTCAGGACGGTTAAGAGTCATACCGACAGCCTTTGCGGCATACTGCATTTTGCGGGGATATATATGCTCGATTCTCTTGTCGAGATGGACGAGGCAAGCTTTCGACGAATTCTTGATATCAATCTTCAGGGCGCGTTTTTGATAAACAAGACGTTTTTGGGGCTTTTGCAGAGGGATAGCCGAATAATTATCACAACAAGTGAGCTCGCGCCCCTTGACCCTCTTCCGTTTACGGGAATATATGCTGTGACCAAGGCGGCACTTGACAAATATGCGTACTCGCTTAGAATGGAGCTTCAGCTGCTCGGCATCAAGGTCTCGGTGCTTCGCGCGGGTGCGGTAGAGACGTCAATGCTTGGCGTATCGACTGCGGCACTTGATAGATTTTGCGACAAAACAAGGATATACGAGTGCAATGCAAAGCGATTTAAGAAGATCGTTGACCGCGTTGAGGCAAGGTGCATCCCGCCCGAGAGGATCGCAAAAAAAGCCTCAAGAATACTCAAAAAACGAAATCCGTCCTTCGCATACGCCATCAACCGCAATCCTTTGCTGCTTTTGCTGAGCATTTTGCCAAAGAGAATGCAGCTGTGGGCGATAAAAATGGTCTTGAAATAAAATAAGAAAAGGGGAGTAAAGATATGAATTTTACCGAGATAGCAAAAAATAGGCAGTCCTGCCGAAATTATAATCCCGAGCGAGAGGTCGAGAAGGAAAAGCTTGATAGAATTCTTGAGGCGGCCCGTCTTTCGCCCTCCGCGTGCAACGGTCAGCCCTATCATATCACCGTCTGCAAGGGCGAGGCGGCAAAAAAGGTGGCAAAGGCAGTGCAGGGAATGGGAATGAACAAATTTGCCGCAGACGTCCCCGTAATGCTCGTAATTTCCGAGAAGCCATACGTTGCGACGGCGGCGCTTGGCGCTCGTGTAAAGGGAAATGACTATCGCTCGATAGATATCGGTATCGTTTCGGCATATCTCACGGCAGAGGCGGCGGCGCAGGGGCTTGGCACCTGTATCCTCGGCTGGCTTGACGATGCCGAGATAAGAAGGATATGCGACCTTGATAGCCCTGTGCGTCTCGTTATCACGCTTGGCTACGCCAAGGATGACGACAAGCTCCGCGAAAAGAAGCGCAAGGATATAGATGAGCTTGTGAGCTTTGTTGAGTGATAAAAAACTGTTATTATGTATAACTTAAAGCCGATGACGGATCGCTCGTCCGTCATCGGCTTTTTTTCTTAATTTGATTTTTTGTAGGCAAAGGACCGTCTCAAAGACCAAGTATCCTTCCGTCCGTGGAGACGGTAACGACGCTCAGGGGAATTATCTTCCCGCTTGCCATTAAAGCGCGTCTGACGGCGTTTTCTATACCGCCACAGCAAGGAACCTCCATGCGAACGACGGTCACGCTTCTTATGTCGTTGCCCCCGATAATTGCTCGGAGCTTCTCGGCATAATCCCCCTCGTCGAGCTTGGGGCATCCGATGAGCGTGATGCGACCCCTGATAAACTCGTTATGGAAATTGCCGTATGCGAAGGCAGTACAGTCTGCCGCGATAAGCAGATGCGCTCCGTTAAAATATGGCGCGTTCACTGGGACGAGCTTGATCTGAACGGGCCACTGCGACAGTTGGCTCACAGCAGGTGTGCTTGCGGTAAAATTGCATACCTCGCGGTTAATAGCTCGTGATTGTGTTCCCGGACATCCGCAGGGCAGAGGGGCGTCTTTCTTGGCTTTGGAGGCAAGAACTGCCGCCTCGTCATAGGCGGGTGCTTCGCGCTCCTCAAAGGATATGGCATCTACAGGACACGCGGGCAGACAATCGCCAAGTCCGTCGCAGTAATCCTCGCGTGTAAGACGTGCCTTTCCATTTACCATTTCTATTGCGCCCTCGTGGCAAGCAGCGGCACAAGCGCCGCATCCGTTGCACTTTGCTTCGTCTATTTTGATAATTTTGCGGATCATAAAAAATCTCCCTTCAAAGAGTTCTTGACATTACACCGATATTATAGTACAATAAAAGAAACAAGTCGGTTGTTTTTACAACGGAAAGGGATTTTATGAAAAAATATATTCCCATACTGAAAAGAGCCAAGCTCTTCGCGGGTGTTGTCGACGAGGAGATTGGGGCAATGCTGTCTTGCCTTGATGCAAGGCTACACACGTATAAAAAGGGCGAATACGTGCTTCGCGGAGGCGAGCATCTGAATTATATCGCGGTGCTTGTGGATGGCGAGCTTCATATTCAGCAAGACGATTATTGGGGCAATCGCTCAATTGTCAACCGAATAGCAGTGGGTGAGATGTTTGGAGAAGCCTATATAGCCCCACAAAGCGGCGCGCTACTCAACGACGTGATCGCGGTAGAGGATAGCGTAGTTATCTTTTTTGACGTGCGAAGGATCATCACAGTATGCTCCTCTGCTTGCAGATTTCATTCTATGGTGGTGCAAAATCTTTTCTTTGCTCTCTCCGAGAAAAACAGGACGTTGTTGCAAAAGCTTGGTCATATATCCAAGCGCACCACAAGGGAGAAGCTTATCTCCTACCTCTCGGATGAGGCAAAAAAGCATAGCAGTGCGAGCTTTACAATACCCTTCAACCGTCAACAGCTTGCCGATTTTCTGTCGGTGGACAGGAGCGCGATGTCAAACGAGCTTTGCAAAATGCGCAACGAGGGACTGCTGGAATTTAAGAAGAATCAGTTCAAATTGCTGTAAGGAAAAGCAAAAAAAAATTAACGGGCGTGAGTAAATGAAAAAAATTATAGTAATCGGCTGCTCGGGAAGTGGCAAGACCACGTTTGCCGAGAGGCTCAGGGATAAAACGGGATTGCCGCTGTTCTACCTTGATGCTATTTGGCACAAGGCTGACAGAACACATATTTCAAGAGATGAATTTGATGAGTGTCTTGGCAGGATACTGTCACTTGACGAGTGGATAATAGACGGCAATTACAGCCGCACCGTAGAGCGCCGTATTGCCGCGTGCGACACGGTGATCTTCTTTGATCTGCCTACAGAGGCTTGCCTTGAGGGCGCGATCTCTCGTATTGGTAAGGCGCGCAGCGATATGCCGTGGGTCGACACCGAGCTTGATCCGTACCTGAAGCGAGAGATCGAGGAGTTTGGCACAAAAAATCTACCAATGATCTACGCACTGCTTGAGAAATACAAGGACGGAAAGAAGATCGTGATATTCAAGAGCCGCAAGGATGCGGATGAGTATTTGATATCACTTGAGTCAAAAAAATAATAGGGAATACGAAAACGGCAACCACTTTTTTGTGGTTGCCGTTTTTTATTAGGACGTTAATTGAGTGCTTTGTTGAATACCTTGCCAAGACGGCGGATACCCTCAACGATTTTCTCGTCGGACATCGTTGAGTAGTTAAGACGAAGAGCGGTGCATTTTTCATCCATATTTACCATAAAGGTGTTACCGGGGACGTACACCACCTTTTCTGCGATCGCTTCCTTAGAAAGCGCAAGAGTATCAAGGTCGTGTCCGAGGTCACACCAGATGAATAGACCGCCGCCGGGACGTGTGTAGGTGATATCGGCAGGGAAGAATTCATCCATTGCGCCAAGCATCGTTGCGCACTTGTGCGCATAGGTCTTTCTCATTTCCACGATAAGCGCGTCAAGGTCATATCTCTTCATATACTCGGTAGCAAGAAGCTGAGGCAGCATAGGCGTATGAACGTCAGATACCTGCTTTGCGATAACTACCTTCTGAATGATTGCCTTGGGTGCGCACAAGAAGCCGAGGCGCAGACCGGGTGCAAGTATCTTTGAGAAGGAGCCGCTATACATTACGATGCCGTCCGTGTCCATCGACTTGATGGTGGGCATCTTAGTGCCGTCAAAGGTAAGCTCGCCGTAGGGGTTATCCTCAAGAATAAGAACGCCGTTCTTTTTTGCGATCTCATAGAGTCTGTGGCGCTTTTCAATGCTCATCGTAACTCCCATCGGGTTTTGGAAGGTGGGAATGGTGTAGATGAAGCGAACGTTCGAGTTTTCCTTAAGAGCTGCCTCAAGCGCGTCAAGGTCCATACCGTCATTTTCAACGGGTACGCCTACAAGATGCGCGCCGTACGAGCGGAATGCATTGGTCGCGCCGATAAAGCTGGGCTGCTCGACAATAACTGTATCTCCCTCGTTCACAAGACACTTTGTAGCAAGCTCAATACCCTGCTGACCGCCTGAAACCACGATCAGCTCATCGTCCTCACCGCCTATATTCTCAACTCTTTTGAGGCGCGCCTTAATGGCATCACGAAGGGGAACGTAGCCCTCGGTAATTCCGTACTGCAGTGCCGTTATGGGCTGCTCGCGCAATACCTCTGCGGCAATGTCGGCAAGAGCCGCGTGCGGAAAAAGCTCGGGAGCGGGGTTGCCGCCTGCGAGCGAGATAACAGAAGGATCTGCGGCATATTTGAAAATCTCACGAATAGCAGAGCCACGAAGCGAGCTCATACGGTTTGAGATGGTATATTCCATAGCGATTTAACTCCTTATTTACGTTTTTTTGAAGGAATGACGGGGAGAATACCACAAAAGCATCTCCCCACATAGAAGGTCAGATTCTATAAACCTCAGCGGGGTTTATGTCACCGTATCCGCCTCGGTGAAGAATATCGGTTGCCATATTAGGATCGTCGGTGCGGATTATCATAATAGCCTTGCCGCTAAGTCTGCCAACACAGGCATACATATATTCTACGTTAAGGCCTGCCTCGGAGAGAAGGTGCAAAATGCCGCCTGCTCCGCCGGGAGCATCCTCCATAGCAACTGCAATAACCTCGGAGATGCGAACGATAACTCCGCTCTCGGAGAGCACGTCTTTGGCAAGATCGGGCTGATCAACAATTAAGCGCAGAATGCCGAATTCAGCGGTATCAGCAAGTGTCAGCGCGCTTATATTGATGCCCTCCTTTGCGAGTGTGTCGGTAGCGGCACAAAGTCGGCCGGGCTTATTTTCAAGAAATACAGAGAGCTGTCTTATAATCATCATAATTTTATATCTCCCTTTCGTTAAATTTTACCCTTGCGGTTATCTATAACACGCTTTGCCTTGCCCTCGGATCTTACGATCGACTTCGGGTTGACAAGATGTACCTTTGCCGAAATGCCAAGCATAGAGCGAAGATTCTCGGTGATGGTGCGCTCAAGTCTTTCAATGGATTTTACGTCATCAGAGAAGAAGGATTCGCTCATCTCAACGTTGACGTCAAAGGTATCGGTGTTATTGACACGGTCAAGCACGATCTGGTAGTTGGGCGTTATCTGATCGCCGCTTACCTTGAGAAGCACCTCCTCGATCTGCGACGGGAAGACGTTGACACCTCTGATTATGAGCATGTCGTCGGTACGTCCCGAGGGCTTGCGCATACGGATATGTGTTCTGCCGCAAGCGCAGGGCTCATCTGTGAGGGTGCATATATCACGGGTGCGGTAACGGAGAATGGGGAAGCCCTCCTTGGTGATGGCAGAGAAGACAAGCTCGCCCGTCTCACCAATGGGAAGCACCTCGCCGGTATCGGGGTCGATGATCTCGGGGATAAAATGATCCTCCCAAACGTGCATGCCGCACTGATGCTCACATTCACCCGATACACCGGGGCCAAGTATCTCGGAAAGACCGTAAATGTCGTATGCCTTAATGCCGAGAGCCTCTTCTATTTTGAGTCGCATATCCTCAGACCAAGGCTCTGCACCGAAAATTCCGATCTTGAGCTTCAGCTGATCCTTCACACCAAGCTTTTGCACCTCTTCGCCAAGATACATAGCGTAAGAGGGGGTGCAGCAAAGCACTGTAGACTCAAAATCTATCATTGTCTGGATCTGAAGAGCGGTGTTGCCCGACGAGATCGGGATAACGGTAGCGCCAACCTTCTCAGCGCCTCCGTGTGCACCAAGACCTCCTGTAAACAGACCGTAGCCGTAAGCGATCTGAACGATAGACGTATCGTCGATTCCAAGTCCGTTCATCATTCGCGCGACACATTCCGCCCACATATCAAGGTCGTTCTTTGTATAGCCGACAACGATACGTTTGCCTGTAGTGCCGGATGATGCATGGACTCGTACAATATTCTTGAGCGGCTCTGCAAAGAGGCCGTAAGGATAATAATCACGTAAGTCGCTCTTGTAAGAGAAGGGGATAAGATGAAGATCGTCAATGCCGTGGATATCAGAGGGCTTAAGTCCCTTGGCATCCATACGGTTGCGGAAGCATTCGACCTTGTCGTACATGCGGGCAACCTGAGCGACAAGTCGCTCTGACTGCAGCTTTTTGAGCTGCTCACGTGGCATACATTCGATTTCTGGGGTGCGGATAGGCATGGCTCGGTTTTCCTTTCGAGAATTGGCTTGATATGCTTTTATTTTTTTGACGTAGTTTTTTTCTTAAGATTAAGTATGATGCCCAATGCTACCGACAAGAGTGCGGCAAGCATTACCTGATACTCCGAGGGGAGCAAGAAGGTGACGGTGTGGGCGGGTATCCAGAAGATCGGTACGGTCTTGAAGAGCGTGAATGAAACGAATCTCTTCCAATCCACAGCATCAATGACCTCTGAGAGCTTAACACCCTTGCCGTTTTGCGCGCGGAGCGCAAGATACGTGTCCGAGCATTTGTGAACTGCCATAAACGTCGGTCCAAAGGTCAGATTCATAGTTGCGGCGGTTGCAAATGCGCGGATAAGCTTGTAGCCTATGCTGTCTGTGGCAAGCTTTGATCCGGGCAGAAGTCCTGCGGATATCATAGCTCCGGAGCCGAGGAAGAATATCTTCATCATATAGGTGATCCAGATACCGATAAGTCCCCAAATCACAATACGCGCGATAAGATATGCGGGCTTTGCAAATTTGCCCGATGCCATCTTGATGGCGATAAGCTCGCCCGCTGTTGCAAGCAGAGCAAACTTAACGAAGCCCATAATGTAGGGATGGCTTGAGGAAAGCGTCTCAAACACCTCACGCGTTGCGGGGATAATAAGAATTGCAGCGAACAGCACAAAGACGGCAATGATAAAGCCAAGCATTGCGCCGCCATACGTCTTTTTATTGTCAGACATAGCTTTTCTCCTTATTGTGCGTTGTAACCTAACTCAAACGCCTTAACGTTAACGTCAAGGAATTTCTGAGGCACGGTTTCGCGGATAGTCTCTATCCACACCTCGTAGGGAATATTAGTGTTCTTTGCCATAACGCCGATAAGTACGACGTTGACAGCCTTAAAGCTACCCGCCTCATTAGCGAGTGCGAGCGCATCAACGGCGGTGGTGTTCACCTTTGCCGAGAGCTTTTCGAGAATATTCTCGGGATACTGCGCCGCTCCTGTGATAACGGGCATAGGATTTATGCGCTGATCGTTAACGATGAGTCGCGCGTCCTTCTTGAGCGCGGGCAACGCGCGGTATGCCTCAAGCAATTCAAAGGCAAGCACGATATCTGCCTCACCGTTGTCTATGATGGGGGAGTGGACCTTGTCACCGTATTTGATATAGGTCACAACGCTTCCTCCGCGCTGGCTCATACCGTGTACCTCGGATACCTTAACGTCGTATCCCATACGTATAACGTCGTTGCCGAGAATACGGCTTGCAAGCAGAGTACCCTGACCGCCGACACCGACGATCATAATATTAGTTGTATTATTCATAGTCAGAATCCTCCCTTCAGTCTACCTTGCGAATAGCGCCAAACGGGCAAACGCCAATGCAAAGACCGCAGCCGTTGCACTGTGTAGCGTCAATATGTACCGCGCCATCGGCATCTACGCTGATTGCAGGACAGCCAAGCTTCATGCACAGCTTGCACTTGCGGCAAGCCTCGGTGATCTCGCAATGTCCTTCAAATTTGACGGATTTTAAGAGAGCGCAGGGACGCTGTGCAATGATGACCGATACGTCATCTCGTGCCGTCTCCTCGCGAACTACCGCCTCAAATGCCTTGAGGTCAAAGGGATCGCAAACGGTAACGTGCTCGATTCCAAGTGCACCGCAAAGCTTGATAAGATCGACCTGACGAGTAGCCTCGCCACGAATAGTCTTGCCGGTGGTGGGGTTATCCTGATGACCCGTCATACCCGTAATAGAGTTGTCAAGGATGATAACGGTGTTAGCGCCCTTGTTATAAACGATGTCGGAAAGACCGGTGATACCAGAGTGCATAAACGTTGAGTCACCGATAACCGAGACAAGCTTCTTATTGAATTCTGCGCCCTGTACCTTTGCCATTCCGTGTGCGGCACTGATAGAAGCGCCCATACAAATGGTGGTGTCTACCGATGCAAGAGGAGCAACCGCGCCAAGCGTGTAGCAGCCAATGTCACCCGAAACGGTAAGACCAAGCTTTTTGAGGACGTAGAAGGTTCCTCTGTGGGGGCATCCGGGGCAGAGAACGGGAGGACGGTTGGGAATAGCCTCCTCGGGAGTCATATAAGCAGGCTCATTCTCGCCAAGGATTGCAGAGCGGATCATAGTGGGAGTGTACTCTCCAAGCATTGTGAAAAGCTCCTTGCCGCAAACGTCGAGGCCGAGCGCGCGGCACTCGTTCTCAATAAAGGGATCAAGCTCCTCAACAACGTATACCTTGTCACACGAAGCGACAAAATCACGGATCAGGGAGGTGGGGAGCGGCCAAACCATACCAAGCTTTAAGTAGTTGACCTTATCTCCAAGCGCTTCCTTGGCGTATTCATATGCAATACCAGCCGTTATCACACCGATCTTAGCTCCGTTGTCCTCGCGGACGTTAAGCGCTGAGGTCTCTGCATACTCTATAAGCTTCTTGGTTCTTTCTTCAACCAATACGTGACGACCCTTTGCCATAGCGGGCATCATTACGTTCTTGGGAATATTCTTTTCATAGGGCTTTACGGGATGCTCCTCGCGCTCACCGATCTCAACAAGAGACTGCGAATGCGAGACTCTCGTAGAAAGACGGACGAAGACGGGAGTATCAAACTGCTCACTGATATCAAACGCGAGCTTTGTAAAGTTGAGGCATTCGGAGGAGTCGGAGGGCTCGAGCATGGTGATCTTTGCCGCGCGCGCATAGTGACGCGAGTCCTGCTCATTCTGCGACGAATGCATTCCGGGATCGTCAGCCACGCAGAATACCGCACCGCCGCTGACACCGATATAGCTGTCTGTGAAGATGGCGTCTGCCATTACGTTAAGACCAACGTGCTTGCAGCAGGACATAGCGCGTCCGCCTGCAATTGCGGCGCCAACCACGGCCTCTGCCGCTACCTTCTCATTGGGAGCCCACTCTACGAACACGTCGTCCTTGGGGTAGGTTGCCATACATTCGGTGATCTCCGTGCTGGGCGTGCCGGGGTAGGAGGAGACGAATCTTACGCCTGCCTCATATGCTCCCTGAGCTACGGCAGCATTGCCGAGTAACAGTTTTTTCATATATAAAACCTTCTTTCCTTGATGTGAGTTATTTGATCTGCTGTGCGACCAGACTTTCGCCGCAATATATCTCGCGCAGACGGGGCTTTTCTATCTTGCCGGTGGCATTTCTCGGTACCTCGGCAAAAATTATCTTACGAGGACGCTTGTAACGCGGCATACCGATGCAGAAGCTGTTTATCTCTTCCTCAGTCAGCGTATACTCGGGCTTGACCTCGATGATAGCGGCCGCAATCTCGCCCAGACGGTCGTGCGGCAGACCGATTACAGCCACGTCCTTAACGGCATCGTGGCGGCGGATAAAGTTTTCTATCTCAACGGGATAGAGGTTCTCACCACCCGTGATTATGACGTCCTTCTTACGGTCAACGAGGTAGATAAAGCCGTCCTCGTCCTCCATTGCCATATCTCCCGTGAGCAACCACTCGCCGTGGAGCACGTCAGCGGTCGATTTTGGGTCGTTGTAATAGCATTTCATAACGCCGGGACCCTTTGCGCAGAGCTCTCCGACCTCACCTCTCTTTACGGGGTTGCCGTTCTCGTCTGCGATGATTACCTCCCAGCCGTAGCCTGCTTTTCCGATAGCGCCGACCTTGTCAATGTTTTCAAGACCGAGGTGGACGGTTCCTGGGCCGATCGACTCGGAAAGTCCGTAGTTGGTATCGTACTTGTGATGCGGGAAGATAGAGAGCCAACGGCGGATAAGTGAGGGAGGCACGGGCTGTGCGCCTATGTGCATAAGTCTCCACTGATCAAGCTCGTAGTCCTCAAGCTTTATATCTCCACGGTCAATAGCGTCAAGAATATCCTGCGCCCACGGAACGAGAAGCCATACTATCGAGCAATGCTCCTCGGAAACTGCACGGAATATCCACTCAGGCTGAGTACCCTTGAGAAGCACCGCGCGTCCTCCGACAAGGAATGAACCAAACCAGTGCATTTTTGCGCCTGTGTGATAGAGCGGGGGAATGCAAAGGAATACGTCGTCGTGCGTCTGTCCGTGGTGTGCCTGCTCGCATATTGCCGCGTGCATAAGTGCGCGGTGAGCGTGAAGAATAGCCTTCGGGAAGCCTGTTGTACCCGATGAGAAGTAGATCGCGGCATCGTCATCCTCGGTAAGAGCAACGTCGGGAAGCTTTGAGGTGCAGTAGCGGATCATACCGTCATAGCTGTCTGCAAATGCGGGACAATCCTCGCCAACGTAAAACATATCGGAAATACGGGGCAAGCGGTCGCATATCTGCTCCATACGGCCGATAAACTCGGGTCCGAAGACAAGCATAGAGCAATCCGCCTTCTCAAGACAGTATTTGATCTCGTCGGCAGTATAGCGGTAGTTGAGCGGGACAACGATAGCGCCCGCGCGCAAGATACCGAAATATATGGGTAGCCATTCGATAGAATTCATCAGCAAGATGGCGACCTTATCCCCCTTCTTACAGCCGCGTGTGAATAAGAGGTTAGCAAAGCGGTTTGCCTTGCACTCAAAGTCTATCCAGGTGATCTCACGGCGGAAGGGCTGACCGGGCTCGGGCTGCATCAGCGCATATTCGCGCCAGGTGATACGACCCTCGGGGTCAAATTGCGGATTGATCTCAACAAGCGCCGTTTCGTTGGGGTATTTCTCGGCGTTTTGCGAAAGAACATCGATAATAGTCATAGTCGCTCCTTTACGTTTCGACAAAAAGAAACATAATATAAATAAAAATTATAATAATTATAGCATAATAGGAAAGACGTGTCAAGCATTGAGAAGACAAAAAATGCCATCCAACTCAGTAAAATAAGGGGTTGGAGGGGCAAAAATGGGTAAGAAGTCAGGCTCAGGTGCTAAAAGCTGCTATGAAGAGGTCGACGTAAGTTTTTGTTTAGTACGGATTTTGACATTTGGGTTTATATAAATGACTTGAAAACGGGGAGCCTTTGTGCTATAATGATGTCATTGATAAATAACAATTTGAGAGGAGGTCGTCATATGAAAAAATCAACAAGTATAGGCATAATTTTAGCAGTATTGGCGGCATCCCTTTATGCTATCAACTCACCTCTGTCAAAGCTGTTGCTTGACTATATGCCGTCTACGCTGATGGCGGGATTTTTGTATATCGGCGCAGGACTTGGGATGGGTGGAATTGCTTTGTTACAAAGACTTAAAAAGGCGGAGCGAACGGAAGAGAAAATAACAAAAGCGGATGCGCCGTATGCGGTGGCTATGATAGCGCTTGACATCGCCGCCCCCATCCTTTTGCTTCTTGGTCTTTCGTACACCTCTGCGGCAAACGCCTCGCTTCTTAACAATTTTGAAATCGTGGCAACTGCCATTATCGCACTGATGATCTTCAAGGAAAAAATCAGTCCAAGACTGTGGATCGGCATATTGTTCGTTACCGTTTCCTGTGCACTTCTTTGTGTTGAGGATGTGTCAAGCTTCAAATTCTCCGTCGGCTCACTTTTTATCCTTCTCGCCTGTGTTTGTTGGGGTATTGAGAACAACTGCACGAGAAGGCTCTCGTCAAAGGATCCCTTGGAGATCGTGCTTCTCAAAGGTATATTTTCGGGACTTGGCTCCGTTATCATAGGCATATGTATCGGCGAGAGGATCACGACCCTTTGGAGCGTGCTTGCCGTGCTTGCGGTAGGCTGTGTTGCATACGGTCTTAGCATATTTTTCTATGTATATGCGCAAAGATTGCTCGGTGCGGCAAGGACAAGCGCATATTATGCCATAGCACCCTTTATAGGCGCGCTGCTGTCGCTTATCATATTCGGGGAGCCCCCTCAATACACCTATTTCATCGCGCTCGGTATTATGATGATCGGCGCTTGGCTTTGCTCCTCGGACGAGCCGATTTTCAAAAAAAGACAATAAATAAATTCACACTTTGCGTCAAATGTGTCAAAGCTTTATCTTAGAGAAAGGACGAAGGACAATGAAGGACGAATGCCTTATCTGCGGTGCGCCGCTTAAATATCTTGAAAATGAGAGCCCGATGGAATGTGCCATCTGCCACAAAACAGAGAATAGCAAGACTATCTGCGAAAACGGCCACTACGTGTGCAACGAATGTCACACGCAGGGAATGGATAGCATTATCGGTCTGTGCCTTGCCGAAAGCTCGAAGGATCCCGTCAGGATCATCAAAAAAATGATGGATCTGCCGTTTTGACATATGCACGGCCCCGAGCATCACGTTATGGTGGGCTCAGCACTTCTGACGGCATACAAGAATGCGGGCGGTGATATTGACCTTGCGAGAGCGCTTTCTGAAATGCAATCAAGGGGCAAAAAGGTGCCCGGCGGCGCGTGCGGATTTTGGGGTGCTTGCGGTGCTGGTGTGAGCGCGGGAATGTTTGTGTCAATCGTCACGGGCTCAACTCCGCTTGCCGACGCGGCTTGGGGACTCTCGAACAGGATGACCTCCTCGGCACTCGGTGCGATAGGCGAGGTCGGTGGTCCCCGTTGCTGTAAGCGCGACTCTTACGTTGCAATTAACAAGGCAGTTGAATTTGCAAGAGAACATCTCGGAGTTGAAATGGAGACCCACGAGATCAAGTGTGCTCATTCGGCGCAGAACAATCAATGTATTGGCCAGAGGTGTCCCTTCAGATGAAAAAGAAAATAGCATTTATTTGCATACATAATTCCTGCCGCAGTCAGATAGCCGAAGCTCTTGGTAAGCATCTGCGCGGTGACGAGTTTGACTTCTACTCGGCAGGTACACAAACCAAGCCCCGAATCAATCAGGATGCGGTAAGGCTTCTCAAGGAGCTTTACGGTATCGATATGGAGCTGACACAGTACTCAAAAACCGTCGATAAGATCCCCACACCCGATATAGCCATCTCAATGGGGTGCGACGTTGGATGCCCATTTATCGGCAGAGCCTTCGATGACGATTGGGGACTTACTGACCCCACGGGAAAGAGCGACGAGGAATTTGCACGGGTTATTGAGCAGATAGAGTTAAACATCCACAAGCTATAAATGAAAAATTCAGAAAAGATGATCAAGGAGAAAAATATGACGTTTCTTGAACTTGCAAAGGCACGCTATTCGGTGCGTAAATTCAAAAAGGATATGATCGAGGACTCAAAAATAGAGGCGATTCTTGAGGCAGGACGCGTAGCGCCCACCGCCTGTAACAATCAGCCGCAGAAGATATACGTTGTAAAAAGCGAGGAAAACCGAGGAAAGCTTGCCGAGGTCTGCCGCTTTACCTTTGACGCGCCCGTGGTGCTCGTCATAGGCTACGATAAGGAGCGCGATTGGAAAAATCGCCGTATGCCAGGTTACAGCTCGGGCGAGACCGATGCTGCCATTGTGTGTACACACATGATGCTTGCGGCTTGGGAGCAGGGCATTGGCTCGTGTTGGGTCGGCGCATTTGCCGCTGATGCTGTTGAAGAGGCGCTTTCTCTGCCCGAAAACGTCCGCGTTACCGCAATGCTCCCGATCGGTTACGCCGCAGACGACGCAGAGCCTCTGGATCTGCACAGCATCTACCGTGATTTTGAGGATACGATAACCACATTGTAAAATAATCGCCAAAAGGACATCGCCCGTATGGGACTGTAAGCTTTAATAGTGTATTTAATGTGGCATAATTTAGGGATATTGCAAAAAAGGAGCGGAAAGTATGAGAGGAAATCAAAAGATAAAAATACTGTACCTTATGAAGATATTGCTTGAGAGCACCGACGATGCACATGGCTTGACACTTGAGGAGATCGCCGAAAAATTGGCCGCCTATGACGTTGATGCCGAGCGAAAAACTCTTTATGATGATTTTGAGGTCTTGCGCGTCTTTGGTATGGATATTGAAAAGCGCAAGGAGGGCAAGTCGGTCAAATATTTTGTGGCAAGCCGTGATTTTGAGCTTCCTGAGCTCAAGCTCCTTGTCGATGCCGTGCAATCGTCAAAGTTTATCACGCACAAGAAAAGTCTTGAGCTTATACGTAAGCTTGAGCAGTTTTTGAGTACCTATCAGGCTCAGCAGCTCAGCCGTCAGGTCTACGTTGCAAACCGCATCAAGACGATGAACGAGAGTATCTATTACACGGTCGACTATATCCACGAGGCGATTTCCGCCAACAAAAAAATCTCCTTTCAGTATTTCCATTGGAACGAGAAAAAGGAGAAGGTCTTGGCTCACGATGGGAAGATCTACTGTGTAAGTCCGTTTGCTCTGACTTGGGACGATGAGAATTATTATATGATCGCATATGATACCGATGCCGACCGTGTGAAGCACTTCCGCGTTGACAAAATGCAGAAGATAGAGGTGCTTGGACAGATGCGCGACGGAGCCGAGAAGTTCGGTGACTTTGATATGGCGCTTTATTCAAAGAAGACCTTTTCAATGTTTAGCGGTGACGAGGAGATAGTGACGCTTCGCTGTAAAAACGAGCTTGCGGGAGTTATCATAGACCGCTTTGGCAAGGATACGGTTTTTACTAACGTAAGGGACGGATATTTTGAGTTCCACGTAAAGGTTGCTATAAGCCCAACATTTTTGTCGTGGGTAATGATGTTCGGCGCTGATATGAAGATCATCTCGCCTGAGCACGTAAAAAAAGCATACGTAAAACTCGCAAGTGAGGGCCTTGAGCAGTATAAAACCGAATAATAAAAAGAGCCGCATGAGAGATTCATGCGGTCTTTTGCAAGTCCGTTTTTTTGGACACTTGGCTTGGTATAATCAGTACAGAGGATGAGAAGTAAGTAGTTTGTTCGGCCTCTAAGAGTAAAGAATAAACAGAAAGGAGAGGACTCATGTCATCATACAGTGAGCTGATAAAAAACTTTGAGAGAATTCGGGCATATATGCGTGATTTCTACGTCTATGGCTTCAAAAGCCGAGATGACTATCAGACCAAAAGTGCGCGTTCCTATGATGACGAGCGCCGCCGCATTGAAAGCTGGCTTGGAGATCATATGAGCTTCGTTCGCACGCCTGAGGGAAAAAACGTTTTTATTTCAATCGACAGCCGCACGATAAGGCACAACCCGTTTTATAACGCCTGGAAGGCAAAAAGCTTTACCGATGGAGACGTGACTCTGCACTTTATTATTTTTGATATTCTCCACGAGCCATCGGTAAAGAAGACGGTGGCACAGATAGTTGACCTCATAGACACCAAATATCTGTCGGAATTTGAGTGCCCTATGATGTTTGACGAATCTACCGTCCGCAAAAAGCTCAAGGAATACTCGGAGGCGGGTATCATAGTGGCAGAAAAGGCGGGGAAGAGGATGTATTATCGCCGAGCCGATAGCACCGATATTTCGGAGCTTAACGACGTTTTGCATTATTTTTCGGAAGCCGCGCCGTGTGGAGCGATTGGATCATTTATTCTTGATAAGGAGGAAGCGCATACCGATGCGTTTACCTTCAAGCATCATTACATAACGAGCGCTATCGACAGTGGAGTTCTTGCGGCGCTTTTTAGCGCGATGAGAGAGAAGCGCACTGTGACGGTAACTAATCTTGGTCGCAACGGTGAAAAGCCCCATGACAACCGTATCGTTCCTCTTCGCGTATTTATCAGTGTGCAAAGCGGAAGGCAGCATCTTATTGCATATTTGCCCGAATACAATCATTTTCAGTCCTATAGAGTGGATTATCTTTCAAACGTAAAGCCCGAGGAGCCTACTCCTTGCTTTGACGAGCTTCGTGCAGAGCTTGACAGAATGCAGAGCAAGATGTGGGGCGTCAGTGTTAAGCGGAACAAATGGAGAGAGGATCGTCTTGAGCACGTTGAATTTACAGTTAAGGTAGAGGACCATGAGGAGTTTATAATCAGACGCCTTGAGCGCGAAAAGCGTGTCGGTACTGTGGAAAAGCTTGACGAGCATACGTATCGCTTTTATGCCGACGTTTACGATTCAAGCGAGATGATCCCGTGGATAAGAACCTTTATTTGCAGAATAGTGAAAATGAATTTCTCCAACAGAACTCAGGAGAATAAATTCAAGGAAGATCTTGACACTATGTACCGTATGTACGGCATCAAGGAGGTGGAAAAATGATATTCAGCGAGCTTTATTCCGCATATTATAATACCATCGCCGCTATTATCTCCCGCATTATCGAAGGGGAGCGCTCGGAAAAGGAATTGCAAAAGATCGTTGCCGAGCGGGCTTTTGGAGAAAGCGCGCTTACCATTATGCCCTCGCTCAAGGGAGAAAAATGGCAGCTTGTTCACTCCGATATGACCACATCGCTTGAGCATAAGCCCACAATGCCCCTGACAATTCTTCAAAAGAGATGGCTTAAGGCGATCTCTCTTGACCCACGCGTTAAATTGTTTGGGGTGGAATTTCCTGAGCTTGAGGACGTGGAGCCGTTGTTTACTCCTTCGGATTACTACGTTTACGATAAATACGGTGACGGAGATCCCTTTGAGGATGAGGAGTATATTCGCCAATTCAAGGTTATTTTGGATGCTATAAGGCAAGGAACACAGATCAAATTCGAAATGGTAAACCGTAACAGTAAGACTATGTATATCAGATGTCATCCATTAAGACTTGAATATTCGGAAAAGGACGATAAATTCAGACTTGTCACCGCGGGATGGCATGCAGTGTCCACAGTAAATCTTTCAAAAATACAAAACTGTGTTCATTATGAAGGTCAAAAGGTTCTTGACAATTATGAATGGGATAAGAAGCAGGACACCTTGACTGTTAAGGTTTTTGACGAGCGGAATGCGCTCGAGCGAGTTATGCTTCACTTTGCCCATTTTGAAAAGCAAGCCGAGAGGCTTGATAAAAATACGTATCTTGTAAAAATCAAATATGCTCACGATGACGAGCCAGAAATGGTAATAAGAATTCTTTCCTTTGGGCCGATGGTTGAGGTCATAGGATCGGAAGCCTTCAAAAATTTAGTCATCGAAAAGCTGAAAAAACAGAAAAATTGCGGACTCAGATAGCAAAAAAGCTCTCTTTCGAGGGCTTTTTTCTTAATTTCGCGGCTTTTTGCTTGCCTTAGGAAATATTCCGTTTTTGCTTGCAAAACGCGGTTGTCAAACCGCGAGGAATATTTCAGCACGGCGCAAATTGGCCCACAATTTATTGAAAAATTGTACGCGCCGTGTGTTTTCGCAGCTTTTTTTCCGTGAAAAAGGTGGAAAAAGGTGGTAAAATGATCTCACGAAAGGCGCAGACAGCAAGATTTCTTGACATCGGATTCTGACTCCGTGAGTCGTCGGGTTCATAGCCCGGAGGTAATGCGTCTTGAAAAAGATGCCTACAGCGAATAAAGATCTATCATTCGCTACATAGTAGCACCTGTTCTTGGTAAGCAGGCATGAACGGAGTGAAAGGCTTCGTATGGTGTAAAAAGGCATCTTGTAATTATAAAGGCGCGTACAGCAACACACCGGTCGGCAAAAGCCTTCTAAGCTTTATAGCCCTGCGCTTCGCGCAGTAAAAAACGCGCCTTGATATTTTGACTTCGCATCGGCGGTTGAGGAAATTGTATCTTTGTTCTTGCTGATCGGGTATATAAAGATACGAACAGCAACAAAGCACCGCAACATTCTATAAAAATGATATGAGAGAAG
>JAZQYP010000012.1:0-19451 GCA_045633625.1 Eubacteriales bacterium
GAGTGACGGAAGGATTGTAAAATATAGATTTAAGGTGAACAATCCCTCAGTCGCTATCGCGACAGCTCCCTTTACACAAGGGAGCCTTTGTAGTAACATTGCGTCAAATAATAAACAGTTCGACAAATCCCAATTTATAAATCAAATCAAAGGAGTATTTTTCGTGAAAAAGACGGCAAACGGACTCGTAATACGCGAGGTCGCCACGGGTGAGAGCGACAAGCTTATCACGGTGCTCACAGAGAGTGAGGGCAAGCTTGTCATATCCGCCAAGGGCGCGCGCTCGCTAAAGAGCAAAAACGGCTCTCTTTGCCGTCTTTTTACCTATGCAAACTTTGAATATTACGAGAAGAGCGGCCGCTATTGGTTGGCGTCGGGCGATGCTATCGACAGCTTTTTCGGTATTACAGCCAATATTGAGGATATGGCGCTTGCCTCCTATATCGTCGACGTGGCAAACGAGATATCGGGAGAAAATTTCTCGGACGAGATATTGCTTCGAGTAACGCTCAACACCCTCTATGCCATACAAAAGAGGCTTCGTCCGCACGAGGTCATAAAGGGTGCTTACGAATTCTTTGCGGCGGCGCACTCGGGCTTCTCTCCCGAGCTCTCGCACTGCGAGAGGTGCGGCAAAGAGATCTCTGACGGATTCTATCTTGACGTTATGAACGGCGCCCTTCTGTGCTCCGAGTGCATATCGTCAAAAAAGCTTACCGAGTTCGACGAGCTGCCCGAAATCGACAGATTTGCCACAAGGAACGTTCTCCTGCCTCTGACGAACGAGGTGGTGTGCGCGATAGATTTCGTAATCCGCGCTGACGTCAAGCGTCTTTTCTCATTTAATCTCACAAAAGAAGAGGACAGAGCCCTCTTCTCCCGCGCAGGAGAGGTATATCTGAGAAATCACCTTGAGCGCGGCTTTGACACACTTGATTTCTACCACTCGGTAGTATAAATTTCAGAAAGGAACGGGTTATGAGCATAACTGAAAAATCACTTATAACTCTTGAATTTGATAAGATACGTCTGCTTCTTGCCGACGCCTGTCAGACGTCGGGTGCAAAGGCGCTTGCAAAGCGACTCTCGCCCGTCACCGACGCCGACAAGGTGCGCCTTTTGCTTAGCCGCACCACCGATGCAAGACGTCTTTACGATGACAAGGGGCTTCCCCCCTTCGGGCACGTCATTGACATCGGTGACGTATGCGAGCGCGCGCAGAAGGGTGCGGTGCTTACCACGCGAGAGCTGCTTGACACGGCGGGCGTGCTTCGCTCGGCGCGTCTTTTGCTCGACTATATCCACGCAAACAAGCGCTTTGACACGGTTCTTGACGAGATCTTTGCGCGACTTCTGCCAAACCGTCATCTTGAGGACGCCATTCTCCGCGCTATAATCTCAGAGGAGCTTATCGCCGACGAGGCCTCGAGCACACTTGCCGATATCCGCCGCAAGATCCGCGTCGCAAACTCGAAAATAAAGGAGACGCTGAGCAAATATATCAGCGGCTCGTACTCAAAATATCTTCAGGAAAATATCGTTACTATGCGTAACGGCAGATACGTCATTCCCGTCAGAGTCGAGTGCAAGAACGACGTAAAGGGTCTCATACACGACACCTCCTCCTCGGGCGCGACTATTTTCGTCGAGCCTATGGCAGTCGTTGAGGCCAACAACGAGCTCAGAATGCTCGCCTCAAAGGAGGAGCACGAGATAGAGCGCATACTTGCCGAATTCTCGGCAGAGGTCGCGGGAATATCCCCTGCCCTCTCTCTTAATTACAGAAACATCACCGAGCTCGCCTTCTATTTCGGCTGTGCTGAATTCTCGGCGCGCATAGGCGGTATTGAGCCTGCGGTGAATACTGCTAACAAAATAGTCCTCAAAAATGCGCGCCATCCGCTTATAGACAAGAAGAGCGTAGTGCCGATAACCGTCTCTCTCGGAGACACGTACGACACACTCGTCATCACGGGTCCTAACACGGGCGGTAAGACGGTTACCCTCAAGACGCTTGGACTCTTCTGTGCTATGGCGCAGTCGGGACTTCATATCCCCGCTGACGAGGGCTCTGAGATATCGGTCTTTGAGCGCATACTCGTTGACCTTGGCGACGAGCAGAGCATTGAGCAGTCGCTCTCGACCTTCTCGTCTCATATGGTCAATATCGTTGACATAATCAAAAGCAAAAATTCGCACTCCCTCGTTCTCTTCGACGAGCTGGGTGCGGGAACCGACCCCGTTGAGGGAGCGGCGCTTGCCGTGGCGGTCATCGAGGACGTAAGAGGTGCGGGTGCGCTTTGTGCCGCGACGACGCACTATGCCGAGCTCAAGGCCTACGCGCTTGACACCGAGGGCGTTTGCAACGCATCCTGCGAGTTTGACGTCACGACTCTGCGCCCGACCTACAGGCTCATCATCGGCACACCCGGAAAGTCGAACGCATTTGCCATCTCGGCAAAGCTGGGGCTTCCTGAGAGCATCATCACGCGTGCGAACGAGTACGTAAGCTCTGAAAACAAGAATTTTGAGAGCGTTATCGCACAGCTTGAGTCAACAAGACTTGAAATGGACAAAAAGCTTACCGCACTTGAGGCTGAGCGTGCCGAATTTGACAAATTCCGCCGCGAGAGCGAGAGCGAGATAAAGAAAAATCTTGACACGGCACGTCGTGACCTTGAAAAATCGAAGGAAAAGGCAAACGCCATCGTCGAAAGCGCAAAGCACTCGAGCGATTTTATCCTCGCGCAGATGGACAAGGTGCGTAAGGCGAAGGACTCGGAGCGTCTTGGTGCCGAGCTTGACGCCGCGCGCCGCGAGATACGCGAGCATATGCGCGCGAACGAGCAGAAGTACAATCCCGTTGAGGTACGCAAGAACGACAAGAATTACGTGCTCCCCCGCCCTCTTATGAAGGGTGACGAGGTGCTTATCGTAAGTCTTGACAAGGTTGCCGTCGTTCAAGAGACTCCCGATAAGAGTGGCAAGGTGCTCGTTCAGGCGGGAATTATAAAGACGAAGGTCGAAATAAAGGACCTGCGTCTTATCGAAGCCAAGCCGCAGCTTATTGACTCGAGGACAAACAAGAAAAAGGCTGTCTCTACTATAGGCACGTCGGTAGACCGCAGCTTCAAATACGAGCTTGACCTGCGCGGTCTTAACACCGACGAGGCGTGGGCAAAGGTCGATAAATATTTCGACGAGGCAATAATGTCGGGCTTTACCTCGATACGTCTCGTTCACGGCAAGGGTACGGGTGCGCTCAAGGCGGGACTTTGGAAGCTGCTTCGCACCGACAAGCGCATAAAAAGCTTCAGAATAGGCGAATTCGGCGAGGGTGACGGCGGCGTTACCGTGGTCGAGCTCAAGTAAGCTTGCCATTCTCAACAAACCGACTATAAATAACGCTTACTTTTTTTGGACATTTCTCCTTTTTGTAAAATAACGCAAAAAAATGTGTAAAAATGTCTTGTTAAAAATGCCAATCTATGTTATAATAGATTATAAAATATTATAACTATGTCAAAATTACGCGGAGGTTTATCAATGAAGGATTCAGCTTATGCAGAACTTAGTGTGATCGGTATGAAGGGTTGCGAGGAATTTGCCTCGAACGTTGACTTTTATCTTAAGGAATGGCGTCGCCACGGCGGTGACGAGACCTTCCTCGTTGACGTTGACTGTCCGAGATTCAGCTCGGGAGAAGCAAAGGCAGTGCTCCACCAGTCTCTCAGAGGTCACGATCTCTACATTATTTGCGATATGTTCAACCACGGTGTCACCTACAAGATGTATGGTCAGACCGTTCCTATGAGCCCCGATGATCATTATGCCGACCTCAAGCGTATAATTGCCGCTAACGCAGGCAAGGCTGAGAGAATCTCGGTAATCATGCCCATGCTCTATGAGGGCAGACAGCACAAGAGAACTCACCGCGAGTCGCTCGACTGTGCGGTTATGCTTCAGGAGCTTATCAACATCGGCGTTACCAATATCATTACCTTCGACGCACACGACCCCAGAGTTCAGAACGCAGTTCCGCTCTCCGGATTTGATGACGTAAAGCCCACGTATCAGATGATCAAGGCACTCGTTCGTGCCGTTCCCGACGTTTCTCTTGACAAGGACGATCTTATGATCATTTCTCCCGACGAGGGCGCAATGCAGAGATGTATGTTCTTCTCCTCGGTGCTCGGCGTTGACATCGGTATGTTCTACAAGCGCCGCAACTACTCTGTAGTTGTTAACGGAAGAAACCCCATCGAGGCACACGAGTACCTCGGAAAGGATCTGACCGGCAAGGATGCTATCATCGTTGACGATATGATCTCCTCGGGTGACTCCCTTATCGACGTAGCTCAGCAGCTCAAGGAGCGCGGAGCTAAGAGAATCTTCGCATTTACAACCTTTGGTCTCTTCACCGACGGATTTGAGAAGTTCGACAAGGCACATGCTGAGGGTCTTATCGACAAGATCTTCACCACAAACCTTGTTTACCGTCAGCCTGAGCTTTATTCGAAGGATTGGTACGTTGAGGTAAATATGTGCAAGTACGTTGCATACATAATAGACACACTCAACCACGACGAGACGATCAGCGATCTTCTTAACCCCGTAAAGAGAATCAACAAGCTCGTTACAAAGCACAAGAAGAACCGCGAGAAGCAGATCAAGATGGAGTTTGACGATCAGGACTAAGACTGATAAATATACACCGCAGACCTTGGGTCTGCGGTGTTTTTTCGTCACCGTACGTCAGCATTCTACATATATTGTATCGAGGGAAGCCCGAGTGACTTCCAAACGGTCTGTCAACGTAATGGTTCGTATTCAAATTTTGCATACCGAAGGTATCTACCCCTTGGGGTAATTTATCGGTGAGTTTGTAGAGAGCAAGACATTATTTTTGATTGTAGGGGCGGCCACACGAACGAAGTTCGTAGCCTTTGCGAAGCAATATGTGGCCGTCCGCAACGAACACCGAAGAAGCACGAGCGGACGCGCAGTGCGCGCCCCTACAGTGTTTGTAGAAATCGTTCGTTTATCCCCCTACACAATATCCCCATAAATCCCAATTTATCATTCACTAACGTACAGATCCACCGTCACCACCGACGGAGTAATGTCGCTATCGGGCAGAGGTGTCTGCGCTATGACTGTACCCTGTGGCTCACTGCTCTTTGCCGCATAGACCTCGCCGAGCACAAGCCCGTAATCACTCAGCACTCTTTTTGCCTTATCAAGTGTCAGCCCATAAAGATTTGGCACTCTTTTTTCATAAAATTTCTCGCCTGCGCTCACGACAAGTGAGACCTCAGCCCCAAAAACGACACCCGAATAAGCCTTCGGCGTCTGCGATATGACCGTACCTGCCGCCGTGCTCGAATTTCTATAGCTGATACTGCCGACACGGAGCCCTGCCGCCTCGATAAGTCTCGTGGCGCGGTATTCGGTAAGTCCCACCACACTTGGCACGCTTGCCTTTACCTGCTTTTTGCCAAGGCTTACAGTAAGCGTCACGGCGTCCTTTACGAAAAACTCCTCATTAGGTGCCGGAGCAGTTTCTATCACACAGCCACTCGGCACACTGTCCGAATATTC
Source organism: Eubacteriales bacterium (assembly GCA_045633625.1). Lineage (GTDB taxonomy): Bacteria > Bacillota > Clostridia > Oscillospirales > CAG-272 > HGM12713. The sequence continues at coordinate 5,602 of JAZQYP010000012.1, forward strand.
ACTGTGGCTTACCACCGATATGCCCATATTGCGAAGCTCAAGCGTGACGTCACGAGCACTCTTTCCCACATAATCACTCATAATGCGCCTCTCTCTGCCAAGACTGACAAGCAGATTTACGGTAGGCAGACTACCGCTCGCGTATATCTTTCTCTCAACGCTCGGCGCGGGTGTTTGCGAGATCACCACACCATATGGCACGCTCTCGCTGTACTCATAGCTCACCGAAACGTTGAAGCTATCAAGACTATCCCTGATACTGTCAACGTGAGCTCCCACCGCATCGGGCACGATCGCCTTCTCATACCGACCGAAATAGTCGGAAATAAAGAGCTTATAGAGGACGGCAAATGCCGATATTCCCGACACCAAAAGCGCCGCCGAAAGAGCGCCCGCAAGAGCGGGAACGATCCACGGCTTTTCTGTTTTTTTTCGCCGCTCGCGAAATTTTCTCTTTATGAAAGAAACGATCAAAACAAAAAAACGCTTTATTTTAAGAGAGACTCGAGAACAGAACGAGGGCTCCTTCTTTTTTGCCTCCCCGCTCTCAAGCCTGCGAGGCTCGAAGAGATTGTCAAGATCAATGCCCTCCGCCCCGTTGCCATAAAGCCTAAGAGGGCTCTTGATGCTTGCGCGGACGTATCTTTTCTTATGTGTTTTTCTTGTTTCTTTTTTCTTTATCTTAAAAACCATAAACCCCACCTAAAAATATTATGTATGGGGCATATTTAATTACTTTTCCTCTTCCTCTTCCTCTTCCTCTTTCTCTTCGATCGCACTGCGGCGAAGCTGTCCGCAGGACGCGTTTATATCCTCGCCGAGTGTGCGGCGAATAGTGGCCCTTATTCCCTTTGACTCAAGCACCGAGGCAAATTTTGAGATAGCCTCCTTTTCGGGACCCACAAAATCTCTCTCTTTTACCGCATTTACGGGAATGAGGTTTACGTGAATGGGCATCGTCTCTGTGCGACTGCGAAGCCTTGAGTTAAGCAGATTTGCCAAAGAAAGTGCCGCCGCGGGAGAGTCATTCTTCCCCGAAATAAGCGTATACTCAAAGGAAATCCTTCTGCCCGTGACCGCGAAATATCGCTTACACGCGTCAAGCAGAGAGTCAATTTTCCATTTTCTGTTTATCGGCATTATCTCGCATCTTGTTTTATCGTCCGACGCGTGAAGCGAGATCGAAAGAGTTATCGGAAAATTCTCCTTTGCAAGTCTGTCGATACCGTCGACAAGACCGCAGGTCGAAAGAGAAATGTGTCTGTAGCCGATATTTATTCCCTTCTCGTGACCGACAAGTCGCAAGAACTTCATCACGTTGTCGTAGTTATCAAGAGGCTCGCCGATTCCCATCATAACGATGTTCGAGATGCGCTCACCCATATCCTTCTGCGCCGCAAGGACTTGTCCGAGCAGCTCGGCAGGCGTGAGGTCTCGCACCTTGCCACCGATGGTAGATGCGCAAAATACGCAGCCCATAAGGCAACCGACCTGCGAAGATATGCAGATAGTGTTTCCGTGCTTGTATCTCATAACGACGCTCTCGACCGAGTGACCGTCAGAGAGGCCAAAAAGGTATTTTACCGTGCCGTCAAGTGCCGACACAAGCTTTCTTTCTACTACGGGCAGATGGTAGCTGACCACCTCCGCGAGCTTCTCGCGCGTCTTTTTGCCCACGTTTGTCATCTCATCGGGCGACAGACCCTTGTGAAGCCCCTCAAAAAGCTGGAGCGCGCGGAATTTCGGCTCACCTATCTCTGCCATAAGAGCCTCAAGCTCGTAGGGCAAAAGGGATAAAATATTCTGTTTTGCCATTTTTGCGTCTCCTGTTTGAATATTGTGATAATTCAGATCTAATGGTGTTTCAAATTTTGATTTATCGGTGTGTTGGTAGAGCAAAATTACAACACAATCCCGTAGGGGCGAACTGCGTTCGCCCGCGGGCGACCACAGGTCGCCCCTACGATTAAACATAAACCATTCGATAAATCCCAATTTATCGTTAAATTTTGATTTATCGGTGTGTTAACAAGAAGAATCCTCCCAAGAGGAAGCCTTCCCCTTGAGGGGAAGGTGGCACGAGCCATAAGCGAGTGACGGATGAGGTGTCCTATGTTTGTACTGTTTTTTACTACTCATCCACCGCTATCGCGGTCCCCCTTCCCTCACAAGGGAAGGCTTTAAAAGTTGTCTGCCACAAAAAAAACCAACACACCGTTAAATCCCAATTTGTATAATTATTATCTCTATTTATTTTTTACCATTTTTGCCACGAAAAATCCGTCGGTTGCGTATTCGTCGGGCAAAAAGGTCATCATTCCGCTCTCACACTTAATCTTGCCGACCTCAAAAGGCACAAGCGAGAACTCGGGGTGAGAGGCGAGAAATTTATTAACGTTGTCCTCATTCTCCTCGGGAAAGACGGTGCAGGTCGAATAAACGAGCGTGCCGCCCGCCTGCAAATAGCGCGCCGATGCCGTGAGAATGTCGTACTGAATACTCGGAAGCCCATTTGACACCTCGGGGTCCTTGTAGCGAAGCTCGGGCTTCTTACCAAGCACGCCAAATCCTGAGCAGGGCACGTCGCAAATTACTCTGTCCACCTTGCAAAGAAGCTCCTCACGAGGATTTCTCGCATCACGCGCCTCGGTCTCGATTATATCAATTCCAAGTCTCTTTGCCGAGCTTTCAACGAGAGAAAGCTTGTTGGCGTGAAGATCAAAGCTGTATATCTTTCCGCGGTTTTTCATATCCATAGCCGCGCCGAAGGTCTTCGAGCCCGGACAGGAGCAGACGTCAACTATAGTTTCTCCCTCCCTTGCGCCAAGAGATGCCGCCGCTATCTGCGATGCCTCGTCCTGAACGTAAAAAAGTCCTTCGTCAAAGCCATACAGCTCGCTTATCTGACCCTTGACGTAAAGACCAAAAGGCGAGAGCTCCGTTTTCTCGGCAGAGAGCCGTGCGCCAAGCTCGTCCACAGTGGTTTTTACGGTATTTACTCGCAGAGTAGTGCCACCCGCGTGCGAAAAGCCCGCAAGGATCTTCTCTGCCCTCTCGTCCCCGTAAACGCTCACAAATTTTTCAGCAAGCGCAGGGCAGACCGAGAATTTTACCGAAAGCCTCTCCACCTTATCGGTGGGAAGCTCTATTTTTTCCTTTTCTCTTAAGTAAGAGCGCAAAACCGCATTCACAAAGCCGCACACCTTCGCGGGAGCGAGGGAGACCGTCTCGTTTATTGCGGCGTGGTCGGGAATTCTATCGAGAAATATAAGCTGATAGATACCGAGTCTGAGAATCATAAGTACGTCCTCGTCTATCTCGCCGAGCGGTCTTGACGAAAGCCTTGATATATAGTAATCAAGCGTAATTTTCTTCTCTATAACTCCGTAAAAAAGCGCCGCCGCAAGCGCGCGGTCGGAGGTCTCAAGCTCGCTTTTCTTCAGAGCGTTATCAAGGGCAATATTTGAATATTGCCCCGATTTCATACATTTTTTAAGCGTTTCAAGCGCTGTTTTTCTTGCCGTCATCATATACTTGTCTGCGCTCAAATTATCTCAGAATATCTCCGAGAGATACCTTTCTGCCGCGGACGAAATCAGCCGCCGCCATTCTTCCCTTACCCTCGGGAAGCACGCGAAGAAGAGTTACGCTTCCCTCGCCGCAAGCGACCTCTATGCCATCGTCAAGAGAGACCACCTCGCCCGCCTTACCGCAAATGCCCTCGCGGGTCTTTACTCTTGCCTCAAGCACCTTTAAGAGCTTTCCGTCAGCCGTATGAGTAAAGGACAAGGGTATTGGCGACAGACCGCGGATGAGGTCGTGTACAGCCTTGGCACTCTTAGAAAAATCGATAAGGCAGTCTGCCTTCTCGATCTTTGCGGCATAGTTTGAGAGAGAATCGTCCTGCTTTATGCGGACAGCCTTTCCCTCTTTTATGAGCTTTACAGTGTCAAGAAGCACTTCGCCGCCAAGAATCATAAGTCTATCGTGGATATCCTCAAAGTTATCATTCTCAAGTATGTCGCACTCGCCCTTGAGGAGCATATCTCCCGTGTCGAGTCCGACGTCCATATACATAGTCGTGATTCCCGTCTTTTCTTTGCCGTCGATTATCGCCCTCTGCATAGGCGCCGCACCGCGATACTCGGGAAGAAGTGAGCCGTGAACGTTGATACAGCCGAGCTTCGGGTAATTTATGACGTTTTCGGGGAGTATCTTGCCGTATGCCACAACAATTATCATATCAGGGTCAAGATTTGCGAGCAGTGCCGCAAATTCATCGCCGCGAAGGGTCTGCGGCTGATAAACGTCGAGTCCCTTTTCCGTCGCATACACCTTGACGGGCGGCGGTGTCAGCTCATATCCGCGCCCCTTGGGCTTATCGGGCTGAGTTACAACGCCTATTATATTTTCCCCCGACTCATAAAGCGCGCGGAGTGACCCCAGCGCAAAATCGGGAGTTCCCATAAACAGTATTCTCATTTTTACCTCGTTTTATTTTGTAGTTAGTTTGCGAGAAGATTCTTGTTACCTTTTTTGAAAAAAAGGTAACACCAAAAAACTTTCCGAAGCAAGGGTATGGTGTAACTTTAAGTTTAACACGTCACCGTTTGCTCGGGCGCAACCGGTGATTTGAAATATGCAATAATCCTTCGTCGCTCCCGCAGACCTTGGTCCGCCCTTCGTGCTCCCAACGGTCAAATAGAAAATTTTGTCTCAAAAAAACAAAGTTTTAAGGTTTTTTGCCAAGCTTTTTTCTAAAAAAGCTTGCCGCCGGAGGCTCGCGTCCTTTGAGTTAGTCAACCATCTCAATTGCCTTGTCGATAAAGAGCTTACCGTCAAGGTGGTCAAGCTCGTGGCAGAATGCGCGGGCGAGGAGCTCCGAGCCCGTTATGTCTACCGTCTCGCCGTGGCGGTTCATAGCTCTTACCGTCACGTGCATCGGACGTTTAACAATACCGAATCTGCCGGGGACAGAGAGACAGCCCTCCGACTCCTCCTGCTCGCCTGAAAAAGCGATTATCTTGGGGTTGATAAGCTCGATAACCTCGCCCTCCTCAACCTCGATAACGACTATTCTCTTGAGTATTCCCACCTGCGGTGCGGCAAGGCCTACACCGTCTGCGGCGCGCATAGTCTCGACCATATCGTCAAGAAGCGTGAGCACGCGGGGGGTTATTTTATCAACGGGACGGCAGACCTTACGGAGTGTCTCGTCACCAACTTTAACTATCTTTAATTTTGCCATAATTCACCTCAAAGGTTTGTAGGGTTGAGGTCGACTGAAAGGTTTATTCCCTTCGCGCCTGAGCCCGAAAATTCATTCATAAGTTTTGAAAAGAGCCGTCTTGACTCCTTGTTAAGTACACATTTTACGACCATTCGCATCCTATATCGGTTCTCGACCTTATATACGGGTGCCTCAAAGGGTCCGTAAAGCTCGAGAGGCAGGGACGCAAACTCGCCCTCGGTCATCTTTTTCAGCTTATCATAAAGCACGCGCGATGCCGCGAAAAGCTCCTTCTCGTCAGCGGACGTAAGCGTGAGAAGCGCTATGTCGCAGTAGGGCGGAAAGCGCAGAAGTCTGCGGAGCTCGATAGCCCCCGCAAAGAATTTTTCATAGTTCTGCTCACACGCAAGCTTTATGCAATCGTTGTCGGGATTGTTGGTCTGTATAACCGCCTCACCCGCCTTTTTCGCACGTCCCGCTCTGCCTATGACCTGCGTGAGCATCGCAAAGGTGCGCTCGCCCGCGCGAAAATCGTCCATATAGAGCGACGCGTCTGCAAGAAGCACTCCCACAAGCGTGACGTCGGGAAAATCGTGCCCCTTCGTTACCATCTGCGTACCGAGAAGTATGTCGGCTCTGTGTGCCCTGAAGTCTCCAAGCATCTTCTCGTAAGAGCCGCCCGACACGGTAGTGTCTGCGTCCATACGGAGAATTTTGGCATCGGGCATAAGGCTCTTCAGCTCCTCCTCGATTCGTTGTGTGCCGTACCCCATATGTGCCAGATGCTCTCCGTCACAGGAGGGGCACTTTGCGGGCAGTGCCATTCGCGTGCCGCACCAATGACAGCGCAGCTCGCCCTTATCATAGCCCGAGCCAAATGTGTGATAGGTCATCGAGACGCTACACCTCGGGCATTTTATGCTCTCTCCGCAATCGCGGCAGGAGAGAAAATTATTGTATCCTCGTCGGTTGAGAAAGAGTATCGACTGCTCTCCGCGTGCTCTGGTCTCGACGAGCTTACGACAAAGCAGGCTCGACAGTGGCGAGGTGTTTCCCGCCTTTGTTTCCTCGCGCATATCGACAACCGTGACACTTGGCAGTCTCGCCTCGCCGTATCTTTCGGTGAGTGTAAGAAGCTTATATCTGCCGTCGGCGGCGCGCTTATAGCTCTCAAGGGACGGCGTTGCCGACGCGAGAAGCATTATAGCTCCGTTAGCATTACAGCGGTAACGCGCGATATCTCTTGTATGATATTTCGGGCTCATATCCGATTTGTAGGTGTGCTCCTGCTCCTCGTCGATAATAATTAGCCCAAGGTCGTGCACAGGGGAGAAGACCGCAGAGCGCGTGCCGACCACCACGTCGGCATCTCCCGCCTTAATTTTGTTGTACATCTCGTAGCGCTCGGTGACCGAAAGCCCCGAATGTATGACGGCGACCCTCTCGCCGTATCTTGAGCAAAAGATGTCGAGCGACTGCGGTGTGAGCGCGATCTCAGGAAGAAGAACTATGACTCCCCGCCCTTTCTCGATCATCCTATCAATAAGAGCAAGCATTACCGAGGTCTTGCCACTACCCGTAACTCCGTGAAGGAGTACTCCGTGCGCCTCTCCCGTTTCAGAGAGGGCAACGAGCTCGTCGTATGCCGCCTTTTGACCCTCGTTGAGCGTAATTTCTCTTATTTTTCGCGCGGGTGCCGCAGTTTTTTTCTCAGGCGCGCGCGTCGTGAGAGTGATTATTCCCTTCTCGGCAAGCGCCTTTATCTGCGCCGACGTAGCATCAGCTGCGCGGCGAAGCTCGGCCTCCTCTATCTCGCCCGCATCACACAAAATTCCGATTATCGCCTTGTGCTTCTCGGAGCGAAGCTTGAAGATCTCACTCTCTCCGAGTGAGACGGCTCTCGCCTCTGCCATATCAATAGCAAGGCTCACTACAGTTTCAAGCTTTTCGGCGCGCTCGGTAAGTATATGGTCGCGTTCAACAAGTCCGAGTGAGACGAGCTTTTTTACGGTGAACGCCGCACTCTCGGAAAAATGCTTTTTGATTAAATCAAAGCGGACGCTCCCGCGTTTACGAATATACTCGTAAAGGAAGAGCGTCGTCTCGTCAAGCTCTATATCCTCGGTGAGCTCCCTCTTAAAGCAAATGACCTCCGAAAGCTTTGACAGCGCCGATGCGGGCACTATCGACCGCACGGCGTCACCCACGGTGCAAAGGGTCTGCTCCTTCATAAAGAAGGCAAGCCCCAGCATCTCGCGCGAGAGCGACATATGCCTCGGGCACACGTCGGCTATCGGTTTACACACAGTGTCGCTCTTCTCGGGCGTCTCTTTGAGGGAGACAACGATAGCAAGCCTATGCTTGTTAGCGTTACCGAAGGGCACGGTGACAAAATCTCCCACCGCAACCCTGTCTCGAAATTCGGAGGGAATATAGTAATCGTACGCGTTATCAAGAAAATACGGATTATCAAGAAGATAAATACCCGCGTATTCCATAACTATCCCTCCTTCCCTATAATTCTAAAAAAAATTACTCCTCTACTGCTTCCTCGGCAGCAACGTCCTCTTCGGGCTCTGTGCGAACGAGGATATACTCGCCCGACTTTATCTTTGTGAGTGCGTGCTTTACAGCCTTTTCCTCGCGGTATTCCTTGTTGAGCTTATTGATAACACTTCTGTCGGCATCCTTGCTGCCCGCAATTGCCTTCTCTGCGGCGTCGCGCTGCTCAACGTATTCATCGTTGATAAGTCTCGCGCACTTAGCGGTTGCAAGTGCTATCTCGTAACGGTTAAAATCCTGTGTAGTCAATTCTTCAATGGTAGGGTGTAACATAAATATTCTCCTTAAAAAATGTTATGTAAAATTTAATTATTTTCTAAAATAATCCTCGATGGCATTGGGGTTGCGCGAAAGGCGGTGCTTCTCGCTCTCAACTATGCCCGCTATCATCTGTGCCGCTTGTTTGTCGCGACCGTCCTCGTTGTATACCACGTAATCGTAGCTCGGCAGAAGCTTTACCTCCTCGCGAGCACGCTCAAGACGGGCACATATCTTCTCCTCTGTCTCGGTGCCTCGTCCGCGGAGTCTTTCTTCCTGAACGGCATAGGACGGGGGCAGAAGCATTATGAGTATTGCGTCGGGAAATTCGCGTTTTACGTTCATAGCACCCTCGACCTCTATCTCAAGGATAAGGTTCTTGCCTGCCTCAAGAACGTCGAGTGCCTCCTTTTTGGGAGTTCCGTAATAATTGCCGCAATACTGTGTGTACTCAAGCATTGCGCCGTCGGCTATCCTCTTCTCAAAGTCTTCCCTTGAGATGAAGTAATAATTCACTCCGTGGGCCTCTCCCGGACGGGGTGCACGCGTGGTGGCAGATACCGAATAGACGAAATCTCCCGAATTTATAAGATGCGCGTTGACCGTTCCCTTTCCGCTACCGGCAGGGCCCGACACGACTACAAGCAGTCCTTTTTTCATTCCTCGGTCTCCTCCGTGAGCTCCTCGTCTCCGTTGTCAAGTCTGTTTGCTATGGTCTCGGCGCCAATGGCGGAGAAAATCACGTGCTCGCTGTCGGTGATGATGACGGCGCGTGTTCTTCTTCCGCAAGAGACGTCGATAACGCGACCTGCATCCTTTGCGTCCTGCATAAGTCTCTTTATCGGTGCCGAATCGGGACTCACTATTGCCACTACCTTCTCGGTGGCTACCATATTTCCAAATCCTATGTTGATAAATTTCATAACCTTTTCCTTTTTCTCAAACAAGCTATTTTGGGGAATCCGTCCGTGAGCGGCAACGACTTTAGCCGTCGAGGATTCCCGACGCATGGGCAAGGGGCACTCCCTATTTCCAAAGGCGATATGCCCATGCTTCATTCAATATTTTGAATCTGCTCTCTTATCTTCTCAAGCTCGCACTTGATGTCAACAACAAGTGAAGCGATCTCTGCGTTCTGACACTTTGAGCCGATGGTGTTGGTCTCGCGGTTTATCTCCTGAACGAGAAAATCAAGTCTGCGTCCTACGGGCTCCTCTGACTCAAGAATCGAATAAAATCCGTCGAAATGCGAGCCGAGTCGCACAAGCTCCTCGTCGATAGCCACACGGTCGGCAAATATCGCACACTCTGTGAGAATTCTGTTCTCATCAAAGACAAGGCGGTTATCCGAGAGCATATTACGAAGCTTTTCCTCAAGCCTTGCGCGGTATCCCTCGACGTCTGCCGCCGAAAGCGTCTCTATCTTGGAGACTCTCTCTCTTATATTCTCGACCTTTCCCTTAAGATCTGCCGCAAGATTCGATCCCTCGCGCTCTCTGCCCTCGATAAATGCGTCAACTGCGCCCGAGAGGACCTCACACACGGCAAGCCAGTCGCCCTCAATATCATCCTCGGGCTTTCTTACCGTAAAGACCTCCTTGTTTTGCGCCACGCGCATGATGCTTATGTCATCGCGAAGGTCAAACATCTCGCCAAGCTTGCGGAGCGCGCCGACGTATTCTGCGGCATACGCCTCGTCAACGATTATGTTTGCCTCGGGCGTCTCGGTAAGCTCAATGTTTATCGACACGTCCACCTTTCCGCGGCTGATGCCCCTTGACTGCAGATATGGCTTTATCTTTTCCTCAAGATAGGAAAAGGCTCTCGGCATTCTGACCGAACAGTCGAAATAGCGGTTGTTGACCGACTTTATCTCGACGGTTATGTCCTTGCCGCCAACTGCCATACGGCATCTGCCGAATGCCGTCATACTTCTTATCATATTTCCTCCTATCCCGCATTTACAAATGCGTATAGTTCCACATTATAGTTATACATAATAATTATAATATTATTTTAAGCGCTTGTCAAGGTCATTTGGGCGAGAAAAAGAAGAAAAAAGGCTTGCAAATACTGCTTTGCAAGCCTTTTTTGTGTTTTTTAGAGCATATCATGCTCGAAAATCAGCACAACGCCATCGTCATACGCCTCGGGCGGACAGATCATCACCTTTGTAGAGACTTCAAGAAGCTTTGCGAAGTACTTAAGATCATCATACTCAAATCCCACGCATTTGAGCTTGGGGTAATTTATAGCCACACTCAGTCGCGGTATTTTCGACTCGTAATCTACGCAGATAGTGCCAACCGTGTCCTTTGCAAAAGAATAGACATAAACCGCAAAAATCTTTGCCCTTCTTGCCACTTCTACGTCTATTTTTTTATCTTCACATATGTAATTTATATCCTTCATAAGTGTTAAAAAATCATCCTTGTAAGGATCTTCTTTACCTTTTGCAAGCTCCTCGGTGAAGTCCTTATGAAGCAACATTTTCCTACCCCCGAAAATTAAAAAAGTGCGCCCCGAAAGACGCACCGAAAAAGTGTTCTCTCGAAACGTTGCAACACAATTTCATAACTTTTACGCTCCAAAGGGATGGCAAAAGGGAGAAAACACCTTTTACCAAAGATATTTTCCCTTTAACGAGCGTTAAACTCAAAAACTATGAAATTGTGTTGCAAGAACATTCTACCACAGACAAAAATCTTTGTCAATATGATTTTATTTTCAAATTCTGATTTGTCGGTGTGTTTGTAGAGAGCAAGACATCATTTCTGATTGTAGGGGCGGCCATTGGCCGTCCGCAACAAACACCACAAATCCAATGAACGGACGCGCAGTGCGCGCCCCTACAGTGTTTGTAGAAATCGTTCGTTTGTCCGTCTACACAACGCACCCATAAATCCCAATTTTTCGTTCAAATTTTGATTTATCGGTCTGTTGTGTAGAAAGCAGAACATTATTTTTGATCGTAGGGGAGGGGTCTACCCTCCCGAAAACGAACAAATAATGATTGTTTTGTTAGACGGAAAAACCTTGAATTATATTGCTATTCGTTTGTTTTTCTAAGTCGATTGTGGCGGGAGGGCAGACCCCTCCCCTACGGACAATTATAACATTTATCCGCCTATGCAACACCCCCACAAATCCCAATTTGTTATTTCGATATACTGCATTAGTGAATATCTTCCCCTTTGCTGTGAGTAAAATATATAAGAACGAAAAGGGAAGGTGCGTAAAATATGCAAAACAGATTTACATCAAAGGCGCAAAAGGTGCTTACGCGTGCACAACAAACGGCGCAGGATATGGGGCACACGTATATAGGCTCTGAGCATCTTTTGCTTGGACTTGTGGAGGAGAGCGAGTCGGTCGCCTCAAGAATGCTTACGGCAAAAGGGGTTGACGCAATACGTCTGCGCGGGCTTATTGCCGAGGTGTCGGGAATGGGTAGCAAAAGTCAGGTGGGTGCGAGCGATATGACGCCGAGAACAAAAAGAATAATCGAGGAGGCGGCATCGGTGTCGGCACACTCGACGAGTGCTTTTATCGGGAGCGAGCATCTGCTCCTCGCACTGCTCAACGAGAAAGATTGCGTGGGCGTGAAGATCCTTGAGGAGTGCGGGATATCCGTCTCGGAGCTAAGGAGTGACGTCACGGCATATTTTGATATGAGCTCTCCCATGCCAAAGAGCTCAAGCTCGAAGAAGGAAGAAAAAAAGAAGATAAGCGGTGCGCCCATCCTTACGAATTACGGCAGAGACCTCACCGAGCTTGCAAGAGGGGGGAAGATAGACCCCATAATCGGCAGAGAGAAGGAGACCGAGCGACTCATACAGATCCTCTCGCGCCGCCAAAAGAACAATCCCTGCCTTGTGGGTGAGCCTGGTGTTGGCAAGACGGCAGTGGTGGAGGGTCTGGCGCAGCGGATAGCCGACAAAAACGTGCCCGATGACCTTCTTTGCAAGCGTATAATCACGCTCGATATCCCCTCTATGATAGCGGGGGCGAAGTACCGCGGCGAGTTTGAGGACAGAATGAAGAGCGTTATGGCGGAGGTAGCCGAGGCAAAGGATATAATCCTTTTCGTCGACGAGATGCACACTATCATCGGCGCGGGAGCTGCCGAGGGTGCGGTCGATGCCGCAAATATCCTCAAGCCCGCACTCGCACGCGGCGAGATACAGATGATAGGTGCCACGACGCTCTCCGAATACCGAAGCCACATCGAGAAGGATGCCGCGCTTGAGAGACGTTTTCAGTCGGTGAGCGTAGCAGAGCCCACCGAGGACGAGGCGGCGAGGATGATAATGGGACTGTGCGACAAATACGAGGCGCATCATAAGCTGAAAATTTCTGCAGGAGCTATAGAGGCGGCGGTGCGGCTCTCGGTGCGCTATATTCCCGACCGCTTTCTGCCCGACAAGGCAATAGACCTCGTCGACGAGGCGGCGGCAAGGGTGCGCTTGTCGAGCCTTGGTGCGACACCCGAGAGAGAGGAGATAGAAAAAAGGCTCTCTCACGTCTCTCGCGAGAAGGAGGCGGCAATATGTGAGCAGGATTTCCACCTTGCCGCAACGCTTCGCGAGGAAGAGAAGGCGCTTCTTATAAGAAAAGGTGAGCTTGACGAGCTTTTCGGCAAGGAATGCCGCGAGCTGACTGTGACCGAGGAGGACATTGCCGACATCGTGACCTCTTGGACGGGCATACCCGTCAGCCGTCTTATCGAGGAGGAGGGGGAGCGGCTTCTTCGGCTTGAGGAGGAGCTCTCGGCGCGACTTGTGGGTCAGGACGAGGCGATAAGCTCGCTCTCGGCGGCAATTCGTCGCGGTCGCATAGGTCTTAAGGACGAGCGTCGCCCCATCGGCTCGTTTATCTTCCTCGGTCGCACGGGTGTGGGAAAGACCGAGCTCGCCCGCCTTCTTGCCGAGTCACTTTTCGGCAGTGAGAACGCTATGGTGCGCCTTGATATGTCGGAATATATGGAGAAGCACAGTGTCTCAAGGCTCATAGGCTCGCCCCCAGGCTACGTCGGCTACGACGAGGGGGGACAGCTCACCGAGAGGGTGCGTCGCAGACCCTATTCGGTGGTGCTTTTCGACGAGATAGAGAAGGCACATTCGGGCGTTTACGATCTGCTCCTTCAGGTGCTTGACGACGGATTTCTTACCGATTCGCAGGGTCGACGGGTCGATTTTCGCAATACGGTGATAATTATGACCTCGAACATCGGTGCCGCCGATGCCGAGCGCATACGCACGCTTGGCTTTGCGGCGGATAGCGAGCGCGAGGACGTGGGAAAGAAGATGCTCTCGGCACTCCGCAGCGAATTCAAGCCCGAATTCTTAAACCGCGTTGACGAGATCATCGTTTTCAGAACGCTCACGAAGGAGAATATCGAAAAGATTGCGCGCGTGCTCCTTGACGGACTCGCGGTGCGTGCGAAGCATCTTGGAATCGAGCTTTGCTTTGAGGACAGTGCCGTCTCCCTTATTGCCGAGAAGAGCTATGACGAGCGCCTTGGCGCGCGTCCCTTGCGCCGTGTCATTACGCGTGAGATAGAGGACACCGTCTCCGACAAATTCCTCCGCGGCGTGTTCCACAAAGGGCAAAGGATCACCGTCAGCGCCAAGGACGGCGAGTTTGTGTTTGAGTAGTCTTCAAATTTTGATTTATCGGGGAGTTATATGCCGTGCTTGCACGGCGTGATATTGCTCACTGCGTTCGCAGTTATATTGTTCGCAACGCTCACAGTGATATTCTATTCGCCTCTAAATTACAACGCACGAAGTGCATATCA
>JAZQYP010000013.1:0-24914 GCA_045633625.1 Eubacteriales bacterium
TGATATGCACTTCGTGCGTTGTAATTTAGAGGCGAATAGAATATCACTGTGAGCGTTGCGAACAATATAACTGCGAACGCAGTGAGCAATATCACGCCGTGCAAGCACGGCATATAACTCCCCGATAAATCAAAATTTGAACGTAATAATGGGAGTAATTTTTTTTGGTTTTTGTTCTCTCGGTTGCGCTTTTTTGAAAAAATCGTCAAAAAAGCGAAAAAATTGAATTTTGACCGCTTTTGAAGCTCCAAAATGAGAAAAATGACCTCGTTTTAGCCTATTTTTGACTAAAACGAGGCTGTTTTTGTATATAATGTATAAAACGATATACCAAATATATACGATATTTCTCCCTTTTGCCCTAAATAAAACTATTGCAAAATAAGGGAAGTTGTGATATAATCATAAGGCTTGATATGCGATGAAGCGAGAGGTTGCTGTGAGGCGAAACACCGCCAAAACAGGTAATTTTCGTGGAGTATGTCCGTTTTGATCGGGCGACAGCAATCCAAGATGCAGTTTCTGACTGTGTGGATTCAGTGTGCATTTCCCGAAGTTGTCAGGCAGGTGCTGATGCGTGACAAATTCGGTTTTTCAATGGACAAGGAAGAAACACACGGAACAGTGTCAAGGAGCGTCCCTGCAAGAAAACGCGGAACCGCTCCGTTCTCTCAGTCGGTGCGGCAAGCGAAAATATTACAAGGAGGCAAAACAAAGTGGCAGTAAAGGAAAGAATCAGAGTAAGACTCAAGAGCTACGATCACAAGATCATCGATGCAGCAGCAGAGAAGATCGTTGAGGTTGCAAAGAGAAACGGCGCTGAGGTTTCGGGTCCCATCCCGCTTCCCACAGAGAAGGAGATCGTTACAATCCTTCGCGCAGTACACAAGTACAAGGACAGCCGTGAGCAGTTCGAGATGCGTACGCACAAGAGACTTATCGATATTTTGAAGCCCACACAGAAGGTAGTTGATGCGCTCATGAGCATCGAGCTCCCCGCAGGTGTTGAGATCGAGGTAAAGATCTAATCAAGCGATCGACTAGATCCTACATCTAAAACAAGGATAACAGCCGATGCGAAAGCAGGTCGGCAACCTTGTAAGTCATGTTGGCGTTGCCGAAAGGTAAATACAAAACGTCAACCAATAATTTACAGGAGGAAAAAACATGAAAAAAGGAATTATCGGAAGAAAAGTCGGTATGACACAGATCTTTGATGAGGTCGGAAACGTAATACCGGTTACGGTAATTGAAGCAGGTCCCTGTGTAGTAGCACAGAAGAAGACCACCGAAACCGATGGCTACAATGCAGTACAGCTCGGTTTCATGGATGCGAAGATGAACAACGCAACCAAGCCCCAGAAGGGACATTTCGAGAAGGCAGGAACCACCGTTAAGAAGCACCTTAAGGAATTCCGTCTCGACGATTGCTCCGCAATAAACGTAGGTGACGTCATCACAGCCGATACCTTCGCCGCAGGCGACAAGGTCGACGTAACAGGTATGACAAAGGGCCGCGGATACACCGGTGCAGTTAAGAGATGGGGCAACCACATTCTCAGAATGACCCACGGTACAGGTCCTATCCACCGTCAGCCCGGTTCTATGGGTGTTATTGACCCCGCAAGAATCTTCAAGAACAAGAAGATGGCAGGACAGTACGGTAATGAGCAGGTAACTGTTCTCAATCTCAAAGTTGTAAAGATCGATTCCGAAAAGAATCTTATCGCCATCAAGGGTGCCATTCCCGGTGCTAAGGACGGCATAGTATTCATCCGTGACTCGGTTAAAGCATAAGCGGAAGGAGGAAACACAGAATGCCAAACATTAAAGTAATGGATATGACAGGCAAGGAAGTCGGAGAAATGATGCTGTCTGATGTTATATTCGGTGCAGAAGTCAACGAAGCCGTCCTCCACGCTGCAGTAAGAACCTATCTCATGAATCAGAGACAGGGAACACAGTCCACGCTTACGCGTACTGAGGTTTCCGGCGGCGGTAAGAAGCCCTGGAGACAGAAGGGTACAGGAAGAGCTCGTCAGGGTTCGACACGTGCTCCTCAGTGGACACACGGTGGTATCGCTCTCGGTCCGAAGCCCAGAGATTACCGCCTTGGTATGAACAAGAAGGTTAAGAGACTTGCACTCTTCAGCGCACTTTCCGCTAAGGTTGCTGCAGGCGAGCTCATCGTTGTTGATGAGATCAAGCTCGACACCTTTAAGACCGCTGAAATGGTCAAGATGCTTGCAGCTCTCGGTTGCAAGAAGGAAGTAGTTAAGAATTACAAGACAACGTCCGTTGTTGACGGTGAGGTCGTAAGAGAGAAGAAGCAGAGAACAGCAACTGTTGCTCAGAGTGCTCTCATCGTTCTCCCCGAGGTTGACAAGTTCGTAATCAAGAGCTGCTCCAACATCGAGAAGACAACAACAACACTTTACAGCACTATCAACGTATATGAGGTGCTCAAGGCAGAGAAGGTCATCATGACAAAGGCTGCTATCGAAAAGCTTGAGGAGGTTTATGCATAATGAAAATGGTACAGGATATCATCATCGCTCCCGTTATCACGGAAGCAAGCATGGACAGAGTCGGCGATAAGAGATACACCTTCAAGGTTAAGAATGACGCAACAAAGCCTGAGATCGCAAAGGCAGTTGAGACAATGTTCAATGTAAAGGTTGAGAAGGTCAACACAATTTCAATGAAGAAGAAGCCCACAAGAACCGGTGTTCACTTCGGATACAAGTCCGAGTGGAAGAAGGCTATAGTAACACTTAAGTCCGATTCCAAGACCATTGAGTTCTTCGATGGACTTAACTAATGTAGGAGGTAAAGAAGAATGCCTACAAAGAAGTATAATCCTACGACACCGTCGAGAAGACATATGTCTGTGCCGACCTTCGAGGAGATCACAAAGTTTACTCCCGAAAAGTCCCTCACGGTTATTAAGAAGAAGCATGCCGGACGTAACAGCTACGGCAGAATCACCGTTCGTCACCACGGCGGTGGAAACAAGATTAAGTACAGAATTATCGACTTCAAGAGAATGAATGAGGCTCCTGCAACTGTTATCGGTATCGAATACGATCCTAACAGAAGCGCATACATCGCACTTCTTCAGAATGAGGCAGGCGACAAGAGCTACATCATCGCTCCCGTTGGTCTTAAGGAAGGCGACACCGTTTACACAGGCGCAGATAGCGATATCAAGCCCGGTAACACACTTCCCATCGAGAACATCCCCGTCGGTACATTCATCCACAACATCGAGCTTTATCCCGGCAAGGGCGCTCAGCTCGTTCGTTCGGCAGGAGTTGCAGCACAGCTTCTTTCGAAGGAGAACGGCATCGCGCAGGTAAGACTTCCTTCCGGCGAGGTTCGTATAGTTCGTCTTGATTGTAAGGCTACTATCGGTCAGGTAGGTAACGTAGAGCACGATACCGTTAAGATCGGTAAGGCAGGTAAGAAGAGACACATGGGCATCCGTCCTACAGTCCGCGGTTCTGTAATGAACCCCTGCGATCACCCTCACGGTGGTGGTGAAGGTAAGTCTCCCATCGGTAGACCCACTCCTGTTACACCTTGGGGCAAGCCCGCTCTCGGTTATAAGACGAGAAACAAGAAGGCTAGAACTGATAAGTTCATAGTCAGACGCAGAAATGGCAAATAAGAAGGAGGGAATATAAATGAGCAGAAGTCTTAAGAAAGCACCTTTTGTAGAGGAAAAGCTTTATACACGCATCTGTGCCATGAATGAGAAGCAGGAAAAGAAAGTTCTCAAGACATGGTCTCGTGCTTCTACAATATTCCCTGAGTTTGTAGGACACACGATCGCCGTTCACGATGGCAGAAAGCACGTTCCGGTATACGTTACTGAGGATATGGTCGGTCACAAGCTCGGCGAGTTCGCACTTACAAGAACATTCAAGGGCCACGCAGGCTCCAAGACATCCAACAACGGTAAATAATGCAGGAGGAAAGAGTTAATATGGAAGCAAGAGCAACGCTTAAGTATGCAAGAATTTCCCCCCGCAAGGTAAAGATCGTTCTCGACCTCATCAGAGGCAAGGATGCGGGAGTAGCAATGGCAATTCTGAAGAACACCAATAAGAGTGCTTCGGAGTACCTTGTAAAGCTTTTGGGAAGCGCAATTGCAAACGCAGAAAACAATTTCGATATGGACGGCTCGAAGCTCTACGTAAGTGAGTGCTTCGTATGCGAGGGTCCCACGCTCAAGAGAATCATGCCCAGAGCAAAGGGAAGCGCAGACAGAATCCTTAAGAGAACGTCGCATATCACAGTAGTAGTCAAGGAAAGAAACTAAGAAAAGGAGGAAGAGCTAAATGGGACAGAAGGTTAATCCCCACGGTTTACGTGTTGGAGTAATTAAGAACTGGGATTCGAGATGGTTCGTGTCTGACGAGAAGTTCGGCGACACACTCGTATCTGACTACAAGATCAGAAAGTATCTGAAGAACGCGCTCCAGAGCGCAGGCGTTCCTAAGATCGAGATCGAGCGCGACAGCCAGAGAGTAAGAGTATTTATTCACTGTGCAAAGCCCGGTATGGTTATCGGACGTGGCGGCGCTGAGATCGAGAGATATAAGAACGAGCTTCAGAAGATGGTTGGTATGCCCGTTGCCCTCAACGTTGTTGAGGTAAGACAGCCCGACCTCGATGCACAGCTTGTTGCTGAGAACGTAGCAGCACAGCTCGAGAGAAGAATTTCTTTCCGTCGTGCAATGAAGATGGCGATCAGAAACACCATGAGACTTGGCGCAAAGGGTATCAAGATTTCCTGCAGCGGACGTCTTGGCGGTGCCGAGATCGCAAGAGCAGAACATTATCATGAGGGTACTATCCCGCTTCAGACTCTCAGAGCTGATATCGATTACGGCTTCTGGGAAGCAAATACAACCTACGGTAAGATCGGCGTTAAGGTATGGATATACCGCGGCGAGGTTCTTAACGAGGTAAACCGCCCTGCAAGAGACAACAACCGTCGCGGCGACCGCAAGGACGCAAGAAACGGTGACAGACGTCCTCGCAGAAGAGACGGCCAGAGAGGCGAGAGAGCTCCCAGAGAAGGAGGTCGTAACAATGTTAATGCCTAAGAGAGTTAAGTTCCGTCGTGTACAGCGCGGCAGACTTAAAGGAAAAGCAATGAGAGGCAATAAGGTTACAAACGGTTCTTACGGCCTTGTAGCACTTGAGCCCGCTTGGATCACAAGCAACCAGATCGAGGCAGCCCGTATCGCGATGACACGTTACATCAAGAGAGGCGGTAAGGTTTGGATAAAGATATTCCCCGATAAGCCTATCACAGAGAAGCCTGCTGAGACTCGAATGGGATCCGGTAAGGGTTCACCCGAGTACTGGGTAGCTGTTGTTAAGCCGGGCAGAGTTATGTTCGAGATGGACGGAGTTGCAGAGGACGTAGCACGTGAGGCTATGAGACTTGCATCTCACAAGCTTCCCATCAAGTGTAAGTTCGCGAAGAAGGAGGGTTAATCAGCTATGAATACAAAGAAGTATACAAACGAGCTCAGAGAGATGAACGTTGAGCAGCTCAACGCAAAGCTTAAGGAACTCAAGGATGAGCTTTTTACACTCCGCTTCCAGCACGCGATCAACCAGCTTGACAATCCCCAGAAGATGGTCGAGGTCAAGAAGAACATTGCTCGTGTAATGACAATCCTTTCAGAGAAAAATGCGTAAGGAGGAAGAGTCATGACAGAAGAAAGAAACCTCAGAAAAACAAGAGTCGGTCACATAGTGAGCGACAAGATGAACAAGACCGTTGTGGTTGCTATCGAGGATAACGTAAAGCACCCCGTTTACGGCAAGATCATCAAGCGTACCTTGAAGGTTCATGCACACGATGAGAACAATGAGTGCGGCATCGGCGACAAGGTTGAGATCATGGAGACAAGACCCCTTTCTAAGACAAAGAGATGGCGTGTTGTTGAAATAATCGAGAAGGCTAAGTAATTAGCATTTAAGCTCCAAAACACCCAAATACAGTAAATACGGCAGAAATCGTATTGAATTCAGGAGGAAATAAAAGTGATACAGCAACAAACATTAATGACGGTTGCCGATAACACCGGAGCTAAAGAGCTGATGTGCATTCGCGTACTCGGCGGAACAGGCCGCAGATACGCAAACATCGGTGACGTGGTAGTAGCCAGCGTAAAGAAGGCTGCTCCCGGCGGTGTAGTAAAGAAGGGCGAAGTAGTCAAGGCAGTTGTAGTAAGAAGCGTACACGGCGTAAAGCGTCAGGACGGCTCTTACATCAAGTTTGACGAGAACGCAGCGGTAATCATCAAGGAAGATAAGACGCCCAAGGGCACACGTATTTTTGGCCCTGTGGCAAGAGAGCTTCGTGAGAAGGACTATCTTAAGATCCTCTCGCTCGCTCCCGAAGTACTTTAAGGAGGTATCGTAAAATGAATATCAGAAGAGACGATACAGTAGTACTTCTTACAGGTAAGTACGAGGAAAAGTACGATACCAAGACAGGTAAGATCAAGACTCACAAGGTAATCGCAGTTTCTCCCAAGGAGGACAAGGTTATCGTTGAGGGTGTCAACATGATCAAGAAGCACGTTAAGCCCCGCAGACAGGGTGAGACGGGCGGCATAGTTGAGGCTGAGGGCGCA
This sequence comes from Eubacteriales bacterium, assembly GCA_045633625.1. GTDB lineage: Bacteria > Bacillota > Clostridia > Oscillospirales > CAG-272 > HGM12713. The sequence goes on from JAZQYP010000013.1 coordinate 6,663, forward strand.
ATTTACGCGTCCAAGGTAGCACTCTACTGCGAGAAGTGCGGTAAGGGTGTAAGAGTTAAGGCCGGAACCGACAAGGACGGCAACAAGATCCGCGTTTGCGCAAAATGCGGAGCAGAGCTTTGATGAGGGAGGTAGAGACTGATGGCAAGACTTAAGAATATGTATAAGGCCGAGGTAGCTCCCGCCCTTATGAAGAAGTTCGAGTACAAGAGTGTAATGCAGATCCCCAAGCTCGACAAGATCGTAATCAATTGCGGCGTTGGCGATGCAAAGGAGAACGCAAAGGCTCTCGACTCTGTTATTAGTGATCTTACGATCATTTCGGGACAGAAGGCTGTTCCCACATACGCAAAGAAGTCTGTTGCTAACTTCAAGCTCCGTCAGGGCATGAAGATCGGCGCAAAGGTTACTCTCAGAGGCGACAAGATGTATGAGTTTGTAGACAGACTCTTCAACTTCTCTCTCCCCAGAGTTCGTGACTTCAAGGGTATCAACCCCAACGCATTCGACGGTCGTGGAAACTACGCGCTCGGACTTAAGGAGCAGCTCATATTCCCCGAGATCGAGTACGACAAGGTTGACAAGATCCGCGGTATGGATATCTGCTTCGTAACAACAGCAAACACAGACGAAGAAGCAAGAGAGCTCCTCAAGCTTATGGGCGCTCCCTTCGCAAACTGATCGGAGGTAAAAGAGAATGGCTAAGAAGGCAATGATACTCAAGCAGCAGAAGGCTCAGAAGTACTCCACTCGTGAGTACAACAGATGCAAGATCTGTGGCCGTCCCCATGCTTATCTCCGTAAGTACGGTATTTGCCGTATCTGCTTCAGAGAGCTCGCTTACAAGGGTGAGATCCCCGGAGTAAAGAAGGCAAGCTGGTAATCCGAAAAATTACCAAAAAACCCCTAACTATCAGAAGGAAGCTAATCGAAATCGTTGGGCTTAACCGCTGATAAGCCGCCAAGTAGATTTTGGCAGCAAGATTAATTAACTTGCATAAAGGAGGATAAATAATATGCAAATGTCAGACGTAATTGCCGATATGCTTACAAGAATCAGAAATGCTAACGACGCAAAGCATGCAACTGTAGACATTCCGGCATCTAACATGAAGAAGGCCATCGCAGACATTCTTGTCGAGGAGGGCTACGTAAAGAGTTATCAGGTAATCGAAGATGGTAAGCAGGGAGTTATCCGTGTTACCCTCAAGTACGCAGCAGGCAAGCAGAAGGTTATTCGCGGTATTCGCCGTGTGTCCAAGCCTGGTCTTAGAAAGTACGCGGGATACGAGGATATGCCTAAGGTTATGAACGGCCTTGGAATCGCTATCGTTTCCACTTCGAAGGGAATCATGACAGACAAGAAGGCTCGCACCGAGAAGGTCGGCGGCGAAGTCCTCGCGTTTGTATGGTAATTTTGCGGGAGGTATAGACATGTCAAGAATAGGAAGAATGCCGATTACAGTTCCCGCAGGTGTTACCGTTACTGTTGGTGAGGGCAACCTCGTAACAGTAAAGGGTCCCCTTGGAACTCTTACAGAAAAGTTTAACGAGCGCATGACTATCGCTCTTGACGGCGCGGTTCTTACCGTTAGCCGCCCCACAGATGAGAAAGAGGACAGAAGCATTCACGGTCTCACAAGAACTCTTCTCAACAACATGGTAGTTGGCGTATCGCAGGGTTATTCCAAGACTCTCGAGATCATTGGTGTAGGTTACAAGGCTGTTAAGGTTGGCAAGACCGTTCAGCTCTTCCTCGGCCACTCTCTCGTAAAGGGCGGAATTCCCCAGGAGAAGTTCATCATCGAAGAGACTGATGGAATCACACTCGACGTTGCCGAGAAGGCAGTACCGATCACAATCACCGTTAAGGGTATAGACAAGCAGGCAGTTGGACAGATGGCAGCCGTTATCCGTTCCAAGAGACCTCCTGAGCCCTACCACGGTAAGGGTGTTAAGTACTCGACCGAAAGAATTCGTCGTAAGGCCGGAAAGACCGGTAAATAATGAAGGGAGTGGACGCAAATGGTATCAAGAAAAGACGCTAATAAGGCTCGTCTTAAGAGACATAAGAGAGTCAGAGCAAAGATCTCGGGCACAGCTGCTCGTCCGCGTTTGGCAGTATATCGTTCTAACGCACACATCAGCGCTCAGATCATCGACGATGTCGCACGTGTAACATTGGTTGCCGCTTCCACCCAGGAAAAGGATTTCCAGGGAATCGGCTCTAACAAGGTTGCAGCAAGAGCTATAGGTAAGCTTCTCGCAGAGAGAGCTAACGCTAAGGGTATCACCGAAGTCGTATTCGACAGAGGCGGCTATCTTTATCACGGACGTGTATCGGAATTGGCTGACGGCGCTCGCGAGGGCGGCCTGAAGTTCTAATCGAAAGATTAGTCCGGTTTGTACACTGTTCAAACACAAATATATTGTATTGAACATCAATTAGGAGGAAAACACAATGGCAAAGATTAATCCGGCAGAGCTCGATCTTCGTGAGCAGCTCGTCGCGTTGAACCGTGTTTCCAAGACCGTAAAGGGTGGTCGTGTTGCTCGTTTCGCAGCTATTATGGTAGTAGGTGACGGTAACGGTCATGTAGGAGTAGGACTTGGAAAGGCAGCTGAGGTTCCCGAGGCAATCCGCAAGGGAATTGAGGATGCAAAGAAAAATATGATCACAGTAGCCCTCAAGGGCACAACAATACCCCACGAGATAGTTGGTGAGTTCGGTGCAGGTAAGGTTCTTCTTAAGCCCGCTGCACAGGGTACCGGTATCATCGCAGGTGGTAAGGTAAGAGCAGTACTTGAGCTCGCAGGTATCAAGAATATCAGAGCAAAGTGCCTCCGCTCTAACAACCCCACGAACGTTGTTAAGGCAACGATCGAGGGACTTCGTGCACTCCGCACAGTAGAGGACGTTGCGAAGATTCGTGACATCTCTGTTGAGCAGGTAAAAGGTTAAGGGAGGGCTGAATGATGAAAAAAGTTACTCTCGTAAAGAGCCTTATTTGTGCAAAGCCTAACCAGAAGGCAACGGCTGCTTCTCTCGGTCTTAAGAAGATCGGTGACAGCATTACTCACGAGGACAACGCAGTTCTCGCTGGTAAGGTAAAAGTAATTTCCCACCTTGTTAAGGTCGAGAACGCATAAGGAGGTAGGCAAAATGAAACTTAACGAACTTAGAGCGCCCGAAGGCTCCGCAAAGGCAGCTTGGCGTAAGGGTAGAGGCCCCGGTTCCGGTAACGGTAAGACCGCAGGTAAGGGCCATAAGGGTCAGAATGCTCGCTCCGGCGGCGGTGTAAGACCCGGATTTGAGGGTGGTCAGCTTCCTCTGTACAGAAAGCTTCCCAAGAGAGGCTTCAAGAACAGATTTGCTGTTAATTACTCTATCGTAAACGTATCGGCACTCAACGTATTTGAGGACGGTGCAGTTGTAGATCTCGCAGCACTCATGGAGAAGAGAATCGTTCGTGAGGCGCTCGACGGTCTCAAGGTTCTCGGTAATGGAGAGCTTACTAAAAAATTAACTGTCAAAGCGACAGTCTTTTCGGCAACAGCCAAGGAAAAGATAGAAGCAGCAGGTGGAAAGATAGAGGAGGTATAAGGCTATGTTCCAGACGCTTAAGAATGCATGGAAAACCTTGGAGATCAGAAACAAGCTGTTCTTCACGTTCCTTATCCTCGTCCTCTATCGTGTAGGTGCAAGTATTCCCGTTCCTTACGTAAACGGCCACATATTTGATGGTCTTGCAGTATCAGGATTTCTGGAGTACCTCAACACCTTCTCGGGAGGAGCGCTCTCGCAGGCAACGCTCTTTGCACTCGGCGTATCTCCCTATATCACTTCGTCCATCGTAATTCAGCTTCTTACAGTTGCTATTCCTGCTCTCCAGAAGTGGTCGCAGGATGGCGAGAACGGCAGAAAGAAGATCAACGCACTCACACGTGTCGTAACTCTTGCACTTGCAATTCTTACGAGCGTAGGTTACGTAACTCTTCTTGATAACACCTATGGCGCGCTTGTAGAAAGCAGTGTTGGTGATTGGTTCAGAACCATTGTTATGGTTGCTTGCTACTGCGCGGGCGCAATGCTCGTTATGTGGCTTGCTGAGAAGATCAACGACAAGGGTATCGGTAACGGTATCTCGATGATCCTCTTCGCAAACATCATCGCAGGCTTCTCCAGCCAGGCAAACGCTATCTGGAAGATGGTATTTGCACAGGGCGGATTCAAGGGCTTCGACTGGGTTGGACTTATCTTCGCAATTGTGATCGTAGTCGCAATCGTTGCATTTGTAGTTCTTATAGTAAGAGTTACAGACGCAGAGAGAAGAATTCCCGTTCAGTACGCAAAGCGTGTTGTTGGCCGTAAGATGTACGGTGGTCAGAACACAAATCTTCCTATCAAGGTAAATATGTCGGGCGTTATGCCTATCATCTTCGCAAACTCTATCGTCGGTATTCCCGCAATGATAGCAGGCTTTATGACGGAGGAGAATGGCTTTACCAAGTTCATTGAGAACTGGTTCAACTATAACAGATGGCCTTACCTTGTAGTATTCTTCGTTCTTCTTATTGCATTTGCATACTTCTACATTGCGATTTCCTTTAATCCTATCGAGGTTGCAAACAACATCAAGAACAACGGTGGAGCAGTTCCCGGTATTCGTTCGGGCAGACCTACCGTAGAATATATCACCAAGATCCTCTACAGAATTACACTCGTTGGCGCTCTCTTTGTAGCGATCATCGCAGTAGTTCCTATGCTTGCAGTAGTAATCGAGACTGCCATCGGTAAGTCGGACTACTTCACAGCAGTTGCATTCGGCGGTTCCTCGCTTATGATCGTTGTCGGTGTTGCACTTGAGACGGTTCGTGAGCTTGAGTCGCAGCTTACACTCAGAAACTACAAGGGCTTCCTTGACTAAACCAATTCTTTTTGGAGAACAAATATGAATTTGATTTTGATGGGCGCTCCCGGTGCCGGAAAAGGAACACAATCTGAGAAGATTTCGGAAAGATGGGGAATCCCCGCACTTTCCACCGGTGAGATGCTGCGTGGCGCCATTAAGGCGGGCACACAGCTTGGAAACGAGGCAAAGGCGTTTATGGACGCAGGAAACCTCGTTCCCGATGAACTTGTCATAGGCATAATCAAAGAATATCTTTCTTCGGATAAATGCCAGAACGGCTTTATACTCGACGGCTTCCCCCGTACGATCCCTCAGGCAGAGGCACTCGACGCTATGGGCGTGCACATTGATTGCGCGCTGAGCATTGAGGTTGCTGATGAGAAGATCGTCGAGAGAATGTCGGGCAGAAGACTCTGCTCGAGCTGTGGTGCTTCTTACCACACCGTCTATAAGCCGTCAAAGGTCCAAGACGTTTGTGACGCATGCTCGTCAGCACTCTATGTCAGAGCCGACGACGCAGCAGAAACAGTCCTCAACCGTCTTAATACTTACCACAACGTAACAGAGCCCCTTAAGGAGTTTTACTCAGGAAAGGGACTTCTCGTATGCGTTGAGGGCAGAGAAGAGATAGAGGACACGACAAGAGCCGTATTTGAGGCACTTTCGAAGGTCGAGGGCTGATATGATTCAACTAAAAAACTCTATACAGATCAAAGATATGATAGAGGCAGGACGCATTACGGGCGAGGCTCTGCTTATCGCCCGTGAGCACGTCCGAGAAGGAGTGAGCACCTACGAGCTCGATCGCGTCATACGCGAGCACATCGAGCGCTCAGGTGCAAAGCCCTCCTTCCTCGGATACAACGGCTTTCCCGCTTCTGCTTGTATCAGTATCGACGACGAGGTCATTCACGGTATTCCTTCAAAAAAGAGAATACTTTGTGAGGGCGATATAGTAAAAATTGACGTGGGTGCTTTCTACCGTGGATTTCACGGGGACAGCGCAAGAACGATACCCGTAGGAAAGGTCAGCGCTGAGGCGCAAAGGCTCATAGACGTAACACGTGAGAGCTTCTTTCGCGGAGTTGAGGCAGTAAAGATCGGAAACCGCATCGGCGACATTGGCTCGGCAATTCAGAGCCACGTTGAATCGAACGGATTTTCGGTAGTCAAAAAATATATCGGACACGGAATCGGCAGAAATCTTCACGAGGCTCCCGACGTACCGAACTTCGGCACGGCAGGACGCGGAACAAGACTTTGCGCCGGAATGGCACTCGCCATCGAACCTATGGTAAACGTCGGCAAGAGCGAGGTAAATGAGCTGAGCGACGGCTGGACGGTAAAGACCGCTGACGGCTCGATGTCGGCACACTACGAAAATACCGTGGTGCTTACAAACGACGGAGTTTCAATACTCACTCTTGTAGATAAAGAGTGGTAGGCTTGAACGTATCAGAAAAATTTTAGAGGAGATAATTTTATGCCAAAGGATGACGTAATTGAATTTGAGGGTACGGTAGTTGAGGCACTGCCCAACGCGACCTTCAAGGTCAAGCTTCCCAACGGCCACATAGTAACGGCTCATATTTCGGGAAAGCTTAGGATGAACTATATTAGAATTTTGCCAGGCGACAAGGTAACGGTAGAGGTATCGGTTTACGATCTTACCAAGGGCCGAATTACCTGGCGTGCGAAATAACGCAAAACTAAACAAGAAAGGTATGGTATAATAGAAAATGAAGGTTAAACCATCCGTTAAAAAGATATGCGATAAGTGCAAAATCATAAAGAGAAAAGGCAAAGTCATGGTTATCTGCGAGAACCCCAAGCACAAGCAGAAGCAGGGCTAATTGTCAATTTTTAAGAGAGGTGGATAAACAGAATGGCTCGTATAGCTGGTGTTGATATTCCTAATAACAAGCGCGTAGAAATAGCTCTTACCTACATTTACGGTATCGGCCGCAAGAGTTCTAACGACATTCTTGCAAAGACAGGAATAAATCCCGATACACGCGCAAAGGACCTTACTGAGGATGAGATAGCAAAGCTTCGTGATGAGATAGAGACTAACTACACTGTAGAGGGTGACCTCCGCAGAGACGTAGCTCTTAACATCAAGAGACTTGTTGAGATCAACTGCTATCGTGGAATCAGACACAGAAAGGGACTTCCCGTAAGAGGTCAGAGAACAAAGACTAATGCAAGAACCCGTAAAGGTCCTGCTAAGACAATCGCAAACAAGAAGAAGTAAAGGAGAACTAGTCAGATGGCAAAAGTTGCAAAGAAAGTTGTCAAGAGACGCCGCGAGAAAAAGAATATTGAAAAAGGCGCGGTTCATATCGGAGCAACCTTCAATAACACAATCGTTACTATCACCGATGTTGCCGGAAACGCGATTTCGTGGGCATCTGCAGGTGAGCTTGGCTTCAAGGGCTCTAGAAAATCTACTCCTTACGCTGCACAGATGGCGTCGGAAACAGCTGCAAAGGCTGCTATGGAGCACGGACTCAAGAGCGTTGAGGTATATGTAAAGGGACCCGGATCGGGACGTGAATCTGCAATTCGTGCACTTGAGACGGCAGGACTCCAGATCACAATGATCAAGGACGTAACACCCGTTCCTCACAACGGATGCAGACCGCCCAAGCGCAGACGCGTTTAATTTTACAGGAGGTAACAGAGAATGGCAAGATATACAGGACCTGTATGTAAGCTTTGTCGTAGAGAGGGCGTTAAGCTTTTCCTCAAGGGCGACAGATGTACATCGGGAAAGTGCGCACTTGACCGCAGAGCAACAGCTCCCGGCCAGCACGGTGCAGCAACAAAGAAGCAGAGAGAATATGGAATGCAGCTTCGTGAGAAGCAGAAGACCAAGAGATACTACGGTGTTCTTGAGGGTCAGTTCAAGGGCTACTATGAAGAGGCAGCTCGTACAGAGGGCATGACAGGTGAGAACCTTCTCAAGCTTATCGAGCGTCGTCTTGACAACGTAGTTTACAGAATGGGTATGGCAGAGAGCCGTAAGGAAGCTCGTCAGCTCGTTCTTCATGAGCATTTCTCTCTCAATGGAAAGAAGGTCAACATTCCCTCTATCATCGTAAGCGCAGGCGACGTTGTAGCAGTTATGGAGAACTTCCGTGATTCTGCTAAGTGCAAGGCTCTCGCAGAGAGACTCGGAACACAGAACGCTCCCAAGTGGCTTGATGTTGACAAGACAAATCTTTCGGCAAAGGTTGTAGCTCTCCCCCAGAGAGACGACGTTGATTACGATTTCAACGAGCAGCTTATCGTCGAGTTCTATTCCAAGTAATATATCCGTATGCGGCAGCTGTGCCGCCGCGTGACAACGATGCGCAGACACAAGATCTATGCAACAAAATTAAAATAGGAGGTTTTATTTGGAATGATAGAGATAGAGAAGCCCAATATTACTACCGTTAACCTCAGTGAAGACGGTACAAGCGGCAAATTTATTGTCGAACCTCTTGAGCGTGGATTTGGTACAACTCTTGGTAACTCGCTCCGCAGAATTATGCTCAGCTCGTTGCCCGGATACGCTGTAACGAACATAAAGATCGACGGCGTTCTCCACGAGTTCTCCACTATCCCCGGAGTAAAAGAGGATGTTACGGAAATAGTTCTGAATGTAAAGGGTATTATCGCAAAGCTTCATACAAACTCGCCTAAGACCGTTATAATCGACGTAACAGGTGAGCATGAGGTCGTTGCAGGTGATATCAAGCAGGACCCCGATATTGAGATCCTTAATCCCACGCACCACATCGCGACTGTTGGCGAGAACGAAAGACTCTATATGGAGCTTACTTTCGATCGCGGCAGAGGATACGTATCTCAGGACAGAAATAAGCAGCTCCATGCACAGTTGCTTGGTGGCAATATTTCTGCACCGATCGGAACGATCTACACCGACTCGATCTACACGCCTGTTTATAAGGTAAGCTACACGGTTGAGAACACTCGTGTCGGAAACATAACCGACTATGACAAGCTCACACTCGAAGTACTCACCAACGGCACTATTTCTGCCAGAGAAGCGATTTCCTTTGGCGCCAAGATTCTCAACGAGCATCTCAACTTGTTTGTAAACTTGTCGGATGAAGCAAAGAACGTTGAAATTATGGTTGAAAGAGAAGAGACCATAAAGGAAAAGGTTCTTGAGATGACCATTGAGGAGCTTGACATGTCTGTAAGAAGCTTCAACTGCTTGAAGCGCGCAGGCATTGATACCGTAGAGGACCTCACAAATCGTACCGAAGAGGATATGATCAAGGTTCGTAATCTCGGTAAGAAATCACTCGAAGAAGTTATTAACAAACTTCATTCGCTCGGACTTGAGCTTCGTCGCGAAGACGACTGATCAGGTCAAATTAAAGTTAAAATTACCAAAAGGAGAGAATAGACAATGCCCGGAACAAGAAAACTCGGCAGACCTACCGCTCATAGAAGAGCAATGCTTCGCGGTATGGTTACCCTTTTGCTCGAGAACGGACAGGTTGAGACAACACTCACCAGAGCTAAAGAAGTTCGTTCTGTAGCAGAGAAAATGATTACTCTCGGCAAGAAGAACACCCTTGCCAGCCGCCGTGCTGCGCTTGCATACATCACTAAGGAGGACGTAGTTACCAAGGTATTCTCGGAGCTCGCACCCCTTTATGAGAACCGCAACGGTGGATACACACAGATATTCAAGCTCGGTCCCCGTAGAGGCGACGGCGCAGAGATGGCTATCGTTAAGCTCATCGACTACGTAAAGCCCGAGGATAAGGCTGCGAAGTCTGCAAAGAAGGAAAAGAAGGTTGAGGCTGAAAGCCTCTAAGGCATAAGCCGACCGATTTCTGATAAAAGCAAGCTACCGTTCGCGGTAGCTTGCTTTTGTAATTCAGTGGGAGAGAAGATAACGTATATGGCGACACATGACGGACACAGACAAAGATTAAAGGAAAAATATTTAAGCGCTAACGGAGCAGCGCTTGAGGATCACGAGCTACTTGAGCTTTTGCTCTTTTATTCAATTCCAAGAGTCAACACAAATGAACAGGCACATAGGCTGATCGATACCTTTGGCTCGCTCAGAGGCGTATTTGATGCCGATATAAAGGATATCTGCAAGATTCAAGGGATAGGTGAGACCTCGGCAACGCTTATCAAGGTCGTTTCATCGCTTATTTCAAGATATAGCGTGCAGAGTGAGGATCCAAGACAGCAATTTACCACCTTTTCGCAGGTATCAAACTATTTGCAGGGGCTTTTTGCGGGTCAGTCTACTGAAAAGGTCTACTTATTGCTATTTAATAACGCAATGAGGCTGATAAAAGCAGTTCTCATAGGTGACGGAACTGTAAATATGGCAATGCTTAGTCCAAGTATGGCGGCAAGAGCGGCACTCGAGTATAATACGTCATACGTGATACTTGCTCACAATCACCCCGCGGGAATTGCGATACCGTCTTCTGATGACGTGCAGACCTCGTATATGATGCAGGCGGCGTTCAGAACTATAGGTCTTACGATGATAGACCATTTTCTTGTTGCTGATGGGAAGTGTGTTCCGATAATCCGCTCGGTAGACAAGGGATACAAGAGGGGAGATACACAGACGCCAAATTACGTGCTTAAGTCATCCGACGTAGAACTTGAGGATGATCTTGAATACGATTTACTTGAGGATTTGCAAAACGAAAATTACAATATATAAACGGGATTTGAAATATTTATTGCTCGCGAATATTAGTGCGAATAAATAATAGAAAAATCCCTAAATATTGTATGGAATAAGAAAATAACAGTTATAACAAAGTGACGAAAAATACAATATATATTTTCGATATAGAATGATATATTACACTTGAGGTTGTGATGAAAAATATAAAGCAATGGTTCTATAGATTTATGTACGGCAGGTACGGAAACGACAAGCTGAATTATTATTTGCTCTGGAGCTACGTTGCATTATTGCTTGTCGAGATGGTGCTTATACTGTTTATGGACGCCTACCTTGCCGTTAAGGTGATATACTACGTCGTGTCATTTTTGTCAATGGCACTCGTTTTCATAATGTTTTACAGAATTTTCTCGCGCAATATCGCGAAGCGCAGACGTGAGAACGAGAAGCTTGTAAATTTCTTGGCACTCAGAAAAAATAAGCGCCGCGACAGAAGGACGCACGTCTATCGCAAGTGTCCGAAATGCCGTGCCGTGCTTCGTCTGCCTAAGGCAAAGGGCAAGCACACGGTCGTCTGTCCGCGTTGCGCTGAGAGATTTTCGGTAAGAGGCTAAAATCCGATTGACACGGGAGAATATCTGTGCTAAAATTATCTTGCGGGAGGTGAGAGTATGAACAAGAAAATAAAGAAAACGGTAGGTGTTATGGGCGGAATGGGTCCTCTTGCTACTGCCGATCTTATTTCAAATATTGTGGCGCATACCAAGGCAGAGCGCGACAGTGATCACGTTCATCTGCTTATCGATTGCGACGGAACTGTGCCCGACAGGACCGAGGCAATACTGCACGGTGGAGAGTCACCTCTTGTGAAGCTCTGCACTATGGCAAAAAATCTTGAGTTTATGGGTGCAGATCTTATCGCGATCTCCTGCAACACCTCGCATTATTATTACGAACAGATCTGCGAGGCTATAAGCGTGCCTGTGATAAATATGATCGACGAGACGGCTCGCTACGTGGCGCGCGCAGGGCAGAAGAAGGTTATGCTTCTTGCGACCGACGCGACGGTTACGATGGGACTTTACGAAAAATATCTCTCGCGTTACGGCATTGAGACGGTATATCCCGATGCGGATGGACAGAGAGCTGTGATGAAGCTCATTTACGACTGCGTCAAGGCGGGTCATTATGAGTTTGATACGGCAGATTTCAAGAAAAAGCTTAAAGCGGCGGGTGCTGAGACCTGCCCGATAATTCTCGGCTGCACCGAGCTGCCGATAGCCTTCAAGCATTTTGCAATAAACGAATTTCTCACTATCGATCCCTCGGTAATTCTCGCCAAGGCAATAATAAGAGCCGCCGGCGCTGAGGAAAGATAAAATAAATACGAAAAACGCTGACGTCGGTCAGCGTTTTTTGTTTTGATATAAATAATAGACAAAAAACATAGATATATTTCGTCTATTTTGCGAAGAGAACAAAATGGCGATTGTGTGGTATAATCAATACATAGTTAAGTTTATTCATTTTTAAGAAGGATGGGCAAAATGAAAAGGATTTTATCGGTTGTTTTAGCTGTGTTAATTTTTATGGGGGTGATGTCTACTATGACTTTTGCAACTGATAGCTCGGTCTCTTCTAAAATGGGAGAGAATTCCTACACTGTAATGGGAAGTAATATCCTTATGGTGCAGCTTTATGAAAAAGAGACTCCCAAGGAGAGATTTGAACAGATCATGACCGCATTTGAGGAGAAGGATCCCGATATTTTCGGACTTCAGGAGTGCGACGAGATGTGGCACGACGTGCTTGACGGTGAGAAGGGCTTTGTAACGCTTGGATACGCGCCTGCAGTTACAGGCTATGGAGATCTCAGAAATCCCATTTATTACAAGACGGACAAGTTTAAGGTTCTTAACTGCGGCTTTGAAAAATACAAGATAAACAGCTCCTATAGCTACACGTGGGCGCTCTTTGAGGTGACCAAGACGGGCGAGAGATTTATCGTTGTCTGCACACACCTTACGTGGATGGACTACGACAAGTCGGTGGACGATGCCGAGGCGGCAGAGCTTATCGAGGGTGTTTCGGCACTTGAGGCAAAATACGACTTGCCCGCGGTGATCGTCGGCGACTTCAACTCGACGATGAAGGAGGCGGCTTATAAGCGTATGGCGTCGGCATATTCCTCGGCAAGAGACTGTGCCGGGGAGACGGTAAATATGGAATACAAAACTATGGCAAAGCCCGGAAAGGTAGGAAATGCGCCCGATAAGGGTGACTTTGTGCTCGACCACATCTTCTATACACCTGACGAGGTCATGGGTGAGAGATACGAGGTGTTTGTGGGTCCCGAGGTTTACGCGTACTCCGACCATATGCCGCAGATGCTCAGATTCAGACTCCGCCATCAGCACACCTTTGATACCCTGAGTGACAAGGGTGAGACGCACGTGGGTGTTTGCAAGGGGTGCGGCGAGACGGTCACCGCAGAGCATAAATATATATGGGAATTCGTTGACAGCAATTCCTGCCATGGAACGTGTGCTTGCGGAAAAAACCTTACAAGAGGACACGTTTTCGACCTTTACGAGACGTCAGAAAAGGCTCACTCCGTTAAATGTGCATGTGGGCTGAAGGGAAAAACAGCCTCTCACAAATTTGACGACGGTGTTGTAACGCGCGAGGCAACGCACACGCTTGCAGGACAGATAACCTACACCTGCGCGGAGTGCAAAAAGGAAAAATACGAGGAGATCGCAGTTCTCCCCGTGCCCGAGAGCGGATATGAGCTTGAGGGCTTTGGTCAGAAGCATTTTGAGGCATATATTACCGCTAACGAGCCTGTCTGCGACGGAATTATCGGAGACGGCGAGTATTCCTTGGCGATAGAGAATATGACGTACACGTCCGAAGATCAGAATGAAAACGTATTTATTGTTAACAGCATCGGAAGAGTTGAGTCGATGAGCGCTTACGTCACCGCCACTGAGGACGTCATAGCCGTTGCGTTCAAGATAAAGGTGGACGGGGCTAAGGTTGGCGATATTATGGTGATAGACCTCGGCTTCAAGAAGGAAACCGACAAGTTTATGCGTTATCATTTTGTACACAATAATGCGGGCGGTACGTTGAAGTACGGATATGAGGCAAACGAGGGCTACGTTAAGTCTTATAAGGTAAAGCACGATAGCGGATATATAACCTATGAGCTTGTTTTAAGACGCGCGATGATCGAAAGATATGCGGACGGTGAGCTTGATAAGATGTATCTGCGTGCTATAGCCTCGGCACCGAAGGGCACGGGTACTGAGGAGCTGTGGTTTGGCTTTGCCTCGGGCGCTCCCCTTAACACCGTGCATACTATGACTCATAACAGATATCCTCACGTGATAAGCTTCTTGGAGGCAGTGCCTGTCGAGACCGAGACCGAGAGCGAGACCGTAACCGAGACTGAGACTGCGACCGCGACAGAGACCGAAACCGAAGAGGCGGCAGGGCAGAATTCCTCAGGATGCGGAGCATCGGCAACGGGTGTAGCATTTGCCACCGCTATAGCCGCGTGCGCAGTAGTTACTAAAAAGAGAAAAGAAGACAGATAATTTTGGTGAATAATAAAAATCCCTGACGGAAGGTCTCGTCAGGGATTTTTTATTAAAGACTATCGGCAAACGTGGTGGCGAGGACGTCGCAACGCTCGTTATATTCGTGTCCCGCGTGGCCGTGCACCCACACAAAGGTTACCTCGTGGCGCTCAAGCTGTGTGATAAGCTTCTGCCAAAGGTCGATGTTGAGCACCTCGGAGCGATCCGCCTTTCGCCAGCCGTTTTTTCTCCAGGAATCAAGCCAGCCTTTGTTTATCGCGTCGGTGAGGTACTTCGAGTCGGACGTAAGCGTTACCTCGCAGGGCTCCTTGAGGATAGAGAGTGCCTCAATAGCTCCCATAAGCTCCATACGGTTGTTGGTGGTGTTAGGCTCGCCGCCAGACATCTCTTTTTGCTTTGTACCGTAGACGAGTATTGCGCCCCAGCCGCCCTTTCCGGGATTTCCGCGGCACGCGCCGTCGGTGTATATATCAACGTGCTTCATAAAAATACCTCACAAAATTTACAGTTTTATCATACAAATTGGGATTTATCGAATTGTTTACTGTTTGATGCAATGTTACTACAAAGGCTCCCTTGTGTAAAGGGAGCTGTCGCGATAGCGACTGAGGGATTGATCACCCTAAATCTATATTTTACAATCCTTCCGTCACTTCGCTCCGCTTCGTGCCACCTCCCTTTGCACAAGGGAGGCTAAGGTTAGATTTGCACTAAACAGACCGATAAATCAAAATTTGAAATCGCCACGTATATTTTACCATACCTCACACGAACTTTCAAGAGCAAGTTAAAAAAACTATTGATTTTATACACTTAAAAGTGTATAATAATGGTAGAAATTTCTATTTGGAGGGCCTATGGAAGAACTGTTTGAAAAAAAGCTTGAATCAGAGCTTATATTTGACGGCAAGGTAGTGCATCTTTATTTTGACAAGGTGGAGTTGCCCGATGGAAATACCTCAACGCGCGAGTATATAAAGCATCTTGGCGCGGTGTGCGTTGTGCCCGTGACCGACGAGGGCGAGATAGTGCTCGTCAGACAGTATAGATATGCTATCGGCAGACAAATGATAGAGATTCCCGCAGGCAAGCTCGACTACAAGGGGGAGGACCCCTACGGCGCGGCCTTGCGAGAGCTCAAAGAGGAGACGGGGGCTACTTGTAAGAGCCTTACCTTTATCGGTGAGTATTACGGCTCACCTGCCCTTATCGACGAGAAGATATATATGTATCTTGCCGAGGGACTTGAGTTCGGTGAGAGGGACCTTGATGACGATGAATTTCTCGCAGTAGAGAAAATACCCGTCGACGAGCTGGTGGGTATGATCTGCGAGGGCAAGATCGCTGACGGAAAAACACAAGCCGCTGTGCTCAAGGCGGTAAACATAATAAATTCAAGGAGAAACGTAAAGAATGAAGCTTAATTACAAAAAGACGATGTTCGTAGGACTTGCCTTTTTCCTCATTTCGCTTTTCTGGCAGGCATACGATTCAATAATCCCAAAGATACTTACCGATAAATTCGGAATGTCGCATTTCTGGTCGGGCGCTATTATGGCGATCGACAATATTCTCGCACTCTTTATGCTTCCTCTTTTCGGAAGCCTTTCTGATAAAACAAAGACGAAGCGGGGAAGAAGAACACCCTTTATTCTCTTTGGAACTATCGTTGCGGCGGTAGCACTTATCGGTCTTTCCTGTGTTGACAGTATGCAGCTAAGGAATATAGACGAGATCGCGGCTGTCGTTGACCGTGCTGACGGGGATTACGAGGAGGCTATGGGCGTTCTTTACGACGCGGACGTAGAATACGTTGTCGAGGGTGAGCGCGCAACGCTTTCCGAGAGCTTTACGAAGGAAGAATTCGTAGGTAAGTGGGAGAGCATCAAGGCAGAGATCGGCTACGTTGAAAATGACGACGAGGAGCTTGATGACCAAATGAAGGAGCTCAAAAAGCTTGCCGATGACGAATATGCAAGATTTGAGACCGAGTACGTAAATCCCGCGCGACAGGCGTATGCCGCAGAGGTGGTGACTATGGCTCCCTCGATGCTCGTAATTTTCATCTGCGTGCTCCTTGTGGTGCTTCTTGCGATGGCGACCTTCCGCTCGCCCGCTGTGGCTCTTATGCCCGACGTAACTGTAAAGCCCCTTCGCTCAAAGGCAAACGCAATAATCAACCTTATGGGTACGTTTGGCGGAATTATAGTTCTTGTGCTTGGAATGATATTCGGCACGGGTAAGCCCCACAATGCGCTTATGAATTATATACCCTTCCTCTCTGTTGTGGGCGGAATTATGCTTGTGGCACTTGTTATCTTTATCATCAAGGTCAATGAGCCGAAGCTCGTCCGCGAGATGGAGGAGGATGCCTTAAAATACGGTATCAGCGACGTCGAGGAGGAAGAGAAAAAGTCGTCGGGCGGCAAGCTCACGAAGGCGCAGGTGCGTTCGCTTCTCTTTATTCTTGCTTCGGTCATCTTCTGGTATATGGGTTATAATGCAGTTACAAGTAAGTATTCGGTATATGCGGTAAACGTGCTTCAGCTTGATTACAACGTAACGCTCATTGTCGCACAGTTTGCGGCAGTTGTTGCTTACGTTCCTGCGGGAATAGTTGCCTCAAAGATAGGCAGAAGAAAGACTATTCTTGCGGGTATAGTTTTCCTCTCGGTGGCTTTCTTCGGAGCGTCCTTTATGGCAGCCCCCTGCAACATCTGGCTTGTAAACGCTCTCTTTATCCTTGCGGGTATCGGCTGGGCTACCATCAACGTAAACAGCTATCCTATGGTCGTAGAGCTCTCAAGTAGTGGCGACGTTGGAAAATACACGGGCTTTTACTATACGGCAAGTATGACCGCGCAGACCGTGACACCTATGCTCAGCGGACTTTTGCTTGACGTTAATATGAGAACACTTTTCCCGTATGCAACGGTATTCGTAGTGCTTGCGTTCTTCACGATGCTCTGCGTTCGTCACGGAGATGCCGCTCCCACACAAAAGAAGGAAAAGCTTGAAGCTTTCGACGTGGACTGATATGACCGAGTTACTTATAATTTTTCTTATAGCTTTGGTCCTTACGGTCGCCTATCTCTTCCTCGTGATGCCGAGGGCGATAGAGAAGGCGGATATGGAGCTCCTTCGCTGTGACTACGCACACAGAGGACTTTGGAGTAAGGATGCGCCCGAAAACTCACTGAAGGCATTTGAGCTTGCCGTGCGTTCGGGCTTTGGAATCGAGCTTGACGTGCAGCTTACGCGCGACAAGCGCGTTGTGGTCTTTCACGATTATACACTTGAGAGAATGTGCGGAGTGAAGGCAAGGGTGTGCGATCTTACGCTCGCCGAGCTCAAGACTCTCAGACTCAAGGGAAGCGACGAGACGGTGCCCACCCTCGTCGAGACCCTTCGCGTTGTTGACGGCAAGGTGCCCTTGCTCATAGAGCTCAAGGGTGAGTCGCGAGACACCTCTCTTTGCCCGCGCGTTGCGAGAATACTTGATAATTATACGGGTGCGTTCTGTATAGAATCCTTTAATCCCGCACTTCTATCATGGTTCAAAAGCTACCGCCCGCGATATGCACGCGGTCAGCTTGTCACAAATCTTGTGAAGAGCAAAAAGGAGGGAAGTAAGCTTCTCAACTTTGCGCTCACACATCTGCTTCTGAACTTTTTGTCCCGCCCCGATTTTGTCGCGGTCGATAAAGCGCATCAGAAGAATATCGGCTTCAAAATTTGTGCGGCAATATTCCGCGCCGACGCATTTGTATGGACGGTTCGCGAGCCCAAGGAGTTTATTGACGCGCATAGAAGCGGAAAATACACGATTTTCGAAAAGATAAGACCCAAGTTTTGAGAACAAAGAACAATAAAGCAATATAAATTGGGATTTATGGGGATATTGTGTAGGGGGATAAACGAGCGATTTCCGCAAACACTGTAGGGGCGCGCACTGCGCGTCCGCTCGTGCTTCTTCGGTGTTCGTTGCGGACGGCCACATATTGCTTCGCAAAGGCTACGAACTTCGTTCGTGTGGCCGCCCCTACAA
>JAZQYP010000014.1:0-5725 GCA_045633625.1 Eubacteriales bacterium
TTTTGTGTGTTTGTAACGTCAATAAAATGTTACAAAAGATTAAGAAGGACTACAAAAAGCCAAAGTAGATCCCGCTGCGGCTTACGCCTTGCGCTTTCGCTTGTTCGCGCATCCCTCTTGCGCTCAACCCGCGAAAGTTCGACTTCGCTCAGGATGACACTCTAAGGGAGATAGACAAACGCTTTTTGTGATATCATTCTCACCGTTAAACCCCAATTTGTTTGCCAAAAAGAATTAATCAATCATATCGTTTCTGCAAAGGTCAGCATAGGTCTCGCGCTTTACTGCAAGACGTGCCTTGCCGTCCTTTACCATAACTATCGGCGGACGGGGGAGGCGGTTGTAATTCGACGCCATCGAATAGTTGTACGCGCCCGTGGTGAGTACCGCGAGGGTATCTCCGCGCTCACAGCTCTGAAGCTCAATATTTTCACCGAGAAGATCGCCCGACTCACAGCATCTGCCTGCCACCGTTACACGCTCGGTCTTTTCCCCATTTGCGCGATCAGCGATAAGGAAGGTGTATTTTGAGCCGTAAAGGGCATATCTCGGATTGTCGGGCATACCGCCGTCAACAGAGACGTAGGTGCGGAATTCGGGGATCTTTTTGACAGAGCCTACTGTGTAAAGAGTGACTCCCGCCGCCGCAACGAGCGCGCGACCCGGCTCAAGAATCACACGGGGCATATCTATGCCGTGCTTCTCGCAAAAGCCTGTAACGATAGCCGCAATGTCGCGTATAGCCTCGGTATAATTTATCCTTCTGTCGTGCTCGGTGTAGGGCACACCAAAGCCGCCGCCGAGGTTGAGCTCGCGCACAGCAAAGCCGCATTCGCGTTTAATATCGGCAATAAATCTTACCATAATGTCAGCCGCGTCGGAAAAGGGCTCAAGGTCGAATATCTGCGATCCGATATGGCAGTGGATTCCCTCAAAGGAAATGCCGTCAGCCGCAATAGCCGCCTTTACCATTTTCATAGCCGCTCCCGTCGTTATGGGCGAGCCGAATTTTGAGTCTATATTTCCCGTCACCACCGCACGATGCGTGTGAGGGTCTATTTCGGGTGTGATGCGGATGAGAATTCTTTGTGTCACTCCGCGCTCCTTGGCAAGGGATGAGAGAGCCTCAAGCTCCTCCGCGCCGTCAACAACGATAGTGCCAACGCCCGACTCAAGCGCATACGCGAGGTCGGCATCGGTCTTGTTGTTGCCGTGGAAGTACATCTTCTCGGCAGGGAAGCCCGCATTCAGCGCGGTGTAGATCTCACCTGCCGATACACAGTCAACGCCCATACCCTCTTCCTTGGCTATTTTGTATACTCCCGTGAAGGAAAGCGCCTTCGAGGCATAGAGGGGGAGCGCATCAGCGCCAAAATATTTGCGTGCCGCCGACAGATACGTGCGGCAGTTTTCTCTTATTACGTTTTCGCAAAGGATATACGCGGGAGTGCCGTACTCGCGAGCGAGCTCTACGGCATCGGCACCGTCTATTGTCAGGTGTCCTTTGTCGTTTACGTCAAGATGGTTGTAAAGTATCATATTATTTCTCCAATGAGTCGGGAAGGTATGTTTTGAGGTCGCCGAGGTGCTCGTCAATGTTTGTTCTGACCACGGTGAATTTGCCGTTTTCGTAATTAAATACGTTTATAGTTGCATTGCCGACGTATGCGTTTACCGTGGGGTCTGCCTCAACGTGAATAGCTCTTACGGGCGTTGCGTGCGCGGCGATAAGTACAGTTTTGCCGTCGTGAAGCTCGGCAATGCGTTTCGCCTCTGCTACCACTCTGTCGCGCACCTGACGAACTGTTTCGCCCTCGGGGCAATACGCGCCCTCGAAATTGTCGCGCCAATTTACGAATATCTCGGGGTCCTCCTTGATAACGTCGGGGAAGAGCTTGCCCTCCCATCTGCCCGCGTAGATCTCGCGGAACGCCTTGGTGGGAACAACCTCAATGCCGAACGCCTTTGCGGCGGGAAGTGCCGTATTGTAGGCGCGCAGCAAGTCGGAGGCATATGCCGCGTCGACTGTAAAGTGCTCCTTTACGTACTCTGCGGCAAGCTCTGCTTGACGGCGTCCGAGGTCGGTCAGGTCAAAATCCGAGTGACCCGCAAATTTATCTTCCTTGTTTGCCACACTCTGCCCGTGGCGGATAACTATAAGCCTTGTCATTTTTATTCTCTCTTGCCTAATTATTTTACGTTTATCTGCTTGAAAATTGCATTCCAAAGCTCATTTTTACCCTCGTTTTTGAGAGCGGAGTAGGGAATGACGCCAAGACCCTCGCGCACGAGGGGGTGGGAGGCTATCGCCTCAAGATTGTTGCGACGCTCGGTTGCGTTGAGCTTATCGACCTTAGTCGCAACCACAAGATAAGGGATCTCTGACTCATAAAGGAAGTTCATCATCATCTCGTCGTCTGCAGTAGGGCCTACGCGGCTGTCAACGAGCTGAAGCACGAGGGAGAGAAGGTCGATATTCTTATTTTTGGTAAAATATCCGTCGGTGAGCTCCGACCATCTCTTTTTGTCCTCGGGGGTGCGCTTTGCATAGCCGTAGCCGGGGAGGTCGACGAGAAAGAGCTTCTTATCGACGTCATAAAAGTTGATGGTGATGGTCTTGCCGGGCGCGCTCGACACGCGCGCGAGCGATTTTCTGCCGAGCAGATTATTTATAAGCGAGCTTTTACCCACGTTTGAGCGACCCGAGAAGGCTATCTGCGGTATCGCGTCGGTGGGAAACTGCTTGGGTAGTCCCGCGCTGATACGCAGGGACACGTTTTGTGTATTTATTGCCATATTGTTTTTCTCCTTTGCAAGCAAAAGATTTTTGGTTTAGTTTCAAATTTTGATTTGTCGGTCTGTTTATAGAGAGCAAGACATCATTTTGATTGTAGGGGCGGCCAATGGCCGTCCGCAACGAACACCACAAATCCAATGAACGGACGCGCACTGCGCGCCCCTACAGTGTTTGTGGAAAACGTTCGTTTACCTTCCTACATAACGTACCGACAAATCCTAATTTGTTGTTAAGCTATTATCTTCTTACGGACACTGCCGCGCCCTTTTTGGTAAGGGGAATGAAATCCTCTATCGATTCGGTGTTGGCACTCTTTTCTTCCTTTGCCACCTTCTTTGCGGGAAGGAGCGCGAAGCCAAGCACCTCGTCAAGCGTGCGGCAGGGAATGATTCTCACGTTCTCGCGTACCGCTACGTCGAGCTCGTCAAGATCCTTTTCGTTGTCCGCAGGAATGAGGACTGTCGTGACTCCTGCAGAGTACGCCGCCATAGTCTTCTCGCGAAGACCGCCGATGGCAAGAACCTTGCCGCGCAGGCTTATCTCGCCCGTCATTGCGATATCGCGTCTTACCGCTCTGCCCGTGAGAGCGCTCACGAGAGCTGTGACGATAGTCACGCCCGCAGAGGGGCCGTCCTTGGGTATCGCACCCTCGGGGAAGTGAATGTGTATATCCTTTGTTTTATAAAAGTCGCCGTCAAATCCGTATTTTGCCGCAACACTGCGAACAAAGCTTACTGCGAGTGTTGCCGACTCCTTCATCACGTCGCCGAGCGAGCCTGTAAAGACCGTCTTGCCCGTGCCCTCAAGCAGAGCTACCTCAACCTTAAGCATATCTCCGCCCGTCGCGGTGTATGCAAGGCCGTTGACCGTTCCTACCTCGTCCTCGTCAGAGATCCTCTCGGGGAGCATCTTTCTCTTGCCGAGGATGTCAGAGAGATTCTTTGCCGTAACGCGTACGGTCTTCTTGTCTGTCTCAACAAGTGTCTTTGCCGCGCGACGCGCAAGGTCGGCGATAGTGCGCTCAAGATTACGCACGCCCGCTTCTCTTGTGTAATAGTCAATTATTTCCTCAAGCGCATCGTCGCTGATCTTAAGACTTCTCTTTGTGAGTCCGTGACGGGTGAGCTGCTTGGGGACAAGGTGATTCTTTGCGATAGAGAGCTTCTCGGTCTTGGTGTATGACTTGAGCTCAATGACCTCCATTCTGTCAAGCAAGGGCTTTGGAACGGTGTCAAGCGTGTTTGCCGTTGCGATGAACATACACTCCGAGAGATCGAAGGGCATTTCAACGAAGTGGTCGCGGAAGGCCTTGTTCTGTTCACCGTCAAGCACCTCAAGAAGTGCCGAGGAGGGATCTCCGTGCGCGTCTCGCGTGAGCTTGTCTATCTCATCGAGAAGCACGAGAGGATTGCGGACTCCCGCCTGTGAGAGTGCCGTCATAATGCGTCCCGGCATAGCGCCGATATATGTTTTTCTGTGACCTCTGATGTCTGCCTCATCGCGCACGCCGCCGAGAGAGACACGCACGTATTTGCGCTTGGTCGCTCTGGCAATTGACGCACCTATCGAGGTCTTGCCCACTCCGGGAGGGCCTACGAGGCATATTATCTGATTCTTAAGATTTGGTGTGAGCTGCTTTACTGCGAGGTATTCGAGGATTCTTTCCTTGACCTTGGTAAGTCCCTCGTGATCGTCGTCAAGTATCTTCTTTGCCGCCGCGATGTCTGTGCGCTCCTTTGAGAGCTTGTTCCAAGGGAGCTCAAGGCAGACGTCGAGATGTGAACGCATAACGGTCGCCTCAGACGAGCCGAATGGGGTCTTTGCCATACGGTCGATCTCCTTGAGGAGCTTTTCCTCGACCTCCTCGGGCAGCTTTGCCTCGAGCACGCGGCGAGTGTACTCTCCGATCTCGGAGTTTGCGCCCTCACCAAGCTCGTCCTGAATTATACCGAGCTGCTCGCGAAGGTAAAATTCCTTCTGGTGACGGCTTAGGTTATCGCGTACCTTTTTGTGGATCTTGAGCTCGTAGCCGAGAATCGTCGTCTCCTCCTTGAGTAGAGCCACAAGCATCTCGATGCGGCGCACCGGCTCGAAAATTGAAAGTATTTCAAGCTTGTCCTCGAATCTTACGAGTATATTTGAGGCTATGAAGTCGGAGAGCAGAGCGGGATCCTTTATTGATTTTGCCGCAAGCATAATATCGTCGCTGACCGACGGCAGAAGCTTGACGAGGGACTCGACCTCTGTGAGCATTGCGCGTGTATACGCCTCGCTCTTGATGTTATCCTCCTCAGAGAAGGATATCGTTTTTGACATAGCCTGAGCCACGTAATATTCTGCAAAGGGTCTTACCTCTATTATTTTTGCACGTGCCGTGCCCTCGGCGATGATTCTGACGTTGCCCTCAGGTGTCTTTACCGACTGCTTTATTTTAGCCACCGTTCCGACCGAGAAAAAGTCGGCTGCGGTGAGGGGTCTTTCTTCCTCCTCGAGCTCCTTGGCAACGAGAAGCAGAACGTTTGAATCTGCCTCAAACGCCGCCTCTGCCGCCTTGACCGATGCCTCATCGGAGACCTCGAAGCTGAGTGCTATGCTCGGAAATGCGACGATGCCGCGAAGTGCGACCACGGGAAGTGCTGTTCTATCTATAGTTTCTATGTATTTTGACATTTTTTCACCTGTTTTGCCTGGATTTTTACTTTAATAATATATTATATCATATATTTATGAATAAATCTACCCCTTTTTATGAGATTTGTCGGCTTTATTTCAAATAAATAAATAATAAAATTGGGATTTATCGAACTGTTTAATGTTTGACGCAATGTTACTACAAAGGCTCCCTTGTGTAAAGGGAGCTGTCGCGATAGCGACTGAGGGATTGTTCACCTTAAATCTATATTTTACAATCCTTCCGTCACTCCGCTT
>JAZQYP010000015.1:0-40950 GCA_045633625.1 Eubacteriales bacterium
CCGAACAATGTTCGGTCACACCGGGGTGTCGAGGACAAATAGGTGTGTTAAGAGCCAAAGGTAAAACGGCAGACCACCTTTTCACATAGGTCTGCCTACGGCGGCTCGGATACATACCTATACCTTTGATGGGAAGAACCATACGGTTGTGGGTATTTAGTTATGAAATCAAAAGAAAGAAAAACGGAGGAAAGAAAAATGAACTTTAGAATTTTCAACAACTACATGAACGCGGTAATGAACGCAATCGACGCGCAACATAACCACCTTGACGAGCAGGCAGAGATCACATTCACCAACAATGTCAAGTGGGCACTCCACAAACTTGAAAAGATCTTTAAGGATAAGGATCAGAACATTCGCCGCTTTTTAAACGGAAAGCCTTGTGTTTTTACAAGCGACAAGACGGGAAATAAAATTGGGATCAGTATTGGCAACGACCGAGAAGTTCTCTATTACTTCCTTGTGTTCTGCTACCGAATTAACAACAAGCAAGAGATTAGTGAGGACTTCAGAGATTGTCTTGCAATCGTAATTACCCGTAGTTGCGTGGCGGATGAAGATTGGGAGGAGTGCTGATGTGAACGAGACCTTACAGGTAAATCCCAAGTTTGAGCAGATAATCCCGCCGCTAACGGCAGATGAGTTTGCACAGCTTGAAGAAAACATCTTGAAGCTCGGCAGAATTACCGATCCGATTCAAGTGTGGCACGGAGTAATTGTTGACGGGCATCATCGGCACAAGATATTGCAGAAACATCCCGAAATCGAATATAGTACCTTTGAGATGGAGTTTGAGTGCGAGGAAGAAGCAATCGCCTGGATATGCAGTTCACAGCTCGGACGACGTAATATCACAGAAATCCATAGAGATTACTTGCTTGGAAAAAGGTATTCTGTGGAAAAAGATTTGCACGGTGGGGATCGAAAGAGTGATGAAGCAAAATCAAGTGGTCAAAATGACCACTTGATTTTGAACCAAAAAACACGTGCACGAATAGCACAAGAAAGTAATGTTTCAGAGAGCACGGTGAGACGAGCAGAGTATCTCGCTAACGGCATTGATGCAGCAGAGGAAGAACATCCGGGAATAAAAGAAATGATATTCTCGGGAAATATCACTCCATCTAAAAATGAAGTTTGCAAGATAGCTCGGTTACCTAAAGAGGAACGAAAAGAAGCGGTAGAGTTGCTGCTTATTCCCAAAGAAGAACGTAAGGCAAAAGAGATTGCTCGTCAGATTGAAGAAGCATTTTCCAATGGTACAGAGCAGGAAACAGAGGAGGAAATACCGCAAGAAAAAGAAATAGTTGCTCCTATCCCCGAAAGTGCTCCAACACCAAAGCCTGCCGAGACAGATGAAAACGATAGCGAAACAGAAAAACATGAAATAGAAGAAAGCATCCTAAATTCAATGATAGGCGCGGTGAATATGTTTATTGACAGCATCAATAACTATCTGTCGCGTTTCCCTCGCTTGAGGACAGACCCGAAGTACCGTAGCCAAACAAGAGAAATTATGGTTGCGGCAAGAGATTATATAAATGATGTAGAAGGAGATTTGTTATGACTACTTATAATACCAAAGAAAGAATTAACTCCAAGAGTTATGAAGAAATGACCCCGTACAAGATGGAGGTGGTCAATAGTGCCGATATAGACACTACAACATATCAGAGAAAGATCCAAAAGAAGAAGGTTGATCGCATCGTGGCAGAGTTCAACGAGAGAATCGCCAATGAGCCGAAGCTGAGCTACCGCGATGGCATCTATTACGTATTCGACGGTCAGCACACTATCGCTGCAAGAAAACAGCGGAACGATGGCAAGGACTTGGACATTGTTTGCAAGATCTTTTACGATATGACCGAGGAGGAAGAAGCACTTCTTTTTGCGGCACAGACCGGAGTATCATCCAAGCCTACACCGGGTATTACGCTCAGAGCCAAGAAGATCGGCAACGATGCCGAAACTCTTGCCTTCATCAAGGTCAACGAAGATCTTGATATTCAGCCGAGCTATTCCGATGTGCACGGTAAGTACCGCCTCAGATGTATCAATACAGCCCGTGCGGAGTACAGCAAAATCGGTGAGAAGCAGTACAGAGAAGCGATGAAGGTCATCGTGAGCGCGTGGAAGGGAAGATCAGCGTCCTTTGTTTCCGAGGTCATTGTCGCTATGTGTAGCTTTGTCAATACCTATTACGGTGAGTATGACCGCAGAAAGCTCATCAAAAAACTGTCGTTTACAGACCCCTATGACATTGTAAATGCGGCAAGAACTATCGGTGAGGATGGCGGCAAGAAGAAAGGTCTTGCTTGGCTGCTTGAAGTTTACAACAACGAAAACAACAGTGATCCTCTTTGTGTAAAATTCTGACGTCCTTTCATAATTATATATTCCTTTCTTTGTGGGAGAACCGCCCGAGAGCGCTTGGGCGGTTCTTACATTACATAGTCGATGGCAACGTCGGCAAAACATAACGGAGGTTCACAGATGATGGAAAGAAAAATCAGACGCGGTGAGATCTACATCGCTGACCTCGACCCCGTGGTAGGGTCGGAGCAGGGTGGAGAGAGACCCGTGTTGGTAATTCAAAATAACGTAGGGAACACACATAGTCCCACGGTTATCATTCTCGCTATTACAAGCAGGTTTCATAAGAAAAGAAATTTACCTACTCATATCCCAATCGAAAGCAGCGATCTTTCTATGAGTTCTATTGCACTTGCCGAACAAGTGCGAACCGTAGATAAGTCAAGGCTCATCCATTACGTTGGACGGGCAAGCAAAGAGTCGATGGAGGCTGTTGATCAAGCACTTAAAATCAGTATGGGGGTAGAGTAAATGAGTGAAGAAGTAAGAAAACAAATGATCTACCTCGTATCGGTCGATGTGCTTCGCAGATTGCTCAGATCGGGCAAGGTGGAAAGAAAAGTCATTGATAGACTTAACAAGAAAAACGCAGAAACAATGGGATGCACAGCGGTAGAAATCGCATAAAAATCGCATCCTTGAGAGAATCTCAAAAATCAATATAATTATGGTCGAAAGGAGGGCGACACGAATATGAATGTAGCCACAGAAAAACAAGTACAAATCATACGTCCGCTTGCGGAATACTCCGACAATGCGAGAATCCAAAGAGTTGCGGCATACTGTCGTGTAAGTACCGATTCCGACGACCAAGTTAATTCCTTTCTGAACCAAGTGAGGTACTACACCGATTTTATCCGCACATCAGACAAGATGGAACTTGTCGATATTTATGCTGATGAGGGTATCACGGGAACGAGCTTGAACAAGAGAGAAGATTTCAAGCGAATGTTGAATGATGCGAGACTCGGAAAGATCGACCGTATCTACGTTAAGAGTGTTCAGCGTTTTGCAAGAAACTCGCTTGAATGTTTGGAGTCGGTGAGAAAACTCGCAGAATACGGCGCAAGCGTTTATTTCGAGAATGATAGGATCGACACAAGATCTATGAGCTCTGAAATGATCCTATATATTAAGAGTGCCTTTGCTCAAAACGATTCCTTAAACTTCTCCAAACGAATGGCAATGTCATACCGAATGAAGATGGAGGAGGGCAACTTTATTACCTATAATGCTCCATACGGTTATCGACTTGAAAACGGTTCGCTTGTCATTGTTGAGGAAGAAGCGATAATTGTTGTCCGTATCTTCGATATGTACCTCGCAGGGAAAGGAATGGGGCAGATCGCGGCGACCTTGAACCGCGAAGGCGTATACTCACGCGAGGGCAAATGGAACACGACGCACATCCGATATA
Organism: Eubacteriales bacterium; assembly: GCA_045633625.1. Classification (GTDB taxonomy): domain Bacteria; phylum Bacillota; class Clostridia; order Oscillospirales; family CAG-272; genus HGM12713. The sequence continues at coordinate 3,794 of JAZQYP010000015.1, forward strand.
TCCTCTCCAATGAAAAGTATATCGGTGACGCACTTCTCCAAAAGACCTTTACTCCCGAGATCTTACCATTGCGAAATCGCAAGAACAATGGAGAAAAGGACAAGTTCTACGTTACTAACTCTCACCCTGCAATTATCAGTAGAGAAGTTTTTGAAGCGGCGCAACAGAGACTCAAGGAGAGAGAACAATACGCGCCAAAGAAACCAAAGCAACAGTATTTGCTTTCACGAATGATCTATTGTAATGAGTGCGGATGGGCGTACAAGCGCAAAGTACAACACGGCGTAATTTATTGGGTTTGTTCTCAAAAAGGTGTAGCCGGGTATGAGTGCGGAGGGAAGAACCTCCTTGAAAGCGAGATCTTTTCTTCCTTTATTATAATGTATAACCGCCTGCGCCAATATGAGACTTTGCTTGTCGATAACACGCTGACACAGCTCATCGACATTCGCACAAGGCTTGTCTCGGGTAGCCAAGAGATTGCACAGATAGATGCGGAGATCGCAAAGCTCTGTTCACAGAACGATATGTACTCTAAACTTCGTGCGAAGAACATTATGGATGAGGTCTCATACGCAGAGCAAACAGCGGAACTGCAAAACAGAATCACAACTCTCCGCTGCCGTCGCTTGAAGCTGATTGGCGAGGATGAGGATACTCACTACATTGAAGATCTCCGATTCCTCAAAGAACTGTTGCAGAGTTATCCTCCCGCTATTCTTTCCTTTGATGAAAATCTCTTTACAGCAATCGTTGAAAGGATTAAGGCAGACGATAACGGAAACATCACCTTTGTACTCAAGGGTGGTCTGAATTTGAAAGAAAGCGTAGGTGTCGCGGCATGAGTTTAAGAACCATACTTTACGGATATGAAGTCAAGAACGGTAAGTACCTTGTTCTTGAAATTGAAGCCAAAGTAGTCCGCGACATCTTCGCAGATTACATAGGCGGGAAGTCATTAAAGGCTATTGCCGCCGAACTGACAGAGCAGGGAATTATCTACTACCTTGATAAATCCGTGTGGACGAAAAATCTGATCTCCCGTATCATAGCAAATCCGAAATACGCAGGGGCAGACGGTTATCCCGCCATCATATCTCTGACCGATTTTGAACTCGCCAACAAAAGAAAGTCGGATATGGGTGGCACACAGACCGAACTCCCCGAGATCACCACACTTATCAAAAGTAAATTAGTGTGTTCCTGCTGCGGTCAGAATATGGGGCGCCGTAACAAGTGGAGAAGCCGAGAAAAATGGCTTTGCCCAAGCGGTTGTAAGGTGGATATGTACTTGGGTGACAGAGAGATCTTCTCCGCCTTGCTTAACACGTTGAACCGGGTGCGAAGCAACCCCGAAATCTTACGGTTGAATACTGCTCCCGTTGAGTATTCTCCCTCGATGGAGGTTATACGACAGAACAAAGAGATTGAGAGAGTTAAGGAACAGACGGGTGTTGAGTTCGGTGTCCTTTCCAAGATGATACTCAAATGTGTTGAACAGAAATATGAGTGCTGTCCTCTTGATAGAAGCCGCGCGATGACCGAGGCTCTGATGGACAAGTACCGTAACCTACCGATCATTACCGAGCTTGACACAGTGCTGATTCGGGAAACAGTACAAAAGATAGCGGTCAACAGAGACGGAACGCTTACCGTCACATTTATCAATCACGCAGAAGTAACGAACATAGAAACGGAGGAACAAACGGCATGAGCGAATACGCACCCGTAAGAACGATAACGAAGATAGAAGCAAACCCTGCACTTACAAGCAGGAAGGATGAATACAGAAGAATGAGAGTGGCGGCTTATTGCCGTGTTTCCACCGATGAAGAAGATCAGCTCAACAGCTTGGATACGCAGGTGAAGTATTACACCGGAAAGATAGCTGAAAATCCGAATTGGACGATGGTAGGTATCTATGCCGATGAAGGTATCACGGGAACCCGAACAGACAAGCGCGAGAAGTTCCTTAAACTGATGCGCGATTGTGAAAAGGGAAAGGTCGATCTGATACTCACCAAATCCACCACCCGATTCGCGAGAAATACGGTTGATAGTTTGACTTGGATCAGAAAACTACGCGCTATGGGTATCGGCGTGTACTTTGAGGAACAGAATCTCGACTCCTTGAAAGCAGAGAATGAAACCTTACTTGGCTTCTTCAGCGTTATGGCACAATCAGAAAGTGAAAGTATCAGCGCAAACGTCAAGTGGGGCATCCAAAAGAGAATGAAGAATGGAACCTACTCTCTACGTTTCAAAATGCTTGGTTTGAGGAAGGGTGACGATGGAAATCCGTATATTGTTGCAGATGAAGCCGAGGTCGTGAGAGCACTTTTCCGAATGATCCTCGATGGAGCAAGTCTCGGACAGTTAAAGGAGTTCCTTGAGTCCAACAATATCAAAACACCGGAAGGGAAGGATGTGTGGTCAATCTCCGTTATTCGCTATATGCTTTCCAATGAAAAGTATGTCGGTGACGTTCTTTATCAAAAGACTTTCCGTACCGATTGTATCAGCAAAAAAGCAAAGGTCAATCGCGGCGAAGTGACGAGATATCTGATCTCCAACAATCACCCTGCCATCATCGACCGTGACACCTTCAATTTGGTACAAGCCGAGCTTTCGAGAAGAAATAATAAGCGAAAGAAACTCGATTCTGCTGTTACCGAGCAGGGAAAGTACAGTGCGAAATATGCCCTTACAGAATTGCTTGTGTGCGGGTCTTGTGGTGGCTCTTTTCGCAGAACTTCCAAAAGTGCTAAAGGTAAGACTACTTACTATTGGAGATGTGTGAGCCGTATTGAACACGGTAAAACATATTGCAAGGACTCGGCAGGGATAGAGGAGCAGATGCTTCACGAAGCAATTTGTCGTTGCTTATCCAAGATGATGGTAAACAGTGGGGAAGTATTCAGCCTTATTCAAAGCAACCTTTCCTATGCGGTTTCGGGAAACAACGCAGCACTTGATGTCTTTTCCATCGAAAAGCAGATGAATGAATTGAAGGTGGATATTCAGCAAATGACCGAGCTTGCGGCAAGAACCGAGGGTAATCCCGAAAGATATGAAGTTGAGCTGAAAAAGATGTTCGATCAGTTGGTCATTCTTCGCGGAAAGCTCGACCTTGCCAAGAGCCAAGCATCGCAGAGTGATACCGTCAATGCAGAGGTTGCAAGAATAATGGACATTCTCAAACAGACCGATATGAGCTTTACGGAGTTTGATGACGTTACAGTTCGCAGGTTGGTTGGGTGTATCCAAGTTTGCGGAAATAAAAAAATCATCGTAACTCTCAAAGGCGGCTATCAAGCCGAAGAAGAATTACGAAGAATAGAGGAAGCATAAAAACAAAGTCTCAATACTAGTTTTTGTATCAGCGAATATCTGTTTTTTATATTTACTTGTTATTTTTTGTTGAAAAAACTAAAAGAAAAATTTATATTAATATGTTTTTTGTCAAAAATTATGATATAATTAGATATCTAAAACTTTTTAAGAGGATTTTGTTGTTATGAATTGTGAAACATTCTATTTGAATTTAATTTATAATAGGGGAAATGCATATTCAAATTTAAATAATTATATAAAATTTAATGATGGTAGTGGCTATTTCAAATTGATTCGTTTGCTTAATAATAATGAATCTTTACGTAGGCTATTTGGATATAATTTATTATTTTCAAAAAATCTGGGCATGTCTCTTTTTTCGAGAATAAATTTATCTGATTTACCAATTGAAAAATTGGTTTTTTTATCGACTGCTATCATTCATTCGAATGTAAGTAAAATGAGCCATTTTGTTCGTTTAAAAAATGAATTCGAGCACAATATACTCATAAAAGAATATGATAGAGCAAAAGAAATTATAGTAACAATTTATGAAAACTTTGGAATGTCATTGTGGCTTTTAGATAATGCTTCACTTCTTGAAAATTTATATCGATGTGAAGTTCCTTTTAAGGCAAACTTTAACAAACTTGAAGAACAATATTTTAATGTTTTTAACATAAAAAATAATTTAAAAGAAAAGCATGATTATTATATAAAGCGAATGACAGATATGAGATTGTCTGACGTTTTTTTGAAATATTTATTATTTGTTACTGTTCCAACAAAACAACAAGAATGGAAATATATTATTTCAAGTTCATACTATTTTTCTGTTGTTGATATGTATATTTTTGTGGATGATTATATACGTAACAATTATAATGGAGCTAATAATCCATTAATCTTAAAAAGTATTGATTATTTCTTGGATGTAAAACTAAATCTTGATACGGAACCTTTAAAAAGAAAAAAGTCATCATCTTGTGATATCAAAAAGCTTATCGATGCCTTTGAAAAGAATGATTTTGAATTGGTTATTTCTAACTTTTTTAGTCATGATTTTAATTGTTATTCCTATATAGGTGCGTACAAACTTACAGCACTATCTTATCTGATGTCAAATACTGAAGTTTGTGAAAGCAACTCGATTTTGAGTTGCAAAATTTTACGTTCAATATATTTTATACTTAAAAAGGAAGAACCATTTTTTATACAAGAAATCAATACCATTGCGATTATGGTCAGGATATTAAGAACTTTTCAAATTCACAGTGGATTGTCTTTGTTTTTAAAAAAATATGTTAATTATGATATTGGATACAATTTTGATAGTCAGGTTGTCTATGATGCGGATTATGAATATGACCAATACGAGCAGAATACAAAAAATATTATAATGTTTCCTTGTCAATTCAAATGCTGTCCAAAGGATGAAGCTTATACAAAAATATTTTTAACCAGATATACTACATTAATAGAGAAGTATCCTATGGCGGAAAATTACTTTAAGGAAGCTTTTGTTTTAGCAAGATTTGATTTGTTAATTGAGCAAGGTGAGTTTCAACAAGCTACAGCGCTAGTAGTTAGCTCATATGTGGAAAACAAATTGTTAGTTTTTTTGTTGTGCACAGAGGCAATAGTTAATAATATTAAAAGGAAAATTCTCGACGTAGATGCATTGACTTTAGAGGAGGTCTGTTATGTCTTTATTGACAACTCGGATTTTTTTGTGAAAGAAAGGAGAAATTGTTTTTTAGATTTGTTTGATAATACTGGATATGATTATCCGTTAGATTTGATCCAAAAAATTAATACTCCTAAGGCAGTAGCAAATTTTTTCTTGGATTATATTTGTAATTATGAGATGCTGCCTAAAATGTATAGACTGTTCAAATCAACAGAAGAGGTGGAAGACTATAGGTTGAAAATATGTGAATATCTGTTGTTTAGGGAGGATTATCGTGAAAAAAAACGATTAATGAAGGAAATTGAAAAGACTACGAAAAATCGTGCATTGTTAAAGCGTATTAAGCAAGTTGAAAAAAGTAGATTGACCATAAACACGGACTCTTTTAAGTTTAATTGTTTTGATCAGATTAACGAAAAAATTGATATGTATAACAGTACAGAAAAAGAAGTGATTCTATTAGAGTCAAAATCTAACCAAATGTTTGTTTTTAGACGAACAAATCAGCATAATATAATATTGAAAGATATTTATAGCTTGTATTGTAAAGAATTTTGCTTTGGTAATCATGGCTTGGATATTTCTTTAAGCACGAGAGTTAGACATGGTACTTTGTCAAACCAACTATTGAAGGTTTTTTCAGACCACAATTTATCGTTTGATGGTCATGGGAACAATCAATATTTTGAAACTCTTATAAAATCAAATGATATAAATAATTCTATTCGTAAAGAATGTAATACTTTTTCTGTGAATATACAAGAAATATTGGACTATTTTACGCAGCACACCTTGAAGGTGAGTTTTGACTTCCCCATTGAAGGAGCTGTTTTCAGATATGATTTTGATAATGTAGAGTTGGCTGAATTTTATGATAAATTTTCCGTTACTAATATAATTACATTTGATGAATTAATATATCTTCTTAACGAATTTTTAATAGGCAAGACAAATGAGTATTTGAAAACAATACGTGAAGTAAAATTGCCCCAATTGTTGAGTGATCTAACATATGAGATAGATCGATTATCAATTAATTTGCATAAACATATTGCAAATTCTGGAAACAGCAAAATTATTGATCGTATGATGATACAGTGTAAAACGGCTATTCAAAATGAGGTGGACTTAATTACGCAATGGTTTAATTTGTCTGAGTATAATAATTGGGAAGATTATAGCTTCAAAGACTTAGTAAAAACATGTCAAGAAGTAGAGAAAAATCTATTTACAGGTTTCAGCAATATTTCTTTTTCATATGCTATACCCGATACTACCTTTTTTAAAGGCGATACTTTTAGATATTTAATAGATGTTCTTTTGATTATTTTGAGTAATGCTGTTATTCATTCCGGTTTTAAAGATAATTTGGAAAAACTAAAAATAGATTTTGAGGTTAGTTGTGATTCAAAATATTTATATTTAGGCATTAAGAATAATCTTTCGCCTAAAATAGATTTAACAAATTTGGATCAGGTGATTAACGCTATTAATCAAAGTTTCTTCGAAAAAAAATACTTAATTGTTAATACTAGACAAGAAGGGGGGATGGGACTCTACAAAATTATGCACACTCTTTTTGCCGTTTTAAAAATCGGTAGAGGATTTTATGTATCTAGAGTTGATAATTCTTTTAGAATTGAAATACAATTAGCAAAGGAGATGCTTTTAAATGAAAAGAGTTTTGATTGTGGATGACGATACTTTTAAAAGAGATAATATTGTGTCTTTATTGTCTAAGATGAGTGGAGAATATAATGTTGTTGCTGAAAAAGCTCTAAATCCAGGGTTGAGAAGGTTATTATCTGAAACATTTGATATTATTCTTTTAGATATGAGTCTGCCTGTATTTGATTTATCGGAAACTGATAATTTTGAGTCTTTTGGGGGATTAACTTTCTTAAGGGAGATGAAGAGAAAGCGCATAAAGACACCTACAATAATAATAACTCAATATGAAATTTTTGGAGAAGGATCTGCACAGTACACATCAGAATCTATAAATGATATGTGCAAAAGCGAATTCTCTAATTATGTAGACTTAATTGTCTATTCGTCGTTAAATAATGCATGGAAAGAAAAATTGGTAAAAACGTTAGGAGTTATATAATGGTAACTGTATTAATAGTTGATGATAATTTGGATAGAATGCGAGAAATAACAGCCTTTATAAATTCAGAGACTGTAATTGTAGAGTATACTACGACAAAAAATGAGGCTTTAAACAAGTTAGAGCAAAAGCAATACGATTTGGTTATAGTTGATATTATGCTTCCTGAAAATGTTTCTGCATTAAATCCCAATAAAAACGCAGGAATTGAACTTATTGAAGATATTGAAAGAAGAAAAAGAATATACCCGCCATTAAGTATTCTTGGCGTAACATCCGATACTGAAACTTATGAGGAATGTAAGGCGTTCTTTGAAAAAAGATTAATACCCATATTGGTTTGGAAATTAAATGACAATTCATGGAAAACCAAAATTGAAAACAAATTAATTTATTTGGATTTATTGAAGACAAAAGACGTAACACCTAAAGTAGATATAGCTATAATAACAGCTGTTCAAGACGAGTATGATGCAGTCAAAGGTTGTTTTGATTCTTGGGACAAAGTAAATTTATCTAATGATCCTGCGACTTATTTTATAACGAGTAATCATACTAAATCTGGCAAAAAACAAAAGATAATTTTAGCAATGTTGCCGGAGATGGGAATGACAGCGGCTTCTAATACTACAACTAAAATAATTGTACAGTTTAAACCTTCTAAAATTTTTATGGTTGGAATATGTGGTGGGATTAGAGGTGAAGTCTCGTTAGGAGATATTATCGTTGCCACACAAACATGGGACTACGGAAGTGGGAAAATTAAACCAAAGGAGGCTCACGAGGCTGCATATTACAAATTTGAAGCATCGCCAACTCAAATACAATTACACCCGAATTTAATTGACAAACTAAAATATTCGACTGATAGTATACTTAAAAATTTAACTGAAAAATGGAACAAATTAAATCCTAAAAGACAGATAAATCCACAACTAATATTTAGTCCCATGCCATCAGGGTCATCGGTTATAAGTGATACGGCACTTTTTACAGAAATAATTAAGCCACAGCATCGAAAATGCAAAGGTATTGATATGGAAACATATGGTGTGTATTATGCTGCTAAAAACTCTTGTGTAAATCAACTAGATTTTTTATCTGTAAAGTCTGTGTCTGATTACGCAGATATAGAAAAAAACGATGAATATCACGAAGCGTGTTGTTATATGAGTGCTAATTTTTTAGTAGAGTGTTTACAAAATGATATTTTGTGATGGAATGCGGTTCCATTTGTATTAATCATATTATTTTAGATAGAATAGATATGATGATAGCTTGGACATTTTCAAAGGATCTTATTGATAGTGTAAGATTATTTAAAGTATATGGCCAAACCAGTGCCCAAAACATTCGCGTTAGGGACAACTTGTATAAAAATAATATGATTTGGTATCCATTTGGTTGCACGAATTCTATTTTAGAAGATTTATTGTTACAATTGCATATTATGGTATTTTAGAAATGCAAATGACATAGATGCTAGGCACAGCTAATTGAATATTAAGAATATGAGCTAGAATTGTATTCTTCATTTTAGTCTAAAGGTTCATACATAATAAAAAAGACCTTGTAATCCAAACCATTACGGTTAAGAAGCAAGGTCTTCATGTTTTAAAAATCCTTTATGTATCAATGATTTCGTGAAAGTTTGATGTTGAATTTGTATAATATTAGATTTTGAAATTTACTCTAATTTTGGTTGTAAATAAAAACACCTCCAATTATATTAATTAAGTATATTAATTAAGCTGTTCAAGATTTTTGGGCAGCTTTTCTTTTATATTAAGCAACTTCGTGTTTGTTTGAAGTTCGATATCCATTATTTGAGTTTAGACGATCATTATTGTAGAATTTCATAAAAGCTGTTATGAAATGCAAGTTATCCTTTTCAGAACGATAATTCTTACGATATACCCAAAACTAAAAGAAATGATATTTATTATGAAAACATTACTTATACTGAACGAAACGGTATCTGTTACCCTATTATGACGAAGAAGAATTACGAAGAATAAAAGCAGCAAAAAACGAAAGACTCAAGATTGGTTTTTCTCTCTTGTGCCTGAATTTATACATAAGGTACAAAAAGTAAAAAGACGGAGTCTCAAAGATTTTACAGAAAGATTAAAAAAACCTATTGACAAGAACCGTATTTAGTGGTAAAATTGTTACGTTGATAAATTGGAGGCACAAAATACTGCTTTAATCGAGTTGCAATTTTGTCCTACGAGCTCATCGCACCTTTAGCTCAGTTGGTAGAGCAACTGACTCTTAATCAGTGGGTCCCGGGTTCGAATCCCTGAAGGTGCACCAAAAAGAAAAGAGAGCAACATTGTTGCTCTCTTTTCTTTTTAGCCCACACTCCACGATTCAGAACCCCGCTATTTTGCCTACGGCAAAATAGAGAGCTTGCGCTCCACAGACTTTGATTAAATCAGAACTTTAGCGCAAGCATGGGTTCTGAATCCCTGAAGGTGTCACCATACAGGTTCTAAATCCCTGAAGGTGTCACCTCACAGGTTCTGAATCCCTGAAGGTGCAGGCTAAGAAGAGCAAAACTCGGCGGGAGGGCAGACCCGACCCACCCCCTACGAGTAGTTGTGTGAGAGGTATCGCTGGCATATCCTTTTTCATATCTTTGAAAGATCGGTTTATATTCCGCTCTGCATCTACGCATACTAACCTCGAAAGAGGTGATATTATGGAATCAATTTGGGTGCAGAGTGCGGAGCGGCCGAGCTTTCGGAGGCTTAAGGCCAATATAAAGACCGACGTGCTCATCATCGGCGGTGGGATTGCGGGGATTCTTTGTGCTTATTCGCTTCGGCGCGCGGGAGTGAACTGTGTTCTTGTTGAGGCGGGAAGGATCTGCGACGGCATTACAAAAAACACGACGGCGAAAATTACGCTTCAGCACGGCCTTATCTACGACAAAATGATAAAAAGATTCGGTACCGAGGAGGCGCAGAAATATCTTGCGGCGCAAAGGTGTGCCATGAGAAAATACGGTGAGCTGTGTAAAAATATTGACTGCGATTATGAGATAAAGGACTCCTACGTCTATTCGCTATCCGACCAAAAGAAGCTTGAGGCTGAGGTCGAGGCATTCTTGAGACTTGGCGCGAAGGCGAGCCTTGTTGGCTCTACCGAGCTTCCGTTTTCGGTGGTGGGGGCGGTGAAGGTAGAGGAGCAGGCACAGTTTCACCCTCTGAAATTCCTTTTTGCTCTCTCAAAGGATCTGCCGATCTATGAAAACACCAAGGTGCTCGAGTTAAGGGGAAACATAGCGGTTACGACGTCAGGCAAGATCGCAGCTGAGAAGATTATCGTTGCGACACATTTTCCCTTTATAAACAAGCACGGCTCGTATTTTCTCAAGATGTATCAGCACCGATCCTACGTTTTGGCACTCAAAAATGCGCCCTCGCTTCACGGGATGTACGTGGATGAGGACGAGAAGGGACTGTCCTTCAGAAGCCATGGCGAGCTTATGCTGATTGGCGGTGGCTCTCACCGAACAGGCAAAAAGGGCGGAAATTGGAGGGAGCTATCTGAATTCGCAGAGCGCTATTATCCTCGCTCGTGCGAGGTATGCCGCTTTGCGACGCAGGACTGCATGACACTTGACGGACTGCCGTATATCGGGCGTTATTCGTCGCGCACGTCTGACATATACGTCGCGACGGGCTTTAACAAATGGGGAATGACCTCGAGCTTGGCGGGAGCGGATATCCTTTGCGATATGGTGCAGGGGAGGGAGAACGAATATGCGTCGGTCTTTTCTCCATCAAGAAGCATTCTTCGTCTACAGCTTGCGATAAATGCTGGCGAGTCGCTTGTCGGACTCCTGACGCCCACTGCGCCGCGCTGTCCGCATCTTGGGTGTGCGCTCAAATACAACCGAGAGGAGCACTCGTGGGATTGCTCCTGTCACGGCTCGCGCTTTACCGAGCAAGGAGAGCTTATTGACAATCCCGCGACCGACGATAAGAAATAATAAAGGGGCTGTCCCACACGGGACAGCCCCTTCCAACAATTACATTTGAAACGAGGGGGTGCGGCATGTTATAATATATATGTAAAACAACAAAAAGGAGGTACAACAGATGAAAAAGCTGTTTATATTTGTAATTAGTTTAGCTCTTGTTGCTGTTATGCTTTTGGTAAGTGCATCAGCCGCTACAACTCACACGGTAGTGTCGGGAGACACTATGTGGAAGCTTGCCGTAAGGTATGAGGTAGGTCTTAGCGAGATAAAGGCGGCAAATCCGCAGATCGCAAACCCCGATCTTATTTATCCCGGTCAGGTGCTCAATATCCCGACCACCGACACCACAGTGACAAGCTATGAGCAAGAGGTCATACGGCTTGTAAATGAGATAAGAGTGAAGAACGGGCTTAGCGCACTTACATACGATTGGGAGCTCTCGCGCGTTGCGCGCTATAAATCTCAGGATATGAAGGACAACAAATATTTTTCGCACACGAGTCCTGTGTATGGCTCGCCGTTTGATATGATGAGGAGCTTCGGCATAAGATACAGAAGTGCGGGCGAGAATATAGCACGTGGGCAGAGAAGTCCGCAGGCGGTAGTCGACGCGTGGATGAATTCCTCGGGGCACAGAGCCAATATCCTTAATTCTTCCTTTACGCACATCGGCGTGGGATACGTCGCGAGCGGCAATTACTGGACGCAGATGTTTATAGGAAGGTAAAGAAAGATCGTCCAGCTCGATTTTTTCGAAAATGGTTTTTTTCACCATTTTATATCTAAAACTCGGCACTTAAAAAAAGTTTTCACCACCGTATTGACATCGATTTTTTGACATGTTATCATTGAATTGAAGATCAAGAAAATGGGTGGGAAACGAATGAAAAAACTTATAACGACGGCAATTTTGTGTGCATTTTTGCTCTCTGCGTTCTCAGGGTGTGATAAGGTGTACAATAGCACACGAGACAACCAAAATAATGATATAGAAGCGCCAAATACAACTTCCAAAGAGCAAAATGAAGCTGATACTTCGTCTTTACCCAACACAGACGAGATTTTTCAGAATGCAGAGGCTCTTGAGAAATACAAAAAGGCACTTGAGCTGCTTGAGGCGGGCGATCTTTATGGGGCGTACGACGTTTTCCTTGAAATAAAGGATTTTCGTGACGTGCGGGGTTATCTTGAGAGATTTTCCTTTAAGTATGGAGCAAAAATCACCCAAGTGCCGACGTATTCTAATACCCTGTATTGCGAGTATGATGAATACGGCAGAATGACCTATGAAATGGGATTTTCATCTTATAGTAAATCAAAAAGCTACACGGTGTATGATTATGACAGTCGGGGAAACGTGACCCGAATGGTAGAGCATTCGGAGTATTCTGACAGAGACCAAGTGACAACCTATGAATACGATGAAGACGGAAATCTTATCCGAGAGATAAACCCGAACTGTTACGTTACAACTCTTGAGTACGATGCCCATGGAAGAGTTACGAGAGTTTACGGCGCATATCAAGAGACAACGTATTTATATGATGAAGAGGGTAATCTTCTGAAAAAAGAGTGGAGCTCGTATGACGGGAGTTCCTCGATAACCTCTTATGAATACGATCAGAGTAAAAATTGTACCAAAGTGCATCATGAGTATGAGTATACGTATGATGATGAGCAGACAGCAGGATGGAATTTAACATTCCATACGTATGACGAAAAAGGAAATCGAATAAAAAGCGAGTGTGAGCAATCGAATGGATATTGTTATTCTTCGGAATATGAATATGACGATTACGGAAATAAGACAAAAGAATCTTACCATGGTCCCTTTGGAGTTACGATCCATACGTGGAAATATGATGAAAACTCGAACGTGACGGAGTATAGCAGGAAAAGTGATGAAATGCATTATGTAAATACTTATGAATATGATGCTTTCTCAAACTGTATCAGGATAACGGAAACGAATGTGCCGTCGAAACAAACGTATGTCTATCTTTATGAATATGACTCTTACGGCAATTTACTAAAGGAACACCAAAATAAAGGGACTTTATCTACGGAAGATGACATTACCTTTTCTTACGTGGGATATGAGCTATACTACGATCCGTATCCCGCATGGGAGTTGCCCGAGGATATCGGCGCAAAGGGATAAGAAAAAGGCTGTCTGTGACAGCCTTTTCTTATATTATCAGATCAATTACGTAAATCACCGCGAAGTGAAGCGGATAGAAGAAATAAAATACCCATTTCATCTTGCGGCTGCCGCGCTTGCCGTTATAGAGGGCAATGAGGGGCAGGGCGAGGAGCGCGAACCACACGTACGGGCGATCGAAGCACCAGAATAGGCAGTAAAGAACAGTTCCTATCGAAAAGGCGATAAATCTCTTCTTTTTGTCGGTGAAAATAAGCGCCGACAAAGGAAGAAGCACTCCCGCCATGCTGTAATCGATCGTTACGGGAATACCGAACACCCATGAAAGACCCGTACAGCAGAAAACAGAAAGACAAAGAGCGGCGGCGAAAAGCGCGATATCCTTCGCGAGCCGCTTTTTGTTTTTCTCACGTACAGTTTCGGCAAGCCTCAGATACGCCGAGCAAACTACTATCGAGAGGCTGAAGGTGAAGAGAATGTTGAGGTAAACACTGTATATGCCACCCCCTATTATCGATTCTCCTATGTAGAAAAGCTGGCAAGCAATAGCCATAGCGAAGATCTGCAAAAAATATTTTGTTTTTGAGCGCGTGTGAAGACAGCCCTCCGCAATAAAATAGGCAAATAACGGCAGAGCAATGCGCCCGATATAGCGCAGTATTATAATATTCGGGAAAAGAAGAAAGCCGACGTGATCGATCGCCATCGTGATGCACGCCACGGTCTTAAGCTGATTTGACGTCATAGAAGACTCCTTAAAATTATCATATATTCATTTTATCATTTTTGTGTCGAAATTTCAAGATTTTCTCAAGAATACGGGACAAAAAATATTCATCCTGTTTTTTGTTACCTTATTGACTTTACTTTTTAGGCATGATAAAATATAAAAAACAAGCAGGGGGAGGCGTGGCTATGAACAAGATAAAATGGCTTGAAAACGCAGTTTTTTATAACATATACCCACAGTCATTTTTTGATACGAACGCCGACGGCATCGGGGATCTTTGTGGCATTACAGAAAAGCTTTCCTACGTAAAGGAGATGGGCTTTGACGCGATATGGCTCAATCCCTTTTACGTCTCGCCCTTCTTTGACGCGGGCTATGACGTGACCGATTTTTATCGCGTTCACGAGCGCTACGGAACGAACGAGGATTTCTCGGAGCTTTGCCGTGTAGCGCACGCGCTTGGTATAAAGGTGGTCATTGATCTTGTTGCGGGGCACACCTCCACACAGTGCGAGTGGTTCAAGATGTCGGCTCGCCCCGAAAAGAACGAATACACAAACCGATACGTATGGACTGACAGCAGAGAAAAGAGTGGCGGCAAGGCATTTATCGGCGGCTATTCGGAGCGCGACGGTATGTATATGAAAAATTACTATGATTGCCAGCCCGCGCTTAACTACGGCTACGCGAATATCGACGATCCCGCGTGGCAGCTCCCGCCTGAGCACCCTGACTGCCGTGCGACCAAGGCGGAGCTCCTCAAAATCATGGAATATTGGCTCTCTCTCGGTGCCGACGGCTTCAGAGTCGATATGGCGGCGTCGGTCATCAAAAACGACCCCGACAAAAAGGGAGCGATAGCCTTTTGGCAAGAGATAAGGGCGCTCTTTGACGAAAAATATCCCGAATGCGTGCTCATTTCCGAGTGGTCGCACCCAAGTATTGCTATCGAGGCGGGCTTCCATATCGATTTTCTCATACATTTCAATCTGCCGAGCTATACTATGCTTTTCAGAGCCGAGAGGGGTAGAAACGTGGTAGAAACGTTTATCGGAAACAGCTTCTTCAGTATGGACGGAAAAGGAAATATAGAGGATTTTCTGCGCGATTATCTTTCCCAGTATGATAAAACCAAGGAAAAGGGCTATATCTCGATCCCAACGGGCAATCACGACCTGCCGCGCATCAGCTATGGACGTTCGAAGCGCGAGCTTGAGGTAGTCTATGCTTTTGTTATGACGATGCCCGGCGTGCCCTTCGTATATTACGGCGACGAGATAGGAATGAGCTATTTTCCAGAGCTTCCCTCAAAGGAGGGAGGGCTTAACAGAACGGGCTCGCGCACGCCGATGCAGTGGAGCCGCGGCAAGAATGCGGGATTTTCGGCGGCTGACCCTAAGCTGCTCTATCTTCCCGTCGAAGAGGACGGAGTGAACGTAGAGGAGCAGATGGCAGACCCGAGCTCGCTTCTTAACACCACAAAATCGCTCATTCGTCTGCGAAAGAGCTCACACGCGCTCTCGAATGAGGGTGAGATCGAGTTTCTGAACAGAGAAAACAGAGGCTATCCCCTCATATATAAGCGCACGGGGGAGGACGGAGAGTATCTCGTCTGTATAAACCCCACCGACAAGGAGCAAAGCTTCTCCTATTCCTTCGGGGAGTGGGAGACGGTAATGCAAAACGCAAATGCCGAGATAAGCGCTCGCGGCATTGCGCTCAGCCCGGTAAGCTACGTAATAATAAGGCTTAAATGAAGACTTTTGAGAAAATACAACAAATTTTTGGAGGAGAAAAATGTATAGAATTTATAAGATAGCATCGAATACGGTTGTTGATTTTGCGGCTGAGGAGCTCAAGAAATATCTTCGAATGATGATGCCCCGTTGCGGAGAGATCGAGATCAAATACGATCCTGCGGCAAAAGACGGATTCCGTCTTGGTCTTATGTCTGATTTCTTGCTTGATACGAGCGAGGCGGATGACGTGTATCTCGATGATATCGTACATATAGACACCGATGCAGAGGGAGGAATTATTGCGGGCTCGAACGCGCGAAGCGTTCTTCTCGCTGTTTACAGATATCTTCGTCTTAACGGCTGTCGCTGGCTTTTCCCGGGAATTGACGGTGAGTATATCCCCGTTAAGAATATAGAGCCTCAGAAATATCACAAGATGGCATCCTGTCGCTACCGCGGACAGTGCAACGAGGGTGCGGAGTATCAACCGAATATGATGGAGACTATCGATTTTACACCGAAGCTTGGCATGAACATCTTTATGATAGAGTTCGATAATCCGAAGGTCTACTACGACAGCTACTATATGCATCTCGGAAACGAGGCTAACCGAGAGGCAGAGCCCGTAACGCCCGAGACCGTCCTTCAGTGGAAGCGTCAGTGTGAGGCAGAGATAGCAAAAAGAGGGCTTCAGCATCACGATATGGGACACGGCTGGACAGCGGATCCCTTTGGGCTTGATTCGACTGACGGTTGGGTAAAAACAAAGAGGACCTATAGCGAGGAGCAGCTCAAATACACTGCAATGCTCGGTGGCAAGCGAGGCCTTTACCGTGATATCGAAATAAACACACAGTTCTGTATGTCAAATCCCGAGGCGCGCGCGATAGTTACGAAGAGCGTCTGCGATTACGCAGAGAATGCCACAAACGTCGATTATCTTCACGTCTGGCTTGCTGACGGAGAACGCAATCACTGTGAGTGCGACGAATGTCGCAAGATGATACCGTCCGATTGGTATATGGTGCTTATGAATGACATTGACGCCGAGCTTACCGCGAGAGGACTTGCTACACGCATCGTTTTCTGCTGCTACGTTGATACCTCGTGGGCGCCCGAGAAGATAAAGCTCAACAACCCCGACAGATTTTCTGTGAACGTCGGTGTTATCACGAGAAGCTATACCCAGCCGATAAGCCAGAATATAGACTATGATAAGATAGAGATCGGTGAGTTCAAGCTCAACGCATACGAGTCGCCAAAGAGTGTTGAGGAGTATCTTGTCCACGCAAGAAATTGGAGAAAGATGTGCGGTGTGCGCGCCATGGTTTATGAATATCACTTCTGGAAGCATCAGTACAGATACCTCAGCGCGACCGATTTTGCAAGGCTTTTGCACGATGACGTGGTGGGCTACTCGGCAAACGGTATAGACGGAGTTATCCAGGACGGCTCGCAGAGAAGCTTCTTCCCGAACGGACTTCCGTTCTACGTTTACGGAGAAACGCTTTTTGACACGTCGCTTTCCGCCGATGAGCTTATCGAGGACTATATGAGAGCGGCGTACGGAGAGGATTATAAGACGGTAATTGGATTTTTCGACAAGCTCGGTGAGCTTTGTGATCCGAAATTCCTTTACAACAATATTTCCTACAACGGCGGTACAGGGGACTATCACGATCCCGAGCTTGCAAAGAAGCTCCGCTCTATTGCAACACTTGCCGACGAGTTTAGGGGCTTCGTTGAAGAGCATAAAAATATGCCGAAGCGCGCGCAAACTGTATCTATGCGACTCCTTCGTCATTATCTTGACTACGTCAAGGGTCTTTCCAATGTGCTTGTTCTTATGGCGTTTGGTGCGGATAAGGAGGCAGAGGAGGCATTTGCCCGCTTCATTGTAGAGACAGGAAAGAAGGAGCTCGAAATAGAAAGATACATCGATATGTATATTCTGAGAAACTCCTTTGCCGAGATACTCAGAAAGCAGAAAAAATCCGTAACAGCACAGTAATTTCGAGGGCGTTTGCTCGATAAATCTTTATATTTTAACACAAAAGGAAGAGAGAAAAATGAAAAAATCAAGAGGACTTAAAGTTCTTGGTATCGTTCTTGTCTCGCTTGTTCTTTTCTTCATTGTTGTGAACGTAATACCCCCAAAGCAGAACGTAGAGAGCAATCCCTTTTTGGTAGAAAAGGGCGAGCTTCCTATGGTAGCGGCACACAGAGGTGGCGCTATAAACAATCCTGAGAATACACTTCTTGCATTTCGCGAGGCAGTGAACACCTACGGCGTTGACATTCTTGAGAGTGATCTTTATCTTACCGCCGACGGCTATCTTGTCTACAATCACGATGATTATATTGACACTACCTGTAACGTCAACGGGGAGTTGTCCTATGATGAGGTAGACGATCTTTGCGACGATAGGTCGAAGCGACACTACATCAGGGATATGACGCTTGAGGAATTAAGACAGTATAATTTTGGATATTATTTCGAAACCAAGGACGGCGAACGTCCCTATGCCGACGTGACCGACGTAAAGGCGGCAGGGCTTGAGATAGCTACTGTTGACGCGCTCTTTGAGGAATTTTACGAGAGCCATCCCGACCTTATGTTTATCGTTGAGATAAAGGACGGCGGTGAGCGTGGAATCGAGGCGTGTCGCGTTCTTTGGGAGACTCTTGAGAAGTATCCGGAATATCTTGATAATATTGTTATAGGCACCTTTAACCCTGAGATCGAGGAGGAGCTTAAGGCAAGTTATCCCGAGCTGCTTCGCGGAGCAGCAACTGCATCGGCGGCAAAGTTCGTTGTTACCGAGATCGTAGGACTCAACCTCTTCGACAACGGTGATTTTGCCTGCCTGCAGATACCTATGAGTTATGATCTCGGTATCGAGCTCAATCTTGATAAGGCAAAATACATAGATCAGGCGCACAGACGAAACGTGGCGGTGCAGTATTGGACGATAAACGACGCTGATGAGATGCGTCTGCTTATCGAGCTTGGCTGTGACGCGATCATGACCGATGACCCCGAGCTCTTGAATAAAGTGCTTGAGGAGTATAAATAAAAGTTGTATTATCTAAGTCGGTAAATTTGGATTTATCGGGTAGTTGATTGTATTTGATACGGGGCGACGTTATCGGCGCCCCGTTTAATGAAAAATATTGTATACGAAAATTCGATAAATCAAAATTTCAACATTTTAACTATCTTAAGAGATAGAGTAAAAAGAAAAAATGAAAGCTGTTGACATAATAATTTTTTCAGGACAAAGCAATATGCAAGGACAGGCGGAAAGGCTTTCCGAGAACGAGGTTGTCGCAGGCGCGTATGACTATCGTTTTCTCACCGATGAGATAAAGCCCCTTTCAAACCCCGTTGGCGAGACTGTTCGCTTTGACGGTACGGCGGGGGAGGATATTTCGCCTGACGTGCCTCTGCGTGAGGTGCTTAAGGATTGGCTTGCGGCTCACGTTGTGGGTGCTTCGGCTTATGGATACACAAATCTTGTGCCCGAATTTTGTCGCGCATATATAGATAAGACGGGTAGAGAGGTGATTGCAGTGCACGCCGCAAAGGGAAGCACTGAAATTGCGTATTGGCAACCCTCGGGCGAGGCATACGCTTTTCTTGTAAAAAAAGCACGCGCCGCAATAGAGAAGGCAAGCGGGAGCTATGAGATAGGAAAAATATTTTTTGTTTGGCTTCAGGGCGAGAGTGATGCTGTCGCGTCACGCTCCAAGGAATATTATAAGGAGCATCTGACAGAGCTTGGCGCGGCTCTAAAAGCCGATCTTGGAGTCGAGAAATTCGGTGTGATTCGCGTTGGCAGATTTACGGGCGACGCGCGTGACGATGAGATACTTGACGCGCAGGATGAGGTCTGCCGTGAGAACGGCGATTTTCTTATGCTCACCGCGATTGCCGAGAAGCTCAACAAGATGCCCGAATATATGAATCCCAAGGTCGCAGGGCACTATAGTGCTCGTGGCTACGAGGCACTCGGACGCGCCGCGGGCGAGGCACTTGGTGAATACGCAAAATAAATTTCAGAAAGAGACAAAATGACAAAAAAATTAATTTCTTTTATGCTCGCGCTGGTGCTTATCATAGTCCCGCTTGCATCGTGTGGGAAAAAAGCTCCCGAAAACAATACGGAAAATGAAGAAAAGATCGTCATAGCGAGCGCTGAGGGGACCGAATATTGCATCTTGCTGTCCTCAGAGCTTGTTTCGGGCGAGAAGATACAGATAAAGACGATGGTAGACGAGCTCAAGAAGAAGTATGGCGTTGACATAGAGCTCCGCTTGCCGTCGAGAAATGATGAAGAGCTCCCCGAGGCGTGCGAGATCCTTGTTGGCAGAGCAAACCGAAGCGAAGCCGAGGCGGCATATAGCGCATTGCGACACGGAGAGTTTTCGATAGGCTATAACGAGACGAGCGGAAGGATCACCGTTGTCGGAAGCTCGGGAGAGCTTAGCGTTGAGGCGCTCAAGTACTTCTTTGAGAATTACTTCGACAAGGAAGGCTGCGTTCTCTCAATACCCGCCGACCTTTCCTACCATTATACCGTAGACTATCCTTATGACAAGATAATGATAAACGGAGTTGACGTACGTGAGTACGTTATCGTCGTTCCCTCACTTGATGACGTCTTCTCATATTACACCGCGCTGAATATCGCGGATTACGTGATGTATAAGACGGGCGTAGCCCCTCGTATCGCAGACGATGACGAGGGTACGTATGAATACGAGATACTTATCGGAGATACAAACAGAAGCGAGGACGATCTGTCACACGAGCTTGCCGAGAGGGAGTACGCCTATGCTGTAATCCACAATAAGCTCGTGCTTCGTGGCTACGGCGTTTACGTTGGCGCAGGCTTTGGCGAGGCTGTTGCCCGTGAGCTTGACGGCAACAAAAATGCGCCTGTGGCGTCTCTTTCAGGTCTTCCTGAGAAGCTTTCGGTGAAGAAATATTCCTCACCCGAGAGCGCTGAGAGCGTCATTCTTATGATCGGCGACGGAATGGGTCTTAATCACATAGAGGCCGCAATGTATGAGGTCATAGAGTGCTTTGAGGCAGAAAGCTTCACGAGCGAGGGAAGATCTGTAACCCGTTCGCTTTCCGTTATCCGAGGCAACGCGAGCGTGACCGATAGCGCGGCGGCAGCTACTGCTATGGCGACGGGAACGAAGACGATCAACGGATACATCGGCAAGGATGGGGCAGGCAAGGACCTTCAGAACGTACGCGAGCTTGCCGACGAATACGGCGCGAGAACTGCCGTGGTTACGACGGATGCTATCACGGGAGCAACACCCGCAGCCTTCCTTGCACATAATATTTCGAGAAAGAATACCGATAAGATAAACGACGAGATCCGTGCGCTTATCGATAACGGCAAGATCGAATACTGTGCGGGTAGCGTTGGCGATTTTATCACTCAGCACACAAGGGCGGCGCTTGGCGCTATCGCGTATGCCGAGACTCCCTTCTTTATGATGGTCGAGGAGGGAAGGATAGACAGCTATTCGCATAGCGGAAATCTTGAAAAGTCACTTGACGCGCTCGGCTGCTTTAATGATTCGGTGATCTATGCCGCGTGCTTTGTTATGACAAACGGCAACACCGCACTTATCGTCACGGCGGATCACGAGACGGGTGGACTTACTGAGGACGCCGCATCTGAGGTGGGGTACAGCTACACCACAGAAGAGCATACTAACGTGGACGTAGGAATTTGGGCTCTTGGTGGCGGCACCGACGTCTTTGACGGCGCTACGGTAGAGAATACCGAAATATATGAATTTATCGCGTCGCACTACGGCGCAAAATAATACACGAAGGAGAAATTTATGTACGGAGATATAGACGTTTTTATACCTGAAATTGATCCAAAAGAGCTTCAGCTGCAGAAAAAGAAAATGCGTCGCGCCTTTTCTCGCATAGGCTGGGCGGTGCTCGTCACTGCGCTTGCGACCTTTGCGGTGTCCTTACTTCTCGGTATAGTTATCGGATTGTTTGGCGACGAGGGATATGCATTTTATTCAAAAAATCTTTTGCTTCTCAATCAGGCGCTTATAACCGTTTCGGTGCTTGCGGGTGCGCTTGTGCTTATCGGTATGCCGAAGGATAAGCCCGTGAGAAGAAAGGCAACACCGAAGGAGTTTTTCGTTTACCTTTGCATCTGCTTTGCTATTGGCTGGGCGGGAAATCTTATCGGTAGCACGTGGCTCACGTTTTGGAATCTTGTGTCGGGAAATGAGGTCACAAATCCGCTTAACGAGATACTCTCCTCAGTAAGTCCGTGGCAGATGGCACTCTGCACGGGAATACTTGCGCCGATAATTGAGGAGTTTTTCTTCCGCAAGCTGCTTATCGACCGCACCCGTAAGTACGGTGAGCTTGCCGCAATTCTTATGTCTGCGGCATTCTTCGGCATCTTCCATCAGAATTTCAGTCAGTTCTTCTATGCCTTTGGTATAGGCATTCTTCTTGGATACGTCTATTGCAGAACGGGAAGCTATATCACGGTCACCCTTTTGCATCTGGTGTTCAACTTCGTTATGGGTGTTATCCCGTCGATCCTCTCAACAGGATTATTTGAATTTTTAGAGCAGTTTGGAAATATAACCGAGCCGTCTGCAGAGGCGGTGCTGGCTCTTCTTGGCACGTATGGATTAACCATACTTATCTATCTTTTCTACGCTTCGATACAGGGCGCGCTCAATATAGCGGGCGTGGTGCTGTTTTTTGTGACCAAGAGAAAAATACACGTTGAGAAGAGCGGCCTTCTTATCGACGCGAAGGAGCAGAGAAAGGCGGCTATAGTAAACTTCGGCGTTATCGCGGCATTTGCCGTCCTCATAGCGCTTACCGTGAGCACTCTGTTTACGGCATAACAAAAGCCCGACATGTGTCGGGCTTTTTTCTTGACAATGACGTGCATATATGATATAATATTCGAGGAAATATCGGGCACTTGCCCGTATTTTACTGTCATAAAAATGACGGAGGTAAATTTATGAATATTTTTGACGTATTGATAATCGGCGCGGGTCCCGGAGGAATTTTTTCGGCATACGAGCTCTCAAAGCTCGATCCCACACTTAAAATAGGCGTTTTTGAGGCGGGTCACGCGCTTGAGCGCCGCAAATGTCCTATTGACGGAGTCAAAATAAAGACTTGTATCGAGTGCAAGAGCTGTTCTATTATGAGTGGCTTTGGCGGTGCGGGCGCTTTCTCTGACGGAAAATATAATATTACCAACGATTTCGGCGGTACGCTTTACGAGTATATCGGCAAGGCGCAGGCGATCGATCTGATGAAATACGTTGACGAGATAAATATGCTCTTTGGCGGAGAGGGAACAAAGCTTTATTCTACGGCAGGTAGTAAATTCAGAAAGATCTGTATGCAGAACGATCTTCACCTGCTTGACGCATCGGTGCGTCATCTCGGTACCGACATAAACTACGTGGTTCTTGAGAATCTTTACGAGCATCTTAAGGACAAGGTCGAGTTTTTCTTCGATTCCCCCGTTGATAAGATAGAGCGCGACGGCGATGGCTACCGCGTGTTCTCGCTCGGCAAGGAATATACTGCCGGAAAGTGCATAATTTCGGTAGGTCGTAGCGGAAGCAAGTGGATGGAGACGGTCTGCCGCGAGATGGATATTCCCACCGAGTCAAGCAGAGTTGATATCGGCGTTCGTGTCGAGCTTCCCGCAGAGGTCTTCTCGCACCTTACCGACGAGCTCTACGAGAGTAAGATAGTATATAGAACTCCCAAGTACGGCGACAAGGTTCGTACCTTCTGTATGAACCCCAAGGGTGCGGTTGTTAATGAGAATACAAACGGAATCATCACCGTAAACGGTCACAGCTATGAGGATCCCGCAAAGCAGACGAACAATACGAACTTTGCGCTCCTTGTTGCAAAGCATTTCTCCGAGCCCTTCAAGGATTCAAACGGCTACGGTGAGTCGATAGCGCGCCTTAGCAATATGCTTGGCGGCGGTGTTATCGTTCAGCGCTTTGGCGACCTTATAAGAGGACAGCGCTCAACTGCAAAGAGAATTGAGGAGTCCTTTGTGACACCTACCCTCAATGCAACGCCGGGTGACCTCAGCCTTGTGCTTCCCAAGCGTATTCTTGACGGAATTATTGAGATGGTCTATGCGCTTGACAAGATCGCTCCCGGAACTGCCAATGACGACACCCTCCTTTACGGTGTCGAGGTAAAGTTCTACAATATGGAGGTCAAGGTCAACGAGAAACTTGAGTGCAAGTACGACGGACTTTATATCATCGGTGACGGAAGTGGAATCACCCACTCGCTCTCACACGCGTCCGCAAGCGGAGTATTCGTTGCAAGACAGATCGCAGAGAAATAAAAAAACAAAAAGAGCTTGGATTTTCCAAGCTCTTTTTTATTTGCTGTATTTCAATTTTTGATTTATCGGGATGTTAGGTAGAGAGCAAGACATCATTTTTGATTGTAGGGGCGCGCACTGCGCGTCCGTTCGTGATTCCTCGGTGATCGTTGCGGACGGCCATTGGCCGCCCCTACAGTGTTTGTGGAAAACGTCCGTTTGCCTTCCTACATAACGTACCGACAAATCCCAATTTGTTTAATTTTTATTGGAACAATGCCGCCTCTGTTTTTGCGCAGAGGTAATGGTAAACGGGAAGATGGTATTCCTGTACCTTGTAGGTCTCGTTTTCGGGTACGCGGATGGTGATATCGGCGATAGTAGAGAGCTTGCCGCCCTTCTCGCCTGTCATTCCGATAACTGTCATTCCGAGCGCCTTTGCAAGCGTTGCCGCGTGGCAGACGTTCTTTGCATTTCCCGAGGTCGAGAGCGCGATAAGCACGTCGCCCGCCTTGCCGAGTCCCATAAGAAGCTGGGCGTAGATTATCTCGGGGTCAAGATCGTTTATCGATGCCGTAAGCGCCGCCGAGAGTGAGGGAAGGGAAACTGCGGGAAGCGAGCCCTGAAGCTTCTCGCGAAGCTCTTCGGGAATTCTTTCATCGCTCACAGGGCGGTGGGAGAGAAATCCCTTAAGCAGCTCGCCCGCGATGTGATCGCAGTCGGCACAGCTTCCGCCGTTACCGCAAAGAAGCACCTTGCCGCCATTTTTGTACGTAGAAATTATCGCGTCAGTTGCCGCGTTTATGTCGTCTTCGCACACCGCAAGTGCGCCGTAACGTGAAAAAAGCTCTATCATATTTTTCTCCTTTATTTGTTAAGTCCGTTTACGGCAACGGATATCGCCGCAACGTCACCGAGAGACTCGCCAAGCTCGGCGGGTACTATCTTGCATACAGCTCTCGACTGAGGAAGTGTCTCCTCGTCGATGATTTCTTGCATCGAATCGACAAGCAGCTCGCCTGAGCGTGCATATATGCTTCCAATGACTATTTTTTCGGGATTCAGCACGTCAATAAGTATCGAGAGACCGTAACCGAGCATTTTGCCGCAGGTCTTGTAGACGTCGATTGCCGTCTCGTCTCCCGCTTGTGCCGCAAGGGCAATTGAATGTGCCGTCACACTGTCAAGGTCGTTCTTTGTGGGACAGTATGCGGGAGTTTTCTTCCACGAGAAGGCCGTCAGTGCCGCACTCTTGCCGAGCTGAGCGATACCGCCGCCACTTGCAAAGCCCTCAAAGGAGCCAGCCTTGCCGTAGCCCACGGGGCCCGTCTTGCGAAGACGCATATGTCCGACCTCACCCGCGTTGCCGTTAGTGCCACTGTAAAGTCTGCCGTGGAGGATAAGCCCTGCGCCCATTCCCGTGCCGAAGGTAAGAAAAATCATATTTTCGCATCCGCGGCCCGCTCCGAATTTCCATTCGGCAAGCGCACAGGCGTCAGCATCGTTCTGCAAGAAGCAGGGAAGACCCGTCGCATCACCGAGAAGCTTTGTTATCGGTATTTCGTCCCATCCGGGAAGATTTGGGGGAGAGAGGATGAGCCCCTTGCCCGCATCAAGCGGGCCTCCGCAGCTCACACCGATAGCCTCGGCGTCACCGAGCGCCTTGACCTCAAGAATAATCCTCTCAATAGCCTCGGCGGGAGACATTTTATTCTCAAATCTTACTTTTTTTGAAATGTTGCCATTTTCGTCACCCTTGACGATGGCAATTTTTGTGCCGCCTATGTCAACTCCGATATATTCCTTCATAAAAATTTTCCTTTTTGTTTTGTTGATTAAATTATAGCACATAAATCACACAGTTTCAAGATTTTTAGAAGTGATTTTGGTACTATTTATTCACAAAAAAAGCACATATGCTGTAATTGAGAAAAGCCATTATCCGCCCGGAACAAGCGATATATTATGTCAAATCTTAATTTTTGTCTATAATTACGCAATATTTTGCTTGACTTATCCCGCGGGAAATAGTAAAATTTATATGTATGAAAAATAAAAAAGGGGGACAAAAATGATACCCTTCAGACAAACCGAAAAAAGAGTAGTGTCGCAGGACACAATGAGAGAAATATACGAAAAAATAAAGACGCCCATAAAGGTGGGCGCCGTTATGAAGTTCGAGAACGATATGACCGACAGTCCAAGCGTTTTTAAGTTTGGGGATGCCTTTTATATGTATTTTATCACGATCTCGAAGGACGTGAGCATCTCGGGCTACGAGACACATCTTGCGCGCTCGGCGGATCTTATAAACTGGGAGTACGTCGGTACGATATTCCGCCGCGACGACAAGGATCATTGGGATAGCAAGCAGGTCGCGGGCTATGCCGCGTATTTCGATATCGATTTTGAGGGCACCTGTGAGCTTGAAAAGGTGGCAGATGCATATCATATCTCCTATCTCGCGGGAAACAGTGACGGCTACGAGCCCGATCCGCTTTATATGGGACTTGCGCGTTCGACAGACCCCACCGATCCCGACGGCTTTAGCCGATTTGAAGACCCTATTCTTCGTCCTGAGGATGCCGACGGCCGACTCTATGAGACAAAGACTCTCTACAAGAGCTTTATGTTTTGCGATGAGGCTATGGTGACGGGCTATCCTTACGTGAATATCTACAACGCGAAGGACGAGGACGCGCGAGAGAGAATTTTCCTTGCAGTGTCAAATGACGGCGAGCATTTTGAGAGATACGGTGAGCGTGCGGTGTTCGATATTATAACCGACGATCCCGACGCACTTATTTCGGGCGACCCGCAGATAGTAAAGATCGATGACGTCTACGTAATGCTTTATTTCCATCTGCGTAAGGGAAGAGGTGCGTACAACACGTTTGCTTGCTCGTATGACCTTGTGAACTGGACAAATTGGGAGGGCGAGCCCCTCGTTTCACCCGCTGAGGAGTGGGAGGACCGCCACGCACACAAAACGTGGTTCTTGCGCTACGGTGGAGTGAACTATCATTTCTACTGCGCCGTAAACTCCAAAAAGGAGCGTTTTATAGCCCTCGCGCATTCGTAACTAAAAAGGACACCGCAACGGGGGCCTTCCATAAAGCAGGTTTTACCTACCGCAACCTTGTAGGGCGGTGGCTTGCTGCCGCCGTTGTAAACGATATAAATTTAATAATACGGCGGGAGATAAACCCCCGCCCTACGACAAAAGGAGTACGAACGATTTGTTCGTACTCCTTTTCACACACCTTGCCTGCAAGGTATAGTGTGTTACACCTTATAGGTGTACTGTCGGGTGGTAATAAGCCTCCCTTGTGTAAAGGGAGGTGGCAGCCGAAGGCTGACGGAGGGATTGTAAAAGATTAGATTTACCTAAAAAACAATCCCTCAGTCGCTTTGCGACAGCTCCCTTTACACAAGGGAGCCTTTGATTTGTGCGCTCGAAAGTCCATCTGTTTTTCTTGACAAGCACTGCTTTTGTGGACACAAAAGCATATAGAGAATTTCCCTTTTGAAATTATGTATTTACAATTTCAAAGTACTTCTCAACATAGCTTTTTGTTTCGTCAGAACATATTAACTTAAGCAAATATTTTTTCTTTTCTCCACGAAAAACGATATATTTCAAATTTGGGAAACCACGTCCCGAAAAGCGATAACCGCGAACTCTCATAGAATATCCTGTGGTTATTTCTACAGAAACAACATCTTTCATGAAAAACACTTTTTCGCACTTACATCCAAAGTAATAGTCAACAGCTACTATCTTGTCATCGTTGACCTCTACAAACGGTCTTTTCATATCGTAGAGAATCATGCCAAAAACGCTACCGAGAAATAAAAATGGAACGATAGTCAAACAAAATGGAATGATAAATTTATGTGTTTCGACAACGATAGCGATAAATGCAAGAATGGGTAAAAACGCCAACAATACACCACATATGGTTAACATGATTTTTCCACTCTTTGTGGCTTTGTATTCTTGTGGCAACTCGTGTGTTTTGAAGGTCATAATCCCACCGCCTCTCTGCCTTATTATATCATAAAATTTATTGCTTTTCAAGTTTTACTATATGCAAGAAACAAATTTGGCGACCTGCTCTACGGCAGGCACGCCAAGGTGTCCTTTTTTATCATTCGTTCTCAATTCTCTTTGCAAAGAGAATGTCGTTGTTTATGCGGGTGTAGAATAGACGGCGGATTGTCTCGTAATCGCGCGTTCCTGTGCCAAGTATCCACATAAGCTTTGTGATAGTCGCCTCAAATGTCATATCATAAGCCTCGATAAGACGGAAATCCTGCTTTACGCGCTTGCCGACCTCATAGACCGTCATATGGCTTCCTTCCTTTGCGATCTGCGTTGTCATTACAACGCACTTGCCGCGACCTTGCCACTTGCTCATCTCGTTATAGAAGGCGTCAACAAGATTTTGCGGCACACCGCCCACACCAAAGCTCTCAATGACTATGCAGTCGTAATTCTCGAAAAGGTAAGAGAGTATCTCAGGGCGCATACCGGGGATAAGCTTGAGCGTGCAGATGCTTTGTGACATCTCGTAGCAAAAACGCACCGGCTCACTTATAGGGGGTTGCTCTATGTATCTTACGAGCATTCCGTCCTGAATCACGGCGGGAACGGGGTAGTTGAGGCTTGAGAAGGCGTCAAAGCTCTTTGAACGCTCTTTGCGCGCACGTGTGCCGACTATTACCTTGCCGTCAAAGACGATACATACGTCCTGCGAGCCGTCGTCCGACGCAACTATGAAGCTATCAAGCAGATTAGAACGTGCGTCGGTCATATCAACGTCGATAGGTCGCTGCGCACCCGTGATGACGATGGGCTTGCGTGAATTTTGTATCATATACGACAGTGCCGCCGCAGTGTAGGCAAGTGTGTCTGTGCCGTGACAGATGACAAAGCCGTCGTATTTATCGTAATTCTTTTCAATTGCCTCGACTATCATACGCCAATGTGTCGGCGTGACGTTGGTGCTGTCGAGATAGCACACCTCAAGCGAGTAGGCGTCACACACGTCCTTTATAGCGGGGACGTAGGAAAGGATCTCGCTAGGTGTAAGTGCCGGAGCAAGTCCGCCGTCGGTCTGACGGCAGGCGATAGTTCCGCCCGTTGTGAGCATGAGAATTTTTTTCATAAGCTCTCCTTTGATTTTTTCTATCGCTATTATATCACAACCTCGATGGCATATCAAGGCTAAAAAATATTTTCCCCAAAAAGAAATAAACTATTGCAATCTGTTTTTTTTTATGATAGAATTTTTTTAATATACAAATATGTCGAGGAGGTACTATGAAGAAGACGGTTGCGATGATTCTTTCACTGTTGCTCGCCCTTTCGCTTGTGGCGTGCGACGGAACAGCGGACGAAAATACGGACGAAACAACGGATACCCAAAAAGAGACACAAACGGAGGAAGCTGTTATGAAGGAAAGCGGAATAATGCTTACGGATGCTTTTTTGTTTGACCTGAGAAACGACGATTACAGACTCAAGAATGAGGTCGAATTTATAAAAATAAGCGATATTGACGATAAGTACAAGCAAAAGGCTGACGGATATATCTACGTCAGCATCGACGCGCCTCAGTTTGAGATAGGCGGTATCGCGCATAACGAGGGAACACTCACCCGACTTGACTCGTCAAGGCTTGCGATCTCGAAATACTACGAGAACTCTGCAGGCGTGACAGTTCGCTTTGCTACTACCGCGAAAAATATAGTTTTAAGAGCAAAATTTAAGGATCAGTATGCGTCGAATACCACAGTGCCGAGAGGCTCCTACGGTATTGACGTTTACGTCGGCGCCGGAACTGACAAGGACTACTGCGGTGCAAGAATGCAGAAGCTCACGGGACTTTCTCTTCAGGAGACCCTCGAGCTTCCCGACGGATACAAGGAGGTGCTTATAAATATGCCCCTTCTTGCCGACGTTGAATCCTTCGAGATCGGCTTTGAGAAGGAATACGACGGAATAGCACTCCCTCTTAAGAGAGACGTTCCTCCCATCGTTTTCTACGGCGGCGCGCTCACGCAGGGAATGTCTGCCAGCCGTCCGGGTAACGCTTATGTAAATATTGTCGGACGTATGCTCAATGCCGACACCGTAAACCTTGGTGTGATGAAGAATGCAAACGGTGACGCGGCAATTGCCGAGTATATCGCGGGAATTGACGAGATGTCGGCATTCGTTATGGAGCTTGATGACGGAGCAAGTGCTGACGAGCTTCGCGCAAATCATTATAATTTCTATAAGATCGTTCGTGATGCGCACCCCGACGTCCCGATAATCATAATGACCACACCTACCTACTCCGAGGAGGCGACAGTCGCCGCAAGCGAGAGAAGAGAGGTTATCCTTGAGACCTATAAGAAGGCGCTTGAGGCGGGAGATACGCTCGTTTATTTCCTTGATGCAAACAGCACCTTCCCGCACACAGGCGATCTTCTCGATCTCTATACGGGAGATATGAAGACGGCAAGTGACACGGGTATGTACGCTGTGGCTCTCGGAGTTTACGACGTGCTTAACAGTGCCTTCACTCCCGATAGCCTGAAGAGCGGTGTTAAGAGAGCCGCGGGCGGATTGGACAAGCTTTCCTTCACTCCCGAAAACAGAGCCGATGAGCTTGCGACAGGTGACTACGTCAAGGTTGGAGAGCTTGATAAAAAATACGTCACCGGCACAAGAGACGGCAAGACCTTCCTTTCGGTATCTGCCCCCTGCTTTACCTTTGGCGGCATCGAGCATCCGGACGAAAACGGAGGGCTCTATCAAAGACTTGAGGCAGACAAAAAGGATGCGCTTCTTTTGGCTCTTGCAAAATCGATCTCAGGTGACAATATCACAGGCGGAAGCGGCTATGACAAGGGAATTATGCATCTTTCGGGCGGAACGGTGAGATTCAGAACCAACGCAAAAGAGATTACTCTTAGGATGAGCTTTGCAAACGGATCCGCGGGACATACGCATTTCTCGCAGCGAGGAGCTACGGGAATTGACGTTTACATCGGAAGCGGAAGTGAGAGATATTACGTCGGTGAGGCGGGTGAGAGCTACACGGGAGCATCTATATATAAGACGGTAGAGCTTACGGGTGAGTACACCGAGGTGCTTATAAATCTGCCTCTTTACGGCGGGGTTTCCAATATAGAGATAGGCTTTAGCGACGAGAGTGCCGAGGTGGCATCCGCGCTTCCGAGGGCGATAGACAAGCCGATACTCGTTTACGGAGCGTCGGTCTCTCAGGGAGCTTGCGCGTCCCGCCCCGGTCTTGCTTGGGTAGGCCTTGTTTCAAGAATGCTTGATGCCGATCTTAAGAGCCTTGCGGTTTCGGGACTCGGCTGGGCAGAGCCCGAAATGGCGGAGTATATCGCGGGCCTTGAGCTTTCGGCGATTGTGCTTGACAACTCAAGCGGTGATTTTCCTGACAGAATAGATGCCTTCTATAGAATTTTGAGGGAGGCGCATCCCGACATTCCGATAATCTATACGGGAACGATACGTCTTTCCGACGAACATACTGCGCTTGGCGCTAAGCGAATCAAGGTAGTAAAGGACTTTTGCGATAAGGTAAGGGCGGAGGGAGACGAAAACGTATATTTCGTCGACTTTGTGCCCGAGATATCGGTAGAAAACAACCGTGATCTTATGTCGGTTGATAACGCGCATCCCAATGACCTTGGAATGTACTATATGGCAGAATCCAACTACGCAATACTTAAAGAAATTCTTGGTTAATAAAAAGGCTTGCCTCGTTTGAGGCAAACCTTTTTATATTGCTTATATAACCTTAATGCCTGCGATGTTACAGAACTCGGTGATGATCTTTCTGTTGTCGCCGTAGGAGATTATGTAGTGCTGGCACATAATGTTGTTTGTGAAGTCCTCAACGTCCTCGAGAACTACCTTGAGAGCGGGGAGCTGAGGTGCGGGCTGAGTCCAGCCTGCTTCTTCCCATCTGGGAGGAGTCTTGCCCTCGCCGAGTACCATATGCATTACGTACTCGCCGTCCTCAACTGCAAGGCGGCACATAGTAAGGGTGCCTGTCTTAACCTTGGATACGTTGAGAATACCCTGAGAAAGCTCGCCGAATGCCGCGGGGATAACGGTAACGTCGCCGTCAACGATCTCTGCGGGAACGTAGTCGGGAACACCTGCAAGAACGCCGTCTGTGAAGAACTCGTAGAACTCAAGGTAAGCACCGATCTGTCCTGTGAGGGCCTTTACGATAGTCTGAGTTACGTTGCCGAGGCAGTCGTTCTCGGGAACCGTGGGGATCTTCTCTCTGTCAGCGAGAAGCATAAAGATCATTGCGGGGGGAAGGCCGAGAAGCTTCTTCATTCCGTCAACGTCCTTAAGGGAGATCGCCTTGTAGCCTCTCTCGTCGATTATCTCCTTAATTGCAAGGTAGTAGGAAATGGAGCGGCGAGCAATGCTCATATCGGCTTCCTTTAAGAACTTCCAAGAAGCAACGGTTGTGTTAAGCACCTCGTCGATTGCCGCATCGGTAACCTTTTCTGCTCTCTGAACCATCTCGAGCATCTCGAAGCACTCGATCTCGGGGCCGACTACCTTCTTGAGGGAGGTGCCGTCAAAGAGTGTGCCGTAGAGGTGCATATCTCTGAAGCCCATGTGACCGATCTTTGCCGAGCGAAGCTCTCTATATGCGTGAGCCGCCTTTGCATAGCGGAGTACCTCGTCGCATCTTGAGGGAAGACCGATTATGTTGTAAACGTACTTGAAGGTGTAGCCAAGATCCTTGAGAGTCTTGCGAAGAGCCGACGTACCTGCCTGATCGGCGGTGGTAACGAGTCTGCCGTCATCCTCTATCCAGCCGCAAAGTCCCCAAAGGACCATGGGCTTATTCTTGAACTGCTCTGCTACCTTAACTACCGCGTGGGTGGGGATCCAACCTGCGATGCAGAGAACGAGAACGTCAAAATCCTTGCCGCTAAAAAAGTCGATCGCCTCGTTTACGTGCTTCTCCTCATAGTCGTCACGAATGGGGAAGTGTGCGATCACCTCTGTGTCGGCGGTCTTAAGACTGTTAGCCGCTGCCTCGCATCTTGTTGTAATGAACTCAATGGGGGTATTTACCTCACCAAAGCCTGCAAATGCAATTTTCGTCATGATTTTATATCTCCTTTAATTATTTTCTGAACATTTCGTTTATGTTTTGTAGCGCCTCGCGAACGAGGAGGTCGCCGCCCTCGTGACCTGTAAAGCCGCTCGAGACGTACGCACTGTAGTGACTGCCGCGCTCCGCCTTTTCTGTGGGAAGGTAGCTTGCCTTACCGCAAGCAAGCTGTATTATTACTGTTTGCTTGGCAAGGCTGCGTGCGCGGATCCTGTTGCCAAAGTCAAGGAAAAGCTCAAAGGGGCAGGTAACGATGGCGATGTCGCCAAAGCGGATAACGTGGATATCCTCCGTAAAGCTCTCGCGCGTTTTCTGCACCTCATATCTTGAAATTATACCGGAGTAGACGTGCATCTTTGCATTGTCCTCAAAGGATATCGTCCTTCCGCGGTTCTTTTCAATAAAGCGGTCTATCTTCTCAATTGCGTCCTCGTACTCCGAAATGGTTACACGGCGAAGGGGGAAGGGAAGCTTTAGCGTGCGGTGCTCGAGAAGCGCTTCGTCCGAAAGCTCACCGTCAAGCTCCTCATATACCGAGATTATCTCGTTTGAGATTCTCTTTCCAACAAGACGAAGTCCCGAAAGATCGAACATCGAAGGGTCGGCTCTGCGCTCTATGTAGCTGTCGCGCTTTATGTTGGGGTCGTCGATAGGTGACTCGGGATTTACCCAGCGTATCATATCACGGGGGCACTGGTCGCCCGCCGCCGAGCAAAGACCAAGCACCTTTATGTCCTTGCCGAAGTGGTGACGAAGATTTTCACGAACCTTGCCCCAATAGTCGGAGGAAATGAAGCTGCGGTGCTCAACCACCTGCGCAGGACAAGCGATGTTTGCAACAACACCCGTAAGCTCCTTGTTTTCGTCATAGGTGTAGATAAGCTCAATGCCCGAATCGTTTCCGCCCTCAAGCTCTGTGAAATTGGGGTGATTGGTGTCCCCCCACATTCTTGCCTGTCCGTCATCATAAACAACTCTGCGGCACATACCGACGGCCGCTCTGCCGAATGCATTTTTGTAGTAGGCGGGCGCTCTCTTTTCCCAAGCCTCAACACACGCATCGGTTATCTTCTCAATAAGGAAATTAAGTGCGCGCTCGGGGGACATGGATTTCTCGTCCGTCACGTTCGGTACGTATTTCATATCCTCGGGCACCCTTTGCTCAAGGTAATGGAGGTCGTTTGTATCAAACTTACCCTCGTGCTTGTAGAGGTAGGATGTGTGCGAGTGAATGGCGCTTACGATTATCTTGTTTTCGTCAACTCCCGTTCTCTTTGCGACCTGATCCTTTACGGCAGAAAAGAGATTTTGAGAGATGCTCTCAAGGTCAACGGCACAGATTATCATCTCGTCCGCACCCGATTCAACCGCCATGGCGATAGCCGAAATGGGAGACTCGACAACGTCGGTGATTCTCTCAAAGAACTGACCTGCAAGGCTTATTTTTTCTTTTGGCGTGATGTCCACCTCGGACCAGCCTATTTTTACTTTTGACATATGTTTTCCTTTTCTTGAATCAAGCATTATTATACATTCTCATTGTATAATACAATCCGCCGAAAGTCAATAAAAAAATTACCGAAAATTTTTAGATATTTTGCCGAAATCACTTGCAAAAAGCAAGGTGATATGATACAATGAATTAACTAATATTTTGGGAGATAGAAATGGCTTACAAAATTTATAAAATTACAGATTGCGGCCCTATTGACTACGCCGCAGAGGAGCTTAAGAAGTACCTTAGAATGATGATGCCCGAGTGCGGCGACATCAAAATTGAACGCGCTTTTGGCAAGGCACCCGTTGAGGACGGATTTGTGCTTGGTATGATGCAGGACTTCGGTCTCTCGGTAGACGAGGTTGAGGATCCTGAGCTTGACGATATCCTTCATATCGATACCACTGACAACGCGGGTATTATTGCGGGAAGCAACCCCCGAAGCGTGCTTATGGCCGTTTACCGTTTCCTTCGTGAGAACGGCTGTCGCTGGCTCTATCCCGGTATTGACGGCGAGTTTATTCCTATGCAGGACGTAAAGGCAGTTAAGTTCCACAAGGCAGCAGATATGCGTTACCGCGGCTGGTGCAACGAGGGTGCAGAGTCTCAGCAGTGCATGATGGAGACTATCGAGTTCGCACCGAAGATAGGTCTTAACGTATATATGATCGAGTTCTTCGTTCCTTGCGGATATTATAACCCCTACTATGACCACACAAACAACGAGGCAAACAGACTTGCAGAGCCCGTTACCGAGCAGCAGGTGCTTCAGTGGAAGAGAATGTGCGAGACCGAGATCGCGAAGCGCGGACTTCAGTTCCACGATATCGGCCACGGCTGGACCACCGAGTCCTTCGGTCTCTCAACGGCTATCGCTTGGCAGGATCTTGACAATCTCTCCGTTCCCAAGGAGATCGAGCCCTATATCGCAATGCTTAACGGCAAGCGCGAGCTTTACTGCAAGGGCGCGATGAACACAAACTTCTGTATGTCCAACCCCGAGGCTCGACGCATATTCGTAAACAAGGTGGCAGACTACGCAGAAAATCACCAGAACGTCACCTATTTGCACGTTTGGCTTGCAGACTTCTTCAACAACCACTGCGAGTGCGACGAGTGCCGAAAGATGACAGTTTCCGACTGGTATGCAATGCTTCTCAATGAGCTCGACGACGAGCTCACAAAGAGAAATCTTGATACGAAGATAGTGTTCTGCATCTACTATGAGACCGTCTGGGCGCCCGAAAAGGTAAAACTTCAGAGCACAACGCGCTTCTCAGGACTTCTCGGCCCTCTCGGCAGAAGATATCACAATTCCTTTACAGACTTTGTTCCCGACTCCGAGCTTGAGCCCTTCGTTCTCAACAAGATAGACCCCCCCAAGACCATAGAAAAGTGCTTCAGCCGCGTTCGTCAGTGGCAGAACGTGTGGGCGGGCCCCGTGCTTTGCTATGAGTATCACTTCTATATCTTCCACTACTATGATGTTGGAACTCTCTACTATCCTCGCCGTATTTACGAAGATATTCTCGCGCTTGACAGAGTTGGAATGCGCGGATACATAGAGGACGGCTCGCAGAGATGCTTCTTCCCGAACGGACTCAATATGTACGTCTATGCCGAGACACTCTTTGACCTCTCGCGCGACTATGACGAGATGGTTGACGAATATTTCTCCTATGCATACGGCGAGCACGCTCCCGTTGTAAAGAAGTACTTTGAGGAGCTTACTGAGATCTTCGAGTACAAGTATATGAACTCAACAGTTGAAAAAACAGGTCTCGAAAAGCCTCACTACGAGCCCGAGCGTTACGATGATTTCTGCAAGGCTACTGCTATTTGCGAGAAGATGCGCGAGTATGCAAAGGCAAACTACAAGTCGGACAGCCGCGTTCAGTGTGTATCTATGCAGCTCCTCCTTCTTCACACCGAGTATGCACAGAAGGGTGCCGAGCTTATGAAGCGCTTGTGTATGGGAGACTACAGTGATGAGACGCAGGAGTTCGCAGAGGATTTCTACGAATCCTTCGGTCGTCACGAGGCGGCTTACGAAAGATACTACGACCACTATATGGCGGTCTTTGCTTGGCGTCACCGCATTGCCAAGGGCAAGAAGCGCAACGTCGGTGGAGTTTGATAAACCGATTTAACAAAATAAAAAGCGCACTCACAAATCGTGAGTGCGCTTTTTTATTGCTTTGGCTTCAAATTTTGATTTATCGGGATGTTTGTAGAGAGCAAGACATCATTTATGATTGTAGGGGCGCGCACTGCGCGTCCGCAATAAACGACGAAAAATTCCGAACGGACGGCCAATGGCCGCCCCTACAGTGTTTGTAGAA
>JAZQYP010000016.1:0-72543 GCA_045633625.1 Eubacteriales bacterium
GGGTTGAGCGCAAGAGGGATGCGCGAACAAGCGAAAGCGCAAGGCGTAAGCCGCAGCGGGATCTACTTTGGCTTTTTGTAGTCCTTCTTAATCTTTTGTAACATTTTATTGACGTTACAAACACACAAAAAGGTATCAAAAACCGTTTATAGATCCCTGCTTCGCTATGCTCGCAGGTTTTGGCTCGGCTCGTGTCGACCTTCCGACACTCCCTCACCAAAACTTCGACTGCGCTCAGGATGACACGTTAAGGTGGGAACTCAATAAAACTACTAAACTCCCCGACAAATCAAAATTTGAAGACAATATCCAAAAGGAGATTTTTTATGAGCATAAGAGTATATCCGGTAGTAAATACAGAGCTTTTTTGTGACGATTACAAGGTGAAAATTAATGGTATATCTGCAGAGACGAATGTCGCGCGTGTGTCTGCAGTACCCTTCTGCCGCCGTTGGCCGGGACACCAGAGAAGCATCGATCAAACCGAGCTTATACAGTTTCTCTCCTTCTCAATGGACGGACCCGTAGAGATAGAGATAACGCCAAAGGAGAATTTTGACCATGCAGCACTAAAGATTCGTCCTCATTCACTTGGAATCACTCCAAATGTGGTAGACGGAGTTATTAAGTTTACTCTCGAAAAACCTACATACGTCAGCGTTGAGCCCTTTGGACGCAACCGCGCTTTCCACATTTTTGCCGACTCGCCTTGTGATTTCGGCATTGACAAAGCCTCCGAAAACGTTATATATTACGGCGCGGGAGAGCACGAAGTGGGACTTATCACCCTTCACAGTAACGAGACTCTCTTTATTGACGAGGGCGCCGTCGTTTACGGCAGAGTTGAGGCAACAGATGCCGACAATATAAAAATTCTCGGCCACGGAATACTTGATAACAGCCGCACGAAAGAGACGATTCTCTTCGAGGCACGCGCCGAGGACAACCACGTTGCTATAAACAACGCAAAGCGATATGACTCCATAAAGCTCGACTACTGCACAAACGTGCTTGTCGACGGAATCACTATGCGCGATTCCCTCGCTTACAATATCCGCCCCACCGCAACAAAGGGCATAGAGATAAGAAACGTAAAAATAATAGGCTGTTGGAGATACAATTCCGACGGCATCGATATGCACAACTGCATAGACGTGCACATCGACAACTGCTTTATCCGCACCTTTGACGATGCAATTTGTGTAAAGGGCTTTGACTGCTATTACGACGGCGACGTTGAGGCGGCAGTTCACGCGGCTATGTACCGAGGCGGCAAGGCTTATGACGTCTTCAAAAACGTGCTTATCGAGAACTGCGTTGTCTGGAACGACTGGGGAAAGGGGCTTGAGATCGGTGCCGAGACACGTGCTGAGGAGATATGTGAAGTCACCTTCCGCAACTGTGACATCATTCACGTTATGTACGCCCCCCTTGACTCGATGAACGTTGATTTTGCCGACACGCACGACATCCACTTTGAAAATATAAACATTGAGGTTGACGAGAAGATTCCCCAGCCAAGAATTCAGCTTTATGACGCAGAGGTCTACGAAAGCCTTGACCCTGACTACG
The DNA here is from genome assembly GCA_045633625.1 of Eubacteriales bacterium. GTDB lineage: Bacteria > Bacillota > Clostridia > Oscillospirales > CAG-272 > HGM12713. The sequence continues at coordinate 1,573 of JAZQYP010000016.1, forward strand.
TGCCCTTTGCGGTAAGCCTTACGGTTGAATTTCACCACGAATACTCGGCCGGAGGGGCGCGCCGCGGCAAAAACAGAAATTACAGCTTCAAAAATATAAATATCATCGGTGACAAGCCCCTCAAAATGCGCTTTGCGGGCTACGACGAGATACATAAGACAGAGAACGTAAGCTTTGAGGGCATCAAGCAAAACGGCAAGCCCGTGACCTCGATAGCCCCCGAAAACCTTGTTATCAAGGATTTTGTCGAAAACGTAAGATTCATCGACGGAGATATAATAAGATAATACAATAAAAGGAGACAAAAATGGCAACCTCAAGCATACTTCGCGCGATGACGTCCGACGGAAGCGCGCGCATACACGTTATAAATTCGACCGATATCGTAAATACGGCGATAAAATATCACCACACCTCGCCCACCGCAACCGCAACGCTCGGCAGACTTCTTACTGCAACCTCGGTGATGGGCTGTATGATGGGTGAGAAGGACGACACTATGACCGTTATGGTCGGCGGCGACGGTCCTGCGGGACGCGTGCTCGCAGTTTCCGACTATTTCGGCAACGTGCGCGGATATATTCAGCACCCTGAGGTAGATATTCCCCTTAAGCATAACGGCAAGCTCGACGTTGGCGGTGCCGTTGGCCGCGGTGCACTCACGGTCATTCGCTCGGTCACGGGCTCGGACGAGCCCTACAATGGCTCGATTCCCCTTGTCAGCGGAGAGATCGCCGAGGATATCGCGGCATATTACGCGGAAAGTGAGCAGATACCCACAGTTTGCGCACTCGGTGTCCTTGTTGAGACCGATCTTACCTGTCGCGCGGCAGGCGGAGTTTTCATACAGCTCCTTCCCTTTGCCGCCGAGGAGACTATTGCGGCAATCGAAAAGAACGTATCAAAGCTCGCAAACGTATCAAAGCTCTTCGAGCGCGGATATGACAACAAAAAGATAGCGGATATCGCCCTTGAGGGCATTGAATTTGACGTTTTTGACGAGCTTGAGATAGAGTATAAGTGCAACTGCTCTCGCGAGCGCGTCTCGAATGCTTTGCACTCTCTTGGAAAGAGCGAGCTCTACAAAATGCTCGACGAACAGCTCTCCGAGGGCAAGCCAGAGCACCTCGAGGTCCTCTGCCGCTTCTGCGACAAGACCGAGATATTTACAAAGAACGATATAGACAAGCTCTTCGAATAACGCTCGGGCAGCTCGCAATCTGTACTTTATATCCCTTAAGAGCCCCTTTACCGTGGGGTAATCATCAGATATTTTTTGAAGGTAAAAATGAAAAAAGAAAAATTCAACGTGAGCGGGATGACCTGCGCCGCGTGTGTGGCTAACGTTGAGAAATGCGTTGGCAAAATAGAGGGCGTATCGCACGTGTCGGTCAGCCTTATGGCAGGCTCTATGACGGTAGAATATGACGAGGGTGCGACAAGTGCCGATAATATATGCTCTTCCGTGTGCGCTATAGGCTACAGGACCGTCAGCGCAGAGAGTGGGACGGCTAACAAAAAGAGCTCGGTCGAGGCGGAATGGGACAAGCGGCGCTCCGCCGCAGATGCCGAGAAAAAGACTCTCTTTTGGAGATTTATTTGCTCGCTCATAATCCTCGTTCCCCTTATGTACGTTGCGATGGGGCATATGCTGGGGCTTCCCGTCCCCGAGTTTATGTCGGGCATCATGGGCGCGCCTATCTCGGCACTCACACAGCTGCTCCTTACTCTCCCGATCGTTATAATCAACTCAAGATTTTTCACCAAGGGCATTCCCGCCCTTCTACGTCGCGTACCCAATATGGACTCTCTTGTCTCTATCGGCTCGGGTGCGGCGCTCGCGTACGGGGTCTTCGCGCTCTACAGAATGATATACGGCCTCTCATACGACCTTTCTATTGTAGAGCACTACTCGCATCAGCTCTACTTTGAATCTGCGGCGATGATACTCACGCTCGTGACTCTCGGCAAGTATTTTGAGGCACGGTCAAAGTCAAAGACCTCCTCCTCGCTTGGCAAGCTCGTCTCCCTCGCACCAAAGACCGCAACGGTCATACGTGACGGCAAGGAGCTGACGATTCCCGCAGAGGAGCTTCGGGTCGGCGACGTGGTGGTAATCCACGCAGGTGACGTTATAGCGGCTGACGGTGAGGTGATAGAGGGCTTCGGCTTTATCGATGAGTCGGCGGTGACGGGCGAGAGCATGCCCGTTGAGAAACGCGTGGGCGACACGGTAATTTGCGCCACAGTAAATAAAAACGGATATTTCAAGCTCCGCGCCACCAAGGTAGGCGAGGATACAACTCTTGCAGGAATAATTCGTCTGGTTGACGAGGCGGCAAGCACAAAAGCGCCGATAGCGCGCCTTGCCGACAAGGTAAGTGCCGTATTCGTGCCCACGGTTATCGGTATCGCGCTCGTTACGGGCGTTGTTTGGGGGCTTCTCGGGCGCGGCTTTGAGTTCGCACTCTCAAACGCCATCTCGGTGCTCGTTATTTCCTGCCCCTGCGCACTCGGCCTTGCTACTCCCGTGGCTATAATGGTCGCGACGGGTCGAGCGGCGGAAATGGGCATTCTTATCAAGAGTGCCGAGGCACTTGAGACACTCGGCTCGGTCGACACGGTGGTGCTTGACAAAACGGGTACTATCACCGAGGGCGAGCCGGCAGTGACCGATATAATCTCGCTTGACGGTGAGGACATAAACTGCATTCTTGCCGATGCGGCGGCTCTTGAGGGCGGAAGCTCACATCCGCTTGCCGACGCAATAAAAAAAGAGGCGCAAAAGCGCGCCCTCTCGATCCCTGCACTCTCGGACTTCGAGTCTGTCTCGGGTCTTGGTGTAAGGGGCAAGGTCGGTTGCAGGACTTATATCGCAGGCAACCGCAAATTTATTGAGGAAAACGGAATTTCGATAGATACCAACACACAAGCCACTCTTTTTAGACTTGGAAACGAGGGCAAAACACCTATGCTCTTTGCACGCGACGGTGTGCTCTCGGCAATAATTGCGACAGCCGATGCCGTCAGAGCAACGAGTCCTGTGGCAATAGAGAGGCTTCGCGGCTTGGGCGTAAGAACTATTATTCTCACGGGTGACAACGAGGCAACAGCTAACGCGGTACGCGAGGCTGTGGGAGCTGACGAGGTCATCGCAGGTGTGCTTCCCGCAGGCAAGGAGGAGTGCATAAGCAACCTCAGACGCGACGGTCACAAGGTCGCAATGGTGGGGGACGGCATAAACGACGCTCCCGCTCTTACCGCGGCTGACGTAGGCATCGCTATTGGTGCGGGCACCGATATTGCCATCGATTCTGCCGATATCGTGCTTATGAAGAGCTCTATAGACGACGTTGTAAGCGCCATCAAGCTTTCGCGCCAGACAGTTCGAAATATTAAAATGAATCTTTTCTGGGCGTTCTTCTACAATACGCTCGGTATTCCGCTGGCGGCGGGCGTTCTCTCTCCCATTGGAGTTACCCTAAGCCCGATGATAGGCTCGGCGGCAATGAGTCTGAGCTCCGTTTGCGTCGTCACAAACGCACTTCGTCTGCGCGCATTTTGCGACAAGGGCAAGATCAAGGAAGAAATAAAAAAAGAAGAAATAAACGAAATAAAGGAAGTAGCTCAAATGAAAAAAACGCTTAAGATCACGGGAATGATGTGCCAGCACTGTCGCGCACACGCCGAAAAGGCGCTTGCGGGCATTGACGGAGTAGCATCGGTCACGGTCGACCTTGACACAGGTCTTGCCGAGGTAACTCTTGCAAAGGACCTTTCGGACAAGACGCTCATTGGTGCCATTGTCGACGCGGGATACACCGCAGAAATTCAATAAATAAACGAGCAAAGCCCCCGTCGAAGGACGGGGGCTTTTGTTATGCTTTTAGTCAGTACCCTGAACTATATTTATCTCTACAAGGCCTTCAATAGACCACATATCGTTAGCAAACGATATCGAAACGATATCCTCGCCAAGGTTGCTTGTAAGATAATCAAGCAGCTCTGGGGTGATGCTTATGCTGATACTGTCGGTGCCATACTCGATAGCACCAAAGTTCTCATAGGTCAAGTAGTTGAAGGTCAGCGCCTCGTTGAATACGATATAATTCGAAGTCGCCGTATGGTGCATCGCCTCAAGCACTCTCATTTCCTCACCCGTAACCGTGATGACGAGCGGAGTATCCTCGGTAACGCTAAATGTATTCGACGCTCTATCATATCCCTCACTGTCGGTATTTATGCTAAGCTCCTCGAATTTCGGCAACGAATCTATTCCGAGGCAATCTGCCTTGAACTGTGCGTACTCCTGCTCTGTTCCGAAGAAGAGCATGTGAGGTATAGTCTTCTCGCCCTGCTGACCGTAGAAAGCGGCATTTGCATACTCGGCCATAAGCTCGTTGTAAACGTACTCGGCAATATCACCTGTGATTCCCCAGTTTCTGATACCCGTTCTGTGTCCGACCGACTGTCCGGGAACAAGCTCACTTGAGGTATCCTGAATTGCCACACCAAAGGTGAGGTATTTGTACTGCTTTTCACTGATGTGCGGCCACAGGCTCTTAATAAAGCTCCACTTTATAGCGACCTCGTAGGTAGTCACGTCAGTCTCGTCGTCGTGAACTACCTTACGTGCCTTTGTGGCGATATTTGCATCATAATATTCACCCGACACCATCTGACCGAAGAAGTCGACCTGACAGTCCTGACACTCAAACCAATCCTCTCCCGAAACGCCGCTACCCGCAAGATTTCCGTCAAAGAAGCGGAACGCGATAGTAGAGGCAATTCCCTCGGGCTCGGGAGTATTATACATACCGCCGATATAGAAGCAGAACTGATCGCCTCTCTTGAGGTTAGACGCATACGTACCAAAGGGCACGTGGTCGGGATCGTATATCTCCGCCGCAAGATAAATGCACTCATCGTCGTAGTAAACGTAATAATTAGCCCACTCAACAGCCCACGTGCCGCCCGTTGATGCGTTGAGAGCTCCGTATTCGCTCATATCGGTATATTTGCCGTTGTAATATTCGTAATCGCTTACAACACCGTCTATTACGGGAGCTACATCCGCTTTTTGATCGATGCAGAACACCTGTTGTCCTACAGCCTCAAGAAAACGTGCGTCGATTCTGCCAAGAGTTGCGGGAAGGGGCGCGGGTGCGGGAGGGGTTACGTTCCACGCCGCATCAAGAACCTCAAGTCTATTCTTAAGACTTCTCTTGAGGAAGTCGATATTCTTGACTGAAAGCTCGTCGCCGATCTGTACGTACTTGTTGTAGTAGTTCTGATTCATCGATCCGCCGATCTTGTCGGGATCGCTGTACCAACGCTCCTGATTGAGTGCCACCGACTCGTCCATCGTATCGGCAAGCTCGTCAAAGCCCTCAAGGAACTCAACAACCAGAGGACGCATATAGTTCTCGTATCTATCGATAGCGAGTGCCTTGAACTCAGGCACGTTCATCATACCTCTGAAGAATATATTCGAGAAATACATTCTGTCGGAGACCTCGAAGTGAAGGTTGGGAACTCCCTGCCACGGTACTCCGAGCGAGTAATCGTAATCCCAGACGGGGCCGAAGGAGAGCTTTCCGTTCTCGGCAGGATTATCCGAGGTGTTAGTGAAGTACATATTGAAGGACTTGAAGTGATGATCGTCCTCGTCCATTATCTGATCGACAAGGAGATAATCGATAAGGGAGTTGATATTGACCTCCTGCTTAAGGTAATCAACGTCGCCCGTTGCGAGTGCATCGAGAAGGTCTATCATATACTCGCGAAGCTGCTCGCGGTAGCTTATGAACTGAGCCTCGGAGACAAACGCGCTCGCCTCGGGGTACTTAAGCTCGATTATCATATAATCTTCTTCGTACTGGTCACCCTCGTACTCGGGGATCGGGATCTTTATATAGGTAAGATCCTCGGCTGCGCCCTCATCACCTGTGCAACTCTGATCCATCGCGATGAGGAAGTTGAAGTCCTTAAGATCTACCATATCCTCGGTGATCTCGTCAAGCTCGTTTCCGACACGACCCTCATTCTCCTGTACCTGCTCGCAGAGGGTATAAAGTCCGTCAAATCTTCCGTTGAGGTATACGTTTACCTTTATGGGAGTGGGGTTAAAGCCCATTCCGGGCATATCGTTCGCAAGTGTGAACGCCGTATAATTGTGAAGCGCCGAGGGGTCAAGATACTCGGCAAGAAGCACCCAGCTCTTTGCCTTCTCAAGACCGAAGAGCTCCTGCTTCTTATCAAATTTTATTCTGTACGGCTTCTTAGGATAACCCATCGTAGAGTTGCCGCGAAGTCTTATGCCGCCCGTGATGTCGACAAGCTCCTCATATTCTCCGCAGTTTATAATGCTGAACACCGTTCCCTCGACGTAGTCCTCCTTCGAGGTAATAGCCGCACCGTGTGTATCAATGGTGACTATAGGAAGCTCGTAGGTCGCGTAATCGCTGTAAACGATTATCTCTTTATCCTCGGTTACGTTCTCAAGAGCAATAGTCGTACCCTCGTATCTCACTCCGTTGACCGTATAATGCGAGATCTTGTATCCAAGCTCTGCAGAGAAGCTCACAGGGGACATATTGGGTGCGTGCGAGGAAAGATACTGTACTGTTTTTCCGCTGAAGCTGACCACACCCTCATCGTCCGCTTTGATGCTTACCTTATAATAATCGTCACTTGAGCCGAAGGATATGATGTGGGGATATCCGTGTGAGGGGTAATTGTAGGGAGTGATGTGCTCCTTGATCTCATCATCGTAGCAGCCCCATACGAATGCTCCGCCATCCTTTGCGTTTGCATAATGTGAAACGTTGATCAAAAGCTCGTCGATCATATCGCATCCAAGCGCTTCACATATAGTCTCGCGGCTGATAGCTACCTCTATGACGGTCTCCCCCGTTGCGCTATCCTTCTTTTTTGACGTACCGGCAACGTAATCGTCTATCGTGCCTGCTCCATTAAGAAGCTCAGGGCCGTCATTTGCAGGCAAGAAGAACATAATGTAATCCTCGGTGTTATCGGAGCTGACGTAGATAAACATTCCCTCCTGCCAATTGACGATATCGGTGTCATCCGTCTTCGTTGCGACGTAAATGCAGGACTCATCAGCACTCATATAGAACTCGGCACAGGTCGCATCAAGTATCTTATCGGGATTTACAAGATACGTGCCCTTGTTCTCCCCGTCAAGCTCTGCCTTAGCGCTTCTTTCGTACTCACCGTTACTTATCGTTCCGTCCATAACGGGAGCATAATTTATTACGTCAAGCTTTATTTGCTGCTGACCGTAATATCCGAGCATAAAGAGATCAAGCTGATCGGGGCTCGGCTTCCACGCGCCATCAAGAACCCTTACTCTGTTCTCAAGGCTGCGCTTGAGGAAGTCAACGTTCTTTGTCGAGAGCTCGTTTCCAACCTCAACAAACTTTGCGTAGAAGTTGGCATCCATAGCACCGCCGATCTTATCGGGATCGCTGTACCAAAGCTCCTGATTGAGCGCTATCGACTCATCGATCGAGTCAGCAATATCATCATAATTTTCAATGAACTCAAGAAGTGCGGGGCGCATATATTCGTAATATCTGTACTGCGCCATTTCCTCAAACTCGTCAATATTCATCATTCCCCAGAAGAAGATGTTGGAGAAATACATTCTGTCGGAGACCTCGAAGTGAAGGTTGGGTACTCCCTGCCACGGTACTCCGAGCGAGTAATCGTAATCCCAGACGGGACCGAAGGAAAGCTTTCCGTTCTCAGCCTCATTCTCGGAGGTGTTGGTGAAGTACATATTAAAGGACTTGAAGTGATGATCGTCCTCGTCCATTACCTGGTCAACTATGAGGTAGTCGATAAGCGACTCTATGTTAAGCTCTGCCTCAAGATATTCCTTATCTCCCTCAGCAAGCGCATCAAGAAGATCGGTCATATACTCGCGAAGCTGCTCGCGGAAGCTTATGAACTGCGCCTCGGATACAAAGGCATCCTTCTCGGGATACTTAAGCTCGATTATCATATAATCTCTCTTAAGCGTCTCGCCGTACTCGGGGATCGGGATCTTTATGTAATGCTCATCCTCTTTAGCTCCGGGATCGCTCGCCGTACTCAGATCCATTGCGATAAGGAAGTTGAAGTCCTTGAGATCTACCATATCTTCGGTGATCTCCTCAAGCTCGTTGCCGACTCTTCCTTCATTCTCCTGAACCTGCTCGCAAAGCGTGTAAAGTCCCTGATACTCTCCGTTGAGGTATACGTTTACCTTGTAAGGAGTGGGGTTGAAGCCCATACCCGGCATTTCGTTCGCGAGTGTGAACGCCGTGTAATTGTGAAGTGCCGAGGGGTCAAGATACTCGGCGAGGAGCACCCAGCTCTTTGCCTTCTCAAGACCGAAGAAGGACTGCTTCTTATCAAATTTTATTCTGTAGGGCTTCTTGGGATAGGACATCGTAGAGTTACCGCGAAGTCTGATGCCACCCGTAACTGCCTCAAGCTCGCCCTCACAGTTGATAAGATCGAAGGTCATATCAACGTAATCCTCTTTGTTAAGGATGGGCGCGCCGTTGGTATCAATATTGATTATCGGGAGCTCGTAGGTCGCGTAATCTGCGTGGAGGATTATCTCTGTATCCTCGGTGATATTCTCAAGAGCTACCGTCGAGCCCTCGTATCTTACGCCGTTTACAGTATAATGCGAATAAACGTAGCCAAGATTTGCAGACACGGTGACAGGAGTCATCGCAGGGCTCGTTGAGAGAACGAGCTGCGACGTACTTCCGCTTACCGTAAGCGCATTCTCCATATTCGTGCTTATCTCTATGCGGTAGATCTCCGTTGAGGGATCGACCTCGGGCTCTATTCCCGTGCGCTCATACTTATAGAGCTCGTATTCATCCTTCGTGCCAAGATAGAACATATGAGGAACAGCCTTTTCGCCCTGTGCGCCAAAGAATGCCGTGCTACCGTACTCTGAGAAGAGCACGTCGTATGCCGCAGTTGCCTGCTGACCCGTCACAGCCCACTGTCTTATAGCTGTTCTGTGTCCTATGCCGTCGGGGGTCAGCTCGCTTGAGGTATCCTGAATGTGTGCGCCGAAGGTCAAAAGCTTATACTGCTTATCGACGTCATTCCATACGTCGTCGAATGCCGACCACTTGATCGCCGCCTCGTAGGTAGTAACGCCCGTGCTGGCATTGTGCTCTGCCGAGTACGATTTTACAAAGTCACTGCCGTTATAATAGAAGTTAGGCGTCACGAGTGTGCCGAATACGTCCTTGCGGCTGTCCTGGATCTCGAAGAAGTCACCCGAAGCGCCCGCGACGTTTCCGTCAAAGAATCTGAAATCGATGGTAGAGGCTATACCCGTGGGCCAAGCCGTGTCCATAAGTCCGCCAATCGAGAAGCAGAACTGATCGCCTCTCTTGAGATTTGCCGCCCACTGACCGTAGGTAGTATGGTCTCTGTCCTTTACCTCTGCCGCAATGTAGAGGCACTCGTCATCATAGGAGATATAGTAATTTGCCCACTCGACACCCCAAGTGCCGCCTGTGGATATATTATATCCGCCGTATTCGCCCATCGTCGTCTCGACCTTAAGAGAATACTCGTTATCGCCCACTGTGCCGTTAGCAATCGGCGCCGATGCTGTGGGAGCGTCTATACAGAAAACCTTCTGTCCGAATTCCTTAAGGAAGCGCGAATCGTGCTCAGGCTCAGGCTTTGCCTCACCGCCAAGGTAAAATACGTTGTAGCCTATATTTGCATAGTTCTCGCGCGGGAAGCAGGTGGAGTTCTTGTCTCCGTAAACGGTCACGGGGATCTGTGTGTGAGTTCCGACGGGAACGGAGAGTATGATCGCTCTCACGCCAAGCACATCAAAATCCTCTATTCCCACGAACTCGCAAAGAGCATCGCGGCTTATCTTAAGCTCGATATAATTTATGTTTCTTGTATCGTCATCCCACCAAGCACGCGCCGAATCAACGACTACACTGCTTGCATTCAGCGTTGTCTTGCTCGCGCCAAGCCCCGAGTAGCCCGTCACGCTTATATTCTGCACGGGATATTCGGTGTTATCGCTTTCCCCGTTCCTTCTTGAGAAGGTGGTGTCAAGCGTTATCTGTCTGCCTGTTACGGCACCCGGGCAAAGATCAAAGAGAACGTTAGAAGTATAGCCCGTTCTCTCGGCATACGCGAGGTATATGTAATCTGCGTCATAGCTTACGTTGATACGTGACCAGATCGTAACAGAATCATTGTGAGGGACCTCAACGTAAAGCTCGCCCTCTACCTGTGTATTTCTATCATAAGACATTGATGAGAACCAGTACTCGTCCGCACCTATAATTCCGTCTATCACGGGAGCAGGAGGATAGGTCTCGGGCTCTGTGTCAGGCTCAGGCTCGGTTTCAGGAGGAGGAGTTGCGCCTCCACCGCCGCCGCCACCGACAGCACCACCACCGCCGCCGACAGCACCGCCTCCGCCTATAGGCTCGGTTTCAGTTTCTGTTTCAGTCTCTGACTCGGTTTCGGTCTCTGACTCGGTTTCGGTCTCCGATTCGGTCTCAGTCTCAGATTCGGTCTCGGTCTCCGATTCGGTCTCGGTCTCGCTCTCTGTCTCAGTTTCGGTCTCGGATTCCGTTTCACTTTCGGTTTCACTTTCCGTTTCTGTGTCAGGCTCCGATTCAGTATCCGAAACGATCGGTTCGGTGTCGCTGATTTGGGGCACGTCGGTCTCATTATCCTTTCCGATAACGGTACAGGAAACAAGGGCGACGAAGAGCACGAGCATAAGTGCTACAAAAATACTGAATTTTTTCATTTTTTCTCCTTTCGGTGCATTCGTGCGTAAATTCTTCTGTCACGAGGATTTGTCTATTTTAGAAGGCGGCCTTTCTTTTTGCCACTGCGTTATCTCTGAAGAGGGTCGGTGTATATCCCGTATACGTCTCAAATTTTCTACTGAAATGCTGTATCGTCTTAAAGCCGCACCGTCCCGCAATGTCCTTGACGGGCAGACTTGTAAACTCAAGATGCTTTTTAGCAACGGTTATTCTGTACTGCCACAAATACTCGATCGGCGTCCTTCCAAGCTCCTGCTTGAAAAGCTGTGTAAGCGTCGAATGATTCATTGCCGCGGCCTTTATTATATGCTCAAGCGTGATGTTCTCGTGATAATGGCTCTCTATATAGAGAACGGCGTTCTTAAGATGCGGATTTTTCACCTTGTTTACCGCAGTGCCCGATCCGCCTCCCCCGATTATGCCGTATGCCCTCTCAAGCATTAAGATCATTTCCATAAAGTACGATCGGCTTCTGCACGACCAATAAAAGTCGCGCTGATCGAAAAGCTCGTTTTCAAGATTTGAAAAGAGTCTGCGCAAATTAGCCATATGCTCCTCAAACAAAGGGAAAACGTATCTGCTCTCATCTGTAAAGGGTCTGAGCAAAAACATATCGTGGTTTATCGCAACCTCCTCATACGTCTCGCTGTGTACTCGATCGAAGGTCATATTTATATTGAGAAACGTCGGATGAAAATATATTGCGTCACATTTGAGATCGCGCTTTAAGACAAGTCTTGCCTCTTCCTTTTCGTCAAAGCATACGAGGCACGGAGATACAGCCTCAAAGGAGGCGTCTCCCACCTCAAAATATGCGCTTCCCTCATAGACTATTAAGAGCAAAAAGCAGTTGTTTTTTATTTTGAGATCCCCAAGCGTGTCGTTTTTCACGCATTGGATCGCGGCAATCTTTCCGACGTCGTATTCACGTCCTATTGTCTGCGGTATCATTGTTTCACCTTTTCTGAACGTTTTTTGAAAATAAGATGATAATAAAATTATAAATTATATCTTAGTTTCGTTCAAGTGACTTTTCAGCAAAACTTAAACACAGATAAAACTTACTTATAATCAGATAAACCGCTGTAATTTCATTCTACCATATAATTATAGGTTTGTAAAGAAAAAATCTTCCGCACGGCGAAGGAATTTCGATTCTGCCGCAACTCCGCAAAAGCGTAAAAGGTTTTCTCGGTAAATCAAATTTCTTCAAGCATTTCAGAAAACAACAAAAAAGAGGAGCACGGTGCTCCTCTTCTCGTATTTTATTCACGGTCACTTCAAAAACTTAAATCTTTTTCTTAGCTTAAAAATATACAACGTAACAACTCGCGTCAGGGCTATATCATAAAGCACGAGTGTAAGCTCTGCGAGCGCGATGAAAGCGATCTCAAAGCCGATAGTTGTCGCCTCGGCAACAAAGAGCCATTTTGATGCCGTAACCGTCGCAAATATCGCCACGTTAAAGATAACTATCTTTATGACCCACGCAAGCCATCTCTTAAGATGCCTTTCAAGCTTTTCCTTTATTATCGGGTAAAAGCCAAAGAAAACGGCATACATAAATGCGGGCATCTTGTAGGGCAAAAGCACAAGGGACAGCACCGACGTCACGGAATAAACGAGCCACGGCGCACTCCCGCCGAGCTCAATTACCGCCACGATGCACAAAAGCGACGCAATGACCGCCGCCGAGATATCAAGCACCTCGATGACAGAGCCCACGTAAAGCAAAGCTACCGACAGTGCCGCAAGCATCGAGAGCACCGCCATTCTTTTTGTGTTATTTTTTCTTGCCATAGCGATCAGATACAGTCACAAAGGCAGTCAAGGCACATAAGTCCCGCGCATATATCGCACATTGAGCAGCCACCTACGTTTGAGGTGTTATACCCCTGTCCGTAGCCCCCCGCTCTTGCGCGAAGCCTTTGCTGTGCCGCGCGGTATTCATTGTTGTAGGGGTCCATTGAGCACGCCGCGTCGAAAAATCTCTGCGCATCAACGTAAAATCCACGCTTTACCGAGATACAACCCTTAAGGAAGTACCACTCGGCATTTCTATCACCCTCGTGCATAGAATTGAGGATGTTTTCCGCCGCCGCATCGTTACCGCTATTGATAAGTCTACGCACCTCGGCAAATCGCGGATTTCCGCTGGCAGAGGTGTTACCCGCATAGGACTGCGAGTGACTGTAGCTTCCGCTATTGCCGTGAGATGCACCAGACGAGCGCATCTTGTTTATTTCCTCGTAAGCGGCGTTTACTTCCTTCATCTTCTCGCTCGCGAGGTCGGCAAGGTCGCTATCACGGTATTTGTCGGGGTGATATTTGCGCGCAAGCTCGCGATACGCCTTTTTTATCTCTTCGTCAGAGGCGTCGGGCGAGACGCCAAGTGTCTTATAAGGGTCAGTCATCTATCAATACCTTCCTTGCATCGTTTTAGGACTATTGTCTCTATCTTTTTGGGCATACCCAGATACAGTATGTTAAATAATATGCTCTTCACCGTGTCAAACTCCTCGAAATCAACAAGCTCGAGTGCCATCTCTGCACGCATCAGCTCGTTTTTGAGTGCCGCAGATACGTCAAGGAGCTGCTCTGACGTTGGTATCTCCCCGCCGTATATCTCGATGAGAGGATTATAATTTTTCGTCTTTATATCGCTCTCCATATCATCGAGCGCGTCGGCAATATATATCCATTTTCCAACGCTTCTACCGATGTTTTCTGCAATTTTCTTCTCATTTCCCTCAAGTCCCAAGGAAACGGTGTCGGCAAGCAGCTCGCCGAATATCTCGGCAGGCACATCGACACTTGCGACTCTCTCTTTTTCAAGGGATGCAAGGCGCAAAAGGTGCTCGGCAATGCGTGCGTCAAGCCCCGAAAGCCTTGCGTCACGCCTTATAGCTCTGTTGCGGGATACTGCGGCAAAGGGCAAGACGAAGATTTTTGTGAGCGTTCTCTTTATAAATCCGCTGTCGGCAATATCGTCCTTTACCTTGTGATAGGTAAGCAGAGCCGACACGCGAGCCGAGAAGTCGAGTGCTTCGCCTCTTTTCATCATATTTCTTTTTTTGAGGGGGTGAGCAAGACACCTTCTTTGCTCGAACTCGGTTTTTTCGCGAAGCAGAGCTATGCGGATAAGACTGAGCAGCAGAACGTCGTAGCTCAGCGTCATTCGAGAGCACTGCCCTGTGCATTTGCCCATAGCGCGACAAAGACCGCAATACGTTCCCTTATAATATTCGTGCTCACGCACGCGAAGCTCTCCCGCGTCCGCTCTTACGTAACCGAACATAGCGCCCTCCACACAATTTTATATCTTATGATACCGCATTTTAATAAATTGATAATGTACTATTTGTAAATAATTTAATAAATACTCTTGAATTCTTTTTTACGGGTGCTATAATTATAGTGTCAAAACGGAGGTGCGATATGACAAGAGAGATGCTTATATACACGTTTAAGAATATACCGACGCTCACCACAGAGCGTCTTGTTTTGCGCAAATTACTTGTGTCCGATGCGTCCGATATGTTCGAATACGCATGTCGCGAGCAGACGTGCCGTTATCTATTTTGGTCGCCCCACAAAAACATAGCTCACACAAAGGAATATCTCAAATTTATAAACGGCAGATACCGCGCAGGCGATTTTTACGATTGGGCAATTACGCTTCGCGAGAATGGCAAGATGATTGGAACGTGCGGCTTTACAAACATAAACACTACGCATCGCGTGGGTGAGATAGGCTACGTGATAAGCCCCGATTATCACAGGCAGGGTATTGCCGCCGAGGCGGCGGCAGCCGTTATAAAATTCGGCTTTGAGGAGCTTGACCTATCGCGCATCGAGGTGCGCTTTATCAAGGAGAACGAGGCATCACTCAAGGTGGCGAAAAAGCTTGGGATGACCCTTGAGGGCTATCTGCGTAACAATATCTGCGTCAAGGGCACTCAGCGCACCGTCGGTATCTCTTCGATACTTAAAAGTGAATATACAAAAAACGCTCACCCGTGAGGTGAGCGTTTTTTATAGCTTTATTTTGACTTCCTTCGCGACGCCGAGGATGCGGGCGTCACCCGACTCGAAATCCTCGGGGCTGAGGCTTATAGGCGAATAATCCTCGTTCTCGGGCATAAGAAGTATGCTCCTTTTTTCTCTCCTGAATCGCTTGACCGTCGCACTCTCACCGTCGACAAGACACGCCACGATATCACCGTCCTCGGCATACTGTTGCTTGTGAAAAAGCACGAGCGACCCATGCACCATTCCAATATTTTTCATACTGTCACCGCGTATCTCAAGGAAGAAGTACTCGTCAACGTCAGACACCTCCGCAGATTCGTGCCCGATAAGCGTCTCGTTTGTGATTATCGGACTTCCCGCGCGGATCTCGCCAATGATGGGGACGAGCTTGTGTGAGCGCGTATCCTCACCAAGAAAATATGAAATACTCACGTCGAAATATTCGGCAAGTGTGAAAAGCTTGTCGGCCTTCGGAGTTGATCTTCCCTTCTTCCAATCAGTGAAGGTCGAGGGTGCGATTTTCGTATCAGTAGCCACCTTATATACCGATTTATTTGCCATTTTAAGCAATTCCTCAAATTTTTTGTAGCTCATACGCCCTCCAATTATCATTTATCACAATATTTTCGGTTTTCCGCAAATATCTCTTGACAACCTTTCGGTTTTCCGTTATAATTAACTTACAGGTACATTATAAACGATGCGAAAGCATTTGTCAAGAAAAAACTTAAAAAAAGATAAGAGGTGATAAACGAGAAATGTGTTCTATTTGCAGAAGATATCTATGTCCGCCCACCTGCCCATCATACGTAGGACGCTCGGCAGAGCGCGGTCGCAGGCGATGTCGGTGCGAAGGATGCGGCAGATGGCTATACGATGATGACGACTACGTCATAGATTGCGGAAAACCGTATTGTCTTCCCTGCCTTAATATATATCCCCAAGAGAAAACCAACACCGCGGGAGGTGAAGAATGATGTCGACCGCAGAAGAAATAAAGATAACCGAGAATTTCTTAAAGAGCTATAAGCTCAATCAAAAGCTATTGCGTCTTGACAGATACGAGCGCGAATATTTCGGCGCTGACGATCGCGACACCGAAGGGCTCTCCGAGACCAAGCTCGCGCGACCGAGAATGTATGACGTGCGTCATTTCATTATGTCCTTGCCAAATTCGGACGAAAAGTTGATTCTTTACTATCATTTCGTTCGCGGACAGAGCATTGAGGCGTGCGCCGAGCTGCTTGGCATCTCGCGAAGCTCTGCCTTCAGAAAGAAAAAGATAGCCTTAACTCTTGCCGCCGAAAAATACGTCAGCGAGCGCACGTCAAAGACAAGTTTACAGTAAATACACAGAATGTTAACAAGTTATTTGACACGGTGGTGTAAAATCTACTCATTGACATATTTCGACGATTTTCGGGAGGTAGATATGGGCAGATACAGCGGCATACTTTTATGCTCTGACTTTGACGGCACGCTATCGCACAGCGGCACTATATCAAAAGAAAATATCGACGCCATTCGTACATTCATCAAGGAGGGTGGGCTTTTTACCGTTGCAAGCGGCAGATACTACGACTTTCTTATCCCCTTTCTCAAGGATCTCGGAATAAACGCTCCCCTTATTACACTGAACGGTGCCGTTCTTTATGATATGCGCGAGGCCCGTATCATTCGCGAGAGCTTCACCAAGGGCTTAACACCCGAATACATACTAAAAATCTTCGACGAGGTCGAGGGAATTGAGAGGATCATCTTCTATATGAAGGAGGAAATGCCCTCTCTCACCCCCGCCGAGAAAGAAAGGGTTCGAGAGCTTGACCTTGCGGGTGTATACAAGATAATGGTGCGAATTATAAACGACAAAGCGGTAAGCCAAAGGGCTATCGAAAAGATAAGAAGCTTCACACCCGACTCACTTGAGGTGGCAAGAAGCTGGTATTGGGGCATTGAGGTGCAGAGTATTGAATGCACGAAGGCCCCCGCCACCCGCGAGCTTGCAAATATGCTCGGTGCACAGACGCTCGTTTGTGTGGGCGACTTTGAAAACGACATCAGTATGGTAAGAGAAGCCGATATCGGCTATGCCGTCGGTGGCTCTGTCGAGGGTCTTCTTGCCGTCGCCGACCGCGTCACCGTCCCCGTTGAGGAGCACGCGATTGCAAGAATAATTGAAGAACTGTAAAACATGGCAAAATAAAGAAGGCTCCCGACAAAAGTCGGGAGCCTTCTTTATTTTGTATTTTATTGCGATGTATTATTTTACGAGAACTTCCTCAACGGAGGCGTAGATCTCCTTTGCCGCGTAGTACATTCCGACGTCTGTAAGGTGACAGTAGTCAATGATACAGATGTCACGGAGTGTGCGAAGATCCTCGGGGAATACGTCACGGCAGTCGATGAGGTAAACGTTCGTGTCTCCCTCGGCTATCGCGCGGTCGTAGGTTTCCTTCATGATCTGGTAGCACTCCTCGCGGTATCCCGATCTTACGTCGTGCGCATATACCGCAGACATAAGGAAAATGGGAAGGTCGGGATTTGCGTCTCTTACCGTCTTGTAAACGGGGTAACAACGCTCTCTCATTTCGGCAGCACCGCTGTTTCCGTCGTAGTTCATGACGAATGCAGAAATATCGTTTGCGTAGCTTGCTATGTAATCAGCCATTATCTGCTCACCACGTCCCGAGCCCGAGAATCCAAGGTGAATAAGGTCTGCGTCAAGAAGTCTTGCGGTGTGGTTTGCAAATGCAAGCGTACTTCTCGAAGCGCACGCGCCCTGAGTTATGGACGTTCCGTAGAACAGCACGGGAGCCTGGGTTCTCTCTGTGGGAGCCGCAATCTTTGCCTCGGGCTTAAGACCGATAAAGAGGCTCTCTATTCCAGAGTAGTTGGGAAGGGTTATCATTACTTCCTTATAGCCTGCGGGAAGCTTTACGACCTCTGTAAAGTTGTTTCCTACAATGGTCTGACCACGATCCTCACAGTAAACTCTGTCGTTACCGCTACCAACGTAGACCTCAAGACCACTTGCGCCCATCAAGCTGCTGTTTCCTGCACCGGTCATGTACTCAAGTCTACCCATCAAGAGTATCTCGTCGGCATCGGTGCAGAAGCGGATAGTACCGCCCGTTGTATGGTTGAGAAGCTTTGTATACGAAGCCGTCTCAAGAAGGTTTGCGAGGAACTCGTCCTTTCTATCATAGGGAACTCTATAGAACTCGCCCTGGTTGTCATCAGGATGGATAAGTCCGCCAAGCTCAAACTGCGGAGTGGAAAGAGTGAGGCACTGGAAGCCGTCCTTTCCTCTTGAAACGTAGCTTTCATCAAGAGAGGAAACGCTTACGTACTCTGCGCTCTCTACCTCACTGTTCTTGTTGAAGAGAGTATATCCAAAGTCATCCTTGTAGCCTACCTCACGCTCAACGCCCTTCTTCTCGGTATCGGGAGTGAATGCGCTGTTGAGGATATCGTAAACGCAGGTTGCAAGATAAAAATGTCCTGTGGTGTTAAGAGTTTCAAGGTTGGAGGTGTAAACGTCAAGCATATCGTCTGACGGGAAGATATCGTCTCCGTCAAGGAGCCATACCTTCGAGTCGCCTGCCGCGAGAGCCTTCTTAAAGGTCTCCTCGATAACTGCAACTCTCTCGCCCCTCTCAGCTCTGTCAGCCTCTGAGAATACGGGGTCGGTCATAATAACGATCGGGATATCGGGATGCGCGTCTCTTACAGTCTTGTAGAAATTGTAGTGGTTAGCACTAAGATCCTCAAGAGTTGCATCGTGGTCAAACTCCATAACGAATGCGGAGATGCTTTCAAGGGACGCGATGTATTGGGCCATAGCCGCCTCGCCGCGTACTCCGCCGATCATACCGAGATTTATACAGTCGGTATTGAGCATTCTTGTAACGATATTTGTGTAAGCATTACCTGCGTGAGAGGTATGTATACCCTGAGTTATACCCGAGCCGTAGAATACGATGGGGGCATAGTCTCTTTCAAGAGGCGCGGCAATTGCAGCTGTCTTACTTCCAAAGCCTATAGCAAAGGTGTTAAGATTTGCAAGCTGGGGCAAATAAATAACAACTTCTTTGGTGCCGCCACCGCTAAGCGGGATCTCGGCATCAAGATTTGCCGCGGTGTACTGCTGGAGGTAGTCGCCTGCCTCTGTTCTGTCAGTACCCGAGCCTACGTAAAAGTCAAAGCCGTACGAGCCACGGGGAACGGTATTGTCATCCGAATATGCATTGGTAGTGCTTGCCTTGATCTTTATGCTGTTTGCTGTGGTGCAAAAACGAATAGTAACACCTGCGGTGTTTGCTGCGCGACTCTCATCGGACGCCTCATCTGCAAGTCTTACGATCCTTCCGCTCTCGTTAACGTATCCGCCGCCGATCTCGAAATACGGAGCAGTAACGTCAACGTATATAACGCCGCCGTTCTCTTTTATATACTGCGAGTCTACCGCAGAAAGTCTTGTAAGCTGTACGCTTTCTTTTATTTTGTCCTTATCATTTCTTGCGACGAATGAAAACTCGTCTGTAAGAACAATTCCGCTCTTAAGCATAACGTCAATATCTCCTTGGTTTTCTGTCTCAGTTACGTTGGTGTCTCCATCGTTTGTTTCGCCTTCCTTGTCGGTATCGGTATCACCGCAGCCAACAAGAGATATGACACAAAGGAGTGCCAATATCAAGCTTAAAATCTTTTTTTTCATTTACATTCTCCTTACTGTTGTTTGTACGGCGCAAAAACGCCTTAACGGTACAATTATTTTACCTGCAACTTCCCTGTTTGTCAAGATAATTTCACAAAAAAGCAAAAAAGTCAGGGAGCGCAGCCAGCCCTATCAAAGCTGACTCTTGAGCTTTTCGATGCAGTCGGCGCAAACTCGCTTTCCGCCGAAGTAGATAATATTGTTCGCATTGCTGCAAAACGTGCAGGCGGGCTGATATTTCTGCAGGATTATCTTGTCGTTATCGGTAAAGATCTCGATAGAATCCTTCTCATTTATTCCGAGCACGGTGCGAAGCTCCTTGGGCAGAACTATTCTTCCAAGCTCGTCAACTTTTCTTACTACGCCTGTTGATTTCATTTGTGATACCTCCTGTTTGATTTATGTCGACATTATACTACAAAATGGAGGTTTTTGTCAATACATTTTTGGAAAAAAATGGGTTTATCCCATAAATTTACATTTTTTGTTGTCGAATTATGCAAATATATGTAGAATGCGATATAATGCTACGACAACACTCACTTTGCGAGGATCTGATTTCATTTTTTCTTGTCGAAGAGTTGCCTATGCCAAAGGGAGATCCTCCGCTAAAACGCAGGGTAGCAAAGAAGAAAGAAGAAATAAAAAATAAGACTTTCGTGATTGACGCTCATAATTGTGCCAAATAATAGAGAACGAAAAGAAATATTTGGCGGTGAAAAATGATAAAAGGAATTCAAAAGCAAATGGTAATGGTGCGTCTTTATGACAGTGCGGCATTCGAAACGGCATATTTCGTGCTTCGCGACGATTTTGAGAAAGGCAGGAACACCGATATCGTCGCAGAAGCAAATGCATTGGCGCAAGGTGTCTTCCGCGACGACAAAAGAAGGTCCCGCGCCCATAGCCCTCTTCCGCGCCCGATGCGCTCCTCCCTTCTCCTTTTTTTCTCGGGTCTGTTTGTTGGCGCGCTTGCGGCGTGCGTGCTCTGTCTTCTTATAGGGCGCATATAAAGTCGAAAATGTATCCTTGACTTTTTCTATAATATGTAGTATAATGCTTAAAGCATGTAAATTCGAAGCGCGGGGAGCGGGATCGCGCTTTGAGCAACCTAATATTTCAATATAAAGGAGGAACTATGCCTAAAAAAGCAAAAGGCAAGCTTAAGATAATACCTCTCGGCGGTCTTAGCGAGATAGGAAAAAATATGACCGTCCTCGAGTATGAAAACGATATGCTTATAATCGACTGCGGTCTGGCGTTTCCCGACGATGAAATGCCCGGTGTCGACCTCGTAATACCCGATATATCGTATCTTGAGGCTAACGCCGACAAAATACGCGGAATAGTGCTCACTCACGGTCACGAGGACCACATCGGTGCTATTCCCTACGTTCTGCGTCAGATAAATCCGCCGATATACGGCACGAAGCTGACGCTTGGAATTATAAAAAACAAGCTTGAGGAGCACACACTGCCAAATAAGCCAAACCTTAACGTAGTGAAGGCAGGAAGCACGGTAAAGCTCGGCGTGTTCGCGGTAGAATTTATACACGTAAATCATTCAATAGCAGACGCTTGCTGTCTGTCGGTCTCCACTCCTCTCGGAGTTGTCGTTCACTCCGGTGACTTCAAGCTCGATACAACGCCCATCGACGGAGAGATGATGAACATCACCCGTCTTGGCGAGATAGGACGCCGCGGAGTGCTCCTTCTTATGTGCGAGTCGACCAACGCCGAGCGTCAGGGACACACTCCGTCCGAAAAGAAGGTCGGCAGATCCCTTGAGACGATATTCTCTGCAAACAAGGACAAGAGGATCGTCATCGCGACCTTTTCTTCAAACGTTCACAGAGTTCAACAGGTGATAGACGTAAGTGCCAGACACGGCAGAAAGGTCGCCATCACAGGACGCAGTATGCTCAACATCGTGGGCGCTGCCGTCGAGCTCGGATATATGAACGTACCAAAGGGAGTTCTTATCGATATAAACGAGATAAAGAGATATAAGCCGCACGAGATAACGCTTGTGACGACGGGAAGCCAGGGTGAGCCCATGTCGGCGCTCTACAGAATGGCATTCTCCGACCACTCGCAGATCACTCTCGATTCGTCGGACCTTGTGGTGCTCTCGTCGAGCCCCATTCCCGGAAACGAAAAGCTCGTCGGCAGAATTATAAACGAGCTCACCAAAAACGGCGTAAGCGTTCTTCACGATGCAGTCGTCGAGGTGCACGTATCGGGCCACGCGTGCCAGGAGGAGCTAAAGCTTTTGCAGGCTCTCACAAAGCCAAAATATTTTATGCCCGTCCACGGCGAGTACAGGCATCTCTCAGCAAACCGCGAGTTAGCACTCGATATGGGTATGACTGCTGACAATATTTTTATCTCGGACATCGGAAAGGTGCTTGAGATAGACGAGAAGGGCGCACGCTTTGCAGGCTCCGTTCCCGCGGGCAAGGTGCTCGTTGACGGATATGGAGTTGGCGACGTTGGAAACATCGTTCTGCGTGACAGACGACATCTGTCACAGGACGGACTTATCGTTGTGGTGGCGTCGGTCGACAGCCACTCGGGTCTGCTTCTCTCGGGCCCCGATATAGTCTCCCGCGGCTTTGTTTACGTTCGTGAATCGGAGGAGCTTATGGAGGAGGTACGGCAGATCGCCGCAGATGCCATCGAGAGATCGCTTCTCAAGGGCGGAGCAGCCGACAGAATGGCTCTTAAGACCGCCGTCAAGGACGATCTTACCAAATTCGTCTACTCAAAAACCAAGAAAAAGCCGATGGTTTTGCCGATTATAATGAATCTTTGATATAAAAAGTGAAATTTTTGACGTTAATTTAGAATTTGTTCATAGTTTCTTCAAAAAATAATCACCGAAAGATTGTATAATACAATAGTTAGTCTGCGGAGGTCTCTCCGCTACATAGTATAAAAATAAAATAGAAAAATAAAAAGGTGGATAATCCTCATGGGAAAATCAAACAGAATCAGAACACAAAGAGCTGAGAAGGTTGTAAATACCTCTCAGGTAACCAAAGAGAAGAAGGGCGTGCCTTCCTGGCTCTACCCTCTTATCGCTATCGTAGTAATGGTTGGCGTTATTTTCGGCGTTGCCACGACCTTCCTTTCCTCGAGCGGAATCATCTTCAGAAGCCAGAAGGCTATAAAGTCCGAGAACTATGCTATCTCGGGAACAGTCCTTCAGTATATGTTCTTCGAGCAGTACAACGCTTTTGTATCGGAAAATCAGAATTACCTTTCCTTGTACGGCCTTGACACTGCTCACGGCCTCGAGGAGCAGAAGTACACCCTTGACGACTCTACAGAGAATACCATAGACACTTGGTATGACTACTTTATGGAGGCAACTGTTAAACAGGCAAACGAGATCCTCATATACTGTGAAGAGGCAGATAAGAGAGGCATCAAGCTTGAGGACGCCGACAAGGCCTCTATTGACTCCACTATATCTCAGATAGAGATCATGGTCTCCTACTACAATATGCTTGGCTACGGCTACACGATAGACAGCTACATATCCACTATGTACGGTGAGGGCATCAAGGAAAAGGACATCAGAAATTACCTTGAGCTTTACACACTTGCAACAAAGTGTGCAGGCATTGTAGGCGAGGAGCTTCTCGATGCTATCACTGCTGACAGAATCAACGCAGAGTACGATGCTAACCCCAACAACTACAACGTAGTAGATTACGACGTATTCTCCGTCAGAGTTTCCTACAGTGACATTCAGAAGGAGTTTTATCCTAACAGCACAACTCTGACCGACACCGAGAAGGAGCTCGTACTTAAGGAGTACACGGCAAGAGTTCTTCAGGCTGAGCTTGACAAGAGCGAGTTCTCGGCTATCAGCGACGTAGCAGAGTTTGAGACAAAGCTTCTCACAAATACCATAGACAGAAACTTCAATAAGCTTTACAACAAAGAGGCTCTTGCAGATGCAGACAAGATATCTGAGGACGCTCTCCTTGCAATAAGATCCGCTATGACCGTTAAGCTCCTTGCAGAGGTATTTGCCGGGGAAAAGACCGCAGCTGACGACACAACCGAGGCTGACGGCAAGTTCTATGCATACGATCAGCAGATCACAGAAAATGCTGCAAAGGCAATCGACAGCATCAAGACATCTCTGTTCACAACTCTTACCAGCCTTAAGGCTTCCTCCTTCATCGAGGACGCTAACTACTCCGAGACAAGCGATGCTTCGAAGTGGGCATTTGAGACAACCGCAGCAGGCTCGGTTAAGATAGAGTCGAGCGGAGACGCTTCGGTCGACGGAGTTGTTGAGAATAAGGAAGGCTTCTATTCTGCATCCGTTTATATCCTCAAGACACCCGCTCACCGCGACGAGACCGTCTCGAAGAACGTATATTACATGACCTTCACGACCGAGGATGCTGCAAAGGCTGCTATCGAGGTCCTCAAGGGCTTTGAGAAGGTAGACACAGATTCCTTCTCGTCTGTAGCTACTGCAACGCAGGCAACTGATTCCGGCAGCTTTGAGAGCTATCTTAAGGGTGGCACACCCTACACCGAGCTTGACAAGTGGCTCTTTGATGACAATGCCCCTAAGGGCAGCTACACAGAGACTCCTCTTCTCCTCAGCGAGGCGGAGGATTCCAAGCTTTACGGTGTATTCTTCTACGATATGCCCTCCGATACAGCTTGGTATCTCGCAGTAAAGAGCGCTATCTACGGAACAGACGCTGACGCGAAGTACGAAGAGCTTCTCGAGACATATCCCGTTACTGTAAACGAAAAGGTAACAGACAAGATTTCCGCGTAAATTATTTAGGGGTGTTGCCATGCAGCACCCCTGTTTTGTGAGGTATTATTATGGTTCTTGATCCAAAAGAAACTACCCTTGCCTACAGATGCCCCCATTGCGGTGCGGGCGTCATGAGCGTGGTGGGACTTTTCTCACTCACGGCAGATATGCTTAAGCTCAAGTGTGACTGTGGCAAAAGCGAGCTCACTCTCGTTTATTCGGACGGTAAGGTAAGGCTCACCGTTCCCTGCCTGTTTTGCCCGAATCCGCATACCTTTACACTTAATTCGTCGGTGTTTTTTGGCAAGGAGCTTTTTGCTCTTCCGTGCCCTTACTCTGACATTAACATCGCTATGACGGGCGACGTAAACAACGTAAAGGCAGAGCTTGCGCGCGGCGAGCTCCAGCTTCTCGAAATGCTTGAGGAAAACGGAATCGACAGCCTTGAGGCGTTTCACGCCAAGGAGGAGGTCTTCACAGATCCGCAGATATTCGATATAATAATGTTCGTTCTTTCAGAGCTTGATGCCGAGGGAAAGATATATTGCAAGTGCAAGAACGATGGAAATGACGAGGGCGAATTTGAAGCCGAGGTCGAGGACACGGGTGTGAGAGTCAGCTGCAAAAAATGCGGCGCATCAAGACTTATCCCCACAGACACGCTTCTTGCCGCAAACGCATTCCTTAATGCAGACAGCTTGTATTTAGAATAAATAATTTTTCAAAAACACTTGACAAGCGCATGAATATGTATTATAATATGTATCGTCGCTTTTTATGTCAAGACGGAGGTAGATATGATAATCGATGTCAGTCCGATGCTCAGAGGCGAGGTAGCAAGGATAGAAATTGACTACATGCTTGAGGCTGAACCGCTTTGGGGAGTCGAGTTCCCCGAGAAGGCACACGTCACAGGGCAGCTCACAGACAATGCAGGTTATATGCGTCTGACCCTTAAGACAGAAATAGCATACGAGGGCGAATGCGCAAGATGTCTTGCTCCCGTAAACGGAGTTTTCTCTCTTGACTTTGAGCGCACGGTAGCACCCGAGGGCGTGCTTACCGACGAGCAGATAGAGGACAACGTAGACGAATACGTGATCCTTAGCGGCAAGGAGCTCGACGTTGACGAGCAGCTTCGCGAGGAGCTCGTTCTTTCCTTCCCTCAAAAGCTTTTGTGCGATGAAGATTGCGAAGGACTTTGTCCTAAGTGCGGCAAGCGCCGTGCTGACGGCCCCTGCGACTGTCCCACAAAGGAAATTGACCCGAGGCTTCTGGTCCTCAAAAACTTTTTTAACGAAGAAAAATAATAAAAAAATATAAACGTAAGTTGTGTTAAACGCTTCAAGGAGGTGTAATTATGGCAGTACCGAAGAGAAAAGTATCAAAGGCTCGCAGAGACAAGAGACGTTCGAGCACATGGAAGCTCAGCCTTCCCGGCATGAACAAGTGCCCCAAGTGCGGTGAGTTCGTTCTTAACCACCGTGTATGCAAGGCATGCGGCTACTATGACGGCAAGGAAGTTGTCAAGGTAGAGAATAACTAATTAAGAATATTACAGGATAACGGCATTTGTGAGGACACTCGCTTTATGCCGTTTTCTGTTTATTTGAGGTAAAAATGAAAAAAATTTTGATTTTACTTATTGCAGTGCTCTTGTTGTTATCGCTCATCTCTTGCAATAAAGAGGATAACGACAACGTAGATTACGTCGAGCCGCCAAAATATGAGCTCACCGAGCTATCAGATGCCGTTGATCTTCCCGAATACAAGGAGCTCACCGTCACGCAAAAGGCGGGAGAGGGCCGCGGAGACGCCGTATGGAGAGTGGTGCTTGAGGGTAGCGAGATCATAAAATACCCCGACTCCTTCCTTTCATACTATAAAAGTCAAACACTAAAAAAATATAAGATCATGGCAAGCGACGCGGATATGAGCTATCTTGACCTGCTAGAGACGCTTGATATGACCGAGTCGGACGTTGAGAACGAGGCAACCGAGCTTGCGAAAGCCGAGCTTGTGATGCTTGCGCTCATAGAAAAGGAAGGCATCGAGCTCACAGAGGACGAAAAAACGCGACTCTTTGACAGGTACGCCGAGAAAATAGCGGCGGAAATAGGTAAAGACGCATCATACGTCAAGAAAAACCTCGCGAACGAGATCTATGACACTATGCTTCGCGACAAAATGATAGAATTTCTTATAACTCAAAATACTTTTATTTCGGAGAATGAAAATGACTAAGGTTAACATAAAAAAGCTGAGTGACAAAGCAATAGTTCCTACATACGGCTCGGAATTTTCAGCAGGAGCCGATCTCTATGCGTGCATCGACGAGCCCATCACCATTGAGGCGGGCAAGACCGTGCTTGTGCATACGGGAATTGCTATGGAGATACCCGTAGGATACGTCGGTCTTGTTTTTGCGCGTAGCGGACTTGCTTCAAAAAAGGGACTTGCACCTGCAAATAAGGTGGGTGTAATTGATGCCGATTACAGAGGCGAGATAATGGTAGCACTGCACAATCATTCGGATGAATCACGCACCATCGAGGCGGGCGAGAGAGTGGCGCAGATCGCGCTCCTTCCCTTCCTTGCGGCTGATTTTGACGTTGTCGACGAGCTCTCTGACACTGCTCGCGGCACAGGTGGCTTTGGAAGCACGGGAAGAAAATAATGAGAGAGATATGCAGGGGAGCTTTTTCTGAAAAGTTCCCCTTTTTAGTAAGATGAAATTTCATGATCGTTACCTTATCGGTCAACGCGCAAAGACACACTTTTGCCAAAAAGCCAATAAAATCCAAAAAAATTGAAGAAAAAGACGATTTTCTCTCTAATTCCCTCAAAAAATTTTATTAAATACTCTTTACATTTCGGTAAGTTTGTGATATCATTAACAATGGTGCATTTTGGTTTATACAATAAAATAATATAATATAAAAAAATCGGAGGAAAACAAACATGGCAATTACAAGACAAAAGGTTTCCATGGACGGTAACACAGCCGCTGCGCACGTCTCGTACGCATTCACTGAGGTTGCCGCAATCTACCCCATCACACCCTCCAGCCCTATGGCTGAGACAACAGACGCTTGGTCTGCCGTTGACAAGAACATTCTCGGCAAGCCCGCTCGTAACATTTTTGGCGAGAGAGTAAGCGTTGTTGAGATGCAGTCCGAGGCAGGTGCAGCAGGTGCCGTTCACGGCTCTCTCGCAGCAGGTGCTCTCACGACTACATACACCGCATCGCAGGGTCTTCTTCTTATGATCCCTAACATGTACAAGATCGCAGGTGAGCTTCTCCCCAGCGTAATCCACGTTTCCGCTCGTTGCGTAGCAACACACGCTCTTAACATCTTCGGTGACCACTCCGACGTTTATGCATGCCGTCAGACAGGTTACGCTATGATGGCTGAGACAAACCAGCAGGAGATCATGGACCTCGGCGCAGTTGCACACCTTGCAACAATCAAGGGCAGAGTTCCCGTTCTTAACTTCTTCGACGGCTTCCGTACCTCCCACGAGGTTCAGAAGATCGAGGCTTGGGACGTAGAGGATCTCAAGGATATGGTTGACTGGGATGCAGTTAACGCTTTCCGCGCTCGCTCCATCAACCCCGAGCATCCCGTACTCCGCGGATCTGCAGAGAACGGCGATATCTTCTTCCAGCACAGAGAAGCATGTAACCCCTACTACGATGCATTCCCCGCAATCGTTGAGGAGTACATGGACAAGGTAAACGCAAAGCTCGGCACAAACTACAAGCTCTTTAACTACTACGGCGCTCCCGACGCAGACCGCGTACTCGTTGCTATGGGTTCGGTTTGTGACGTTGCTGAGGAAGTTATCGACTATATGAACGCTCACGGTGAGAAGGTTGGTCTTATCAAGGTAAGACTTTACCGCCCCTTCAGAGCAGACAAGCTCATCGAGGCTATTCCCGCTACCGTTAAGGCTATCGGCGTTCTTGACAGAACCAAGGAGCCCGGCGCACTTGGCGAGCCCCTCTACCTCGACGTTGTTACCGCTCTTGCTACAGCTGGCAAGGCAGGCATCAAGGTTGTTGGCGGACGTTACGGTCTCGGTTCTAAGGACACTCCTCCCGCATCCATCTTCGCAGCATTTGAGAACCTCTCTGCAGAGGCTCCCAAGCACGGCTTTACTCTCGGTATCGTAGACGACGTAACAGGTCACTCCCTCGAGGAGAAGGACTGCCCCGATACAGCAGCAGAGGGTACAGTTTCCTGCAAGTTCTGGGGTCTTGGCGGCGACGGAACAGTTGGTGCAAACAAGAACTCCATCAAGATCATTGGTGACCACACCGACAAGTTCATTCAGGCTTACTTCCAGTATGACTCGAAGAAGACTTCCGGTATCACAATCTCCCACCTCCGCTTCGGTGACAAGCCCATCAAGAGCCCCTACTACATCAACAAGGCTAACTTCGTAGCTTGCCACAACAAGTCCTACCTCAAGAAGTACGACATGGTTCAGGACGTTAAGCCCGGTGGTACATTCCTTCTCGACTGCAACTGGTCGGTAGAGGAGCTTGATGCAAATCTTCCCGCAGCAGTAAAGCAGCACATCGCAAAGAACAACGTAAACTTCTACATTATCGACGGTACAGGTATCGCTATCAACCGCATCGGTAACGCAAAGGTTAAGAATACAGTTCTTCAGTCCGCATTCTTCTCTCTCGCTGGCATTCTTCCTAAGGATGAGGCTATCGAGTACATGAAGAAGATGGCTTACAAGTCCTACATCAAGAAGGGTCAGGCTATCGTTGACCTCAACTATGCAGCTATCGACGCAGGCGCTGACGCTTACGTTAAGGTAGACGTTCCTGCAGCATGGGCTAACTGCGAGGCAGACGCTCCCGCAGAGGCAGCAACAGGCACACGTCAGAACCTTGTTGACTTCGTTAACAACGTTGCAACGCCCGTTGGCGCTATGAAGGGTGACTCCCTCCCTGTTTCCGCATTCGCAAATATGCCTGACGGTACATTCCCCCAGGGATCTTCCGCATACGAGAAGAGAGGCGTTGCAGTTTCTGTTCCTCAGTGGAACCCCGAGCACTGTATCCAGTGTAACAACTGTGCATTTGTATGTCCTCACGCTTGTATCCGTCCCTTCGCTATGACCGAGGAGGAGGCTGCAAACGCTCCTGAGGCTACAAAGTTCACAGCTAAGCCCGTTCTTAAGACAAACTACAAGTTCACAATGTCGGTATCTCCCGCTGACTGTATGGGATGTACTCTTTGTGTAAAGGCTTGTCCCGTTAACAACAATCCCAAGCTCGGAACCGCTATCGAGATGGTTCCCGCAGCTACTCAGGCTGATCAGCAGGAGCCTTGGAACTATGCAGTTGCAAACGTGTCCGAGAAGCCCGAGCTTATCAACGCTACAATCAAGGGCAGCCAGTTCAAGCAGCCCCTTCTCGAGTTCTCGGGCTCCTGCGCAGGATGTGCTGAGACCTCTTACGCTCGTCTTATCACACAGCTCTTCGGTGAGAGAATGTACATCTCGAACGCTACAGGTTGTTCGTCCATCTGGGGCGGCTCCGCACCCGCTACTCCTTACACTGTAAACAAGGAAAGCGGCAAGGGTCCCGCTTGGGCTAACTCCCTCTTCGAGGACAACGCTGAGCACGGTCTCGGTATGGCTCTCGGTCAGAAGGCTATCCGTGAGAAGCTCATCAGAAAGGTTAAGGCTCTTGAGACTCCCTGCGAGAAGTGCGCAGAGATCGTTAAGAACTACCTTGACACAGTAAACGACGGTAAGGCAAACGGCCCTGCAACCGACGCTCTCGTTGCTCTCCTTGAGGAGTGGGCAGCTAAGGGATGTGAGGATGCAAAGGCAATCCTTGCTGAGAAGGACTACCTCGCTAAGAAGTCCGTATGGATCTTCGGTGGTGACGGTTGGGCATACGATATCGGATTTGGCGGTCTTGACCACGTACTTGCTTCGGGCGAGGACGTAAACATCATGGTATTCGATACCGAGGTTTACTCCAACACCGGTGGACAGGCATCTAAGGCTTCCCAGATCGGTCAGGTTGCTCAGTTCGCAGCAGCAGGTAAGGCAATCGGCAAGAAGGATCTTGCACAGATCGCTATGTCCTACGGCTACGTTTACGTTGCACAGGTTGCTATGGGCGCTGATATGAACCAGCTCCTCAAGGCTCTTACAGAGGCTGAGGCATACAACGGTCCTTCCATCATCATCGGTTATGCTCCTTGTGAGATGCACGGTGTTAAGGGCGGAATGCAGAACTGCCAGCTCGAGATGAAGAAGGCAGTTGACGCTGGTTACTGGCAGATGTTCAGATACAACCCCACAGCAGAGGCTAACAAGCTTACTATCGACTCTAAGGAGCCCACAGCAAGCTACGTTGAGTTCATCGAGTCCGAGACACGTTACGCTCGTCTTAAGCAGTCCTTCCCCGAGAAGGCAGCAGAGCTCTTCGCTAAGGGTGAGGAGAACGCAAAGGCTAAGTACGAGAGACTCCAGAAGCTCGGAAAGCTTTACGAGTAAGATAATCTTACAAAATAATTTTTACGAACCCCTCGTTTGAGGGGTTCGTTTTTTCTTGACTTCCCTCTCGACGCGTGATATAATCAAGACATAAAGATAAAGGAGACGTGAATATGTTACATCACCCTATGATAGAAACCTTCATCCTTGAAGAAAACGATAAGAAAAATATAACCCTCACCGCTTACGTGGCAAGCGCTATGGGAGAGCTTCCCTACAACTATAAAAGACCCGGTGTTATCATTTGTCCCGGCGGTGCGTACAGAGGCACGTCAAACCGCGAGGCAGAGCCTATTGCCGTGTCATTTCTTGCCGCGGGCATCAATGCCTTTGTGCTTGACTACTCGACAAGGTACGAGGACGAGGAGGGCAAGCTCTTCCCCGGTCAGCTTATCGAGCTTGCAACGGCTATGAAATTCGTAAAGGACAATGCCGAGAAATTCTCGGTTGACCCCGACAAGACATTCGTCAACGGCTACTCGGCGGGTGGTCATCTTGCCGCGTGTCTCGGAACGCTCCATAGCTCGTCCTACGTCAAGGACGCGCTCGGCGTCAGTGATAACGAGCTTCGCCCCGCGGGAATGATACTTGCCTACCCCGTTATAACCGAGGGAGTCCACGCGCACAAGCTCTCTTTCAAGATAATTCTCGGCGACAAGGTTGACGATCCCGAAGCACGCCGCACCGTCTCTCTTGAGCATCAGGTAACGAAGGATACATGCCCCGCGTTCATTTGGCACACGCGCACCGACAGCGGTGTTCCCGTGCAGAATTCTCTCCTTCTCGCATCCTCCCTTGCTGATAACGGCATTCCCTTTGAGCTGCACGTCTATCCCGTAGGCCCTCACGGAATGAGCCTTGCGACCGACGTTGTGAATACAAACCACATAAGCTTCATCGACTCGCACGTCGCAGAGTGGTTTGGCGCGGCGGTCAAGTGGATGAAGCAAATATAAATCAAAAAAAGCAGGCAGTTGCCTGCTTTTTTATTATAATATGAAGAAAAAGTCGCTCCAAATCATTGACAATTATTTTTCCTTGTGCTATACTACCTATGTATGTAAATAAAATGGATAACTATATAAAGAAAGGAATTGTACTCTAATGCAGGACAAGTTCAACACAAAGTATTCCTTCGTCGAAAACGAGAAGGAAATACTCAATTTCTGGGAAGAAAACGACTGCTTCCACGCTCTTAAGAAGAAGAACGAGAACGGTCCGAAGTACCGCTTTATCGACGGTCCTATCACCGCCAACAATCCTATGGGTATTCACCACGTTTGGGGAAGAACCCTTAAGGATACCTTTATAAAATATCACGCAATGAAGGGCTGTGACACCCACTACCGCAACGGCTTTGACTCTCAGGGTCTTTGGGTTGAGGTTGAGGTTGAGAAGGAGCTTGGCTTTAAGACTAAGCACGACATCGAGGAGTACGGCCTTGACAAGTTCACAGACAAGTGCATCGAGCGTGTAAAGAAGTATTCGGGTGTCATCACCGAGCAGTCGAAGAGACTTGGTCAGTGGATGGACTGGGATAACTCCTACTACACCTACACCGACGAGAATATCCAGGGCATCTGGCTCTTCCTCAAGAAGTGCCACGAGAACGGCTGGATCCGTCAGGTCTATAAGCCTATGCCTTGGTGCTCCCGTTGCGGAACGTCTCTCTCCGAGCACGAGATGACGGGATCCTACAAGGAGATCGAGCACGAGGCAGTATTCTTCAAGCTTCCCATCAAGGACACAAACGATTACATCCTCGTTTGGACAACCACACCTTGGACTCTCTCTGCAAACGTAGCTCTCGCGGTTAACCCCGAGATGAAGTACGTTCGCATTCACGTAGCGGGTGAGGAGCATAACTACGTTACCTCCCTTAACTACTTCAAGCAGAAGTTTGAGGGCAAGGAGGGTGTTGAGCTTCTTGACACTATGACCGGTGCCGACCTTGCGGGACTTGAGTACGAGACCTGCTTCCCTGAGATCGAGGAGCAGAATTTCGCGCACAAGATCGTTCTTTGGGACGAGGTTGCCGACGACGAGGGATGTGGAGTTGTTCATATCGCTCCCGGATGCGGTGCTGAGGACTTTGCGCTTGGCGAGTCGATAGGCCTTCCCAAGATAATCCCCGTTGACGAGTACGGTATATTCTATAACGGCTTCAGCTTCCTTTCGGGACTTGACGCGCAGGATTGCCGTCAGCTCGTATTTGACGAGCTCAAGAAGAGAAACAAGCTCTTCTACACACATAAGTATAAGCACAGCTACCCCGTTTGCTGGAGATGTAAAAAGGAGATCATCTTCCGTCTTGGCAAGGAGTGGGCAATCGCTGTTGACGAGCTTCGCCCGAAGCTTATCGAGAACGCGAACAAGGTTCGCTGGGAGCCCGCATATCAGGGCAAGAGAATGCTTGACTGGCTTGAGAATATGTCCGACTGGAATATCTCCCGTAAGCGTTTCTACGGACTTCCCCTCCCCTTCTATCCTTGTCCCGACTGTGGCAAGCTTACAGTTGTAGGCTCAAAGGATGAGCTTTATGAGCTTGCTACCGACAAATCGAAGGTTGACGCAATTCCTCACCTCCACCGTCCTTGGATCGACGCAGTCAAGATCAAGTGTGAGTGTGGTGCCGAGGTAGAAAGAGTAACTCAGGTCGGCGACGTTTGGCTTGACGCGGGTATCGTTCCCTTCTCAACACTTAAGTACCTCACCGACAAGGATTACTGGAAGCAGTACTTCCCCGCATCTAACGTAATCGAGATGAAGGAGCAGATCAGACTCTGGTTCTACTCGATGCTCTTTATGAGTACAGTCCTTGTTGGCGAGCCTCCTTACGAGAGAGTTACTACTCACGGAATGGTTGTTTCGGAGGACGGAAGCAGATTCTCAAAGACAGGCTTTATGATCCGCTTTGACGAGGCGGCAGACGTTATCGGCGCTGATGCTTCAAGATACATCTACTCCTCTTCCTCCACCTCCACCGACGTTCGCTTCGGCTTCAATCTCGGTGACGAGGCAAAGAGAAAGCTTCTCGCATACTGGAACCTTGAGACCTTCTTTGCGACGTATGCCGACATTGATGACCTCAAGCTTGACCTCACAAAGCTTGATGCAAAGACACTTTGTCCTATTGACCGTTGGCTCCTTATCAAGACCAACGCATTCATCCGTGAGGCAACAAAGTATATGGACGATGCCTCCACTCGCGAGGTAATCGACGCGTTTGAGGCATTTGTTAACGATATCTCGAACTTCTACATCCGTACAAACCGTGCGCGCTTCTGGAAGACCGAGAACGATGCCGACAAAGAGAACGCTTATATGGTGCTCTTCTACGCGATAAAGACCATCACTCAGGTTATGGCTCCCATCGTTCCCTTCATCACAGAGACCACATGGCAGAGATTTATAAAGAGATACTCGGATGAGACGGCAGTGTCGATATTCCTTACCGACTATCCCACAGT
Source organism: Eubacteriales bacterium (assembly GCA_045633625.1). GTDB lineage: Bacteria > Bacillota > Clostridia > Oscillospirales > CAG-272 > HGM12713. The sequence continues at coordinate 35,974 of JAZQYP010000016.1, forward strand.
TCTCCCCGAGCTTGACATCACCGACGAGCGCATCCTTCGCGACGTCGAGGAGGCAAGAGATATGATAGCTCTCGGACTTAAGCTTCGTAACGAGAAGCAGGTCAAGATCCGTCAGCCTCTCGCTACTCTCTTTGTAGCGGCAAACGACGCTCGCCACAGTGCTATCGAGACCTTTGGCGAGATAATCAAGAGCGAGCTCAACGTGCTTGAGATCAAGGAGCTTACCGACGCGTCAGCCCTTGAGTCCTACTACCTCACCCTTGACTTCAAGGTTGCGGGAAGACTCCTCAAGGACAAGGCAAATGCTGTTAAGGCATACCTCGCAGAGCTTGACGCAGAGACACAGACAAAGCTTTCTGCACTCGTTAAGGCTGGTGAGAACGTGCCCGTTGAGTCCCTTGGACTCTCTGTTGAGCCCTCGGCATTCACACTTAACTCTAAGCCCGCGGAAAACGTTGCAATCTACAAGTACAACGACGATTTCGTAGCGCTTGACGTAAACATCTCCGAGGAGCTCTCGCGTGCGGGACTTCTCCGTGATATCGTTCGTCAGTGTCAGGTATTCCGTAAGGAAGCGGGCTTTGACGTAAGCGACAGAATTTATATCGAGTTCAATACCGATTCTGACCTCGCCGCAAGCGTGCTTGCCGAGAAGGCAGATCAGCTTTGCAACGATCTTCTTGCGGAAATGACGGCAGTTGACGCCCCCGAATTTGAGGGTAATATCGACCTTGACAACGCAAAGATCGCAGTTAAGCTCAGAAGACAGTAAAAAAAGTCCCCCGCGTTACAAAGTAACGCGGGGTATTTTTAATTATATTCTTTTATTGTTTCTTCAATTAAACGCATTAACTTACTAGGCTCAATTCTCATGGCTTCGCTAATCTTAAAAAAAGTATCTAGTGTAGGTTTTCTTATTCCTCTTTCGATAGCGCTCAAATGAGTTCTTCCAATTCCCGCTAGCCCGCTTACCACTTCTTGAGACAACCCACATTTTTCACGATACTGCTGTATTACTTTACCGACAACAATCGCATCTAACATAATGCACCTCTCACAAATAATCACTTTCCAATATAATTATAAAGATTTTCCAGGGCAATTATGAATACATATGTTGACAAGCGAATACAAATGTGTTATTATATTTATGAAATCTTATTATAGGAGGTATCCGAAAACATGGAAGGTATAGCTCTTCTTTTTGCGGCGTTCTTGGGTTTGATTCCCGCAATTATCGCCGCATCAAAAGGTCGCAACTTTTTTCTTTGGTGGTTTTATGGATGGATGCTTTTCATTGTTGCATTTATTCATTCCTTGTGCATTAGAAGAAAATAAGCAACACGACAAAGAAAATCGCTTGTGAAATTAACAAGTGATTTTTTTGCAATATAGAAATTTGGATTTATCGGGTAGTAAGGCTTAAGAGACAGTAATTATATTAAAGAATACCCCGCCGCAATAAATGCGGCGGGGTATTTTGCCAAAAGCAACACCCCCTTGAGACAAAGCTCAAGGGGGTGATTTCGGTTTTATATGACACTTTGTTTGTGTTTAGTTATTTCTTCTCTTTCTTACAAACACTGTGCAAGTGCCAAGCATTGTGCAAAGAACAAGTCCAACGACCTCGGCACTACCGCCGCATCCTTTTTCCTTCTCGGTCTCGGAAGGCTCTGTCTCGCTTACAGAGCCGCTATCCCCCTCGTCCGTCTCTGCGGGCACCGTATCGGTCTCTGTTTCGTTTTCAGTCTCGGTCTCTGTCTCTGTCTCTGTTTCGCTCTCTGTATCTTCTATTACGGGTATTGCCTCTGTAGAGGTTGCGCCACACTCCTCGCAGGTGTATGTCTTTACACCCTCGGTGGTCGTTGTAGGCTCAAGCGTTACAACTCCCGCGTCAAGCTTATGCGCACTCTCCTCCTTCTCACCGCACTCGCACTCTCTTACGTGCTCAAGTGCATCGTGCTCTGTCCAGTCGCCATATTCGTGCTCTTCAAGCTCATCTATAGGCTCGGTCTTGGTCTCAGCACACTTTGTGCAGATGTAGGTCTTAACGCCCTCGGTTGTATGCGTTGCCTCGGTCGTTACCTCACCGTCATTCCACTCGTGCTCACAAGGTGCGGGAGCGGCACCACCGCCACCTACGGCACCACCGCCGCCTGCAGCACCACCGCCGCCTGCGTTACCACCACCTGCGTTACCGCCGCCTGTGGTTTCACCAAGCTTAAGCTCGAATTCACCGGTACCCATATCCCAGTAGCTTCCCTTGGATATAGCCTCCCATTTCTCCTCGCTACCGCCAAAGCTTACAGTCTCAAGCTCGGACGCGCCGTAGAAGACCGCTTGAGCTATTTCAGTAATGCTTAAAGGAAGCTTGATCTGGGAGAGCGACTCGCAATACGCAAACGCGAGATCGTCGATGCTCTCGACACCCTCAGGAATATCTATTTGGGTGATCTCACTGCCTGCAAAGGCAAGTGCTCCGATATTCTTTACACTGCTTGGTATCACACTACCGGATATGCACTTAACAAGGGTATTCGTGTCCTTCTCTATCAGACAGTTATTTGTCACAACGTAGCTTGCGTTCTCAGCATCTACCGTCATCGACTCAAGTGCGCCGCACGCCACGAAGGCGGTCGCATCAATATCAGTAACGCTTGCGGGGATATTCACCTCGGCAATAGAACTTCTTGCAAAGGACATATAGCCGATAGCCGTGACTCCCTCGGGAAGGATGCTGTTCTTGCATCCGATCACTACCTCGCCGTCCTTTATCACGCAGTTATCTGCGCTACTGTATACCGTATTTCCGGCTGCAACCGTTATTGTCTGAAGATCGCAGTCAAGGAAGGGGTTAGTTCCCATAAATGTTACGCTTGCGGGAATAGTTATTTCGGTAAGTGCACTGCCCTGGAACGCAAGGCTGTCAATAGTCTCAAGTCCCTCGGGGAGCTCTACCGTCTCGATCTTCGCTCCGCAAAATGCGTTCTTACCAATGCTCTTTACTGTATCTGCAAGGATTACTCTCTTTATGGGGTAATTGCTCCAGAATGCGTAATCACCAACGCTTGTTACACCGTCTGCAATCACTACCGAGCCGATATCCCCGCGGTATGCGTACCAAGGAGCGTCGTTCTCATATGTGAAGTTGGGCATATTACCCTCGCCTATAACATAGAGGGTATTTTCAGTCTTATCAAATATCCACACAAGGCTCTCGCCGACACTTCCGTTTGCCTCAAGCTCATCAGCGCGCTGAACGTGTCCGCACTCACAGCTTCTCGAAGCAACGCCTTCACTTACCGTCCACTCACCAAAAACATGTTCGCAGGGTGCGGAGGGTCTTGCAGGAAGCTCGGGAAGTGTACCGTCATCCGCCTCGGGAGTGTAAAACTCAAGCACGTGAGGATAGCCGTATACGGGGAATCCCTGTGTCGCATGAGTGCCTGCGAGCGCGGCATTCTCAAATCCCCACGTCACAATAACGGTGCCTTCGTTAGCAACGTGATGTATTCTCTGCGCCATAGACACGAGAAGCTTATCAAGCTCGCTGACACCAAATTTCTCAAGAAGGATACTGCGAGGAATTGCTATCTCATAGTAGGCAAGATCGGCCTTAGTGCTCGTAGAATACGCGCTCACGTATTCGGGCCAGAGTGTTCTGTCAACTCCCCCCAAAACCTCGTAAGGCGCATTATAGGGGAGATATATCTGTATGTATGAGGACGTGCTGCTCGTACCTACCTGAAGATACAGCGCATCAATGTGTCCTGTGCGGCGAGGATCCTTCTGCTCTACCGCGAAATATACGTTATCATCATCAGCCGTCATATAGAAATATACGTGCTCGGCATCGCTGACTAACGCGGAATCACCATAAATGAAGAAATTATCGTTCGTCGCGTCATCCTCAAACTTGCACTCGACTGTGATCTCGTATTCACCGTCATCGATCTTTGCGTCAACGAGGGGGGTGTGTGCCTCCGTGAGAGTTTCGGTCTTCTGTCCGTATTCAGAAAGATCAAAGGCGTCAGAGGTGATGGGAGGAGCTACGCTGTCGGCAAGGACGACCACGTTGGGATATGCAGCTCCCGCAGGGTGCTTTGCCACACCCGCCTCGGTAAGAGTATCACTCGTGAAACCCCATACCGCATAGGAGCTATCCGAACTGTAGTGGTATCTCGGAGCCATAGTGACGAGAAGCTTATCAAGAGAATCTACGCCAAACATAGCTTTAAGCTGCTCGCGGCTGATAGACACCTCAAAGGTCATTCCCGTTACTGCTTGGTTCGCGTCCTTAGAGTAAAGGGACGAAGTATTCACATAGTAGTTAGCCACGTCAGCCTTATTAAGTCCGAGGCTGTTCGCAGGCATTTCTATTCCGCCTATCTTGACGTAATACTGAACGTATTTCGAAAGGTCGTTGCCTGCGGTGATCTGCAGATAAAGCGCCTCAACGCCTGTTGCGTTGGTGTCATCAAGAACTGTGCCGAAATAAACGTTTGTCGAGTCGGAGGACATATAGTAGACCGCTCTTGTTCCGCTTTCGGCGCCCGAGAAGTCATTTCCTACAAGGAAGAAGTTATCGTCAGTAGCATCGTTTGCGAATACTGCCTCATAAGACCACGCATACTCCCCTGCCGTTATGCTTCCGTCAACTGCAGGCATTGTTGCATTTCCGGGAAGGGTTACCGTCTGCTGACCGAGCGAAGCGTAGCTGTAAGGATCATTTACGTCAACCAAGGTCTCGGCAAGCTCGACCACGTTGGGATATGCACCCGAAATATGAGTGGGAACTCCTTGGGCCTTAAGAGTATCGCTTTGGAATCCCCAGACCGCATAGGAGGAACCTGAATTATAATGGTATCTCGGAGCCATAGTGACGAGAAGCTTATCAACCGAATCAACCCCAAACATTGTCTTGAGCTGCTCACGGCTGATACAGACCTCGAAATACATTCCCTTCATTACCGATCCGTCGTACTTGGTAGAAGACTTTGTGCTGACAATATAATCAGCAACCTTTGTCTTGTCAAGTCCGAGCGTATTGTCGGGCATTTCTATTCCCAAGGCAGTGTTATGTCTCTTTACGTAATACTGAACGTATTTCGAAAGGTCGTTACCCGCAGTTATCTGAAGATAGAGTGCCTCAACTCCCGTGTCGGAGGTATCGTCAAGCTCTGCCGCAAAGTATACGTTTTCCGAGTCGGAGGACATATAGTAGACTGCTCTTGTTCCGCTTTCGGCGCCCGAGAGATCCTTTCCTACAAGGAAGAAGTTATCGTCAGTAGCATCGTTTGCAAATACTGCCTCATAAGACCACGCATACTCGTTGGTATTTATTATTCCGTCAACAGCAGGCATTGTTGCATTTCCGGGAAGAGTTACCGTCTGCTGACCGTACTCGGCGTAGTCATAGGGATCATTCGTATTGGTGCTCGCTCCTGCGAAATTTACGACGTTGGGATATGCATACTGTGCATTCGGTACGGTAACCGGGATCGGAAGACCTGCGTTTACAACGTCATAGTTGTAAAAGCCCCACGTTGCAACCGCATTGCCGTTCGTGCCCGAATTGTATCTATAGGACATTGTGACGAGAAGCTGATCGGTAGAATCGACCTCAAGCATTGACTTAAGCTGAGCGTGGCTGATCTGGATCTCTGTATGCTTTCCTATAAACTCATTGTTACTGCCAGACTTTACACCCGTCATCTTTTCGACGTGGTAATCCTTGTTGCTATCCGTTCCAAGAGACGACAGTGTGTTGGGGTCAAGTCTCTCGACACCATTACCCGGCTTCAAATAGTATATCACTCTCTTTGAAAGGTCGTTGGGATTTGCTATGGTCAGATAAAACAGCTCGGCATAATCCCCCGTATTATGAGTATCCTCTATTGCCGCCGCAAAGTACACACTGCTTGAATCGGCTGACATATAATACGTCACCGCCGTTGCGTATTCCGCGTCCACGGTATCGTCACCCGTGATATATAAGCCGTTTTCTGACACGGGGTTTGTAAGATCGATCTTCTTCGACCACGCGTACTCATCTGTGTTTATCGTTCCGTCTGCCGTGGGCATCGTTTGCTTTTCGGGAACGGTTACCTCTATTTGTCCGTATGAGGAAAGCTCGTTTGGCTTCGGCGCATCGGCAGCAACCGTTCCAAGAGGAAGCAATCCAATAAGCATCGCGATACAGAGCAGTATCGAAAATATCTTTATCATCTTTGTCTTTATCTTTTTCATTTTATCATTCTCCCTCCAAGATCATCAAGACTTCTCGGGTATTCTTATTGCGGGAGTGCTTACTGCAAAGAGTCTGTTCTCCTCGTATTTAACGTCAAGTCCTGTAACAACGTTATAAATATTCTCGTAGTCAAGGCTTCCGTCAGCAGCACAAGGAATGGTTATCGCCTCTGTATTCGCTACGCCTGCTATACCTGCAACGTAGAGATATCTTAGGGACTTAAGCTCTCTTATAACGTAGTTGGTAACATTGTGAGGCCACTGGTTTGCCATGCTTGCATTTGCATATCCGTTATATCCTGCCGCGGTGTGAGGATAGAAGATAGCGGTAGGCTGTGCCACCTCATAGATCGCCATATCCGATCCGATATTTCCGTGGTGAGAAAGCTCTACGATATCAGACTCAAGGTAGCTTCCGTACATAGCGCAGAGATAACGGCTGGAATAAAGCATTTCGTCGCCGAGAACAAGGAAGGTGTTTGTGACGCCGGGTGCATCCTTGTGAGTGATGTAGCATTTAATTATGGTATTGGTATCGTTTGCATTGTCGATAGCTCTGGGGTGATGATCGCTGAAGGTCATAAGAGTCTCAACCTTTACGTTTGCGATATAGAGCTCCTGACCTGCAAATACCTTATTGTACGTTATTCCAAAGTCATCGGTAAGAAGGCTGAGATTTTCGTCCGCCCAAATAACGTCAAATGCACCGTTAAGAACGGAGGATTTATCGGGGTAATTAGCTATCATACGCTCAACGGTGATAAGCCCGCTGTCAAGATGATTGCGAAGGAGCTTTACGAAGCCGTATATATGGTCCGAGTGAGAGTGTGAAACGTGCCAAGCGGCAACGCGGATAGGCTCGTCTGTTGTGGGAGCGTGTCCCCAGACCTCCTCGTAAAGAGCATTGAGCGCTCTCCATACGTCATCGGGCGCACTGTAACTGTCATAACCGCCGTCCATAACGATAAAGCTTCCGTCCTCAAGAGTTATGATATAGCAGTATCCAACGTCTCTTATATCAAGAGCTACCTGAGTTATAGAGGTCTCGGTAACCTTAACGTAATCCTGCGGCTCAAAGAGCTCGCTCTCGGGGAGGTATGCGATCTCAATAGGTGTAGATACCACGCGGAGCATAGGCTCGTAGTCAAGGTAAGGATACTTTTCGGGGTTAATGTGGAGGGAGTCGTCTCTGTTGTGTGCCTCGTCGGCGTGAGCAAAAGCATTGTATGCAACGTAGAGCATCATCTCGTCATTCGTAAGAGTTACGAACTTCGAGCCCTCTATCTCATTCTCATAATAAACAGTATATCCTGCAGCTATAAGCTCTGCCTTATACTGCTCATATGCCTCCTCGGTAACGCCCTCACCAAGATAGAGGTGCTGGAGTGTATCCTGACCAAGGCTGAGCGAGCTTGAGAAGGCAATTCCCTCTCTCTCGGGAGACGGGAAATCTGTTATCCAATTCTCGTTTGCGGATACTATCTCGGAATATCCAACGGGGATCGCCCAATATTTATTGCCCTCGTCATCGGTATTTACCGCCATAGACATAAGGTTTCTGAGGCGCTGATAGCCCTTATCAAGTGCAAAATCATTATGCGCGGTGAGGATTATCTCGTTTGAGGTAACAAGAATACCATACTCGTCTGCGCCAAGGATAGATCTGAAGGAGTTCTCGGTAACGTTATCCTTAACCGCACCGATAACGATAGAAAATTCTGCATCTGCATCGGCATCGCTTCTGCGAACGGTAAAGTCGGTAGTAGCAAGCTTTGAGTAAGCAGAGAAATCAGCGGCAAGGAGGTCTGCCACCTGAACGGGATAAGAACGGCAGATATCGCCAACCGACGAGGTGTATGCGTGGTTCTTATCATCGTCAAGATCCTTGTCATAAACAAAGTCAACGAATGCCTCATTCTGGTCCATTACCATAAGAACGTTGCAGTTGTATGCAATAGAGCTTTCGCTGATGCTGATAGAGGTGTTATCAAGCTCTGTTGCGAGGTATTCTGCGATAAATAATCTTACCGCGTATGCCGTCTGTGCATCATCGGAGCCCACGATAACTATCTTATCATTAATTACGTGAATAGCAAAGCCGCTACCCTCGATGCCCTCGACAGCGGCACGGGACTCGGGACGGTCTGTCTTACCGATAAGTATCTCCTTGTCGGTAAGCGAGAGATTTGCCTGCTTGTCGCAGGTAAGCTCAAGAGAGGTAAGCTCCTCTATTGCATCGCAAAGCTCATATGCCGACGTTACGGTGATATAGCTTCTTGCGATATTGGGGTATACTATCTGATACTCCGAAAGATCAACGTCGATAAGCGTTGTAGAGGAAAGCACCTCGGGTGCCTGACCAAAGGAGGGAATGACCGCTACCTCTGTTGCAGTACAATGGATACAAGAGCGCTCCTTCAATCCGTCGGAGGAAATTCCAGCACTTGTCACAACTCTCCAATCGGAGAATTCGTGTGCATCTGTGGTGGGTATGCTATCTTCTACCTCGGTGCCGCAAACGGTACATACGTATACCTGCGCTCCCTCGGTCTTGCAGTTTGCCTCTCTTACCGTCTCCTTAAGCACAAGCTCATGCTGCTCACAGGTATCACAGGATACAAGTGCAAACAAAAGCGCCGCTACTGTAAGAAGAAGCACGGGAAGCATAAATTTCTTTTTCATTTTCATTTTTGTTTTTCCTTTCTTAATGTTGTATGAAAATTTATTTTTCTTTTCTACGTACACCTAAAATTGTAGCGCTCGCAAGTGCTAAAGCCGCACATATCACCGATGCCGTACAAGACACGGTAGCACCGCAGCCGCCTTCGCTTGCGGGCTCGGTGAGGGGCTCTGTCTCGCTCTCGCTTACGCTCTCCTCGGTAGCGACCGTTTCGGTCTGCTCCTCGGGCTCACTTTCGGGCTCGGTCTCGGGCAACACTATCTCGGGAAGTGTCGGAAGCTCCTCGCCCTCGTTATCGGGCTTATCATAAAGCTCAAGCACGTTGGGGTAGCCGTATACGGGAAAGCCCTGCGCCAAATGCGTGGGTGCAAGCTCGTCGCTCTTAAAGCCCCACACAACGGAAACGTTGCCGATATCCTCGCTCGCGGTTATTCTTTGCGCTACGGTTACCAAAAGCTTATCAAGCTCGTCAACGCCAAACTTTTTCTCGATTATGCTTCTCGGAATAGCCAGCTCGTAATAGGTAAGATCGCCCGTATAGGATGCGGCGTATCCTGCATAATAATCCTTCCAAAGATCTCTGTTGCTCTCGGTGAGTATCTCGGGCCATCTGTGATAGGGCAGATATATCTGAATGTAGCCGTCCGTTCTTGCCCCTGCGCTTATCTGCAGATACATAGCATCGTGAAAGCTAACTCTTAAGGGGTCCTTCTGCTCTACTGCGAAATAGATGTTGTCATCATCGGCAGTGACGTATACGATAACGTACTCTGCCTCGGTTTTTTCATAGCTGCCGTTTATAAAGAAATTATCATCGCTCTCATCCTCGTCAAGCACAAGCTTAAATGATAGCTCATACTCCTCTTCTTCTATGTGACCGTCGATAAACGGTGTCATAGGATAGGTGAGCTTGACCGTTTTCTGTCCGTAATCGCCAAGATCATATGCTCCCGCAGATACCGATACCGCGGCGATACACAGAAAAACGGCACAAAGGAAAAGTGTTATTATTTTCTTCATTTTTTCCTCCCGATCAAGATATTTTTACATTATTAAGTACGTCCATTATGGTACGGTAATTTTATCATAAACAAAGACAAAATTTCAAGTGGTATTTTAGCCAATCTTTCGGGTGTGGATTTATACACTTTGTTCCAATCACCATCCACACCCCAAAACACAAAATCAAATTGCAAACCCTTTTATTTACAGGATTTAAGAAAAATTCCCGATGTTGTGTTTGCTGAAAATAAATGTGGAAAGTCCAAATTTCGAAGAGAAATTTTATTGACTTGCACAAAAAAACGTGATATAATACAAAAAAGTGAGGTGACATTATGACAGCAAACGAAAGACGCGAAAAAATATACGAGATACTCCAAAGAGACGGAGCCGTATCCACGGTAGACCTTTTTCAGACCTTTGACGTGTCGGGTGAGACTCTGCGCCGCGACCTTGTTGCTATGGAAGAGCAAGGCAAGCTTATCCGTGTTCACGGCGGTGCTATTATGCGCGGAGAGATAATGCCATACACTCCCCTTCAGGTGAGAAACACAGAACGCGTAAGAGAGAAAAAGGAGATCGCAAAAAAAATTGTCGAGTTTATTAGTGAAGGAGATATAATTTCACTCGATGCGGGAAGCACGTCATTATATATTGCAGAGGCGATAAGAGATAATTTTGAAAAACTCACGGTTGTGACCTACTCTCTTGACGTTTTTAATATCCTGTGCGATAAAAACGGATTCGAAATGCTACTCTGCGGCGGAAATTACGTTTCTGCATATCATATTTTTCTCGGTGATTTCACCGAAAAAATGCTCGATGCTCTCCACGTTCAGAAATCCTTTGTATTCCCCTCTGCCATATCTCTCGAAACCGGAATTTGCGAATATCATAGCGACACGTACACTCACCAGAGAAGAATGCTCTGTTTTGCCGATGAGACGTACGTGGTGGGCGATAGCTCGAAATTTGAGAAAAAAGCGCTTTATAAGGTGGACGATATGCGAAATGAGTATACCTACGTCACCGATAGCTCCCTCCCCGAGAGCCTGCGAAAAATATACGCGGCAAACGAAAAAAGAGTCATCGTAGCCGAGCCGATAGAATAAAAAAAGTGCCTGAAATTCAGGCACTTTTTTATTTGCATACAAATTGGGATTTATGGGGTATTGTGTAAGGGGATAAACGAGCGATTTCCGCAAACACTGTAGGGGCGCGCACTGCGCGTCCGCTCGTGCTTCTTTGGTATTCGTTGCGGACGGCCACATATTGCTTCGCAAAGGCTACGAACTTCGTTCGTGTGGCAGCCCCTACAATCAAAAATAATGTCTTACTCTCTACAAACACATCGATAAATCAAAATTTGAAATCGGGTTATTTTATTTTCTCAATATCCTCGTCACGTGTCTCGTCGATGTGGGCGAGCGGGAAGTCTATGCCGAGGTTTTCGTATTTGGGTAGGCAGAGCTTGCGGAATTTAAGCAGCTCGACCTTTTTTACACACGAATGAGCATCTCTGACGGCATAAAGGCGCTCAATGCTCTCTCGCGTGTCGTTTATTCCCTTCACTATTACCTGACGAAGCCACGTGTCGATTTTTCTCCTCTGCAATTCGTCAAGAAATGCGTCAACGCTTGCCTTTTTGCACCTTGTGTATCTTTCGTAATCTGCGTCGTTCGTCATCTTGTAGTCAAGCAGACAAAGGTCTGTGACGTCAAGCAGCTTTTCGACCGAGGCATTCCAAATACAGCCCGATGTGTCAAGTGCCGTGTGTATCCCCGCTTCCCCGCAAAGTGTGAAAAGCTCACGCACAAAGTCGGCTTGCATAAGGGGCTCGCCGCCCGAAACGGTGACACCGCCGTCTTTGCCGAAATACTCGCGGTAGCGGAGGATTTTATCAAAAATCTCGCGTGGCTCGTACTCATCACCGCCACTTACGTCCCACGTGTCGGGATTATGACAGTAGGCGCATCTGAGGGGGCAACCTTGCATAAATACCACAAAACGAACGCCGGGACCGTCAACGGTCCCAAGCGTTTGTATTGAATTTATCCTTCCCTTCATCAAAGCACCTCGTGGAAGGTACGGCTGATGACCTCTTTTTGCTGTTCCTTCGAGAGCTTATGGAAGTTTACGGCATATCCCGAAACACGGATGGTGAGGTTCGGGTACTTTGTGGGGTCCTCATATGCCTCGATAAGCTTTTCTTTGCTCAGCACGTTTACGTTTATGTGATGCGCATGCTTCTTGAAGTATCCGTCAAGTATATTCACAAGATTCACAACCTGTGTGTCCTCGTCAGCACCAAGTGCCGAGGGAACTATCGAAAAGGTATTCGAAATTCCGTCACGGCAGGCGTCATAAGGCATCTTTGCCACCGAATTGAGAGAGGCAAGCGCACCGCATCTCTCACGGTTGTGCATGGGATTAGCACCGGGGGCGAAGGGCTCGTGAGCGCCACGTCCGTCGGGTGTCGCACCCGTCTTTTTACCGTATACCACGTTCGACGTGATGGTAAGCGCCGAGAGGGTATGTATCGCATTCTTGTAAGTAGGAGTCTTGCGAAGCTCGGCTATTACGTCCTCAAGTATCTTCTTGCCTATATTATCAACTCTGTCGTCATCGTTTCCGTACGTGGGGAAATCTCCCGTAGTCTCAAAATCAACAATATAGCCGTTATCGTCACGAATGGGTCTGACGCTTGCATACTTCACCGCGCTCATAGAGTCGGTGATGACCGAAAGTCCCGCCACACCAAACGCCATAAGATGCTCGACGTCGGTATCGTGAAGAGCCATTTGTATCTTCTCGTACGCATACTTATCGTGCATATAGTGGATGACGTTCATGGTGTTAACGTAAAGACGGCAGAGCCACTCAAGATAGATATGGAATCTTGCCGAAACTGCCTCATAGTCAAGCTTGTCAGCTCCGTACGGCTCTATCTGCGGACCTATGTGCACGCCCGAAACGGTATCATATCCACCGTTGAGAGCGAGCAAAAAGAGCTTCGGCAGATTACAGCGCGCGCCGAAGAACTGCATCTGCTTGCCTATCTTCATAGCCGACACACAGCAGGCAATTCCGTAATCGTCGCCGTAATTTACACGCATAAGGTCATCGTTCTCGTACTGTATCGAATCGGTGTCAATAGAGACCTTTGCGCAGAATTTCTTAAAGCCCTCAGGAAGATGCTCCGACCAGAGAATCGTGAGATTCGGCTCGGGAGCGGGTCCGAGGTTATAGAGCGTGTTGAGAATTCTGAAGGACGATTTTGTAACGAGCGTCTTGCCCGACACGCCCATACCGCCAACGCTCTCGGTTATCCACATGGGGTCTCCGCCGAAGAGCTCGTTATATTCGGGTGTGCGAAGGTGACGCGCCATACGGAGCTTCATAACGAAGTCGTCGATAAGCTCCTGCGCGCCCGACTCGTCGAGTCTGCCAGCCGCAATATCACGCTCAATGTAAATATCAAAGAAAGAAGCAACTCTACCGAGCGACATAGCCGCACCGTTCTGCTCCTTGATTGCCGCAAGGTAACCGAAATACGTCCACTGGATAGCCTCACGCGCATTTCTTGCGGGCTTTGAGATGTCGTATCCGTAGATCTCAGCCATCTCCTTGGTCTTCTTAAGGAAGGCTATCTGCTGATAAAGCTCCTCAAGGAGTCTTATATTATCGGCGCTCATAAGATTCTCGCCCGTCTTTTTCTTGTCCTCTTCCTTCTTCTCGATAAGAAAATCTATTCCGTAGAGGGCAACGCGGCGGTAGTCACCGATTATTCTTCCGCGACCGTATGCGTCGGGAAGTCCTGTCATAACTCCGATATGACGAGCCTTTTTCATCTCGTCGGTATAAACTCTGAAAACTCCGTCGTTATGCGTAGTGCGATACTTGAACTCGTTCTCGATCTCCTCGGAGAGTGCATATCCGTATGCTCCGCACGCCGCGCGCGCCATACGGATGCCGCCAAAGGGGTGTATACCGCGGCGAAGGGGTGCATCGGTCTGAAGACCCACGATAAGCTCGTTTTCTTTGTCAAGATAGCCCGCCGCATAGTTTGTAAGAGAGGAAGCTGTGACGGTGTCAATATCAAGCAGACCGCCATTCTCTCTCTCCTTGGCAAAAAGCTCCTCAAGCTTTGCCATAAGCGCGCTTGTGCGCTCGGTGGGGCCTGCAAGGAAGTCCGCTTCTCCCTCGTATGCTGTGTAGTTATCCTGAATGAACTGTCTTACGTTCACCTCGTTCTGCCACACGTCCCCAAGAAAACCATTCCACATTTCAAATTTCATAGAATTATCCTCCATTTTCCAGTCCGCCCAGACGGTCGACGTGTGACTTATTTACTACACGGTGTTAATTCACCTGTCCGTCAGTAGTTTATAATTTATTATACTATATTCCTACAAAAAAGTCAATCGGGGACAAAAAAATATCCCGACGGATTTTCCCGTCGGGATAAGCATTATTTTTCGTCCTTGTTAAGACTTATTACCTTCTTTTGCCAAGACTTTTTGTGGCACTCGGGGCATTCCATATATCTTGTTCTGCCCATGTGCATTGCCATAAAAACGCTGCTGTATTTCGGCACGTATCTATGGCCACACTCGGCGCACTCATAATAGCCTGCAGTCTGCTCTATTTTTATCAGAAACGGCATTGCTACGAGCAGGGGAACAAGTCCCACAAGAATGAGCACGATCCTCAGCCAATCCGCTATTTTAGCATAGGCTGCAACAGCACATAATGCGAGCATTACACCTATGCACACAAAGCCCGTTACAAGCTCTACGGCAAGAAGTCTTTTGTCTGCCTGCTCCTTTGCTTTTACCATTTCAAGTAAATTTTTTTCAAGCTCCTTGTTGTAATTTTCCATTTCAATTTTCTCCCCACATAATAATTCGTTTACGCTGATAGAAAGCAGGTCACAAAGCTCGAGCATTATAGACGAGTCGGGTAATGCCCTGCCCGTTTCCCATTTAGAAATCGCTCTGTCGGTGATACCTAACTTCTCGGCAAGAGTAGCTTGTGTAAAGCCCTTTGCCTTTCTTCTCTCGGCAATAAATCTGCCGATCTTTATCTGATCCATATTTTCTGCCTCCTTTCGTTATCAGTATATCTTGCGGAGTCAAAAAACACAACATACCGGTGGTTGAGTTGGGGATTTTCAACCGATTTTAGAGTGTTTTACAAGGTAAATTGGGATTTGGCGGGTTATTGTGTAGGAGGATAAACGAACGATTTCTACAAACACTGTAGGGGCGGCCATTGGCCGTCCGTTCGGAATTTTTCGTCGTTTATTGCGGACGCGCAGTGCGCGCCCCTACAATCATAAATGATGTTTTGCTCTCTATAAACAGACCGACAAATCAAAATTTGAAAGCATAAAATAAAATATATTTTAACCGAGCTCGTTGCCCTTATGCCACGTGGGGAAAAGCTCGTGCCATACGTCCATATGCGCCTCACAATCGAGATAGTGACGGAACATCTCCATATCGTCCCCGTCAAGCGAGCCCTTGAAGGCGGCACGGCGGTACTGATCATAGTATTCCTCGCAGAAGGTGCGCCATTCCTTTTTCCACTCACCGCTCTCAAGCTTCGCGTTTCTCTCGCAAAGCTCGGATATAAGTCTTGCGAAAAGCTCGTTCTTTGCGATCTCTATTCCCTCGTTGTCGTCGCGTGATCTTACGGGCACGTAGCTCACCTTGAGGCTATCCTTATTGACATCAACAAGTGCCACAAGTCCCGTGTTCCACATCTCGCCCTCCTTAAATCCGACGAAATGGAAGTTGCCCTGACCGTAGAGGATATGTCCACCCTCAAAGTCCTCATAGCAGCCGATACAATGGCTATGCTGACAAAATACCGCCGATGCGCCAACGCGAACCATCTCGTGGCAAGCCTTCATAAGTCGGGGTGAAGGATAACGGCAAAGCTCCTTACCGCCGTGGTAGATGACGATAACGTGATCGGCATTCTTCTTTGCCTGACGGATATCCTGCATAGTCTCAAACTCGTCAAAGGGACGGGCACCCATCGTGTCCTCGGTAGCATAGGTATATTCATGCTCGCAGACGTTGACGATAGCGACCGTCACGTCGCCTGCGGTTATGTAGTGATTTTTGCGCGAATCCTCATAATTCTCACCAAAGCCCGTGTATCTCATAGAGCATTCGTCAAGGGCTGCAAGCGTGTCCTCCATACCCTCTCGTCCGAGGTCGAGAATATGGTTATTCGAGAGCATACAGTCGGTGACTCCCGCTGCCTTGAGGGTTTTTACGGTGTTTGTCGGCGCATTAAGATTAGGTCCGAATTTCTTTATCTTATATCCTCTGTCGGTGACAGCGCACTCAAGATTTACTATAACGGCGTCTTTGTCCGAGAAGAGCGATATGACGTCGGAAAACGCCACCGCGGCATCTATTTTATCAAATGCCTCCCACGCTTTTGGGGTTATGGAAAGGTCTCCGCAAACCACAAGCTTCATAAAGGGTAATCCTCCAAAAAAGGTTATTAGCAAAATTATACAACAACGCCGCCTCCGTGTCAACCAAATCGCCGAAAAAGCTCAAAATATATTGACAAAATCTCAAATTATGGTATCCTTAAATCAGTAAAATAATTGGAGGTAACCCTATGCTTAAAATAGCAAAAATAACGTCCTCGCCCATTGTCGATTTTGCGGCGGAGGAATTAAAGAAATATCTTCGTATGATGATGCCCCGCGCGGGTGAGATAAAGATAGAATATGCGCCCGATGCGACCGATGGATTTCGTCTTGGTCTTATGTCCGATTTCTCACTTGACACAATCGAGGCAGACGATCTTAAGCTTGACGATATCATTCATATTGACACCGACGATAAGGGCGGAATTATTGCAGGCTCGAACGCGCGAAGCGTTCTTCTTGCGGTATATAAGTACCTGACCATAAACGGCTGCCGTTGGCTCTTCCCCGGTATTGACGGCGAGTACATCCCCGTAAAGGACGTAGATCCCACCAATTATCACAAGATGGCAGACAACCGTTACCGCGGTTGGTGCAACGAGGGCGCGGAAAGCCAGACCTGTATGATGGAGACTATAGACTTTGCTCCGAAGGTTGGTATGAACGTCTATATGCTTGAGTTCTTCTGCCCGTTTGATTACTATGATTATTACTACAACCACCGATTCAATCAGGCAAACCGCGAGCCCGAAAGAGTCACGCGCGAGACTGTCACACAGTGGAAGCGTCTTTGCGAAGTTGAGATGGCAAAAAGAGGTCTGCAATTCCACGATATAGGTCACGCGTGGGCATCCCTGCCCTTTGGACTTGACCCCGACAAATCCTATGCCGAGGGCGAGACCGACGAGGCGCTTGAAAATGCCCTTCCCTATATGGCGCTTGTAAACGGCAAGCGCGAGCTTGTTAGCGGCACGCCTATGTACACCAATTTCTGCATGTCAAATCCCGAGGCGCGCGCCAAGGTGGTAGATAAGGTTGCCGAATACTGTGAGATGAACGGACACGTGGATTACCTTCACGTGTGGCTGGGCGACTCCCTCAACCACTCCTGCGAGTGCGAGGACTGTGCTAAAAAAACTCACTCCGATTGGTACGTCACTCTCTTAAATGAAATAGATGCGGAGCTTACAAAGAGACAGCTAAGCAACCGTCTCGTTTTTGGGGCGTGCTATGACTCCTTATTCCCGCCCGAGACCGAAACGCTAAACAACCCCTCTCGCTTCTCGATATTGCTCGCGCCCATATACCGCTCCTACACCGAGTCGGTGTCGCCTAAGACTCCCCCGCTTGAGCTTAAAAGGTTCGTAAGAAACAAGAACGTCTCGCCCTCAAACCCCGCAGAGCCCGTGGCATACGCTGAGCTTTGGAGAGAAAAAAGCGGCGCGAACGTCCTTCTCTACGAATATCATTTCTGGGTAAATCAGGTCTACGAGGTAACGGGAATCCGCTTTGCCGAGATAATTCACAATGACATCAAGGGCTACCGCGCGCACGGCTTTGGTGGCTCTATCGAGGACGGCTCGCAGAGAAGCTTCTTCCCTAACGGCTTCCCGATGTACACCTATGCGCAGACTCTCTTTGACACGTCTCTTGATTTTGGTGCCATCAAGGAGGACTATTTCAGCCACGCTTACGGCGAGGACTATGGCGAGGTCATAGCCTTCTTTGAGAAGATAGCCGAGTGTGTTGACCACAAGTTCCTTGCAGGCGAGAGGAGCGCAAATGAGAAGGTGGGACAGTACTACAATCCCGCAATGGCTCCCCTTCTCCGCCGCGTACCCGAGGTGGTAGAGGAATTCAGACCCTTCCTTGAGGCGCACAAGACTATGCCCAAGCGAGTGCAGACGGTGGCAATGAGACTGCTCATAAAATATCTTGAATATATCACGGGCATCGCCCACTTTATGACCCTGCGCGCGCTTGGTGCATCGGCAGAGGCAAAGCAGGCGGCAAACGAATTTATCGACAGCTTCGGGCGCCACGAGATAGAGATAGAAAGATATTTCGATATGTGCAACTTCGCAAAGTCGCTCCTGTGGAGAATAATGAAGAAGGACGAGGACCCCGTAAACCTTGGAATATAAGCTTGTTTTGTCCACCTTTTTTGTCAAAAAATGGGTTTACACTTCACGTGCAGTATGATATAATAGAAAAAAACGTACTAAAGGAGTAAAGTATGTATAAGATTTATAAAATAACCTCTCACCCAACGGTTGATTTCGCGGCAGAGGAGCTCAAAAAATATCTTCGTATGATGATGACCGAGTGCGGAGAAATTGAGATTTCTTACGCACCCGATGCCACTGACGGATTCCGCCTTGGTCTTATGTCCGACTTCTCACTTGACACAAGCGAGGCAAAGGATCTTTCTCTTGACGATATAATCCATATCGACACCGATACCGAGGGTGGTATAATTGCAGGAAGCAACGTTCGAAGCATTCTTCTTGCCGTTTACAAATACCTCACACTCAACGGCTGTCACTGGCTCTTCCCCGGAATTGACGGAGAGCTTATTCCCGCAAAGGACATAGAGCCCACAAAATTCCACAAGATGGCAGACAACCGCTACCGTGGTTGGTGCAACGAGGGCGCGGAGTTCCAGCACTCTATGCTTGAGGCGATAGATTATGCCCCCAAGATAGGTCTTAACATCTTTATGCTTGAGTTCTTCAATCCGCAGATCTACTATAGCTGGTACTATAATCACCCTCACAACTCTAACCGCGAGGCAGAGCCCGTAAGCTCGACCACCACCCTTCAGTGGAAGCGTCAGTGCGAGGCGGAGATAGCAAAGAGAAGCCTTCAGCTCCACGACATCGGTCACGGTTGGACAACGCGCCCCTTCGGCGGACGCGACGAGGACGTTTTCAATCTCGGCAAAGCTGAGATCCCCGAGGAGAACAAGAAATACCTCGCTCTTCTCAAGGGCAAGAGAGACCTCTATATTGGACGCCCCAATCACACCAACTTCTGCTTCTCAAACGAAGAAGGAAGAAGGATCGTCGTTAATTTCGCCGCTGACTACGCAGAAAAATTCAGACACGTCGACTACCTGCACTACACCCTTGCCGATAGCTTTAACAACCACTGTGAGTGCGAGGAGTGCAAGAAAAAAACTCCGTCCGACTGGTACGTAATTATGCTCAACGAGCTTGACGAGGAGCTTAAGCAGAGAGGACTTGATACAAGAGTTGTTTATGCCGCGTACGTTAACACCACGTGGCCGCCCGAGGTCGAGAGAATAAACAACCCCGACAGATTTACCATTCTTCTTGGCGCTATCACCCGTGATTACACAAAGACAGTATCGAGAACTCTTCCCGACATAGAGCTTACAAAGCACGTTCATAATGCCATCACGCTCCCCAAAACTCTTGACGAGTACGTTCTTTACACCAAGGAGTGGCAGAACAGATGCAAGACCGCCGCGCTTACCTATGAGTACCACTTCTACGTAAATCAGTATTTCGATCCCGGTATGTTCAGCTATTCGAAGATACTTTACGATGACGTAATAGGCTACAACAAGCACGGATTTGTCGGTATGATAGAGGATGGCACACAGCGCTGCTTCTTCCCGAACGGACTCAATCTCTTCGTTTACGCATCGACCCTCTTTGATATGAGTCGTGACTTCGACGCGCTCGTTGACGAATATTTCTCGGCGGCATACGGCGAGGACTATGAGAAGGTAAAGGAGTATTTCACACGCCTTGGCAATATATTCGAGCATGCATACATCGCAGGAAATAAATATGCAGACCGAGGCAACGGAAGATACTATAGCCCCGAGCACGCAGAAAAGATGCGCGGAATTTATGCACTCAACGAGGAGTTCCGCCCCTTCTTTGAGTCACACAAGAATATGCCCCTGCGCGCGCAGACGGTGGCATTCAAGCTCCTTCGCAAGTACGCGGAGCTTTGGGAGAAGATGGCAAGACCTCTTATCCTCAAGGCATACGGCGTAGACGACGAGGCAAAGGAGGCATACCTTGCCGTTCTTGATGATTTTGGAAAATACGAGACCGAGCTCGAATTGTGGTACGATCAGCACATGTTCGGCATGGCATTCGACCGCAGATTTACAATGAAGAGCGATATTATGAATATCGGCGCACAGTAATAATAAAACAAAAAAGCGTCAGGACATTGTCCTGACGCTTTTAATTTACCATTAATAGTTCTCTTTTCTTACCTCAAAGTAAGCCTTGGGGTGCTTGCACACGGGGCAAACCTCGGGAGCGGCGGTAGCGATGACTACGTGACCGCAGTTGCGGCACTCCCACATAACAACGCCTGCCTTCTCGAATACCTGAAGGGTCTCGACGTTGCGAAGAAGCGCGCGGTATCTCTCCTCGTGCATCTTCTCGATTGCGGCTACTCCGCGGAACTGCTCAGCGAGATCGTGGAAGCCTTCCTCATCAGCCTCTTTTGCGAACTTGTCATACATATCGGTCCACTCGTAGTTCTCGCCCTCAGCCGCCGAGAGAAGATTCTCTGCAGTGTCGCCGATGCCGCCGAGCGCCTTGAACCAAAGCTTTGCGTGCTCCTTCTCGTTATCTGCGGTCGCAAGGAAAAGTGCCGCTATCTGCTCGTAGCCCGCCTTCTTTGCAGCGGAAGCGAAATATGTGTATTTGTTTCTTGCCTGTGACTCTCCCGCGAAAGCATCGCGAAGATTCTGCTCGGTCTTTGTGCCTGCATACTTGTTAGCCATAGTAAAAATCCTCCGTAAATTTATTTATATGATGATTATAGCATTTCCAAAAAATGTTGTCAATATATAATTTTTAGTATTTTTTCATTTTTGAGCTACAAAATATCATAAAATAGTCTTGACAATATGGCAAAGATGATGTATAATAGCAAAAGCGAATAAAAATAATACCTTTGGTAGTATCGCGAGTATATGGAGATGTACTCAAGAGGCCGAAGAGGCGCCCCTGCTAAGGGTGTAGGTCGGGATAACCGGCGCGAGAGTTCAAATCTCTCCATCTCCGCCAGAAAAGAGCAACTGCATTTTATGCAGTTGCTCTTTTCTCTTTGGCGGGATGGAGAGATTTGGTCCCCTCTCCGCCGATTTGCAAAGCAAACGGCGGGGGTAGGCGAGGTGAAAACGATTGAGTATCGTTTTCAACCGCCGAAACCGCCCCAAGCAAGGAGCAGGCAGAGCCGAGCGAGCGCAGGCGATAGAATGCGACTATGCGACGGTGGCGGGATCAAATCTCTCCATCTGTGCTTTTTCTTAAAAATGATGTCAAATTGATGTCAGAAATGTCGTCAAAAATATCGTCAAAAATAGAGACGCCCACAAATGCATATAAAAAAGCAGCCGCCATGCGACTGCTTTTCTTTTTATTATTAACCCTTAAGCGACTCATCCGCGACGAGCTGACGTACCCAAGTGCCGCGGCGGAGCAATAGGAAGCCGAATCCCGTCTTTATTATCTCGCTTGCCTGACATATTACAAAGAGCCAATGGATGCCCATAGGCGTAAAATATGCAAGCGCCACGCTTATCGGAAGCACGATGGTCCACATATAAACGCTATCAAAAAGAAGCGTAACAAACACACGTCCGCCCGAGCGGAGAGTGAAATATGCCGAATATGCATAGGACGCGAAGGGCATCACCGCCGCCGAAACTATCATACAGAAGGTAGCAAGCTCCTTTGCCGTCTTTGTGGTGTTGTAAAGCTCGGGGAAAAGTCCCGAAAAGGCTATCATAACGCCCGCCATCGCCACCGAGGCGAAAATGCAAAGAGCCATTAGCTTTCTGTCGGTGTCCTTTGCCCGATCAAGCTCACCCGCTCCAAGCTCGTTGCCCACGATTATCGCGATCGACGAGCCTATCGCCATATAAACTACCTGAAAAAGATTTACCACCGTGGTGCTTATGTTAAGTCCCGCCACCACGTCAAGTCCGCGCGTTGAATAGCACTGATTGCGGATAACCATAGCTATCGCCCAGAATATCTCGTTTGCCATAAGGGGCATTCCCTTCACTACCACCGCGCCGAGAAGCTTTCTTGGAACCCTGAACGAACGAAGCGCGCCCACAAGATAGCTGTATTTTTTCTTGTGTGTGTATCCCCAAACAACGATTACCAAAAGCTCGCAAAATCTTGAGATGACCGTTGCAATTGCCGCACCCGCAACACCAAGCGCGGGAGCGCCGCAAAGTCCGAAGATAAGCACGAGGTTAAGCACGAAATTAACACCAACCGCCAAAAGACTTGACACCATAGGAACAACCGACTGTCCCGTCTCTCGCATCGTTGAGGCATATACCTGCGCTATACCATATGGCAAAAGCCCCACAAGCATTATAAGAAGGTATCTTTTGCCCTCGGCAAGCGTGAGCGCGAGATCTCCCTCGGATTCTGTCGCGTGAAGGAAGCTTGAAATGAGTCCGTCACCAAAAATAAGAAATCCGACGATGCCCACAAAGCCGACCAATGCCGTAATTATAAGCTTTAATCTGAGCGTATACCTTATGCCCTCTTCATCGCCCTTACCCTTATACTGCGCGGTGAATATTCCCGCCGCGGAGATGGCGCCGAAAACGGCAAGATTAAAGATGAATATAAACTGATTGACGATCGAGACGCCCGACATCGACTCGGTGCCGAGTCTGCCTACCATCACGTTGTCAAGCAGACCAACGAGATTGGTGATGCCGTTTTGTATCATTATGGGGAGCGCTATGGCAAGGGCATGCTTGTAGAATGCCCTGTCGCCAATATATTTCTTAAAATTCATATAAATTCTCCATGACAAAATTCCCCATTATTATATCATCTATCAAGGAGAAAATCAAGTCAAAAAGCGTTCAGCCTTGCAAAATTTTTACTCTCTTTATACCGCAAACAAAATATTTATACTGTGGCGCAAATTAAAAAAAAGCTCTTGACAAACAATACTATGTATGGTATAGTATTATACAACAGGAGGTATATTATGGACGCACAAACGAAAAGAGGACTCCTTGACGTCTGCGCGCTTGCCGCCATAAAGGACGGCGAGTCGTACGGATACAAGATAATTAAAGATATGTCACCATACGTTGAGATATCCGAATCAACGCTCTACCCGATACTTCGCCGCCTTGAGAGCGCGGGGCTTATCGCCGTCAGAACGGCAGAACATAGCGGAAGACTTCGCAAATACTACAGTATAACCGACAAGGGTGTATTGAGGATTGAGGACTTCAAAAACGAATGGAACGAGATGATCTCAATTTATAATTTCATCACACGAAAGGGGGAAAAAGCAAATGAAGAAGCATGAGTTTTTAGGTGAGCTGCGTGCAAGACTCCGCGGGCTTACCGACAAAGATATAGCTCTCTCCGAAGACTATTACGGAGAGATGATAGACGACAGAATTGAGGACGGAATGAGCGAGGAGGACGCTATAGCGGCGCTTGGCGAGCTTGACGATATCGTCAAGGAAATTCTCCGTGAGATCCCCCTTCACAGAATCGTGCGCGAGAGGGCAAAGAACCGCAGACACTTGCGTGCGTGGGAGATAGTTCTTATCTCGGCAGGCTCTCCCCTTTGGATACCCATACTTGTCGCATTCGCGGCAGTGATACTCGCGGTGTATATTGCAACGTGGGCAGTGGTCATCAGCTGCTATGCCGTAAGCTTTGCCCTTGCGGCAAGCTCGGTAGGATGTCTGCTTGGCGGATGTGCAGCGTTCGTTATTTTCGGTGTGGGAGACGGACTATTTCTTCTCGGCGCGGCGTTTATTGTCGCCTCGCTTGCAATACTTGCATTTCTCGGCTGTAACGGATTTGCCAAGGGTGTGGTATATCTTGGCAAAAAGATAATTCTCGGCGTCAAAAGATGCATTGTCGGAAAGGGGGATAAATAATGAAATCAAGCAAAGCAAAAAAACGTATGATCGCCCTTATCGTTGCGGCAGGTCTCTTTGTCGCAGGCATCGCACTTTCCGCTATAGGAGTTGTATTTATGGGTAATAATTCTCACTTCATTTCAAAAAACAATTACAAGTCGGTCACGGCTGACGTTACGGAGGACTTTAAGTCTATAAGCGTACTCGCCACCACCTGTGACGTCATTTTTGAGGCTTCCCCCGACAACAACACTTTGATATCGGCACACGTTCCCGAAAAAAGCGACGTCGAAAGCTTTGTCGAGGACGGCACACTTCATATTCGCGTAAAGGACAACCGCAAATGGTATGATTTTATACGTATATCAATAGGCACCGAGTCGCCAAGTGTTGTAGTGTATTTGCCGAAGGGCGAGTATGAGACGCTTTACGCTCACGTCACCACGGGAGACTTCAGCATAGGTGAGGAGCATTCCTTCTCTTCCCTCTCCTTTGAGGCAAGCACGGGAGACGCCGTGATATTATCACCCGTAGGAGAGTCACTTTACGCCAAGGTGACCACGGGAGACGTAAGAGTGGGCAATACCTCACCCGCACTTATGGAGCTCAGAGCCACAACGGGCGATATAAAGATAGAAAACGTGCAAAATTCAGGCAAGATAACGGCAAAGACGGGATCGGGAAAGGTTTCTTTCTCTACGGTACACGCAAACGAGATAGATATTGAGACGACCACGGGAGATATTGGCCTTGAGGACGTTATCGCAGCTTCCTCGGCTCATATCAAGGCAACGTCGGGCGACGTAGAATTTGAGGCATTTGACTCGGCAGAAATTTATATTAAGGTAACCACGGGCGACGTCGAAGGTGAGCTGCTTTCGAGCAAGAAGTTTATCACCGACACGACCACGGGCGACGTAAGAGTTCCCTATAGCACCGAGGGCGGTGTGTGTGATATAAAGACCACCACGGGCGATATTGAAATTTACGTTGTCGACCGCTCATCACGCATTTACGTTTGGGAAAAGGAAGGCGCGGGCGGCGCATTTACCATAAGTCTTTTTGAGGACGGCACCTTCCAATATTACGAGGGAATGTTCTCAAGCTATATTGGAATGGGCACGTGGGAAAAGGACGGAGAGGTTATCACTCTCACCGAGGGCGACATCGGCTACGGCTTTGTATTTAAGTTCAGAATGTCACACGGCGACCTGCTGTTTATCAAAGAGGAATCGGACAAATTCCTTTACACCGACGTCGCCGACGGGGACAGATTCCTCGGCAGAATGATGAAGGAAGATAAATAATAAAAGGGCGGTCATACCGCCCTTTATTTGTCGCAATTTTAAGAGATAAATTGGGATTTGTGGGGGTGTTGTGTAGAGGGATAAACGAACGATTTCTACAAACACTGTAGGGGCGCGCACTGCGCGTCCGCTCGTGCTTCTTCGGCGTTCGTTGCGGACGGCCAATGGCCGCCCCTACGATTAAAAATAATGTTCTACTCTCTACATAACATCCCAATAAATCAAAATTTGAAATAGCGGGTGCCTTGTGTCAAGACAAAAAGCGCTTACGGCAATGCCGTAAGCGCTTGATTTTCTATTACTATTACTCCTCGTCACCGACAAGAGCGATACCAAGCTCCACGAGAGCGTTGGGATCTGCCGCCGAGGGACATCTTGTCATAAGCTCGGATGCGTTCTGTACCTTCGGGAATGCGATAACGTCACGAATATCCTCAAGGCCGAGAAGGAGCGTTACGAGTCTGTCAAGACCGAATGCAAGACCGCCGTGAGGGGGTACACCGTACTTGAATGCCTCAAGCAAGTAGCCGAACTTCTCCT
Source organism: Eubacteriales bacterium (assembly GCA_045633625.1). Lineage (GTDB taxonomy): Bacteria > Bacillota > Clostridia > Oscillospirales > CAG-272 > HGM12713. Next base: position 62,127 of record JAZQYP010000016.1, read on the forward strand.
TTGCCTCTTCCTCGGAAAGTCCGAGAACCGAGAACATCTTCGACTGGATAGCGCTATCGTGGATTCTTACCGAACCGCCGCCAAGCTCCGTGCCGTTGAGAACGATATCATAAGCCTTTGCTCTGACTCTGCCGGGATCGCTGTCAAGGAATTCGAGGTCCTCGTCCATAGGAGACGTGAAGGGGTGGTGCTTCGCATAGAAGCGTCCGTCCTCCTCGCTGTACTCAAGAAGCGGGAACTCTGTGACCCAGAGGAACTTGAAGTCCATAGGATCGAGTATTCCCATTCTCTTTGCGCACTCGCAACGGAGCGCACCGAGAGCATCGTAAACAACTGCATTCTTATCTGCAACGATAAGGATAAGGTCACCGGCCTCAGCGCCCATCTTCTCCTTGATCGCCTCATTTTCAGCTTCTGTGAGGAACTTTGCGTAGGACGAGGATATCTCACCCGTCTCTGCCCACTTGAGCCAAGCAAGTCCCTTTGCTCTGTAGGATTTTACAAACTCTGCAAGGCTGTCGATCTCCTTACGGGAGAACTTTGCGCCGCCCTTTACGTTGATACCGCGTACAGAGCCGCCGTTCTCGATAGCACCCGCAAACACCTTGAACTCGCAAGACGTGAGAAGTGCCGAGAGGTCTGTAAGCTCATAGCCGAAACGAACGTCGGGCTTATCGGAGCCGAAGCGATCCATAGCCTCGGCATAAGGCATACGAACGAAATCATAGTCAAGCTCGTAGCCGAAGTAATCCTTGAAGAGTCTCTTGATAAAGCCCTCGTGCATCTTCATAACGTCATCAGCAGTTACGAAGGACATCTCGGTATCAAGCTGTGTAAACTCGGGCTGACGGTCAGCTCTGAGGTCCTCGTCTCTGAAGCAGCGAGCTATCTGGAAGTAACGGTCAAAGCCCGAAACCATAAGAAGCTGCTTGTAGAGCTGAGGGGACTGAGGAAGCGCATAGAAGCTTCCCTTATGCACGCGGCTGGGAACGAGATAGTCACGCGCGCCCTCGGGTGTGGGCTTGCAGAGGTTGGGGGTCTCGATATCGATAAAGCCCTGCTCCGCGTAGTAGTCACGCGCGATCTTCGAGATCTTTGAGCGCGCGATTATATTTCTCTGCATATCGGGACGGCGGAGGTCAAGGTAACGGTGACGCAGACGAAGCTCTGTGTTTACCTTGGAATTCTCAACTATCTCGAAGGGGGGAGTCTCGGAGACCGAAAGGATCTTGAACTCGTCAACCTCGATCTCGATCTCACCCGTGGGGATATTCTTGTTGATAGCGCCCTCGCCTCTCATTCTGACTGTTCCCTTTGCAAGAAGAACGAACTCTGCACGCACGGTGAATGCGTCCTCAAAGATCTTCTTGTCGGTCTCTGTGCCGAATGCGAGCTGAAGGATACCGCTTCTGTCGCGGAGGTCGATAAAGATGAGCGCGCCGAGGTCTCTCTGCTTCTGCGCCCAGCCCATAACTGTAACCCTCTGTCCTATATTCTTTGCCGAAAGCTCACCGCAAAGGTGAGTTCTCTTGTCATTTTCACTCAAAAACTGTGCCATATCTATTTTTCCTTTTCAGTATTTTTATGTATTATAATTCTTTTCCGTTCTTGTCAAAGAGAGGGAGCTTCTCAAGATAAATGAGATCCTCGCGGTCTGCGGCATCGCCCTCTGCGAGAATTGCCATTCTTCCGCAGATGATACCGCCTCCCTTCTCGACAAGCGCCTCTATCGCCTTGAGGGACTCACCCGTGGATATTACGTCGTCAACGATAAGCACCTTCTTGCCCGCCATAAGCTTTGCGTCGGCAGTATCAAGATAAAGTGTCTGCTCCTTCGCGGTGGTTATAGAGCGCACCGTCGACTCAAAAACGCCCTCCATATAAAGCTTTGGAGCTTTTCTTGCGAGAAGATACTTCTGATTTCCCGCAAGGCGCGCCATCTCGTGAACAAGGGGTATTCCCTTTGCCTCGGCGGAAATAAGGTAATCATACTCGGGAGCGCGGCGGAGCAATTCCTCTGCACACGCGGTTGTAAGCTCGGGGTCGCCAAAGATAACGAAGCCCGCGATCATAAGCTCGTCGGAGATGGGACACAGGGGCAGGAATCTGTCGTGCCCTGCAATATTCATCTTGTGGTACATTCTTTCCATAACGTCACCTCAAAAACGATTGATTTTAGATTTTCTTCCACAGTATATTATACACTTTTTAGTAAAAAAGTCAATCACTTGCCGTTTTTTTCTCACAAAAATCACTCTTAAGTGGATAATTTTATTAAAATTTGCATATTTTAATGCTAAAATCAAAAAAATCTCTTGAAATGCAGAAGAAAATGTTGTATAATGAACTGTAATTATAACTATAATTAAAATTTAACATTTTATTTTGGAGGTTACTCTAATGGTAGTAGCAGGAGATTTTAAGAACGGTATTACTTTTGATATGGACGGCGTGGCTTATCAGGTCGTTGAGTTCCAGCACGTAAAGCCCGGTAAGGGTGCGGCTTTCGTCCGTACAAAGATCAGAAACGTAATCACAGGTTCGGTTATTGAAAGAACTTTCAACCCCACCGATAAGTTTGAGAACGCTATGATCGAGCGCCGCGAGATGCAGTATTCCTACAACGACGGCGATCTTTATTACTTCATGGATATGGAGACATTCGAGATGGAGCCCCTCAACAGCGATAAGCTTCCCGATAGCTTCAAGTTCGTTAAGGAAGAGATGATGTGCAAGATCGTTTCCTACAAGGGCAATGTATTCAGCGTTGAGCCTCCCACATTCGTTGAGCTTGAGGTTACACAGACAGACCCCGGCTTTGCAGGCAACACAGCTACAAACACTCTCAAGCCCGCAACTCTTGAGACAGGCGCTGTTATCAAGGTTCCGCTCTTCATCAACGAGGGCGAGGTCCTCAAGATCGACACGAGAACAGGCGAATACCTCTCTCGCGCATAATTAATTTATTTGCATTTTTGCAGAACGGAGTAAAATATGACGATTACCGAAAAGGCTGCTTACATCAAGGGTCTTGCTGAAGGCCTTGAGCTTGACAACAGCACTAAGGAAGGAAAGGTCCTTCTCGCTATACTCGATATGGTTACCGATATGGCAGAGGATATCACAGACATCGCAGAGGACATCGAGTATCTCGACGAGTATATCGAGGAGCTTGATGCTGATCTTGGCGAGCTTGAGGAGTACGTTTACGAGCTCGACGACGAGTGCGAGTGCGAGTGTGACGACTGCGAGTGCGAGTGTGACGATTGTGATTGCGATTGCGATTACAATGATGATGAGGAGGAGTATTTCGAGGTTGAGTGTCCCTCTTGCGGAGAGACAGTTTGCTTTGACAGCACCATCGACCCCGAGGATCTCACCTGCCCCGCTTGCGGAGAAAAGTTTGAGTGCATCATCTCTGAGGATGACCTTGACGCACTTGACGCAGAATAATCTACTTTGAATATAAAAGAACGTCGCGCGCGACGGTCTTTTATTCCCCATGGAGAACATAAATGGATAAGATCGAAAAAGCACTTACACCGACCTCTCCTGCCGACATCAGAACGATGGCTGACAAAATACTTTGCCTCGCGCTCGATATCGGTGAGGGTATACTGCGCTCGGGCGGCGAGATAAACAGAGTTGAAAACACCATAGAGCGAGTCTGCCGCGCATACGGAGCCAAGCACGTTGAGGTCTTTACCATAAATTCACTTATCGTTGCAGCTCTGAGGCTTGAGGATGACTCATATTCAAACCAGATACGTCGCGTAGCGGGAGAGCAGACTAATTTGTCAAAGCTCGAGAGGCTCAACGCGCTCTCAAGAAGGATCTGCCGTGAGGTAACGCCCATTGACGAGGCACTCGCCCTTGTCAAGCAAGCAAAGGATATAAAGCCCTATGCTGACGTGATCCTGCTCATTGGAGCTATGCTCGGTGCTGCGGCATTCACCGTTTACTTCGGCGGAAATTGGCTCGATGCGATTGCGACGGCGCTTATTGGAATAGTTATCAAGCTTATTGATATGAAGCGCCCGTCATATATGAATAAAATGGCGAGCACTGTTATCTGCTCCTTTATCGGCGGCATGCTCTCCTATCTTATCACAATGGTAGGACTTGGCAATAACGTCGATATGATAATGATAGGAACTATAATGCTGCTCGCGCCCGGTGCATATTTTGGATATGCGCTGCGTGACCTTCTCTTCGGAGACTTCCTTGCGGGATCACTCAAGGTGATCCAGGCACTTCTTCTTGCCGCTATGATAGCACTTGGATTTTCTCTCTCCATTCTTTTGATGGGAGGTGTAACGCTGTGACCGATATACTAATAAAACTTATTGCGGCTGCAGTAGGAACGCTTGCCTTCGCACTTGTGTTCAAAGCAAATACAAGACATCTTCCCACCATTACGGTAGGCGGAACCGTGGCCAGCGCAATATTTATTTATCTTGACTTTCTTGGGGCAAATCTTTTCGTCTCGAATTTCGTCGCTGTCGCGGCGCTCGCTATACTTTCCGAGGTTTTTGCAAGGCTTTTCCGCGCTCCTACAGCAATTTTCTTGCTCCCGGGAACGATAATTCTCTTCCCCGGAGGAAGTCTTTACTATGCAATGAGCGGACTTATACTTAAGGACCTTGAGTCTGCTGCCGAGAACGGCAAGGCGGCGCTCCTTATAGGTCTTGGAATCGCGGGCGGAATGATAGCCGCATCGGTCGTCTGCGGCACGATTACGAGAGCTATCGACAAGTGGCGCACCGAGAAAGGTAAGGCAGGTACAAAATGACACAAAAGCAGATAAGAATGAAAATACGCTCGACAAGATATGAAATGAAGGAATTTCTCTTTGCCGAGCTCGTCTCGGACCTTTCCGAGGAGATAGAGCTGCCCGACGAGATACTCGGAGAGGTAGCAGAGGGCGAGAAGATAGAGATAGCCACAGACGGCATTCTCTCGCACAAGGATGGACGAATTGAGCTCTCGTACGACGAGACCGAGCTTACCGGAATGGAGGGCTCGAAAACGGCTGTCTCCTTCTCGAAGGATGCTCCCGAGCTTATCACGATGGTGCGTGAGGGCACGGTATCAACAGCGCTCGTCTTTGAACCGAACAAGCGACATCATTGCGTTTACAAAACGCCCTATATGCCCTTCGAGGTCTGCGTGAGAACTCTCAAGGTAGACAACCGTCTTGAGAGTGAAAACCGTCTTTACATCGACTACATAATCGAGATCCGCGGTGCAAAAGCCGAAAGAACGAAATTTGAACTCACTTTTTTTGAATAAAATAATGCGGGGAGAACTTTTTTACAAAAGTTCTCCCCGTTCCTATTTATTTTCCCTCAACTATCTTAACGCCTGCGGAGGTCCCGAGGCGGTCGGCACCTGCGGCGATGAGAGCGGCGGCGTCCTCATATGAGCGAATTCCCGCCGATGCCTTAACACGCATCGTTGTGGGAATATACGCCTTCATAAGGGCTACGTCGTGCACGGTAGCCTTATTCTCTGCGTCCTTTGCGGTCGAAAAGCCCGTGCAGGTCTTGACAAAATGTGCACCCGCTTCGGCAGAAAGCTGGCAAGCGGTGACCTTCTCCTCATCAGTGAGGTATGCCGTCTCAATTATGACCTTGACGGTCTTTCCCTTTGCCGCCGCAACGACTGCCGCGATATCGTCTCTTACGTAGTCGAGTCTGCCCTCCTTGAGCGCGCCCACTGCGATGACCATGTCAAATTCCTCACAGCCGTCCTCATATGCCTTCATAGCCTCTGCCGCCTTTGCCGCAGTGCTCGTCGCGCCAAGAGGAAAGCCTATGACCGTGCAGACGTTTACGTCGGTACCTGCAAGAAGCTCGCTTGCGAGGGCAACGTACATAGGATTGATGCAGACCGACGCAAAGTCGTATTTTTTTGCTTCCTCACAAACGCGACGTACGTCAGCCTCTGTCGCAAACGCCGAGAGGACTGTATGCTCTATATATTTGTTTATATTCTCTATCATAACCATTCTCCTTTACTTTTGGTAATATAATGATACCAAAAACCTCCTAAAAAGTCAACAAAAAAGGCAAATCTATTGACTTTCACAAAAATATACTATATAATGTATGATGATTAACTGTAGAAGGAGTTGATATTTCTATCATGGACACGGACGGGAATTTATGTAGCCTGTTTAATTTCTCACAACTAAGGAGCATCGGCGCGACTGCCGAGATCGATGGCGGCACGGGGCTTCTTATCGCGCTATTCATTGTGTTTCTCTGCTTCAGCGCCTATTTTTCGTGCACAGAATGCGGCTTTTCGGGAATGAACAAGATCCGTATCAAGGCGAAGGCTGACGAGGGAGACAAGCGTGCAAAAACGGCTATGTATATCTCTAACAACTACGACAGAGCGCTGACGACTCTGCTTATCGGCAATAACATCGTAAACATTGCCGCCGCATCGGTCGCAACGCTTATCGCAACACGTCTATTTGACACGTCAAACACCGTAACGGTGCTTTGTACCGTCATAACCACACTCATAGTCTTTCTTTTCGGTGAGATGATCCCAAAGGCGTTCGCCACCGACAAAACTGAGACGACGTGCATAGGAACTGCAAAGTCGCTTCGCTTCTTTATGAAGCTCTTTTACCCCTTTGCGACATTCTTTTCGTGGATATCGTCGGGTATGACCAAGCTCGTATCAAGGTTCATCAAAAAGGATGAGGAGCCCTCATTCACCGAGGAAGAGCTCTACGACATTATCGAGACTATCGAAAAGGAGGGCGTTATGGACGAGGAGCAGGGAGACCTCTTCAAGTCAGCGCTCGACTTCTCCGGCACTCGCGCACAGGACGTTATGACTATGAGAGAGGATGTCTGCGCTATCGACGTGAATATGCCGAACGAGGCAATACTTGAGTACGTGCAGAACACCAATCACTCGCGTCTTCCCGTATATCGCGGCGACATGGACCACATTATCGGAGTTCTTCAGATACGCCATTTTCTCCGCGCGTATATGAAAAATCCGAGAGTGCGTTTGCGCACCCTTCTTATGCCCTGCTACAGAGTCAACCCCAAGGCAATGATAGACGAGCTCCTTGACGAGATGCGTCAGCACAAATTCTATCTTGGAGTAGTCTCTGATGAGGATGGCACAACACTCGGTCTTGTCACCATTGAGGACTTCCTTGAGGAGCTTGTGGGCGAGATCTGGGATGAGGATGACGTGGTGGATGACAATTTTGTAAAGCTTGGAGGCAACCGCTTCCTTGTAAATACACATATGACCCTCTCGGAGCTCTGCGAGCGCATCGGCATCGACTGTCCCGACGCGAGAAGTGCAGATTTCCCGCTTATTTCCATTCTTCTTGAAAATTTTGGAAGAATTCCCGAGGAAGAGGATTCATTTATACTTAACGACACACTTGAATTTACAGTTGAAGAGGTCGAAAACAACCGTGTAAAATCGGTCGTGGCGCACCTTCTTTCCGAAGAAGACCTTGCAGAGCTTGAGGCTGATGCCGAGAGCGATGAGGCCGACTCCGAGGACAAGGAATAAGGAGGGGCGGCTATGGAATATGTAGTTATAATAATACTTATGGTCGTGCTCTCGGCGTATTTTTCGGCGTCGGAGACCTCCTTTAACGCATCAAACACGATGCGTCTTAAAAGGGCGGCCGAGGCAGGAAGCAAGACGGCAAGGATAGCCTACAAGATATCCGAGGACTTTACCACTGCCCTTTCCGCCATCCTTATAGGAAACAACCTCGCGAACATCGCGGCGTCGACCGCCGCTACCGTCGTGACGGTAAACTTCCTTCTCTCGCTTGATTTTGATAACGACGGACTTGCGTCGGTAATCTCCACTATAGGAATGACGCTTATCATTCTTATCTTCGGCGAGATAGTACCCAAGATAATTGCAAAGAACAACGCTGACAAAATGGTACGATTCTTTGCATATCCCACAAGAATACTTACAATCATCCTCTACCCTCTTGTCTGGATAGTTATGGGACTTATCCATCTTCTTAGCAAGATCTGGGGCAAGGATGATGACGATGCCCCCACGGTTACCGAGGAGGAACTTTCCTCTATCATTGAGACGGTCGAGGAGGAGGGTGTTATCGACGAGGAGCAGAGTGAGCTTCTGCAGTCAACGCTTGACTTCAGAGACACGACTGTAGAGGAGATAATGACTCCCCGAATCGATATGACGACCTTTGACATCTCGGACGATGAGGCTGAGATAAAGCAGGTAATAAACGAGTCGCGTCACTCGAGAATTCCCGTTTACGAGGATTCTATCGACGAGATAATCGGTATTCTCTATCTCAATCACTACTACAAGGCAATGACCGACAAGAGCACTGCAAAGCCCGATATGCGTTCCCTTCTTATGAAGCCCTGTATGATACACAAGACGATGAAGCTTCCCGCGGCGCTCTCGATGCTCCGTGAGAAAAAGGTGCATCTTGCTATCGTTGTTGACGAATACGGCGGAACGCTTGGCGTTGTGACGATGGAGGACATCCTTGAGGAGCTTGTGGGCGAAATTTGGGACGAGTCTGACGAGATAGTCACCGAGTGCGTGCAAACGGGCGAGAATACCTTTGAGGTGTCGGGTGACATGAACATCGACGACTTCTTTGAGGAAATTGAGTTTGAGCCTGAGGAGTTCAGCTGTGAATATTCAACTATGGGCGGCTGGGCAATAGAGATGCTTGATTCCGACCCGCACGTTGGCGACAGCTTCACCTTCTCGGACAAGAATCCCGAGGATGATGAGGATGCCGACGAGGACCTCGGCGAGACCGAGCGCACAGAGCTGTGCGTTGTGGTGCTTGCGATGGAGGATATGCGCGTCACAAAGCTTACCGTTCTTGTAAACAAGATTTCTCTCGTTGATGACGATGAGAAGGATAAGGACGAGGAAAAAGAATAAAAAAATTAGAAGAGCCTTTAAAAAAGGCTCTTCTTTGTGTTTGTGGTGCTTCAAATTTTGCATACCGAAGGTATCTACCCCTTGGGGTAATTTGTCGGTGTGTTTGTAGAGAGTAGAACATTATTTTTAATCGTAGGGGCGGCCACACGAACGAAGTTCGTAGCCTTTGCGAAGCAATATGTGGCCGTCCGCAACGAACGCCGAAAAAGCACGAGCGGACGCGCAGTGCGCGCCCCTACAGTGTTTGTAGAAATCGTTCGTTTATCCCTCTACACAACACCCCCACAAATCCCAATTTATTATCTATTCTACAGGTTTTTTAAGAGTTCAGTACAGCCATCAAGGACGTCGCGCCACGTTGCCTCAAAGTCGCCCGTGTACCACGGGTCAGCCACGTCGCCGCCACGCGAGGTGTAATCCATAAGCTTGCGTATCTTTCCCTCGGGGTCGCCGCCGAGCATTCGCGTCATATTGCGGATGTTCGCGCTATCCATACCGACGAAAAGGTCATATTTGTCATAATCTGCGACGCTAAGCTGCACCGACACCTTGCCCGTCGTGTCAATTCCGTGCTTCGCCATCTCGCGACGTGCCGGCGGATATACCGGATTTCCTATTTCTTCAGTGCTTGTGGCGCTCGAACGAATGAAAAATTCGTCTTCCCTGCCCGCCTCACGAACGAGCTTTTTCATAACGAACTCTGCCATAGGACTACGGCAGATATTGCCGTGGCAGACAAACATGATTCTCGTCATTTTCTCACATCTTTCCATTGATTATTATTTCTGCTATGATCTTCTCATAGGACTCTGCCATAAAGGCAAATCCGAGGTCGGTCGGGTGTATTCCGTCAACTGTCGCACTGTCGGCATACGCGCCGTGATATACCGAGTCTCCGTCGATAAGGTAGACGTTTCTGTCCCCACTCTCCCACGCGCGTCTATAGCTATCGTGGATTATGAGTCTGCGGTTTACCATATCGTCATATCCGTAATGGTTAAAGGGAGTCGTGTCTGCCTTTGAAACCATTATGTAGGGAATGTCGGGGTGCTTCTCGCGTATCTTTTGGTACATCTTAAAATGCGTCTCGCGAAGTCCCGGGACAGAGGCATTGTGGTCATAATCCGAGACAAACATAAGCATATCAAGCCCCGCCATATAGTCGACGATCAAATCCTCACCGCGCGCACTTCCCGAAAAGCCGAGGTTTATAAAGTCAAAGTCAAATCGGCGCGAGAGTATTGTCTGATAGGTGTTGCCGGGACGCGAAGCGCATCCGCCCTGCGTTATGGATGAGCCGTAATATACAACGGGTTTTTCATATTTATATTTACGTCCTCCGGAAAGAGCTGCATCGGAAGAGAGACCGATATACAGCGCATCAACCGGATTATACAGCGGGAAGTTTATCGTGATTTCACGCATTTTTCTGCTACCGAAATGATAAATTGACATAAAACCATCCGTCATATCATAC
>JAZQYP010000017.1:0-5305 GCA_045633625.1 Eubacteriales bacterium
GTGGCACGAAGCAAAGCGGAGTGACGGAAGGATTGTAAAATATAGATTTAAGGTGAACAATCCCTCAGTCGCTATCGCGACAGCTCCCTTTACACAAGGGAGCCTTTGTAGTAACATTGCGCCAAACATTAAACAGTTCGATAAATCTCAATTTGCACAACAACTATAATCCCTTCATTTTCGGGTCGTCGCCGAGGGGATATATGGGTATGCCCGCTTTTTTTGAGAGATACAAAAGATGAAAGCGCGTGCCGACGGCGTATTTTGCGTGCTTTGCTACGCCGCATAGCTCCTCGGCGTTCTGCGGCTGATAAATGATCCCGCCGTGCTTTTTGGCAAGGGCTTTTGCTATCGCAAGATCCTCTTTTTTGTGCATCACGGCCAAAAGGGGAGTGAATCCGAGAATTTCGAGCGCGCAAAGGTGCTTTTTTAGCTCCTTTTTTGTCTTTCGCGAATCCTTTTTGCGTATCGCGACCAGTGCGAAGTCCTTGTTCTCAAGTGAGAGCGAGTGTAGAATGCCTTTCGTTCTCGCTTCGTCGCAGGGAAGAGTACTACCCGTCAGATCGTCCTCAAGAAAGAGCCTGTCCTCTGGCGCGCCGAGCTCCTTTGCAAGCGTCAGTGCCTCGGTATCTCGCATAGATATGCGGTCAGCGCGAGACAGTGCCTTCGATACGATTCGGCGTGACGTTCTTCGTCTAAGAGGCCCAAGTCCGTTTGAGAGCAGTTCGACACGCACTCCTTTTTTGTGTGCATATTTGATAAGAGAGGCGTAATATATAAGTGAGCGCAAGCTGCTTTTGTCCTGCAGTATCGACCCGCCTCCAAGCACAAGTCGGTCGGCACTCCTTATGGCGCGTCTGACGGCAAAGAGACTGTTTCGCGGCACTATTTTTATATTTTGATACCTTTTTGATTCTTTTTTGTTGCGTGAGATAACGCAGATAGATCTTCCCGCATTCTCCTTGGCGAGCTGCATTATTGCCGCCGAGAGCATTGCGTCATCGCCAAGATTTCCTGCTCCGTAATAGCCGCAAAGCACGACGTGTGAGCCGTCCTCGCCTATTGCCAAGCGGTAGAACTCCTCAGTGCGTCTCGCCATGCTTGAGAGACTGTGGCTTTTTATGACGTATGAACGCAAGTATCCCCCCAACTGCTCTCGCTCGTCCTCACTCATATCGAGAAGGGTCAAAAGCGCGTCAAAGAGCATCTCCGAGTCGGGCAGATCCTTCCCACGACAGCAAAAATTCGTGTGTGCCGCCTCCTTTACGGTCGATGCGTCAAGAACACCGAGAAAGCCCTCGTTTCCGCAAAGCACGGTGGGCACGCCCGCCGACATCGCTTCAAGTGCGGCACGCGAGACACCGACAAATATATCGGCTCCTGCGAGTGTGCTTGGCATATCGCGGCAGAAGCCGAGGATCCTCACACATTCATATCCGAGCTTGAAATTCACCTTCTTTGCAAGCGCTGCAAGGCGTTTTTGCTCCTTGCCGCCCCCCGCGATCTCAATGATTACGCCCCGTGAGCGCTCACACAGGCGCTCGGCAAGGCGCACGAGGAGGAGCGCCCCGAGCGAGCAATCGGTGTCAAGTCGACTTGCGAAAAGAATTCGCATAGGAGTCCCTTCGGTACGCTTTATTCGCGGGGCAAAGCGGTCGGTATCAATTCCGTTTTCAATTACGCATATCTTGCTTCTCGGCACGCCGTATTCGCGCGTAAGATACTCCGAAAGATCTTCGCTGACGGCAATAGAACGCCTGCCCCAAAAGGAAAGCCGACGCAAAAGCGGGCTTGTCCTGAAATGCGCGTGGACGGTCGAGACTACGGGAATGCGCTTTCTGCCTACCGCCACCTTGCAAACAAGCGCCGCGATGCGAGAGTGCGTGTGAATGACGTCAAAGTGCTCGCGCTTGAGAAGGCGTTTGAGGCGCTCACAGGACGCGATAAGACGGGCGGGTGAGTGTGTGTCAAGACGAAGCTTCAAGTGCCTTACCGCGCGTTTTTCAAGTGTCCCGACAAGCTCTCCGCCCGCCGTCGCTACCGTTACCTCGTGGCCGATAGCCGCAAGAGACGTCGCAAGCTCGGTGACGTGAGTTTCAGCTCCTCCCGAGGCAAGAGAGGAGGACAGCATCAAAATTTTCATTATTACACATCCTGTCTGAAAAATAAAATATCGAGGACGAAGGGCTTGCCGTATATGTTGCCGCAAATGCGAAGCGGAAAGCCGTTTTTGTCTATGTAAATGGAATATTTCTCGTCGTCCTCAGCCGTTACGGTGACGAGCGAGCAGGGTGTGCCGCCAAGCGTTGTGCTCTTAGCTGATGACACAACTCCGTCAAGCGAGAAAAGCTCGGCAATGGCAAGCCACCGAGCACTGTCGGCAGTGAGCGAGACACCGTCAAGTGTCGTGGTGATATATCCACTCTTTTGCTCGACCGATATTCCGAGAAGCGCATCGGGAGCCTCAAAGGAGATGCAGACGTCTCCCTGAGAATCGGAAGGGCTGCCCGCAAAGATAGTGCCCACAAGATTTATGCCGTTTGTTGATAAAGCAAATCGAGCGGTGAAGGGAAGAGTCTGGTAGTAAAGAGCCGTGCCTGAGGGCGCGCAGGAGGCAAGCAGAAGGAGTGGGATGAGAAAAAAGGAGAGCAACGCAAGTTTAATTCTTTCCATATTTGACCTCGAAAATACTTTTTTAATATAAAGTTATGAGAAAAAAGAAGGTATAGAAGTGCTCCTCAAAAAAAGAAAATAAAAAAATAAAAATTTTTTCAAAAAAGTATTGACAATGAAAAAAACTTATGCTATAATATGCAAGTCGCCGCAAGTGGTGGCACATGGGAGCATAGCTCAGTTGGGAGAGCATCTGCCTTACAAGCAGAGGGTCATAGGTTCGAGCCCTATTGTTCCCACCATGTTGGCCCGGTAGTTCAGTTGGTTAGAACGCTAGCCTGTCACGCTAGAGGTCGTGGGTTCGAGTCCCATCCGGGTCGCCAACATCTATACAGCCCTATGCTGTATGCCTCTGTAGCTCAGTTGGTAGAGCAGAGGACTGAAAATCCTCGTGTCGTTGGTTCGATTCCGACCGGAGGCACCATATTCCGCGGATTTAGCTCATTTGGTAGAGCGCCACCTTGCCAAGGTGGAGGTGGCGGGTTCGAGCCCCGTAATCCGCTCCAAAAATGGGCACTGATTAAACTTAATCGTGCCCATAAATATTATGGTGACGTAGCCAAGTGGTAAGGCCCCGGTCTGCAACACCGTTATCCATCGGTTCAAATCCGATCGTCACCTCCAAAACAAAAACGCACCCAATAGGGTGCGTTTTTGTTTTGGAAATGAAGCGCACCTGCGGTGCATGAAGCGAGTTGCGAAGCAACTCATGAAGCAGGGCTTCGCCCTGTGAAGCGAGCCTTCGGCTCACGGAGAGGTTAGATGCGCTTCGCTTCATACGAGCGTAGCGAGTGCTTCGTGGCGCAATGCGCCGCTTCATATTCGCGAAGCGAATGCTTCATTGACAAAACAATGGATTTATGATATACTCTATTAAAAGGACGGTGATATTATGGCAAACGATAAGCTTGCGGAACAATCCATGGATTTTGCGGTTCAAATTATCAATCTCGTTAAGCAATTAAAAGAACAACGCGAAAGCATTATCTCAAATCAGATTGGCAGAAGCGGCACGTCTATCGGCGCGAATATTCGCGAAGCCAAATATGCGCACGGCACGGCGGATTTTATCTCCAAAATGCAGATCGCCCTCAAAGAAGCAAACGAAACGGGATATTGGCTCGAGTTGCTCTATAAAACAAATTACATTAGCGAGGAACAATATAATTTTCTTGAATCAAAGTGCAAATCACTCCGAGCTATGCTTGTTTCCTCAATCAACACCGCAAAAAATAATAACAAATATTTTTCAAATATTTATCTGGACTTTCGACTTCCTTTCGGTATAATGGTGTTACCCAACCGAAAGGAAGTTTTTATATGGAATACGAGATCAAACACTATTGCCGAGTAAAACTCGATCTTCTCCTTGCGCGGAAAAGTTTTCTCATTGAACCGCCGAAGGACAATTATGAAGAATACGCCCGAAAGGTGATCGCTCGCGAATATTTCCTCGTTCTGAATAAGATCGACGAGCTTGACGGCACGAATGAGCGACTATTAAAATATTACAGGGAGAATATTGAAAAACATTAAAATACATGATATAATTTAACCGAAAAGGATTTGCAATCATCTAACTCAACTAATTGTTGTGAAAAAAGTTATAAAACAACAGGTGGTCGGTGGAAACAAATATTTATTTATGCTACAATGATGTCATCGGGGATGTGCACAACTCGAAATTTTATTTTAGAGGTAGATTATGAATACGATAGGACAGAACATTGCTTATTTTAGAAAGCAAAAAAACATGACTCAAGAAGAGCTCGCAGAGAAAATGTCGGTTACTGCTCAGGCGATATCAAAATGGGAGTGCGACACATCATATCCTGATATTACTGTAATTCAAGCTTTGTCAAGGGTACTTGGTGTGGGTGTTACAGAATTATTGGATGGAATTCAAACCCCGGCTCAAATCAACGATGCGCCGCAGGAGATTATTGATAGTAGGATTGTTCGTATAGAGGTTAAGACCGATGGAACAACAATAGTAACACGTTTTCCCGTCCCCGCAATGAAAAAAGCTATTGAAAACGGAACGCTTGAACGACTCATCGGAGACGATTTTGAGGAAGTTGCCAGCATTTTAGGGATGATTGATGCAGGAATGACAGGACGTTTGGTGGATGTTAATACTCCTGACGCACAAGTTGTTATCACGGTGGAATACTATGAAGATTAGTATTAACTATAACGATAATTGGAAGGTGTTTGACTCACCCCCAAGTGTATATTTTGTTGGAGCGACCATCATTTACAAGGGTAAAAGATTTGAAGCATTGAACTCTTATAATGATAGCCCATTCAAACAAGATGAAGAAATTATATTTGATGAAAAACTTAAGGTTATTCTTCACTATTACAGTAACCCTGCGCTCGAAGAGATTTTGACAGAATTCTCGGGCTTTGAGGGAATTAGATGTATTGAAATGAGAAACGACGCATTTCATATATCTATCATTCTGTAGGTATAGTTGGCATCTTTTTTGTCAACTCGTGCCAAAGAAAACCTGCATCCCAAAAGGGATGCAGGTTTTCTTTCTTTTGGAGTTGCCGACCGTAGATTTGAACCGACCGCGACCTTGTCCCGGCGGGTCCTATCTGGGAACTAGGTGGAAACACATTGGGA
>JAZQYP010000018.1:0-4195 GCA_045633625.1 Eubacteriales bacterium
AGGCTCCCTTGTGTAAAGGGAGCTGTCGCGATAGCGACTGAGGGATTGTTCACCTTAAATCTATATTTTACAATCCTTCCGTCACTCCGCTTTGCTTCGTGCCACCTCCCTTTACACAAGGGAGGCTAAAGGGTGATTTGCACTAAACAAACACACCGACAAATCAAAATTTGAAATTATTTTCTATTGAAAAAAAGGCTTATGAAGCGTGCTTCATAAGCCTTTTGATTATTTATTTCTTTTTTTTCGTCCTTCTATACTCGCTTGGGGAGCGACCGGTGTGCTCCGAGAAAACGCGGTTGAAGCTTGATTGGTTCTTGAATCCGCAATCAAGCATTATGTCAATTATGCGCCTGTCACTGCCCGAAAGAAGCTGCTTTGCCTTGGTTATTCGCAGCTCGTTTATATATTCGCGGAAATTATACTTGAGCTTGCACGAAAATACCTTTGAGACGTAGCTTGAGCTTATATAAAGCTCATCGGCTATCTTTTTTATGCTTATATCATCGTCAGAAAAATGCTCCGAGCAGTAAAGAAGTATCGGCTTTACCATATTCTCGTGCATCGAATCGGACTCGGCCATTCTCACCGTGCCAAATATCTCGCCTATGACGGCAAAAAGATATGCCGACGCTGTGCGATTGCTATTTTCGTCTTCTTTTTGCATAAGCTCGGCGCATCTGACAAACAAGGGCAAAAGCCCCTCCAGCTCGCCTGTGTAGGGTATTATCGGCTTTTTTGTTTTTATATCGCTCTCAAAGTTTCCTGACGCCGAGGGAGTGAATAAAAGAACGTATGCCTCGGCATCGGGCGACATCTCATAGCTATGCACAACGTACGGAAATACAAGGGATATCTCCCCGCGGCGAAGCACTTTCTCCTGTCCGTCTATCATCATTTTTATCTCGCCACGTGACACATATACCACCTCGCAGTGCAAATGGAACATAGGTGGATATCCCCTGAAGCCCACGACCTTGAGCGCGTCAAAGCTCAAATCGTTTCTCTCAAAAATCCCTTTCATTTGAAATCTCCCTCAAAAGTGATTAAAATCATTGCATTTTATCTTTCTTACACCTTGATTATAACTCAAGATGTGATATAATTCAAGTATAAGATAAAATTTTTTTACAAGGAGAAACAAAAATGAAAAATTATTTTCCCTACCCCTTCTTTCCCGACGATATGCCTATTGACATTTCCTTTATTTTTGAGGATGAAAAGCCCGCGGGCAAGCACGGCTTTCTTGGCATAAATGACAGAGATTTTGTTTTTGAGGACGGCACAAAGGCTAAATTCTGGGGCGTCAATATAAACGGCGCTGCTTGCTTCCCCGAGCACGATTATGCAAAGGTATTCGCTCGCAGACTTGCAAAAATGGGCGTTAACCTCGTGCGCTTCCATCAGCTTGATTCCGAGTGGCACACACCCAACATCTTCGGCACAGTAAAGGGCAAGAGATATACAAACGGTCACCTTGACCCCGTTTGCATGGAAAAGCTTGACTACCTTGTATACTGTCTTAAGGAGGAGGGTATCTATCTCTATCTCGATATGATAACCTACCGCAAGTTCCGCTCCGACGAGGGCGTAGCGAATGCGCACGCGCTTAAGGATTCCGCAAAGCCTGCAAGCATATTCAACCGCAGACTCATCGAGCTTCAGAAGGAGTTTTGCGACGAGATATGGAATCACTACAACCCCTACACAAAGAAAAAATACTGTGACGACCCCGCATTCGTCCTCACCGAAATAACCAACGAGTGCGATCTCTTTACAAACTTCAAGGCAGACACCATTGTCGAGCCGTACAAGACAGAGTTTCTCGGAATGCTTGATGCTTGGTTCAAAAAGAACGGCATCGACAGAAGTGCCAGCGACGTTGACCTTGACTCAAAGACCGACCTCGACTTCATTAACTTCAGAGTTGAGCTTCAGAAGGCATTTTTCTCCGAGATGACCGACTATATGCGCTCGATAGGCGTAAAGATACCGATAACGGGCACAAACTGGCTCAATAATCTCGGACTTTACCTTTCACATCTTGACTGTGACTTCCTCGATATGCACCCCTACTTCTACGATTGGCGCTGGGGCGAGTTCGAAAAGCGCTGTATGAACAAGGGCATCTCTCAGCTGAACGGAAGCTACGTTCGTTCAAACGGCGGTATGATACACGAACACAAGCCCACATACGTTTCCGAGTGGGATATGCCTTGGCCCAACGAGCGCCGCGCGGAATCGGTGATCTACTCCGCTGCCCTCGGTATGTATCAGGGCTGGTCGGGCTGGGCAATTCATACCTATTCCTACACCACACGCCTCAACGACGTAAAGATTCTCGGCAGCGAGGTCTCTGCCCCCAAGATAGGTAACGTTCCCTACCGTCAGGGCGTTTTCGCGACCTGGAACGATCCCGCAAAGATAGGACTTTTCTACCATGCAGCACTTATCACCCGCCGCGGCGACGTTAAGCAAGGAAAGAATTTCTATAAGATCACGTATAACGATCCTACATCTTGGGAGCCCGACAAGCTCGCAAAGAATTTTGAAAAGCATAAATTCGTACTTGATATGGAAGGAAATAGTACTCTCCCCGAGCTTCCCGAGCCTAACGACGAGCCCGCTATCTCCGACACAGGCGAGATATATAAGGACTATAAGAAAGAGCTCGGCTATATCGACACCGATATGACAAAGTGTGTTTACGGCTCTCTTCTCAAAAACGGAACGGTCGAGCTTGACAAAATGAAGGTAACCTGTAAGAACGACTATGCGGTTATCGCTATGTCATCTCTCTCAGACAAGCCTCTTAGCGAGACCGATAACATTCTTCTTACCACCATTGGCCGCGCCGAGAACACGGATGCAAAGTTCATCGGCGAGCTTATGACCGATATTGGCAAGGCTCCCGTAATTCTTGAAAATATTGAGGCAACTATAGATCTTGAGACAAAGCAGTCCGATATGTCCGTTTGGGCGATAAGCGCCGAGGGCTACTACATAGGCACAGTACCCACAGAGTACAAGGACGGCAAGCTTACCTTCCGCGTCGGCGAGGTATCCCGCTCGATGTACTACCTTATAGTTAAGTCATAATAGGAGTTTTTTATGATAAGCTTTGCAAACTGCCACTTTCATTCTCTTTTTTCAGACGGCGACCACACGCCCACACAGCTTGTGGATTTTGCAGTCGGCATCGGCCACAAGGCACTGATACTTACCGACCACGACACCGTTCGCGGTACGTATGAGCTGGGGAGTGCGGCACGTAAGAAGGGTATACTTACTCTTCTTGGCTGTGAGTTTACAGCCGCCGAGGGCTTTCACATGTGTGGCTTTGACTTCAATCCCGAAAACACTGCAATGAAGTTGCTTCTTGAGCGTATCGGAATTATGCAGACAGCCCGCATAAAGCTTTTGTTTGAATGGGGGCAGAAGCGAGGCACACTTACACGCGAGATGTCGTGGCAGGACGTGCTTGACGATTTTCCTGACAACAACTTCTTCTGCGGGAATCAGGTTCAGGCATCCCTACTGCGCCGCGGGCTTTACACCGAGAAAGAGATGCACGCACTGTTCAAGGCGAACTTTTCTTGGGTGGTAAAGTATGAGGATGAGCTTATGCAGCTCATTCACGACGCGACGGTACCCCTCAAGCCGAATGCCGCCGAGCTTATAAAAACGATAAGAGGGGCAGGTGGTGTGCCCGTTATGGCACATCCCCATAACGTACGAGCAAGCAGAGCCGATGAGCTTCGCGAGCTTGGACTTATGGGCTTTGAGGCTCACCATCCCGATCTTAACGAGGAGGACAAGGCGTTCTTTGAGGAGTACTGCGACAGATATTCCCTTTACAAGTGCGGAGGCACCGATCACTCCTCGGTTATGGCGGGTATCTTCCACAGCGATGCTGTGCCGACTGTCGAGAGCGGTTGCAGAGTCTTTATAAACGACAATGATCCCGGTCCCGAAAGCGGCGGCATGAGTGAGGAGAATTTTATGAAGCTCTATCACCGCACGCTCGGCTAACATCACACTCATAAATATTCAAATTTTGATTTGTCGATGAGTTTGTTTAGTGCAAATCACCCTTTAGCCTCCCTTGTGTAAAGGGAGGTGGCACGAAGCAAAGCGGAGTGACGGAAGGATTGTAAAATATAGATTTAAGATGAACAATCCCTCAGTCGCTATC
>JAZQYP010000019.1:0-11176 GCA_045633625.1 Eubacteriales bacterium
CCTTTTTTCTTGACAAGCACTGCATTTGTGGACACAAATGCTATTTTGGGTTATGAGTTATGAGGCTCGCTTACGCTCACCGTTATGAGTTTGCTCCGCAACCGTTATGAAATGATCGCCTTGTTGCTTCAAGCTGCACCGAAGGTGCATCATAACTTGCCGAAGGCAATCATAACTCTAAACTCGCCGACAGGCGATCATAGTTGGCGACCTGCTCTACGGCAGGTACGCCAAGACCGCCCTTTTGTTGTGTTTATTCTTTTTCGTATAAATTATTTCTTCTTTCCAAGCTTTGCGAAGAACTTGAAGGTAAGAGGCCAGACGATACCTGCGACGATAACGATAAGGAAGTATCTTATACTTCTTGCAACAAGCTCGTTGCCGATAAGTGCCACAAGGGGTGCACGGAGAAGCTCCTTCGTTGCAAGCACAAGTCCAAGACCCACTACAACCTTGATTATCTGCGCCCACCAGACAGCCTCTGTCTTGAAATCGAGGAAAAGTCTGTCAACGGTATAGACGATAGTAAGTCCCGCGATGCATCCAAGAAGGGTAAATCCGTTTTCTCTTGCCGATTCAAGATTGTGGAGTCCCTCGGTATAGACGTCCGCAGGGAAGTTGTGCAAGCAAACAAATGCAATAAATGCAATTATAGCCACGGCAAACGTGCCGAAGATGGCATACATCACAGCAGGCGACTTTTCTGCTTTTTTGAAAAGGGGCAGAAATGCGAAAACGAGCACGAGTGCGATTGCACTTGAGACGAGCACGTCAGCGGGGGTATGTACGCCGAGATAAAGACGTGAAATGGGCACAAGCACAGCAAACACTATGCCGACGATCATAAGCCACTTCCTTTTTGCCGTTCTTGCGATACCGCCGAAGAGACCAACCGAGGTCTGCGTGTGTCCCGAAGGGAAGGAATAGCCCGTTGCCGCCTCGCGCGCCGACTCAACGATCGTGAAATTCGGGTCCTTTATCCACGGACGAGGAACGCGGCAGAGCATTTTGAGGAACTGATTTATAACCGTTCCCGCAAAGCCTACGCAGAGAAGGTAATAGCCCTGATATTTGTTTACGCACCAGAAAAAGATCATTCCAAGCGCCATAAAGAGGGTCTCCTCGCCTCCAAGTGTAATGAGCGAGAAGAAAGCGTCAAGAACTCCATTGCGAATGCTTTCAAAAAAATACAAAATTTCCATAAGTAAAATTTTCCTTTCTTATGTTTAACTACATTATAGCAGAATTTCCCGCGTTTGTAAATACCCTTCAAATTTTGATTTGGCGGTGTGTTATGTAGAGAGCAGAACATTATTTTAATCGTAGGGGCGGCCACACGAACGAAGTTCGTAGCCTTTGCGAAGCAATATGTGGCCGTCCGCAACGAACACCGAAGAAGCACGAGCGGACGCGCAGTGCGCGCCCCTACAGTGTTTGTAGAAATCGTTCGTTTATCCCTCTTGCACAATATCCCTACAAATCCCAATTTATACGTTTACTTCTTATAACTCTTCGGATACTCGCCTGTTTCCTTTTTGAAAAGACGTGAGAAATTGCGCGGGTCAAGTCCCACTGCCTCCGCCGCCTCCGATACAGAATATCCGCTTTCAGCAAGGAGCTTCTGCGCCTTCGAGATGCGCAGGGAGGTAAGATACGCGTGCGGAGATACGCCTGTGCGCTCCTTGAACATCGAGGAGAAATACGTCCTCTCAAAGCCAAGCCTCGTTGCAACGTCGCCGACCGTTATCTTCATAGGGTAATCGGTCTCAAATATCGCTATCGCACGATTTACCCAGTGCGTTTTGTCGGTGATGGGCTTCTTTTCGGTAAGCGCGCCGAGGATCTCATAAATGCACGCGGTGCGGCGGTATTTCGCACCGAGGCTGTCGTCGTCAAGTGACTCGTATATCTTTTTAGCTTGGTCAACTATCCTATCAAAAAGCTCTGGCGGTACGAATGGATTTTCGCTTGTAATCCCTGCGTGTGCGAGCGCTTCTCCGATGCGTGAGCCCGATGCGGTAAAATAAATACCCTCTCGCGGCTGTTTTGTGTCAGATATCTGCGTTACGGTGTCCCCCGGCAACAAAATGTAACAAGCTCTCGGCGTCAGCGGAAAGCTCTTGCCGTTGATAACAACAGTTCCGTATCCCCCCGTATTGCACTCAAAAAGGTAAAGATCGCGCACAATAGGACCAAAAGACTCTCCGGGCTTAAGATTTTCATCTATATCACAGTGATATACGTTTGGCTCTGATCCCTTTATTTTGATTTTTTTAATCTCCATAATCGACTCCAAAAACAACAAATTGAAGAAAACAAACAACAATATATACTTGAAAAATTCAAGAATAGGTGATATAATCAAGGTGTAAAAGCTGGTATTCAGCAAATGTTCGATTAAATTATAACACAAAATACGGAGGATTACAACACTATGACAAACAATAAGTATGACGTTCTTGTAATTGGTTGTAGCGGAATGGCAAGATTCCACATTAACAGCGTTCTTCAGAACGAAAGAACAAACCTTTACGCAGTTTGCGGAATCGATACCGTAAAGCTTGAGAAGGTTAAGGAGGATTTTAATCTTCCCGAGGTCTACACAGACTACACCCAGTTCCTTGACGACCCCAAGGTAGACATCGCTATCCTCGTTGTTCCCGACAATCTCCACCTTCCTATGACAGAGCAGTTCCTCCGCGCAGGCAAGGCAGTTATATGCGAGAAGCCCTTTGCACTTACCGTTGAGGAGTGCAACAAGATGAGAGAGGTAGAGAAGGAGACGGGCGGTAAGCTCATGGTCGGTCAGGTAGCTCGTTCTAACCCCTCTTTCGTTAAGGCTCGTGAGCTTATCATTGAGGGCAGAATCGGTGATATCATGTACGCAGAGAGCGAGTACGCGCACAACTACGAGAAGGCAAGAGGCTTTAAGGATTGGAGAGTTACTCCCGAGCGTCATCCTTTCATAGGCGGCGGCTGTCACTCGGTCGATATGCTCGCATGGCTTTGCGGCTATCCCACAGAGGTCGTAGCGTTCGGTAATAAGCTCAGCCTCACAGATTGGCCCATTCTTCACGATTCTACTATCGCAGCATACAAGTTCCCGAACGGAGCTATCGGTAAGGTATTCGTGTCCACTGGCTGTATGCGCGAGTACACAAACAGACTCCAGGTTTGGGGAACAAAGGGAACTATCCTTTGCGAGTCCAACACGGGCAAGGTTCTTCTTTGGGAGGACAACGAGGAGCTCGGACTTACATACGACGATGCACCTCAGGTGTTCGAAGTAGAGATCCACGGTCACAACACAGACGATGAGCTCAGAGACTTCGTAACAGCTCTTGATAACAACACTCCTTTCCCTGTATCCTCCTGGCAGGGTACAGCAACTGTTTGCGCTTGCGTTGCAGCAGTTGAGTCGGCAAGACGTGACGGCGAGAAGATCGTTATCGAGTATCCCGCAGAATAAAATTATATTTGAACTAAAAAACCGCAGGCTTGCCTGCGGTTTTTCTATTGCTAAATAATATTTTTTGTGATATAATAAATAAAACAAATTGGGATTTATCGAATTGTTTACTGTTTGATGCAATGTTACTACAAAGGCTCCCTTGTGTAAAGGGAGCTGTCGCGATAGCGACTGAGGGATTGTTCACCCTAAATCTATATTTTACAATCCTTCCGTCACTTCGCTCCGCTTCGTGCCACCTCCCTTTGCACAAGGGAGGCTAAGGTTAGATTTGCACTAAACAGACCGATAAATCAAAATTTGAAAGTTAAACCACATTGTAATTTCGCAAGAAGGGGGCGATGAATATGAAAAAAGAAAATTTTTGCGACATATACGTCGCCCGAATTCCGTCGGGGGAGGTGGGTTTTGCACCCCTGTGTCCCGAAGCTCGCGAAAAAGAGGTGTCGGGTGTAAAAAACGAGCGTGTAAGACGTGAAAAATACTTCGTTTGGCGACTTTTTGAGCACGCACTCAAAAACAGCCTTGGAGTTGACATAGAAGATCTCAAAATCGAGAAAAATCCAAACGGAAAATGGGTTGCCGAGGGCATAAATTTCTCGTTGTCGCACGGCGGCGATGCTTTGGCGATCGCACTGTCGAGTCATCCTGTCGGGATCGATATTGAGCCCCTCTCTGCCGTGAAAAACGAGAATATTTCTAGAAGAATACTCACCGCAGACGAGCTCCTCGAATATGCCGCTCTTGCCGATGAGGACAAAAGGGAATATATCATAAAAAAATGGACGGCAAAAGAAGCGATCTTTAAGTCGCAGGACGAGGCGACATTTTCCCCTGAGCATATTGAGGTCTCGGAGCACAACGTGGCGTGGTGTGAGCTTATGATAAACGGCGAGAAATATATCGCCGCGGTGTCGGGCGAGCAGATCGAAAAAATAAATGTGTTTGAGAACGCAAAAATATAAAAGCAGAGGCAAGGGCGTGCAAAATAGCGGAGAAATCACAAAATATTTACCTAACACACGGTAGGGGCGAACTGTGTTCGCCCGCGGGAGACCGCAGGTCTCCCCTACGGATAATCAAAATTTGATACGCAGAAAACAAATAGATACCCCGACAGATTGAAAAAGTCTGTCGGGGTTCGTTTTCTGTTTGATAAACTTGAATTGGTTGAAATAGATAATAATAGTTTAGATTTGTTGGGTACAAAAAGTTCTGATCTCTTCTTCAGTCATTTTTGCAAGAAGAAAATGGTTGCCATCATATTTGCTTTTTTTATTTTCCGGAATAAGGCTCAGAAATTTAGAATACTCCATTTCACAAAGAGGTTCAGCTTCTCCTTCAATTCCAAGTAAGATCAACCATTCTTTGCATTCCAACTGTTTTCCTGTTGAGGGATCTGTTGTTCCAAAAGGAACAGTAGGCTGATATGGGAATACTGCGGGCAGGTTATTGGTTAGAATGTACCTTGCAAAAATCCCACTATCACCAATATAAAAATCCGGACTTGCGAAATACACATTTACAGATTGCTTTTCATGTAGCCATTCTGCATAATAATTTGGATTTTCCATAAACATGGTTGCTTCTTCTTTTCCGATGGTTAATGGCCACATGGTAGAATAGAGTGTAAGCGTATCATGTTCCCCATCGAGAACCTGCTGAGAAAACTGTTTAATGATTTTGTTATTAAAATCATCCATGTTGTCAAAGGCGGACAGAAAATCAGGAAGACTAACCCGACTGCCATCAACAATCAACTTACCATTCCAATAGTTCACCATTCGCTCAATCGCAGCATAAAAATCATTTAATTCCTGCGTTGTAGAAGGCTGAGGCAAACGAAGGGCAATCGTTTTCTTTTCCTTAGAATTCCAAACTACACTGAACCCTCTGCCAATACTCTTAGGATTATACGCAATAAATTCGGTTTCACCCAATTCTCCCACATTAAGTTGATCTTTCACAAAGTTTCCATAGTGTAAGTGTTCCCCCAAAATCACTTCAAGGGGCATGGTTTTGTTTCCAAATAACCTTTGCTTTATCAATACATCAATCGACATATGAACCTCCAAATTTTTATTTATCGTTCCGTTTTATCGCCAGTTTCGCATTTGTATTACAAAGGCTTCGGGCGAAGCCCATACCCCTAAAGATGCACGAGCGCGTCCAAAGGCTCCCTCTGGGAGGGAGCTCCCGACGGAGTCGGGTGAGGGAGAGTGCGTTACAATGAAGTTAGTACAAACCTAAAGTCACGCAGGCTCCTTCCGTCACGCTACGCGTGCCACCTCCCTCTCGGAGGGAGGCTTTTCGCTAATTCCATTATAACACAAATCGGCAGAGAAAACAAGTTCTCTTCCGAATTTTTGTGCCTACCAATTCTCCGCTAAGAATGCAGAGAGAATGCCTCTGCTTTTTTCTTTTTTATTCAATAGGGGGGAGGGGATTGAAGCCGAAATCCTCAAGGGTGACGCCTGTGTCGAGGTCGTCAAGACTCGAATCAAAGAGCATGAGCGTTGCGTAAAGAAGATTTCTGTATCCAAGCTCAAGCTGATCCATTCCGTCGGTTATACCCTCAATTTCGTCGAAGACGAGCTCGTTGTCGGGCGAATACGACCCAGGATCAATATAGCCCGAGGCGGCATTTAGCGCGGTGTCCTGATAGTAGGTCTCAAAATACGCCTCACAGTCATCGTCATAATTGGAGAAGAAGAGTGCCGAATAAATTACGATACCGTCCGAATAGGTAACAATATCGGTGTAGAGCGAGTCGTATTCCGCGTCATACGTTATCGAGAATACCAGCTGCTCGCTTCCCATATTTTCCTCAAGCTTCATATAATAGCACTGCGACGAGACGTCATAGATCGCGTTTTCTATAAGCCAATTGCGAAGCATCTTGTAGGGAGACGAGTTGTCCGCTTCATAGAACTCGGACATCGTGAGCATATCGAAGTATTTTATGTCAATAAGCTCTGAAGCGAATATTGCGAAATTGAGATTTTGCGAGTCGGTTACAGTCCAGGTGTTTATGCCAATGACCTCGCCGTACTCGTTGACCAAAGGACCGCCCGAATTGCCGTTTGTGATCGATGCATCGTGCTGAACGTAGGTCACTCCGTCGATATCTCTTTGCGCTGTGGTGATAATACCCTTAGTGTAGGTGTTCGTAAGGCCTCTGGGCGAGCCTATTGCATATACGGTTGAGCCCGTTGTGACCGAGCTTGCACAAAGCTTCGCGGTTTTAAGGTTGTTACCCGAGATCTTGAGAACGGCGACGTCCACAATCCTATCGTATGCAACGACACCCTCAATTTCATATTCCTTGTCATTTATCGTTATTTTTGCAGAATATGCATCCTCGATGACGTGGTAGTTGGTAGCTACCTTTCCGTCCTCAGATATCACAAAGCCCGCGCCAAGAGCGAGCTCCTTGCCGTTTTTATCGTAAGTAACTATCTCGCCAACGTACTTTACAGCTTCTCTGTAGATCTCCTCGGCGGTATACTTGGGAAGGGAGTAGCTTTCGGTATAGCTGTGATCACATCTTGTGCAGTCATATCCGTTTAGTCCGTCCTTCTTGCAGGTTGCCGTATCGACGATCTTACTCTCATAATCGTGTCCGAGTGCCTCAAGCGCGGTCTGCTCCACGATAACTGCATCGCATACGCTACAATATGAGCTCTCGCTGAATCCGTCCTCTGTGCAGGTAGCCTCCTTGCCTTCAACGTTTACCGTTGTGTGACCGAGTGCCTTAAGTACGTCTTCCTCAACAAAATCGCATCGGCAGGAACGAGTTCTAAGACCGTCCTCGGTGCAGGTGGGCTCTTTTACCGTCTCCCATTCGGTAAATTTGTGTGTGTGCTCACAGCCCGAGAGGACTATTGTGACAGCAAGTGTCAGAGCAAGCAGAAAAATGCAAAATAATTTTTTCATAAGGTCTCCTTTTTGTATTGATCTTTATCTAATACTTGTATAAAGTATAGCATGCTGAAAAGCGCGTGTCAATCAACTCTTTGTTATTTGAAAATAAACTTAAAAGCAGATAAATTTTATTATTTCATATTCAGTATTTAAAAAAATAAAAGTGCGCCTCAAACAGAGACGCACGAAAAATGCATCCCCGATTGTTGCTACACAAATCTTTACTACAAGCCAGAGCACGCAGAAAAGGGAGTCTGCATTTTTACCAAAAATAAAAATGCCCACTCTGGACTATAAGTATTCGATTTGTGTAGCATAATCAGTATAGCATATATTGAGGAAAATGTCAATTATTTTGTTTTATGAAAAACGCAGAAGCTATTTTTTAGAATAACTTCTGCGATTTAAGGCTCAGGTCAAGCACTCATAATCGGAGTAATCAACAACGCCATTTATGTTCTCAAGGGCGCCTTCGACCAGATCCTTTACCATAAGGCACTCCACGGCGGGAAGGCATATCTTGGGGCTTGCGACTATTCCAAAGTCAAATGCGGTCTTAAAGCCTCTTGGGTTGTAATTGCGAGGATTCCCCTCGACGATAACTGCCTCGTATCCCATTTTTTTGGCGCGTATGAAGCCCTCTTCTATAAGGTCCTTTGAAATGTGTTGCCTTTGGCACTCGGTTTTTACGGCAACGGGAGAGAGAAGCAGAAGCTTATCCTCATATTTGCCCTCTAAATGAAACCTTGAGAACATTGCATATCCTATCACAGTATCGTTTTCATCTACCGTAACAAGCTCAAGCTCGGGCACGTAGAATCTCTTGCTTCTTATCTCCGCCACAAGCGAGCGTACAAGATTTCCCGATTCCTCGCCTTCCGACTCTGTAAATACTCTCTTTACAAGCTCAAGCGACTCGTCTAAATACTTGGGACTCGCGCATTTTATAGTTCTTCCCATTGTCCTTTCTCCTTAATGTGTAGCTGTAGTTTATTATATTATACACGAAAGGGACTGGACTTTCAATAAAATCAACTGATTTTATATATTCAAATTTATATGATGATATAACGGGAATTTCGCCTTTGGCGAATATCTTTGCTCGCGCCGACCGTGAGCAAGCTCCCGTCGGGCAGACTCGCAAGATGCGAACCCAATTCTGCTGCGCTTCGCTTGCAGAGGTGAGTTCGAACGCTGGAGATACCAAAAGGGCAGGGCGGCAAAAGCCGTTCCTGCCCTTTTGGCACCCCCAGCGAGAATCGAACTCACAACTAACCCTTAGGAGGGGTTTATTATATCCATTTAACTATGGAGGCGTGCCAAAGTATTATATCATACATTTATATAAATTGCAAGTGAATTTTATATTATTGCTCGACAAAAAACGAGTCGCAGACCCTTTCGATATGTCTCTTCCTTAGCTTGTCAAAGAGATCCTTTTGCATAAAAGACATCCCTTTGTGATAGGTAAGGAGGGGAAGCTCTCTTTCCGAGATGCCGTATTTGCCGATAAGTGCTTCCTTTATCGAAAGAAGAAGCTGATTTTCCTCATTCTTGTCGCCCTCAAGTATAACTCTGTCAAAATGGCTATACACAGATATCGAGGAGATAAGCTGCGCTATGCGATCTGCAACGTCGTCATTTGGTGCGCTGTGGATCTTTCTTGCGGCATCACGGTAAAATACGTTGCCGTGCGAGACGATAAGAGGGAGCAGAGTGCCGCTTGATAGGCTTGCGTAGAGTACGTTTTCCTCGGGGAATCGGCGCGCGATCTCGCTATGTACGAGTGCCGTGGCATCGTAACGCTCATTTTCCCCTATGTCAAGACCGTTGAAGTCCTCTTTTCTCGAAAGTATAATCACAGCCCGCTCCGCAATTTTATTTTCAAGCTCGTGCATCATAAAAAGCTCGCGCGTCGCCGCCGCGACGTTGTCTTTGCAACAAAGGGCGGGATTAAGTGGACGTCTTAGGGTGGCGATGTTAGCACTCGTCACACTTTGGGCTATGACCGTCATCATATCCGCCGACATAAATACGGCAAGATATGCGAAGCGCTCCGAGGGCGAGAGAAGAGCGGCGTGTCTTCCGCGCGATACGGGCTCACGCGTCTGACTTATCAGACCTGCCTTTTCAAGAAGTGGTACAGCCTTGCCCACCGTCATTGACGAAATGCCGAGCTCCTCTGCGAGTGCGTCTCTTGAGATATTACATTTTTCTATTGCCGCAAGAGCGATCTTTTCTAACGTATCTTTTCTTATTCCTTTTATCATCGTGCCTCTCCAACATTTTCTTTAAGTATTATATCTCTAAATTGCGTATATGTCAATAAAAAGACTTTTTTGGCAAATAAAAATTTAAAAAAGGCTTGACATTGTGTTTTTAGGGTGGTATAATATATTGCCGCATAAAATCGGGCTCCTATAAGTGCGCCAATTTTTTGGTGCCGCCTGCTTTAGCGAGACTTATATGAAAGAGAGGTGCTTTTCGTGTTTGCAATAATCGAGACTGGCGGAAAGCAGTACAAGGTTAACGAGGGCGATATCATCTACGTTGAGAAGCTCGACGTTAACGAGGGTGAGACTGTTACATTTGATCGCGTAAAGGCGTTGTCGACTGCTGATAGCTTCGTAGTTGGCGCTCCCCATGTTGCAGGTGCAACCGTTACGGCTAACGTTCTTGCTAATGGCAAGGCAAAGAAGATTTATGTAATCAAGTACAAGTCCAAGAAGAACGAAAAGAAGAAGATCGGTCACAGACAGCCTTACACAAAGGTTCAGATCACTGCGATCAACGCGTAATTTCTGTAAATGACTAAAGTAGTTTTCTACAGAAGCGGCGGAGTATTTTACGGCTTCGAGGAATGTGGACACAGCGGCTATGCCGATGCCGGAAACGACATTTTGTGCGCGGCTCTGTCTGCAATGTCGATGCTTATCATCAACACGGTCGAGGTGGCGTATGCCTCCGATATCGACTACGAGGTTGACGAGGGCGCGACGAGGATAGTTGTCAGAAGTAAATCTGCGCTACCCGAATATGAGGAGGACGAGAGAAAGCGTTATGCGATCTCAGGGCTCTTCATGTCATACTTCTATCAGCTGAATGATCTTGTAGAGGAATACTACGATCATTTGTCAGTTGAAGTGAAGGATATCGATTACATCTAAAATTTTCTGTGGTACGTCGTACCGAACAATTTATTGAATGGAGGAACTTACAATGCTTAGAATCAGTTTACAGTTCTTTGCTCACAAGAAGGGTGTCGGTTCTACAAAGAACGGACGTGACTCTGAGTCCAAGAGACTTGGCGTGAAGCGTGCAGACGGACAGGCTGTTCTTGCCGGAAGCATCATCGTAAGACAGAGAGGAACTGCTATTCATCCCGGTAACAACGTTGGTATCGGTAAGGATGACACACTCTTCGCTCTTATCGACGGCAAGGTTAAGTTTGAGCGCAAGAACAAGGACAAGAAGCAGGTTAGCGTATACGCTGACTAATTCTTAAAATAAAAGCTCGGGGAAATCCCCGAGCTTTTATTTTTTTGATAAGTGATTGAAATATAAATTGGGATTTGTCGGTGAGTTCATTGTTTGGCGGAAACACTCTTTAAGGCCTTCCCTTGTGAGGGAAGGGGGACCGCGACAGCGGTGGATGAGTAGTTGCTTGATATTCGAACACCTCATCCGTCACTCGCTTATGGCTCGTGCCACCTTCCCCTCAAGGGGAAGGCTTCGTCTTGGGGGGATTCTTCTTTTTAACCCACCGATAAATCAAAATTTGAA
>JAZQYP010000020.1:0-6421 GCA_045633625.1 Eubacteriales bacterium
GTGTAGGGGGATAAACGAGCGATTTCTACAAACACTGTAGGGGCGCGCACTGCGCGTCCGCTCGTGCTTCTTCGGTGTTCGTTGCGGACGGCCAATGGCCGCCCCTACAATCAAAAATAATGTCTTACTCTCTACAAACTCACCGATAAATCAAAATTTGAACTTAAAACAAAAAGCTCCAACGGATCGGCTCCGTTGGAGTTTTTCTCTTTTATATTTCTCTGAGTTTTTCAATCGTTCTCACGAAATTTTCGGGAAGGTCGGCTGTAAAGGTCATTTCCTTGTTTGTGCGGGGGTGACGGAGCTTCAGCTCTGCGGCAAAAAGGCACTGCCCCGTAATGAGCTTCTTGTTCTTCGCCTCAAACTGCGTGCCGGCGCCGCCGTAAACGGCGTCTCCAAGCAGCGGGTGTCCGATGCTTGCCATATGAACTCTTATCTGGTGCGTTCTGCCCGTCTCAAGCTCACAACGAAGAAGTGTGAACTGTCCGTATCTCTCAAGAACTCTCCAATGCGTGACCGCCTCGCGTGCGCGCTTATC
Organism: Eubacteriales bacterium; assembly: GCA_045633625.1. Classification (GTDB taxonomy): domain Bacteria; phylum Bacillota; class Clostridia; order Oscillospirales; family CAG-272; genus HGM12713. The sequence goes on from JAZQYP010000020.1 coordinate 539, forward strand.
TCCACCGCGTATGACCGCCATTTTCTTGCGATCGACGGGGTGTCTGCCGATGGGAGCGTCTACCGTTCCCTCGTCCTCCTTGAAATTTCCAAGCGCTATCGCAGTATATATTCGGCGCGCGCTGTGAACCTTTATCTGCTCGGCAAGGCTCAGATGTGCCTCGTCATTTTTTGCAACCACCAAAAGTCCGCCCGTGTCCTTATCGATCCTATGCACGATTCCGGGACGCACTACGCCCCCGATGCCCGAAAGGCTGTCACGGCAATGATAAAGCAGTGCGTTGACGAGCGTTCCCGTCGCGTTTCCTGCGGCGGGGTGCACCACCATTCCCTGCGGCTTACATACGACTATTATATCGTCGTCCTCGTACACCACGGCAAGAGGAATATCCTCGGCTATCGCCTCACTCGGCTCGGGCTCAGGCAGCATCACCGTCACCTCGGCACCCGCCGTAAGCTTTAGGTTTTTAGCCGCCGCCTTGCCGTCCACCGTCACATTTCCCTCATCGATCAGCCTTGCCGCCGCCGAGCGACTCACACCTGCCGACTCGCTGACATAGACGTCAAGACGAGTCCCTGCAGCTTCTGCGGGGACTGTGAAAATATTCTCTTTTTCTTCGTCCTCTATCTCTATGGCGAGGTCTTTTTCGTCAATCATCATTTTCTTCTTCCGTATCCGCGTTTTTTTCTGCGGAGGCATTAGCATTCTGTTGCTTCGAGGCGTTCTTGATATCCATTATAAGATAAAGCATAATAAGTCCCGCGCCAACGCAAACGCAAGCGTCGGCAACGTTGAATATATACTTCCACACCTCAGGGAAGGCGCAAAAATCAAGAAAATCAACAACCGATCCGTTGCCAAAGCTCTCGCCGTAGAAAAGTCGGTCGATCATATTGCCGACCCCGCCGCCGATAACGAGCGAGAGTCCCCAAAGAGCGACCTTGCTGTCGGGTCTGTACTTCCACATATAGAAGATGATCGCCGCGATTGCCACTACCGACACAACCATAAATATCCAACGCTGTGAGTCAAGCAAGCCAAACGCCATTCCGTCGTTGAGTATATAAGTAAATCTGAATACACCGGGAATGACCTCGATGCTTTCGTAAAGCTCCATAGTATTCATAACAATGAACTTCGTAAGCTGGTCAAGCGCCACTGCCACGGCAATAACTATCATATAGATCCACATAAAATTTCTCCTAAATATACTTATCGGCGTCAAGTCTGAGGCGACCCTTGCGAGTCACGTCTGACACCGAATTTATCTTGAATTTTCCATATCCCCTCACACTGAGCGTGGCGGGTGAGACGACCGTACGGTCGGGGCGCTCCTCAGGCTCGTAGTCAAGCTCTACCATACCTGCTACGACCGCCTCCCTTGCCCTCTCGCGCGAGAGCGAGCAGACCGACGCCACAATGCAGTCAAGTCGCGCAGATGCCACGGTATCACTTATATGAGAGAATCTTCGTTCGGGTAAAAAGTCGGCGGCAAGCTCGCATCTTGCGACCTTCACCGTATCTCTGCCAACCTTTGTAAGATTTGCTAAGATATAATCGGCTATCGCCGCGTCGCATATCACCGTCGCCTCTGCCTTCTCGCCCTCGGTAAGCAGAATATCGCCTATGACGTCCCTCTCAAGTCCAAGCCCCAATATCGAGCCGAGAAGATCTCTGTGAGTGACCCTCACGTATCCGCTACACGTCACACGAAGCGCCGCAACGTCACTGTCGGCTCCGTAATCGGCGAGGCCCTCATAGCCCACGCCCTCCATATATTCGGGCAAAAGAATTATCCTTTTGCGCTCGGCAGACTCATAGCCGCCCCACTCGAGAAAACGCCCCGTCATACCGTGCGTGCGCAGATATTCTCTGCAAAAATAGAGCTCGCGCGGCGACAAAAAACAGCTGCTTACAGGAATCCCCTGCTCTGCAGACCTGCATAGATCATCAAGCCGCGCGAAAAGCATCTTAAAACACTTATCTTCGTTTATATTCATATCACAAAAATGCAATCAGAAGACCGAGCAAAAAGAAGGTCACGAAAAATGACACGTCTATGGGCGAATCCTCAAACCAACCGAATTTAGAGAAAAGCATCCTTATCGGGAGCATAACGGGCTCGGTCACGGCATAAAGAAAATCGCCGAGCCTTGATTCCTCGGCAAAGAACATTGAGAGCATTGCGCGACCAAACATTGCGAGCTCCATTGCCGCAAGGAAGACCCTTACGGTATTTCTGAGAATTACAAGAAAGATCTCCAATTCTACCTCCAAAAAAGGACACTAAAACAGGGCAGGTCCCCGCAACGCTGCGGGGAGCCTACCTACGTTATGTATATGACAAAAGAAAATTACTCTGCAGAGTTTACCATTGCCTCGATGCTGCTCACGTCAACGTTCTTGGGAGCAACGATGAGAGTCGTTTTGCTGACCTTTTGCATAATGCCGCCAACCATATGAGTTGCGCCGTTGAGATAGTCGAGAAGACGAATTGCATTCAAACGGTCGAGTCCCTCAATGTTAAGAAGCACGGTATTTCCGCCAAGCAGAAAATCTGCAATCGTGGGAGCCTCGTCATAGCCCTTGGGGTTAACGATCTTAAGAGCTACTGCGAGAGGCTTTGTCTCCTCAGCCACTTCCTCGGTGTGCATGCTGTACTCCTCGTCGCCCATATCAGCCGCGTCGTTAAAATTGTAGTACTGGTCGTTGCCGCCGAAAGGCTCGTAGCCGTCGTTATTGTCTCTGCGCGTAAACTTGAAATTAAGTCCCATGGTTCAATTTCCTCCAAAAATTTATATATCTTTATTTTTTTCGAACAGTCTGCGTCCTATTCTCACGACGGTCGAGCCCTCGGCTATCGCCTCGCGGTAGCTCTCTGACATTCCCATCGAAATAATAGGTCTATCTATATTATGCCGTTTTTTTGCCCAAATGTCAAGAACAAGTTTGTAAGTTCTATCAAAATATTTATAATATTCGTCATTTTTTTCGCATTTTGGCGCCATTGTCATAAATCCGCGCACGCAAATACCGGAAAAAGCCTCTACCTCATCGAAAAACCTCTCGGCGTCCTCCGGCATAATACCGCTCTTGTTTTCCTCTTTTCCGATGTTTATCTCTATAAGCACGTCCATCACCTTGCCGTGCTTTTTTGCCTGACGGTCTATCTCCTTTGCAAGACTTATACTGTCGAGCGAGTGTATCATACACACCTTGTCGATAATATACTTCACCTTGTTCGACTGAAGCGCACCGATAAAGTGGATATTAAGCCCCTCCTTATCGAGCTCATCGTATCGCGAAAGAAGCTGCTGCACGCGGTTCTCACCGATATCGTTGATTCCGAGCTCTCGGTGAATATAATTTATCTCCCCCACGTCAGCACTCTTTACCGCCGCAAGAAGAAGCACGTCGTCCTCCCGTCCCGCCGCGGCACGAGCCACCTCTATCTCGGCTCTGACCTCACCTATATTTTTATCAAGATATTCATAACCCATACTAATCAAGTATCCTTCCGTCAAAAAGGTTTCCCCCGCTGATTATCAGCAGATCGTTGCTCTTAAGATAAGGCTCGCCGTCAGCATCAACGCCTCCGTCAGCGACAACGCAATAGTCGCTTCCGCGCTCGATGATGTCTATCCTGCGAAGAAGAACGACACTGCCCTTAAGTATATACACCGAATCCTTATGATCCACCTTATGCACCGCAGATGCGGGAATATATATACCCTTTGTGGTGCTTGTCACGACCTCTGCCGTTTGTCTGCGCTCAAAGCCAAAGCCGGCGGGTATGACGTTAGTCCTGAACACCAAAAGCACGCTCTCTGCATCGGGGGACGCAAGCCGTCTCTCAAGCGACATTCCTATCTCGTATCCGCCACCGCCGAGAAAATCGACCGTGTGATACCCACCCTCAAGAAAGCTCTCGGCATCGGCAAGGGGGAGCTGTGTGACGAAGTACCACACCGAATCCTCCGATATCTTGCCCACAAGATTTGCCGCGGCACGCTTTGGCGTCGACGAGCTTATAAGCGAGGTGAGCTCTGCGGCACTCATCTCTTTTGCCGCCGATGCGGTGAATACCTCCTCGTAGCCGTCGGTCACGCTATAAAAATATCCGCTTCGCGGCGCGCTTACCATCTCGCTCTCGCCCTGAGAGCCAAGCATGTCCCTTCGTATCTTCTCAAGGTAATCTATAGTTTCGTTTATTGAAAAATCCTCATTCGTCAGCTGCTCTATAGCATTGAGTGCCACAAGCAGTCTTTCTGCAGACGCAGAAACGCCCGAGACAGAGTCCGACGCCATCGTCCTCATTATCGAGTAATAAGCATTCGACGCACTCTCCTTAAGAGCGGTAAGGTCGGATATGCCATACCCTCTGTCAGCACTCTCGCGAAGGATCGAGATCTGCTCGTCAAGCAGCAAAAGCATCTTCTTTGAGTCAGAAAGGCTTCCCTCCTCGTAAACGAGAGCGATACTGTCACCCACGGCAACTCGGTCGCCGTTTGTTATCTTGAAATCGACGGCTCCCGTGTTCGACGAATAAACGAAGGAGGTGTCTCTGAAGATATAGCCGTCCATAGTCACCGTGCTGGTCTCGCTCGACTGACCGACAACGACCGTCTTTATCTCGTCACTAAAGAGGCTTGCAACGTGGTAAACGATATAGGAAAGTATAAGAAGAGCGGCAAAAAGCATGCCTATGCGCTTTAGCATCTCACCCTTAAGCCACTTCATTTCCCTTCTCCTTTCCAATCAGTTCTTTTTTATTCCTCTTTCGGACAGCACTCTGAACGCATCGCCGAGGATCTGATCAAACGGTCTTACACCGTTTTCACCGTCAGCATCTATCCACACGACGTATTTCTTCTGCGAGAACCACGTCATCTGTCTCTTTGCATACTTTCTCGTCGCGACCTTCAGATTGTACGTCGCCTCTGCGAGCGACATCTCTCCGCGCAAAAATCCGAGCATTTCCTTATATCCTATCGCCTGCGTGGCGGTGGTGTTCTTCTCGAATATTCCTTCGTCATACAGGGCCTTCGTTTCTTCAAGAAGTCCGTCGCGAAGCATTATATCAACGCGCCCGTCTATTCTTTCTGTGAGCGTCTCTCTGTTATTGTACTTAAGACCTATGACCACGGCATCGTATCTCGGCTCACCGAGAAGGGAGAGCCTGTCAAGCTCGGTCTTGGTCTTTCCGCTCGTCTTATATATCTCAATGGCGCGAATGACCCTCTTTACGTTATTTTTGTGTATCGCGTCGGCACTCTCGGGGTCAATTTCGCGAAGCATCTCGTGGAGTGCATCGTTTCCGTTGGCTCTTGCGTACTCCTCAAGCTCACGGCGCAGAGCTGTGTCTATCTCGGTAGTCTCAAAATCCGTTCCGCGAAGAAATGCGTCAAGATAAAGTCCCGTTCCGCCGCAGAATATGGGGAGCTTTCCACGCAAGAGGATATCCTCTGTTGCCTCGGTCGCAAGGCGGACGTAATCGGCACAGGAAAAGTCCCTGTCGGGCTCCACTACGTCTATTAACTTGTGCGGTATCTCTGCCATCTCTGCCTCGGTGGGCTTTGCAGTACCTATATTCATTCTGCGGTATATCTGCATCGAGTCGCAGGATACTATCTCACCCTCAAGACGTCTTGCAAGTGCGAGCGCGAGCGCGCTCTTGCCCGACGCGGTAGGGCCGACTATGGCAACAATTTTGTCCATTTTATTTTTCCTTCTTAAAGTTTACAAATTGGGATTTAGCGAACTGTTTAATGTTTGACGCAATGTTACTACAAAGGCTCCCTTGTGTAAAGGGAGCTGTCGCGATAGCGACTGAGGGATTGTTCACCTTAAATCTATATTTTACAATCCTTCCGTCACTCCGCT
>JAZQYP010000021.1:0-5949 GCA_045633625.1 Eubacteriales bacterium
GGATGAGTAGTGATAAACATTACAAATCCTACGACACCTCATCCGTCACTCCGCTACACTCCGTGCCACCTTCCCCTCAAGGGGAAGGCTTTTTCTGGGGGGAATTACTCTTGTAAACTCACCGATAAATCAAAATTTGAATTAAATTCACTGAATATTATCGATTTTATTGACTTTTTCTTCATTTTGATATATAATTTAGGGTATTAAAGACCCATGGAGGCTATTATGGTAAAATTATTTGATAAGGGAGTATTTTTCTCTGGCGGCAAGGTGCTTGACACGTGCGACGTGAGCCCTGCCGAGGCAAGAAAAAATACGATTGCATATTCAATTCTCTCATCTCACAACGTGGGTGACGACAAGAATCTCAAAATAAAGTTCGACGCGCTCGTTTCGCACGATATCACCTACGTCGGAATTATTCAGACGGCGCGCGCATCGGGTCTGACTGAATTTCCTATACCCTATGCTATGACAAACTGCCACAACTCGCTTTGTGCGGTCGGCGGCACTATCAACGAGGACGACCACGTTTTCGGTCTCTCGGCGGCAAAGAAGTACGGCGGAATCTACGTTCCCGCAAACCAGAGTGTCATCCATTCCTACGCGCGTGAGGAGCTCGCGGGCTGTGGCAAGATGATTCTCGGCTCCGACTCGCACACAAGATACGGCGCGCTCGGCACGATGGGCGTTGGCGAGGGCGGTCCTGAGCTTGTAAAGCAGTTACTTAAGAATACATACGATATAAAGGCTCCCGAGGTGGTGCTTGTTCACCTCACGGGCAAGCCCAAGAAGGGAATAGGTCCTCACGACGTGGCAATAGCTCTTGTCGGTGCTACCTTTGCAAACGGATTTGTCAAGAACAAGGTGCTTGAGTTCGTTGGCGAGGGCGTAAAAGAGCTTCCCATCGACTTCAGAAACGGAATCGACGTTATGACCACCGAGACCACCTGTCTTTCTTCCATTTGGGAGACGGACGAGGTTGTTAAGGCTCATTACGAGGCACACGGACGTCCTGAGGAGTATAAAGAACTTAAGCCAAACGGTGTTGCTTATTACGACGCGATGATCGAGATCGACCTCTCCGCAATGGAGTCTATGATAGCCCTTCCTTTCCACCCCTCGAACGCATACACCATTCGCGAGTTCGTGGCAAATGCCAAGGAGATTCTCGCAAAGGTCGATGCCGAGGCAAAGGCAAAGTTCCCCAAGTCGAACCTTGACCTCGTGTCAAAGGTGCGCGACGATGGAACCGTTATGGCTGATCAGGGAATCATCGCGGGCTGTGCGGGCGGTATGTTCGACAGTATTGACGAGGCGGCGGCGATCCTTCGCGACAAATCGTGCGGAAACGGCTATTTCTCCCTCTCGGTCTACCCCACAAGCGTTCCCGTGTCCCTTGAGCTTACCAAAATTGGTGTCACGAGCGAGCTTCTCTCGGCGGGTGCGGTGATAAAGCCCTCCTTCTGCGGACCTTGCTTTGGTGCGGGTGACGTGCCTGCAAATAACGGACTCTCGCTCCGTCATACAACGAGAAACTTCCCGAACCGCGAGGGCTCAAAGCCCGGCGAGGGACAGATATCGGGCGTCGCACTTATGGATGCGCGCTCAATCGCCGCAACCGCGGCAAACGGCGGTGTAATTACTGCCGCTACCGACGTGGATTACGATTTTACTCCCCACGAGTACCATTTCGATAAATCGGCATATGCGAAGCGCGTTTACTACGGCTTCGGCAAGGCAGATCCCGATGCCGAGCTTATCCTCGGCCCCAATATAACCGATTGGCCCGCGCAGTATGAGCTTGCGGATAATCTGCTTGTAAAGCTTGCGGCGGTCATTCACGATCCCGTAACCACTACCGACGAGCTTATCCCCTCGGGCGAGACCTCGTCCTACCGCTCAAATCCCCTCCGCCTTGCTGAATTTGCCCTCTCGCGCCGTGTTCCCGACTACGTCGGTAACTCGAAGGCAGTGGCAAAGGAGGAAGCGGCTCGCAGAAACGGCGGTTCTCTTGAGGTTGCGACCGTTCTCGCAAAGCTCGGCAAGAAGGACTCCGAGGCAGACACTCAGTTCGGCTCTTGCGTATTCGCAAACAAGCCCGGTGACGGCTCGGCGCGTGAGCAGGCGGCTTCGTGCCAGAAGGTGCTTGGCGGCTTTGCAAATATCTGCTATGAGTTTGCTACCAAGCGTTACCGCTCCAACTGTATCAACTGGGGAATCCTTCCTTTCACACTCGACCCCGATACAAAGTTTGAGTATGAGGTAGGCGATTACGTCTTCGTTGAGGGAATCAGACAGGGAATTATTGACGGCAAGGAAGAGTTTTCTGCAAAGGTGCTCCGCGCGAACGGCGATATTGAGAATATCACCCTCTACGTCAAGGGACTTACCCCCGACGAGAAGGATATAATCCTCGACGGTTGCCTTATGAATTATTATAAGAGGACGAATAACTAAAAATAAGATAAATTCAAATTTTGATTTGTCGGTGAGTTTGTTTAGTGCAAATCACTCTTTAGCCTCCCTTGTGTAAAGGGAGGTGGCACGAAGCAAGGCGGAGTGACGGAAGGATTGTAAAATATAGATTTAAGGTGAACAATCCCTCAGTCGCTATCGCGACAGCTCCCTTTACACAAGGGAGCCTTTGTAGTAACATTGCGTCAAATAATAAACAGTTCGATAAATCCCAATTTTACAAAAGCGAGGACATATAAATAATGTTAAAAGTTTTACCTATACAATCAAAGGAAGAACAAGAGAAGATCTGCCGCGCGTGCGGTGTTGAATATAGACCCGAGCTGCTCGCATACTCGGCAGAGAGCGACGGTCGACTCGCGGGCGTCTGCCAGTTCAGACTCACCGACACGGGCGGCGAGATATACGACCTCGCACCCGCAACCGATTTTGAGACCTTTGAATCCCTTTTCGTTATGGGACGCGGAACTCTCAATTTCATCGACCTCTGCGGCATCCATAGTGCTACCTACCGCGGTGAGCTACGCGACGAGGGACTCCTCCGCGCCATCGGCTTCAAGAAAAATGCCGAGGGCATCTACGAGGTCGACCTCGAGGGCTTCTTCGACGAGCCCTGCGCCCACGGACATGGGATGAAGGAAAAGAAGTGAAATAAGTTAAGAGGAATTTTGTATGACTTATACGACAACAAGATGCAGGAACTGCGGATATGCGACAAGAAGCTTTGAAAGCGGAGTGCCAAAGGTTCAAATTGGTGCACCGATTATTCGTTGCCCCAAATGTAGACATTTGATTTTGGATAGCATAATTTCAGAATATGAATTTATGACAGATAAGGAAAGAGCTAATTTTGGTTCTTCAAGAGCAACTGTCAGAAGTTATCCGTTCAACATAATTGCCATCATTATGGGAGTAGGCTTCTTTATAGCAGCAATAACAGCTGGCTCTTTAACAGTACCATTCATAATCGCAGCAATAATATGTTTGGCGGTTGGAATTTCTAATCTTTTGTCAAATTCTAAAGCGGCAGATCAAAAAATTATAGAGCAAAAAGTTTATGAATCCCTACAAAGAACAAAAAACACAAAATACGTGGAATTCATAGAGAAATCATATTCTGCAAACAAAATAAAAAGGACATATCGTCCCTATTCAGACAAAGAATCCTTCTTTGAGCAATATAAATATTTCGAGCTGCGAGAGTCATACAAGGAAGAAATGAAAGAATTCGGTGATCTGCTTAGATATATGCAGTTAGAAGATGACATCGAGAAACCCCAAGGCATAACAAAGGAGTATTCATCTCACACCTCACCACCCTCTTCTCCTACGGATAAGACAGCAACGATAATGTTCTGCCGAAAATGCGGAAATAAATTGATAGAAGGCAGTGTGTTCTGCAACAAATGCGGATCAAAAATCAGCTGGAACTGAAAGGATAACTGTTATGATAAAGTGTAATATTTGTGCAAGATCAATACCTGACGATAGTGAATTCTGCCCTTTCTGCGGAAGCAAGGTAATACATAAGATTGACGAGCCTATTTTACAGGCGGATTCCCTTTCCAATTTACAACCTGATGTTTTGCTAAAGCGCTCCTTTCTCTTTATTGAAGAAGGAAACTACGATATGGCAAACAACTATATTGAAGCACTCTTAAATAAAGAGCCCGAAAATGCTGAGGCATATCTTGCCAAGCTTTTGATAGACGTTAATGTTTCAAGCATGGATGATCTTTCCAATCTCTCTGAGCCTTTCGATGATAATATAAATTACAAGAGGGCATTAAGATACGGCAACGAAAAGCTCAAAGAAAAACTCCTAAAAGCGAAAGGTGATTGTCTAGCAACAATCGCAAAGCTTAAAGAAGAAGAATTGATTCGTTATGAGAAAGAAAACGAGGAAATGTATCAAGAAGCGAAACGATTGATTAAGATTTCAGAAGAGCTTCATCCAAATAGCACAAACGAAAGCTTAAATGATGCAATTGAACTGTTAACTGAAATTCCTGATTATAAGGATTCTTCAGCTTTACTTGCAGAATGTAATAATGCCCTTAATTATAATATAGCGTGTGAAAAAATAACTATTGGCGAACTTTGGAGTGCCATCAAAAGATTTGAAGCTATAATTGATTATAAAGATTCAAAAGAAATGATAAAAAAATGCAAATGTGAAATAGAAAATGATAAAAAGAAGCGGAATAAGAGGGATAAAATCATTGTTCTTTCTGTTGCAGCCATTTATATCATTTTTCAGGTCTGCCTTTATATATTTGTCAATATCTAAATATGCAAAAATTCACACTCAAAAAAGCTCTCCGAATGGAGAGCTTTTTTATTTTAATATAGTTTATATCTTAACCTCAAATTATCGGCTATCATCGCGATAAATTCTGAGTTAGTAGGCTTTCCGCGATTGTTTTGGACCGTGGATCCAAAGTAAGAATTGTGCGTATCGACGTCGCCTCTGTCCCACGCGACCTCGATTGCGTGGCGGATCGCGCGCTCGACGCGGCTTGTAGTGGTCTGGTATTTCTTCGCGACCGACGGATAGAGCACCTTGGTGACCGAATTTATGATGTCATTGTCTCTGACGGTCAGCAAAATCGCCGTGCGGAGATACTGATAGCCCTTGATGTGCGCGGGCACGCCGATCTGATGAATGATCTTTGTCACCTGTGTCTCAATGTCGGGCGTTCTGTCGAGCGACTCGCCCGCGCCGCCCTGTGCTTCCCTTCTTGCAGAGAGTGAATTTATGTGCTCGCACAGACTCTCTATATTGTAGGGCTTGAGTAGGCATAGATCAGCGCCCGCCTGCGTTGCTTCCATAAAAATGTTCTGATTTGACACCATCGACACTACAATGAATGCGGGCGGCATATCGGGAGCGAAGGAGATCGACTTGCAATTTCTGATCACGCCGATCCCGTCAAGCTTCGAGAGCCAAACGTCAACGATAGCGACGTCGGGATGATATCTTCCGATCTTTATGAGCGCCTCCTCGCCGTTTGCCGCTTCCTCGATGTTTCTGTATCCCACGCGTGAAAGCTCGTTCTTAAGCGACTGCCTTTGCGCCGCGTTTTCGTCAGCAATAAGTATTTTTTTGGTGAATTCCATTATTTTCCCTCCGATTTCTCTTTTTTATTACACCGATATTTTACCATATTTTGGTAATTTTTGCAATACTTTTTCCATATTTTTCCATTATCCAAATCCACCAAAAAATTTTGTCGATAAACAGTAAAATTCTACAAGAGAAAAAGCGCATATACTATTTACAAAGGATTCTTTTGGTGCTATAATAGCCGTTGGTTTGTAAAAAAGCAAATTGGGATTTAGCGAACTGTTTAATGTTTGACGCAATGTTACTACAAAGGCTCCCTTGTGTAAAGGGAGCTGTCGCGATAGCGACTGAGGGATTGTTCACCTTAAATCTATATTTTACAATCCTTCCGTCACTCCGCT
>JAZQYP010000022.1:0-26957 GCA_045633625.1 Eubacteriales bacterium
AAGCAAAACATTGTTATTCATTGTAGGGGCGGCCATTGGCCGTCCGCAACAAACACCACAAATCCAATGAACGGACGCGCAATGCGCGCCCCTACAGTGTTTGCGGAAAACGTTCGTTTATCCCTCTACACAACGCACCCACAAATCCCAATTTGTTTAATTCTGAGATTTTAATAAGTAACCTATTTTTGCCTTTTGCATAGACTTTTAATGAGATACAGAGAATTTTCGGAGGTATTTGCTATGCAACTTGATAAACAAGCACTTGATAGACTTCTTCAAATGAACGACAGGCAGCTCTCGCTCATAATAAACAAGCTCGCCGCAGAGAGCGGCATCGATCTTTCCTCCTTCAATATGAATCCGAGCGATATCGCAAGCGTGCGTCAGGCGCTCAGGTGCGCGACTGACGAGGATCTGAGGCGTGTGAGCGAGCAGTATGAGGATTTTAAGCGTAACGGAGGTAGAACAAGAAGATGAGCGACGGCAAGGAAAACATAAGAGACCCCGCAAGTGCGCTTTCTTCTCCACAGTTTTCCGAGATGCTCAGTAAGGTGCTTGCAAATCCCGATATAATCAATGCAGTGGCGTCGGCGGTGTCGGGGGTGCCCCACGAAAGCCCTCAAAACGAGCCCGCCATCGAGGTCTCAAGTGAGCCTCAAAGGCCAATGGGCGCTCCCGAGGGAATCACTGAGAAGCTCCCCGAAATAATAAGTGCCCTCGGACCTGTACTCTCGGGCAAGGGCGAGGTGAAGATAAGGGAGGATGACCGCAGATGCTGTCTTCTTCGTGCAATAAAGCCGTACGTAAGCTCCTCGCGGCAGGAGGCTATCGAATATATGATAAAGTTTTCGTTGCTTGCCGAGCTGCTTCGGAATAGGGGGTAAAGCATGTATAATTCAAGACCGCGCGTAAGCAGGTTTACGAGTGAATTCGAGTTGCCTCGAAATTATAGCGGAAATGCCTTTAGAGAAGCCATCGCTCCCCCTCCTGCCGAGGTTGAGGAACAAAAGCGCGAGGCAGTGCAAGAGGAGGACGTAGCAAGCACAGCCGCAAAGACGGTCGTAGAAGACGTGTGCATGCAACCCGAGAAGAAAAAAGGGCTGCTTGGCGGCGCGGGCTTTGGCTTTGACGTGGGCAGACTGTTTTCGGGTGGGATAGGCTATGAGGAGCTGCTCATTTTAGGACTTATTCTTCTCGTAGCGCAAAACGAGGGGAACGAGGACGTTTTGATTTTGCTCGTGCTTCTTCTTTTTGTCGGATAACGTTGCATGTTCTTGCAGGGAGGCCTATGCCTCCCTTTTTGTGAATTTCGGAAAGACAAAATTATCATATTCTGTTTTTGTCGTTATTACGGGAAAAATCTAATGCAAGCATAGAAAAAACCTATAAAGAAAGGGAATTTTCGGTTTTTTGCAATTATTAAGAATTTGTAAACAATTTGAAATTTCAGAAAAGGCATCTTGCAAAATGGTAAATGCTGTGGTATAATGAAAATCCAACCAAGGAGGTGAGTCCGGTGAACGATGAAATAAAGAACCCCATAGGCGTGGCAGATAGATGTATAGAGCAGGCAAAGGCGGTGAACTACATCGCACCCGAGGCCTTCCACAACCACAGAGTCAAGAGAGGCTTGCGTGAGGCGGACGGCACCGGTGTCAACGCGGGTGTTACCAATATAGGTAACGCGCACGGATATATTATTTATGAGGGAGAAAGAGTTGCCGACGAGGGCAAGCTTTTCTACCGCGGATACGATATGTCTCAGCTTGTTGACGGCTATGCAAAAGAGGATAGATACGGCTTTGAGGAGTGCATCTACCTTCTCTTGTTCGGCAAGCTCCCCACAAGAGAGGAGCTCACGGAATTTTCCAGTCTGCTTGCAAGTAAGCGTCATTTGCCCCCGAGATTTACCGAGGACGTCATAATGAAGGCGCCGAGTAAGTCTATAATGAATAAAATGGCAATGAGTGTGCTGGCGCTTCACGCGTATGACGAGGACCCCGACGATACGAGCATTGAAAATATGCTCCGTCAGAGTATCGATATCATAGCGAAGCTCCCGCAGATAGCAGCCCATTCCTATGCGGTCTACCGCAACGTATATTGCGGAAAGAGCCTTAATTTACATATGCCCCACGACGATATCGGAACAGCGCAGAACTTCCTTCGCGTCTTGCGTTCGAGCAAGCAGTATACCGAGGAGGAGGCAAGACTGCTCGATACCTGTATGGTAATACACGCCGAGCACGGTGGTGGAAATAACTCCACCTTCGCTTGCAGAACGCTCTCGTCCTCCGGAACCGACACGTACTCTGCTATCGCCGCAGGAATCGGTTCTCTTAAGGGGCCCCTTCACGGTGGTGCTAACATTAAGGTTCAGAATATGTTTGACTGCATAAAGGCAAATATAAATGATACGAATGACGAGGAAGAGGTAGCAGATTTCCTCAAGAAGATACTTCGCGGAGAGGCTAATGACGGAAGCGGTCTTGTATACGGTATGGGACACGCGATCTACACAAAGTCCGACCCAAGAGCAATTATGCTCAAGAAGTATGCAAGAGACCTTGCTTATGAAAAGGGATACGGAGACGACTTCAAGCTTCTTGAGACCATCGAAAAGCTCACTCCCGGTCTCTTTAACGAGTACAAGAAGACAAACAAGGTAATGTGTGCTAACGTCGACCTTTATTCGGGACTTGTTTACCGTATGCTCGGTATTCCCGAGGAGATGTACACCCCTCTCTTTGCAATAGCGAGAGTGGCGGGCTGGTGCGCTCACCGTATTGAGGAATTTGCAACGGCAAAGAGAATAATACGTCCCGCATACAAGTGCATAGCGCCTATGCAACAGTACGTTTCTCTTGATGACAGAGCTTAAAATTTGACAGGCGGGGAGGCACTCACGATTGAGGTCTTCTTGCGAAATTCTCGGAGGCGAGTGTCTTGCAATCCATCACACTCTTCTTCCGTAAAATAAAGCAGAGCAGTGGAATTTTTCCACTGCTCTATTTTTGTGAGAAGGTAAATTCAAATTTTGATTTATTGGTATGTTATGTAAGGAGTAGAACATTATTTTTAATCGTAGGGGAGGGGTCTGCCCTCCCGAAAACGAACAAATAATGATTGCTTTGTTAGACGGAAAAAACCTTGAATTATATTGCTATTCGATTGTTTTTCTAAATCGATTGTGGCGGGAGGGCAGACCCGACCCACCCCCTACGGACAATAATAACATTTATCCGCCTATGCAACACTCCGATAAATCCCAATTTCTTTGCTTCAAACACGTTACAACGTAGAATAATTGTCTGTCAGATCAATCGTGCATGCGCCGTCTGTATTTGTCGGGGGATACGCCGACCGTCTTGTGAAATACCTGTATAAAATAACTCGCGCTTGAAAATCCGCTTTGCTCGGCAATCTCGGAAATAGACAAATAACCCGATTCAAGCATATTTTTTGCGTGACTAATACGCACTGAAGAGAGGAATGCAATGGGGGAGAGCCCGTATGCACGCGAAAATTCGCGGCGCAGATAGGAGGTGCTTATTTTGAGCTCATCTGCGAGCGATTCTATGGATAATGACGAGTCAAAATATCTTCTCTCTATGCGGTTTCTCGCCCTGACTATCTTTTCGGGGCACTGCTTTGCTTCCTTTGAACGAGAGATTTCGTCAAGTCTTGAGAGCAACTCGTAAAAGACCGACATAGAGGAAAAATCGATAGGGGAATCGGCGCGTGATATGCTCACAAGCTTCTCGAAAAGCATTCTGATGCCAACGTCATTTGTTTTTATTACTGCCGCGTTGCGAAAATCAATATCCTCGTAAAGTCTGAAATGTACGACCGCCATTCTCATATCCTCTACTATTTCGGTCGCATAAGAAACTCCCTTCGGCACGAAGGTTATGCTTCCTTCCTCGGAGCACATGCTTTCTTTGTCTGTTTCAATGAGGACTTTTCCGCTGTATCGATATGATAAACTGTAAAAGTCGCGCTTTTCAATGAGTTTTTTGTCGGTTTTTTTAGTGGATGCAAGGAATGCGCGGAGCTCGGTCACTGCCGCTCTTTTAGTAGCGTTCATTTTCATCACCTCGACTTCAGTATAGCACGAGGATAACGATATGTCAAGTTGCTATTATATAAATTTGTGTTGAATGTTGTGATTGAAAAAGAAAATTTTTGAGTGTATAATGAAATCATCTTATAAAACAAGGAGATAGCGCTATGAGCATAAACCTTAGAGAGGCAGTAGAGGCTGCCGCAAAACAAATAGGCATTGATATGATTGGATTTGCATCCAAGGCAAGATTTGAGGGAGTTGATCCTCAGCATAATCCTTTTTCCATCTTCCCTGAGGGTAAGACTGTAATTATGCTTGGCAAGCGCATCTGCCGTGGCGCGCTTCGCGGTGTAGAGGAGGGAACGAATTTCGGCGATTACAATTTGTTCGGCAAGAACTGGCTTGAAGATGAATTTTTGGCTATGGCTTGCTATGACCTCGTTCGTGTGATCGAGGACGAGGGCTGGGAGGCTTGCCCCATATTCCCGAATCCCTCTGAGCTCGGACCTCAGGGTGTCTCTGTTGCCGAGGGACGTCCTGCGCCCAACGTATATCCCGATTTTGATTACGCTGCAGTTGCCTGTGGTCTTGGCGAGATAGGTCTTAACGGAATTTTCCTCTCTCCCAAGTTCGGCTCGCGTCAGCGCTTCCATATGATAATTACCGATGCTGAAATTGAAGAAACACCCTTGTTTGAGGGACGTATCTGCGACTCGTGCGGCGAGTGCGTAAAGAGCTGTCCTCTTGGTGCGATCGATGCCGAGAATACCGTCGAGATCGTCGTTGCGGGAAAGAAAATGAATGTAGCGACTGTAAATTACGATATCTGCCGCGCGTGCAAGAACGGCGCGTGCAAGAACCGCTTCTCGCCCTTGGCAAAGCCCGACCGCATTGCCGCACTTTGCAACCGAACCTGCCTTTGCCACCTCGAGAGTGAGGAGCTTATAGGCAACAGATTTGAGAATGCTTTTCGTCAGAGAGAGGCTTGGAGCGTGGGCGGAACGAAGCCCGTTTCCGAGCGCAACGTAGAGGCGGCAAACGTTCTCGGCGGCAGCTTTTCAAAGGACGGAAATAGGGGGGACAGATAATGAAGCTGACCTCTCAAATGATAAAGGAAAAGGCGGCTGAGCTTGGCTTTGACGGCGTTGCTATAGGCAATATTGAACGCTTCAAAAACTCCCCGAAGCTTATGTCACCGATCACCTATTTTCCGGGCGCAAAATCGGTAATAGCCGTCGCTATGCGAATCCCTCGCGGCACGTACCGCGGAATCGAGGAGGGTACGCATTGGCACAACTACACATTTTATTCTTATAACAAACTCAATTCGCTTTTCAGACCCGCGCGCTCATACGAGCTTGCCTGCTTTATTGAGGATCACGGCTGGGAGGCGGTGACGCATTATCCCGCAGTGCCCGAGGGTAACGGCACGATGCGTGAGCCCGTGCGCGACAATATTCCGCCCGACGTTGTGTGCAGCGTGAGAATAATCGCCGCAGGATGCGGACTTGGCGAGCTTGGATTTTCGAAGGTATTCCTCACCAAGAAATTCGGCCCTCGCGTTCGTCTCGGACTTATTTTTACAGACTGCGAGCTTGAGCCCGACCCGATACTTGATACGGGCGATATCTGCTTGCATTGCGGCGCGTGCACAAGAGCTTGTCCCGGCGACGCGATCCCCTCGGTCAAGGATGAGGTGAAGCGCATAAATATCGACTTCGGCGAGAAGAAGGTGTGGTACGGTGACGTTCATATGGGACGTTGCACACTTTCACACCACGGAATGAACAACGAGTGCTCACCCTTCTTGAAGAAGGAATTTCCCAATATGGCATTTGACGTTCGAAACAGCGAGATGACCGAGGAGGAGGCTTACATACTGTCTTACACTATGGCGCAGGGCACGTGGGGACGCAAGCCCGATACCAACAAGGTAATGGGTTATTACGATTACATACTCACCCATACGGGTTACTTCGCTGTTTGCGGCGCGAGGGGCTGTATCCGCGCTTGTATGGATATGCTTGAGAAGGCAGATAGAATAGAGAACAAGTTTCATAACAATTTCTTTTATAAGAAGAGCTGGACGCTTCCCAACAAGCCCGAGTCACCGAGCAGAGGTGTTAACCCCTACCGTGAGGAATTTCTTGATGAAAATTACCCCGGAATTCGCGAAAACGAGTACGAAAGACCGCTCGGAGAGGATGAAAAATAAAAGAGGAGGGCATTTGCCCTCCTCTTGTTTAATTATAAAGCCCGTTGATTGTGTTTTCTGTATTCTGAGGGAGTGCTTCCAACGTGCTTTTTGAAAGCGGTGGAAAATTGCGCTCTATCAGAGAAACCTACCTCACTTGCTACCGAATCTATGGGTATATCGGTATTTCCGAGAAGCCTCTTGGCAAGCGCTATCCGTTCTGCGATTACCGCTTGATGAAGAGTCATTCCCGTGCTTTTTTTGAATATGCGATTCAGATAATAGGGGTGGTAGCCGAATTCAGCCGAGATTTGTTGGTTGGTCAGGTCGCAGTCATAGTTTTGCTGAACGTACAGCTTTACTTGTTGAACAAGCTTAGGCAAGGATATTTGCCGTTTATACATTCTTTGCGCCACGTAGCAAAGGATCTCCTTTACGATCGATGAGGACGTTGCCTCCGAATAAGGTGTTGGATAGCAAAATTGTGACCAGCATTCCTGCATTTTGCTTCCTATCTCAAAGGCGGAGTCAAGAACTACCGTCTCGGTTAATTCTTCGGGCGGATCGTTCTCAAAAATGCGCGACGGATCAAAGTTATTCAGTGTGTCAAGTGGACTTATGGGCTCTTTTTTATCGTATTGATTTAGAGTCATATCAAAATTTAAGACTATTACCTTTACTTTTCCGCTAAAGTAATAAGGAACTCCGGGGCGAAAATACATAAGCGTGCCGGCGGATATTGGCATGGAGCTGTCCTCAAGCATAAGCTCAGCCTGTCCTTCCAATACGTAAAACAAGCGATAATCGTAAGCGCGGCAAAAGGGAACGCTTGATAATGCAGAGGGCTGCAGCTCGGCATATCGCAGGAAGGGATTGACGTCTAAAAGTCTCATATTACACCTCTTGGTTTGTTTTTCAATCATTTTTGTTTGTTTTTCTCCTTGATTATATCACAAAAGATGTGTATAATCAACTAAAAAGAGATACAAAAACAAACGGGAGATTTTACCATGAAATTTATTGGTGAGGCATTGGGCTTTTTGGCTGTGGTGGTTGGCTTCTTCATTTTTCAACAAAAGGAACGCAAAAAAATACTGAAATTAAAGCTGGTATGTGACGTGCTTTGGACGTCCCATTTTGCTTTGCTTGGTGCCTTTTCGGGAATGGCGATCAGCGGGGTAGCCATCTTAAGAGAAATCATTTTTTCAAAAGAGCGAAAAGAAGGAAATAAAAAAAGCAATTTATGGCTCTTTTTGTTTCTCACGATCAATATCGCTTCGGTTTTGCTTTTGTGGAACAGTCCATGGAGTGTGTGCTCTTTGATTTCGAGCGTACTGTCAACCGTGGCATTTTGGCAGAGGTCTACGCCTCGCATAAAGGTTATCTCACTTATCGTATGTGCTTCGCAGATCACCTATGCGGTAGCAATGGGCTCTTACGCAGCTTGTCTGAATGAACTGATCACGGTGACGTCAATACTGATATTTTTTATACGAAGTGCAAGATCAAGGGCCTTAAAAAAATGAAATCCAAAAAGAGAAGATACGGAGAAAAACATGACTGAAATCATAAAAACACAAGGTGGATATGTCATTGCTGTGAGCGGCAAGCCCTATGCTTCTATTCCTTGTGTGTGGGGTGCTGTCGATAGCTTTGAGAAAATAGAGGACGGCGCGTGGAAATGGCATAGACACACGGACGTGCCTGTCGATAATATGCGTATGGAGGTTATCCTTTTAGGCGAGCCGAGCTTTACGATGATTCCCGCAGTCAGCTATAACGGCAACGGCTGGGGAGATACTCCCGAGTACGTTGGCGACAGAGCGGAGGACGGAACTCCCTGGAGCTTTGCCTCTCATAGAGTGACTATTCCTGCCTGCACTTACAGCGAGAATGAGCATTTGAGCATTGCGCTTATGGCAGAGCCTAACAGCAACTCTGCTTGCTCACTTTATAAAGTGGACGAGGGAGAGAAGCACGTGCTGATCTTTCCCGAGGAGGAAAAGCCAAAAACCTTGAACCGTCACTTTTGGGGCGAGGCTTTTCAGGGAACTATGGAGCCCACTCAGGATTTCGTGGGAATAATACTTGCTCTTCCATCCGACGGAAGCAGACACAGATACAAGGGGCTTCTTGAATTTGCGTGGCGCTATTACGGACACGCAATAAAGCCTCCTCGGCGTGCCGAGGAGCTCTACAGACTCTCTCTTGAATACGGCAAATATCTTTTGCAAAGTGAGCTCGACGGTTTTGTCGGCTTTGCGAACGGAGCGCAGTGGCACCCGAGTCTTGGCTCTTACAAGCCACTTGAGCATAGCTACGAGATCGGCTGGGTGGGTCAGAATGCCTCTCTTGCCACGGCATTTATCTATGATTACGTAAAAAACGGTGATAAAGCCTCGCTTGATATAGGTGTTTCGGTGCTTGACGCGTGGCTCAAAAATATGAGCGACGAAAAAGGCTTTATTCCCGCGCACGTAAATTATCCCGCAAAAAAATCCCCCGCGGATATTCCGTGGCACACGTTGACGAGGGATGATGTTGACGTTATGGAGTGGGGAGAGGCGCAGCTTGAGGGAATTCTCGGCAGAGTGGGTAAGCCGAAGCCCCAAAATAAGGTCACCGTGGCTCACGATGCTTGCAATCTCGGAACGGGAGCGGAGGGATTTTTTGAAGTCTACGATCTGCTTTTGTCGGTGGGCATAGAGAAGCCCGAGTACCTCAGAGCCGCCCTTGACACTTGTGACTTTGCACTTGCAAGTCAGGATGAGAGCGGCTGTTTTGCAAAATCGTGGGATAAAGAGGGCAACGTGATCTCGAAGAAGGGCACTATCGGTTGCTTCTTGATACTTCCGCTTCTGAACGCCTATAATAGGACGAACGAGAGAAAATATCTTGATGCGGCTATTCGCGCCTTTGATTTTTATTATGAAGAGCTCGAGTGTGAGGGCTTTACCACTGCGGGTGCGCTCGATACCTACAGTATCGACAAGGAATCGGCTTCTCCCTTGCTCCGCGATGCGCTTGCTCTCTATGAGGCTACGCAGAATAGGGCATACGTGGCGAAGGCAGAGAAGATCGCTTGGTATATTTGTACGTGGATGATGCACTTTACCGTGGAATATCCCGATGGTTGCATCATCAAGGAGCTGAATTATGATACCTTTGGATCGACAAGCGTTTCCACACCGCACCAAGCCTGTGACCAGTATGCACTTCGTGACGTTCTTTCCTTCCTTAAGCTCTATGAGCTGACGGGATATATCGGGTGGCGGGAGCGCGCGCTTGCCTTCTGGTGTAACGCCACGCAAGGCATCTCTGACGGCACGCTTGTGGTAAATGGCAGACTCCGACCCATAGGCTCGCAGGACGAGGCTATCGCCCATACCCGTTGGGCACGTAACTCCACACCTGCATTTTGTCCTACTCAATGGCTTGCCGCTTGGCCCTGCGCCTTCAGACTTGAAAATCTCCGTTGGCACAAGGATTGGAGCTTCTTTGACGAAGGTCTTACTCATATCGAATAAAAAAACACACCTGTTTTTTGGCAGGTGTGTTTTTTGCGGGTTTAGCGGTTAAATTGGGATTTGTCGAACTGTTTATTATTTGACGCAAACTATCTTTAAAGCCTTCCCTTGTCAGGGAAGGGGGACCGCGATAGCGGTGGATGAGTAGTCCATAAATTCGAGATTATCCCAAAGAAAATTGGATTGTATTAAAAACTACTCATCCGTCACTCGCTTACGGCTCGTGCCACCTTCCCTGACAAGGGAAGGCTTTAAAAAGTTGACTTACGCTAAACAAACAGTTCGATAAATCAAAATTTGAACGTTCATCAATTATAAAAATCGTTTTTCTTTGGTCTTGCGATGAGGGAGAGGAGGGCTTTGGCGTCAAAGGGAATGAGAGGGTAGAGATAATTTCTCTTGCCGTTTACCGTTTTGTTTGTTGAGATAAGAATGATGACGAGCAAAAATCCGCTTATATATCCCCAAATGCCAAAAATGGCGGTGAGTAAAAGAAGTATCATTCTCATAAACTTGAAGGCGTAGCCAAGCTCATAGCTTCTTTGTGTGAAATTGGCTATCGCCACAAACGC
Source organism: Eubacteriales bacterium (assembly GCA_045633625.1). Taxonomy (GTDB): domain Bacteria; phylum Bacillota; class Clostridia; order Oscillospirales; family CAG-272; genus HGM12713. Next base: position 10,363 of record JAZQYP010000022.1, read on the forward strand.
CATATAAAGTATCACCTCGGGGATCAGCCAGCCGATGTCAACTGCAAAATCGCCAAGTATCAGTCCACCGACGACAGAGAGCGAGTTTGCAAGCATATCGGGAGTGTTTATCGATGCCAGACGCAGGGCGTCTATGATAAATTCAACGAGAAAAAGCTGTGCGATTATAGGGATCTTTGCCTCGTTTTCGGGAATTATAAAGGCAAGCCACGCGGGGCAAAGCTCCCCGTGCTTTACGAAAAGAAACCACGTCGGCGTCATAAAGAGGGTCAGTGCGAAAACAACGTAGCGCACAACCTTTATATACGTGCCGGTAAGAGGAGGGAGATAATAGTCGTTTGTCTCCTGCATAAAATCAAATATCGAGCTTGGCAGTATCATAGCGCCCGGAGAGTTGTCGACAAGGATAAGCACACTGCCCTCGAGGAGCTGTGCGGCGGCAGTGTCGGGTCGCTCGGTCGTGCGAATCTTCGGGAAGGGATTGTACCATCGCGTGCGAATGAGTGCCTCGGCAAGCGATTGCTCTCCCATCGTGAGCGAGAGGGTCTTTATTGACGAAAGCCTCTGGCGGAGCTCGCACAAATAGCTCTTGTCAACCTTGTCGTCCATATAGCATATCACAACGTCGGTCTTCGAGCGCTTTCCGACCGACATATAGCTCATGGTAAGAGCGGTATCGCGTATTCGGCGGCGTATGAGCGCAGTGTTAAATATCAGTGTTTCGACAAATCCGTCCCTCGCTCCGTGAATGACCTTGTCGCCCTGCGGCTCTGAGGGGTCACGCGCGGGATAGGTACGAGCATCTATAATTATTCCGCACTCTAAAAAGGTAGAGCCTAGCACAAGGCACGCACCCGACAAAACCATTTGAAGCATCATATCTACACTATCTGTGGGGTCTGTCTCAACGTAAGGCAGATTTGTATCGACAAATTCTTTTGCACTTTTCGGCATTCTTTTTATGGTTAGAAAATGCATCATCAGCTTCTGCATAACGGTGTCCTTGATAAAGCCGTCGATGAAATAGAAGGTCAGCTCACCGTCGGGCAGGATGAGCGGTTTTTTTATTACGTCAAAGCTTTCCTCGACTCGCAAGGCTCTGTCAATGAGCCTTACGTTCTCTTTATAATCATGTGTAAGCTTTTGCATACGTGCTCCTTGTATATTTGGTAATAAGGTTAGTATCTCCCAAAAATACAAAAAAATTCACCCGACGAGGTCGGGTGAATTTTTATATTATTCAACACACTTTTCTGAATTAAAGCTTGATGAATTCGGGCATTCCGTCGCGGTATTCGGGATAGCTCTCGCCAACGGTAAGAGGCTGAATATATCTGCAACAAGCGTCAGTTACACCGTTCTCGTCGGCATTGATGAACTCGCGGGGTACAAGCTTGACCTGATTTGCAATTTTCGACACATCGTAATGCTCGGGTGTAACTACGTATCCGTTAGTATCGTCGCGCTTGAAGGTCATCATCTGACAGGTGATGCCCTCGGCTGCTGCGTGAACCGCCGCCTTACCGATCATTACCGACTCATCGATATCGGTCTTTGATGCGAGGTGAGCCGCGCATCTCTGGGGAAGGTTGAGCTCGATAGAGCGCACCTTGCAGCCAAATTTTGCCTTAACGAGTCTCTCAAGCGCCTTGCCCGTGCCTGCGAGGTAAGCATGTCCGAAAATATCAACTGCGCCACTCTGCGAGGATGCGCCAACGTACTGTCCGTCGGCATATCTGATGCCCTCGGAAACTGCGATTACAACGTTGGGATGCTTTGCGAGTGCCGCCTCAACGTCACGGCAGAACTTGTCGTCGTCAAAGTTTACCTCGGGGAGATAAACGTAGTCGGGAGCGTCCTTGCCTACGATCTGACCGATAGCGGATGCGGCGGTGAGCCAGCCTGCGTCACGTCCCATTATCTCAACGATGGTAACGGCGGGAACTGTGTAGACCGCGCAGTCACGGATGATTTCCTGTGTAACGGTTGCAATAAACTTTGCTGCGGAGCCAAAGCCGGGGGTGTGGTCGGTAACGACGAGGTCATTGTCGATAGTCTTCGGAACGCCCATAACACAAAGCTCGTAGCCGCAGGAGCGCGAATACTCGGAGAGCTTTGCAACGGTGTCCATAGAATCGTTTCCACCGATGTAGAAGAAGTATCTTATATCGTGCTTCTTGAAAATTTCGATAAGATTATCGTAAAACTCCTTGTTGCCCTCAACTGCGGGGAGCTTTTTACGGCAAGAGCCGAGAGCCGCCGCGGGAGTGTGCTCAAGGGTGGTTATTTTCGATGTGTCAGCGGAGAAGAAGGCAGAAAGATCGATAAGGTCCTCGCGAAGAAGTCCCTCGATACCGTTTCTCATACCGTAAAGTGTCTTTATTGCGTCGGTTCTCTCAAGCGCGCCGCGGATAACACCCGCAAGTGTCGCATTTATTGCGGCGGTAGGTCCGCCCGACTGACCGACAACAGCATTTCCTATAAGCATTTGTAATTCCTCCAAAAGAAATTTTTTACATACGAGACGATTATATCACAAAAGATGCGCTTTTGCAAGTTATTTCGGAATAATTTGGTCTTTGGCGCGAAATTGGCTTATTCAGGATCATCAAAACCCATTTTTTCTTTGAGGCAGCCCAAGCTCTTGTCATACTGTGCCTGCGTGATAGCGCCGCACGCCAAAAATGTGTCAAGAGTTGCCTTTTGAGAGAGAAAAAGATCTCTTTTTTTGTCATTTGCCGTCTTTTCAGCAGTTAGCTTTTCTTCGCCCATTTTTTTCTCCTTCGCCTTTTTTCTGACTTAATTATACCACACAAAACGCTTTATGCAAGGCTTTTCATAATATTTTGTGCCGTCACATATTATTTGTAGCAAGGAGGGGAAGGTTATGCTTTTGAATATCTTTTCACTATTCACAAATTTTATTCATTTGATCCTCGGCATCTCGACGCCGCAGAAGTTTCCGCCACCATTGCCTGCCGCACAGGAAAGGGCGTATTTTGAAAAGTTCCTTGCGACGCGCGATGAGGATGCGCGGCAGAAGCTGATCTTGCACAATCTGCGCCTTGTGTCACACATCGTACGTAAATATTATGCGTCGAGTCCTGCGCAGGACGATCTTGTCTCAGTCGGCACTATAGGGCTTTGCAAGGCGGTCGATTCGTACTCGGTAGAGAACGGTGCGCGCTTTGCGACCTATGCCGCAAAATGTATTCAAAACGAGATACTTATGTATTTCCGCTCGCAGAAGAAGCTGTCGTGCGAGGTATCCCTCAACGAGACCATCGACGTTGACCGTGACGGAAATCCTCTGACGTACATTGACGTCATTCAGTGCGAGGACAACATTGTCACCGAGGTCGAGGAGAAGATACGCACGCAGAAGGCGCTGAACTTTGTAAAAACCGTGTTGAGCGGGCGCGAAAGGCAGATAATCGTTATGAGATACGGGCTTTTCGGCAGAAAGGCGCTTACACAGCGTGAGACTGCAGAGCGGCTTGGAATTTCCCGCTCCTACGTCAGTCGCATTGAAAAATGTGCTCTTGAGAAGCTTTATCGGGCGTTTGAAAAATAATTTTTGACAAAATGTCTTTCTTTGCTTGAAAATTTGTCGGAGTTATGATATTATGTACCTCGTGTTAGTTTATAGTTTTATCGAGGTGTATAATGAAGATAACTCAAAAGGCAAAAAACGCCATAATGTTAGGCGTGCTTTGCTCGGTTTCATATTTCGCGGTATATATTGCCAGAAACGTGCTTGGCGCTGTGACTCCCGGCATGATAGCAAGCGGAATGACGCTTGAGTACATAGGAAGGATAACGGCTGTTTATCTTGTGGCGTATGCGATAGGTCAGCTTATAAACGGAGCTATCGGCGACTATCTCAAGGCAAAATATATGGTGAGCCTTGGACTTTTGTTTGCGGGTCTTGCGAGCTTTGTTTTCGTAAGATTTTGCAATAATCCCGCAGTCGCCACGGTGGCATATGCTTGCGCGGGCTTCTCACTCTCTATGATATACGGGCCTATGGTCAAGGTCGTGGCGGACAGTACCGATCTGACGTACGCTACGCGATGCAGTATAGGATACACCTTTGCTTCCTTTTTCGGCTCTCCCGCGGCAGGACTTATCGCAACCTATCTATCGTGGGAGGCGACCTTTGACCTGAGCAGCATCATCCTTGTTTTTATGGCGATTGCTTGCTTTATATGCTTCCTTGTGTTTGAGAAAAAGGGAATAGTAAGATATTCTCAAAAGACGGGGGGCGATGAGGGCGTCAAAAAGGACTACAAGGGTCTGTTTAAGCGCCATATTGTGAAATTCTCGCTTATTTCCGCGATAACGGGAATAGTAAGGACCTCGTTTGTGGCACTTCTTACTACCTATTTCGTTGAATATCTTGCCTATACCAATACCGAGGCGACCTCGCTTTTCTCGGTGTCGACTCTTATTATCTCGTTTACGACCTTTATTGCGATATTCGTTTACGAGCGCCTCAAGAACAATATGCATCTTTGCACGCTCCTGTTCTTTTCGCTCTCTGCCTTGTGCTTTGCCGCGCTTTATTTTATAACCGATCCTATAGTGAACGTTGTGGTCATAATCGTGGGAATAATGGCATCAAATGCGGCGGCGACTATGCTTTGGAGCGTCTATTGCCCAAGCCTTTGCGATACGGGTCTTGTGTCGGGAATCACGGGCTTCCTTGACTTTGTCAGCTACGTAGCGGCGGCACTTGCAAGCCTTATGATACCGATCATCAAGGCGGCTATCGGCTGGAGAAATATAATCGCTATCCTGTTTGCGCTTATGGTATTCGGAATTGCTATTTCCTTGCCGTATTTCGTGCGCAGAAGGAAAATTTTGTAAATATTCTGAAGATCCCCGCCGTATAGTTGTAAATTTCGCTTGAAGTCGGAGCACTGTACGGCGGGGATAGTTATACAAAAAGGGCAGAGAGCGGAGCTCTCTGCCAAAAGATATATTTACTAAATCTTTACTTAATTGAGTCGGTGTTCTTAACATATCGGGACATACCGAACTGCATCAGCCATTCGTCGGTAGGATCATTTGCAAGCTCAAACAAATCAATGACATAGTGTATGCCTTTTTCGGTACAATATAAAGTGACATTAGAGGGTGCGACGGGTGACACTGAAATAGCTTCATTAGCCATAGCAAGTCGGTAGGTTTTATCTACAACGAATGTTTTATCACCATCTGACAGTGTATATCTTATTTGCTTAAATTCGCCCGCAAAAGTACTATAGTATGTAGCAGTTTTGTCGCCTTCAATCGTCTCGGTTTTTGTTATGTTTATAGTACTCTTATTAAAATAATTCACGAAATCTGATTGGTATTTTTGAGTGTATTGTTCTTCGTTATACAAGAGAGCATATCCAAAGACACCGTTCTTTGACTCCAATGAGTATGAATAAACTATTCCTTCCCACGAGACTCCTGTGATATCAAATTCGGCAGGTGTTTTGAGTGCGTATAGATTATTAAAGTCACAACACAAAATTCCCGTATCGTCCCTTTGAAATGCAGTGGCAATAATTGTTTTTTGACTGTCAGAGAGTTTTCCGTTAGTCACTACATCATAAAATTCTTCAATGCTGTCAAATTCTACAGCTGCAAGCACGTTTTGATAGCTATCGTGGTAAGTTTCAATATCACCAAGAACAAAATAATAATTACCGTTGCTATAAGTTATTGAGTAACCATCGGCTATAATTTCCTTTTTTACCTCTTCGGGTTGGTTATCTATATTACCGTCTATAAGATTCAAAGGAAAACAACTCACAAGTGCTAAACACATAATTATAGACAAAAATGAAAAGGTTAAAAAATTAAGTTTATTTTTCATCAATTACCTCCTTAATTACCGGGGATGGATACGTTTGATAAGTAATTTTGCATAGATTGATTACACGAGCTACAAAATGGTTGTTCAATTCCATTTAAGACGTCTTGATAGAATGAATATGCTGTACTTGCATGAAACCGTTCCATAACACATTTTGTATCACCTGTTACATCATGTTCGTCATCGATATAAGCCTCATGCATTCCCAATGTGTGTGCAGATTCGTGAACTATATTCAGTGTCATACATGCTAGTTGAACAGTTGAACTCCCGTCTATAGTCATAAAGTGAATGACAGGTCTTTTATTATATACTCCCGCAATCCATTGAAGCAATTCGTGCGTTCCTGTTGAGTTTGCGTCAGGTTCATGACAATATGTTCCATAAGGTCTGTTCGTCCATAAAACATATAGATGGTCAGCCTCTCTTGGTGCATTATACAATTGTGTTGATATGGCAAAACCATTCTTGTGGTGTCCAGGATAGCAGTCAGTTCCGCAATCATTATAGGTACAGGGTGAATCAGACCCTATTTTGCAATTATCGATAGTCGTTTCATAACTATCTGCTGAACCATCCATATACATACCAATATTGTAATTTCTCGAATATACTATGTTTGCAAACGAATTGGCAATAGGAATATTTTGCAGTAGAGTCGAGTTGTTTGAAATGCTTGAATCATAATAATTAACAAAGGAAACAACTTTTTTATTAATATACCATTCATCTCTATAATTTGTATTCTCTGTATATGACAACTGAGTCAAATCAGTTCCATTTATATTGGAAGAAAGTGGAACTGAAAGGACAAGACCACTTGATTCAGTTGCTTTACATATTAGCATTTGATTCCCTGCAGAAGTTCTTTCTATCTTCCATAGGGTATAGTCGTTTTGAGTACTATATTGTTTAATCGATGCCGTATTACTTGAATCTACACCTAAATATAAATTGCTCAAAACAGATTTTAGTCTAACGTATCCGCCTGAGCCTGAAACGTGCTGTAAAGTCCATTTTTCGGAATTTCCTGTATGAAATTGCCATTGTTGTATGATAGCGCCCGAAGCCGTAGAAGGTCCCTCAACATCAATATATTTTTCGGTTCCAGCATTTTGAATGTAGTACGTTCCTTGTTGCGGGACTATGACGTGGGTGAAATATCCATTGTATACAGATGTTGTTGTACCACCATACACAATTTTTGCAGATACCCTCATGGTTCCGGGATTGTTTGCTGTAATGGTAAAGGCTTTTGTGGAGTCGTTCCACGTTACCGTAGCTAAATCTTCATAACCCGAAGCCGCCGTCACGTTAAGCTCGTTGGCGTTTATATACGTTGACCAAGAAACAATAGTTGCCTGTGATGTGGTGCCAACAATATTTCCTGTGCTACCCCAAGAGGAAGGACGATAAAGTATCATGCCACTTTGGTGTGTGCCGGTATATTTATACATCGTCCATTTTGCGTTATCGGTGGCACTTGTCTTAGCAACAACGCCCAAATTTGCTGTGGATGCAGATACTAAATTTATTACATAAGAGCTTCCATACGGTCTAATGAAATAACCGTTTCCGCTAGCTTCTATGTAAAAGGTGTCTGTAGCAGATACATCGTTATCATCATTTGGTATTGTTTTTGTTATAACCTCGCTCCCCGATATTCCAAAACTCAAGTTATTATTGATCATTGAACGAATAATATATCGTCCGGTGGTTCCAACTTGAGATATTTTGAACAGCATAGCTTTGCTAAAAGTTTGCGTCGGGTTGGTAGTGGAATATGTATGCTGAACGTGCTTGCCGGCTTGGTAGCTTTCGTTTTCTATCGACATCCATCTATAAACCAAAGATGATGCAAAGCAATATACTCCATCAGCTATCGTGTCGGTTACTGCGAGGACAGGAGACGAGTTGTTTGATTGCTGCGAGCTTGCAGAGGTAAACTCGTAGCTTTCCACTCCGTCTGGCAAGACTGCTTCATATTTCTCTTTTTCGGTACCTGTCGGCGTTGAAAGTTCGGTAGCTACAATGCTCATATTTAAGCATGAACAGACTAAAATCAAGGCTAAAATTAAGGATAATAGCTTTTTAGTGTTTTTGTACATAAATATTCTCCTTTCATATCGTTTGTTACGTGTTAGAATGTGATTCTCCCCTGCACAATGCGATACGAAAGAGCAGAGGGAATCTGCGGTTGGTGAATGGGTGGACGTTGTGATTGAATTTTTTCATCATAAGGCAATCCCTCCTTAAATAAATTTTCAATAAAACAGCGCAAGGATAGGATATGCTCCCGACTCCTTGCGCGCTTAAGTGTATGCCAAAATATTCTCTTTTAGACCCCAAATTTGTAGTCCTCGGAGAACGGCTCGGCAACAAAACTCGCGTTTGTTGTCGGGTGTTTATCCTCGCGGCTATCTATTGTGTGTTTATTATACCATATTTTTGGCATATTGTCAAGTATCTTTCTAAAATGGAAATTTCCGATAAGTCTTCTACAAAACAGGATGAAGCCTCCCTCAACAGAGGGAGGCTTAAAATTATGCGGTCCGGAAATTATCTGCAGCCACCTGCGTTGTAGGTGCTACCGCAACCACAGCAATAGATGAGGAGAAGCGCTATGATAATGAGCCAGATCCACTCGTTTTCAAACAAATTGCAAAGACAGTTCATATTGAGTCCTCCGTAAAGTTACTTTAGGGTGTTGCCCTGTGAGCTTTCGCTCTTCGATATCATATTATGGGGAAGCGTGGAGATATGTGACAGAAAAAAGTCGAGAAAAATTTAAGTTTGCTATTGAGAAATTTGCGAAAATATTATATAATATATGCAACAGATACATTTTGGGCGTATGACGCCACGAAAGAAAAGGATTTTTTGAAAAAATATGTCAGAGAACGAAAGAATGAAGAAAATAAGAAACTTCTCTATAATCGCACACATCGACCACGGGAAGTCGACGCTTGCCGACCGTCTGCTTGAGGCGACGAGTGCCGTTGAGAAGAGAGATATGGAGTCTCAGCTCCTTGATAATATGGATCTTGAGCGAGAGAGGGGAATTACCATAAAGGCGCGCGCAGTGCGTCTTGAATACCGCGCAGATGACGGTGAGAACTACGTTCTCAATCTCATCGACACCCCCGGTCACGTAGACTTTAACTACGAGGTATCCCGTTCTCTTGAGGCGTGCGACGGTGCGCTCCTTGTTGTTGACGCAACGCAGGGAATAGAGGCGCAGACCCTCGCCAACGCATATCTTGCGGTTGACGCTGACCTTGAGATAGTTCCCGTTATCAACAAGATAGATCTGCCCTCGGCAAATATTGAGGGAGTAAGAAATGAGATAGAGGAGATAATCGGCATACCCGCAGAGGATTGCCCCGCAGTCTCTGCAAAGACGGGACTTAATATCGAGGACGTGCTTCGCGCTGTCGTGCGCGACATTCCCGCGCCCAAGGGCGATCCCGATGCACCCCTCAAGTGTCTTATTTTCGATTCATATTACGACAGCTATCTCGGTGTCGTGGTTTACGTTCGTGTTGTCGACGGAACGCTCAAATCGGGCGACCGCATCAGAATGATGAGCAATGGCATAGAGTTTGACGTTATTGACGTAGGATATATGGGTGCATTCGGACTTAACAAGCAGGGAAGTCTTTCTGCGGGCGAGGTTGGATATATTACGGCATCGATAAAGAGTGTTGGAGACACGCGAGTCGGTGATACCGTTACTCACGCGGCACGCCCCGCCGACGAGGCACTGCCAGGCTTTAAGGCAGTTCAGCCGATGGTATATGCGGGTATCTACCCCGCAGACGGTGCAAAATACGGTGACCTTCGCGATTCGCTTGAGAAACTTCAGCTCAATGACGCGGCGCTCGTTTTCGAGCCCGAGACCTCAATTGCTCTCGGCTTCGGATTCCGTTGCGGATTCCTCGGGCTTCTCCATATGGAGATCATCGAGGAGCGACTTGAGAGAGAGTTCAACCTTGACCTTATTACCACTGCTCCCTCGGTTATCTACGAGGTCGACAAGAAGGGTGGCGAGAGGGTGCGTATCGACAACCCCTCGAATTTCCCGACCGCCGACGAGATAGAGACGGCTTACGAGCCGATAGTCAAGGCAAGCATCATAACTCCCACCGAGTACGTTGGTGGACTTATGGATCTTTGTCAGGACAGACGCGGTACCTTCATTGATATGAAGTATATCGACACTACGCGTGTCGAGCTACACTACAATTTGCCCCTTAACGAGATAATCTACGATTTCTTCGACGCGCTCAAGAGTCGCTCGCGTGGATACGCGTCCCTTGACTATGAGCTTGGTGATTACGTGCCCTCAAAGCTCGTAAAGCTTGACTTCCTTCTTAACGGCGAGCAGGTAGACGCGCTCTCCTTCATCGTTCACGAGGAGAAGGCTTACGGCAGAGCTCGCAGAATTGCCGAGAAGCTCAAGGAGAACATACCGCGTCAGCTCTTTGAGGTGCCGATTCAGGCGGCTATAGGCTCGAAGATAATAGCAAGAGAGACCGTCAAGGCTATGCGTAAGGACGTCCTTGCAAAGTGCTACGGCGGTGATATTACCCGTAAGAAGAAGCTGCTTGAGAAGCAGAAAGAGGGTAAGAAGAAGATGCGCCAGCTCGGCTCGGTACAGGTATCTCCCGAGGCGTTCATGGCAGTGCTTAAGCTTGACGATGACAACTGATAAAAAGAGTCTTGGACTTTATATCCACATTCCCTTTTGCAAGAGCAAGTGTCTTTACTGCGATTTTTGCTCTGTGGCGGGAGAGAATGAAGAATTGAAGAAAAAATACGTTGAGTCGCTCTGCTCACTTATAGAAAAATGGGGAGAGAAGTGCGAAAATCACGTGGTAGACACCATATATTTCGGTGGCGGAACGCCCACAACGCTTGACGTACGAGATATTATAACGATCCTTTCGTGCTGCTATAGAAATTATGCTGTTACAAAGGATGCCGAGATAAGTATTGAGGCAAACCCCGCGACTATCGATAAAAAAGGGCTTATAATGCTCAGGCTTGCGGGCTTCAACCGACTCAGTATGGGGCTTCAGAGTGCGAATGACAACGAGCTTTTAGCGCTCGGCAGGATACATACCTTCGCCGACTTCGTAGAAACTTATAAAAACGCACGCACGGTGGGGTTTGACAATATTTCTGCCGACGTTATGTTTGGAATACCGCATCAGACGCGAGAGAGCTACGAAAAAACGCTCGCAGACCTTATAGCTCTTGACCCCGAGCATATTTCGACCTATGCCCTAAAGGTTGAGGAGGAAACTCCCTTCGGTCGCCTTGGCGATGCACTCGTCTTGCCCGACGAGAACGAGGTGGCGGCTATGTATCTCACCACTGCCTATACGCTTGAGAAGGCGGGATACAAAAAGTACGAAATAAGCAATTTCGCAAAAGAGGGCAGACAATCGCGACACAATCTGCGCTATTGGCTAGGTGAAGAATACCTCGGTATGGGGCCTGCGGCATTCTCGTATTTCGGTGGCGAGAGATTTTCCTATGCTCCAAATATTGTAAGCTTTGCCGACGGTGAATTCCTTATCGACGAGAGGGAGAAAATAGATGCAGATGAGCAGATGACCGAGTACGTTATGCTTCGTATGAGGCTGCGTGCGGGAGTCGGTCTCGCTGATTTCAAAAAGAGGTTCGGCAAGGATTTTCTTGACGTATATCCCGCGCTTCTTGCTTACGAAAAAACGTCGCACGTTGAAATAAAGGACGGCGTTTGCCGCTTTACCGACAAGGGCTTTCTTGTGAGCAATTATATATTGTCGGAGATGCTCGATTTTTCGTGAGTAATTGTGAAAGAAAACTGTTGACATAGGGCTTCACATATTATAAAATATAATCAAGTAAAAAACATAAAGGAGAAAACAACAATGGATGAAAATATGAGCAATGAGTACTATACTCTTACCGATGAGGATGGCAACGAGATAGAGTTTGAGCTTATCGGACAGTGCGAGTACGAGGGAGCTACTTACTACGCTATGATCCCCGCAGGTGCTGAGGATGAGAGCGAGTTCTGCGAATACACTATTCTCAAGTCCGTTATGGAGGACGGCGAGGAGATGCTCGTTTCTATCGATGATGACGAGGAGTTCGACAACGTAGCAGACTACTTTGACGATCTTTTCTCTCAGGAGATCGATTACGACGCAAAGTAAAAAAGTAAAAAAATCAAAAAGAATGCCTGCCTGACGCGTGATGAATGGGCATAAAAACCTACAAATAGAAAAAGGAGTCCGAAAGAGTTTCGGTCGTGGTTTGCAGACCTCCCTCCTCCCACTCGGTTGACTTGTCCCGACTGGGATACGAGGACGTTGGGAGCAGTAAAGCGACTGATAGGACACCGCCCTGCATATGCTGGGTTCTCTATCCCCGTTCACACGATCAGGCGGGCTTGCTTTTTAGAAAAGAAAGCGACAAATTAAAACATAATTTAGCGCCCGAGAGTCATATTCGATGACTCTCGGGCACTTTGTATTGCTTCTGACGCACAGAAGGGCGGAAAAAGGTGTGTTTTTTATATAAATCCCTTGACAATTTCTACAATATTTAGTAAAATATATATGTATGTTCATATAATGTGATAGCTTTATCCATTTATGCGATATAACACTAAAATTTGACAAGAAAACAAAGAAAAGGAGGTGCTACATGGGACCGACAGAAATTTTGATCCTTGCCGTCGCGTGCGTTGCGTGTCTTGTTATCGGTGCTCTTATCGGCGTTCTTATACGCAAGATGGGCGCGGAAAAGAAGATAGGCTCTGCAAAGGAAGCGGCTGCCAAGATCAAGCGTGAGGCGGAAAAAGAGGCTGAAACGGCTAAAAAGGAAGCTCTTATAAGCGCTAAGGAAGAAATTCTCCGTCAGAGAAACGAAGCTGAGCGTGAGATGAAGGAGCGCAGAGTTGAGATCTCCCGTCAGGAACGCAGACTCGTTCAGAAGGAAGAAAATCTCGACAAGAAGACCGAGGCTCTTGAGAAGAAGAACGAGCAGCTTGATAAGAAGCTCAAGGAAAACGATACTATCCGCGAGCAGATCAACGAGCTCTTCCAGAAGGAGCTTAAGATCCTTGAGAATATCTCGGGCATTTCGGCGGCAGAGGCTAAGGAAGAGCTTATCTCACGTGTTGAATCCGAGGTAAAGCATGAGCTCGCGCAAAGACTTGACGAGCTTGAGGCACAGTTCAAGGAAGAGGCTGACGACAAGGCAAAGAACATCATCTCTCTCGCTATCCAGCGTTGCGCGGCAGATCACGTTGCCGAGACTACTATCTCGGTAGTTGCGTTGCCGAGCGAGGATATGAAGGGAAGAATCATCGGACGTGAGGGACGTAACATTCAGATGCTCGAGAAGCTTACTGGTGTTGAGCTTATAATCGACGATACTCCCGAGGCGATAACCCTTTCGGGCTTTGACCCTGTAAGAAGAGAGACCGCAAGACTTACTCTTGAGAAGCTTATTTCCGACGGACGTATCCATCCCCCGAGAATCGAGGAGACCGTTGAGAAGGCGGCGAAAGAGGTCGAGACGACCATTAAGCAGGCAGGTGAGCGCGCAACGTTTGACGTTGGCATTCACGGCATCAATCCCGAGCTTATAAGAATGCTCGGAAGACTCAAATTCAGAACCAGCTACGGACAGAACGTGCTTAAGCACTCTATCGAGGTAGCGCTCATTTCGGGAATGATAGCTGATGAGCTCGGAGTTGACAGCACTCTTGCAAAGAGAGCGGGACTTCTCCACGATATCGGTAAGGCACAGACACACGAAATGGAGGGCTCTCACGTTGAGCTTGGCGTAAATCTTGCCAAGAAGTACAAGGAGAGCAAGGATGTTATCCACGCAATCGAGGCACACCACGGCGACGTTGATGCAAAGACTATCATCGCAGTTATCGTTCAGGCGGCAGATGCAATTTCTGCAGCAAGACCGGGTGCCAGACGTGAGGATCTCGAGAATTATATCAAGCGACTTGAGAAGATCGAGGAGATCGCAAAGAGCTTTGGCGGAGTTGATAAGGCTTACGCAGTTCAGGCCGGTCGTGAGATAAGAGTTATGGTCAAGCCCGAGGAGGTAAACGACGACGGAATGAAGATCATCGCACGCGAGATGGCGGCGAAGATCCAGGAGGACGTCAAGTATCCCGGACAGATCAAGATCAACATAATCAGAGAAAGCCGCGCAGTAGATTACGCAAAGTAAGACGCGCGAGCGATAATATATATTAACATAAAGCTATTTATGAAATAAACGATTATCGTCTGATATATATGTAGGCAGCCGCCGCACTATTGTGCGGCGGCTGTCTTCTTTTGTCACCTTCACTTGTTTTGTCGAATAAACTGTAGCGTATAATTCTTTTTCGAGGTGGATTATGGAGAATACAACGCTTGACGCGCTCGCTGTGGGTGAGCGCGCGGTAATAGATAAAATAAACCTTTCGGGGGGTATGAGGCGGCGGCTTTTCGACCTCGGCTTTGTGGGTGGAACTCTCGTCGAATGTGTGGGTAAAAGTCCTTTGGGTGACCCTTCGGCATATCTTGTTCGTGGGACGGTTATCGCCCTTCGCGCCGTCGATGCGGGCGGTATATCGGCAAAGAGGTGTATCGATGGGACTTACTAAAGGCTCGGTAGGACGGGGTGCGCTTGAGAAAAGGGGACGCGCGACAGAGAAGGACAATGGGCTTATCACGGTAGCCCTCGCGGGCAACCCAAACGTCGGGAAGAGTACCGTTTTCAATGCCCTGACGGGAATGAATCAGCACACGGGAAATTGGTCGGGCAAGACCGTCGCGAATGCGCGCGGCGTCTTCAAAGGCAAGAAAAACGACTATATGCTCGTCGATATTCCCGGTACTTACTCACTTGCGGCGCGCTCGGAGGAGGAGATAGTGGCGCGCGATTTTATCTGTTCAAACGAGCCCCAAGCGGTGGTGGTTGTCTGCGACGCGACGCGGCTTGAAAGGAACCTTGCGCTCGTACTGCAGATACTTGAGGTGACAGAGCGCGTGATAGTTTGCGTCAATCTTATGGACGAGGCAAAAAAGTGCGGCATTACACTCGACCTTGAGCTTTTGTCAAAGCGGCTTGGTGTGGCGGTGGTGGGAGTTACGGCGCGTAAGAAGAAAACACTCTCGGCACTCACCGACGCGCTTGATGCTTGTATTTCTTTGCCGAAGGCGGAGCGATGCGCTTCGGAATACGTCGAGAGCGACGAGCACGCCGAGTCTACGATAAGGAGGGCGGAGGAGCTTTGTCGCGGTGTGGTCGGCAGGGAGGACAGAGAATACAATAAAAAGGAAAGAAAGGCAGATAAAATACTTACGGGACGTGTGACGGCATATCCCGTGATGCTCCTTTTGTTAGCACTCACCTTTTGGATAACCATCGAGGGAGCAAATTATCCGTCGGAGTGGCTCTCGGGCGCGCTCTTTTGGGTGGAGGACAGACTCACCGAGCTCTTTTTGTGGCTCGGCGCGCCCGATTGGCTTCACGGCATCGTTGTGCTCGGCGCGTATCGCGTGACGGCGTGGGTAGTCTCGGTTATGCTACCGCCAATGGCGATCTTCTTTCCTCTTTTTACCTTGCTTGAGGATTCGGGCTATCTGCCACGCATCGCCTACAACCTCGACAAGCCCTTTGCAAGATGTGGTGCGTGCGGAAAGCAGGCTCTCACGATGTGTATGGGCTTTGGGTGCAACGCGGCGGGCGTTGTGGGCTGTCGCATAATCGATTCGAAAAGGGAGCGACTGCTTGCCATTCTCACCAACAGTCTCGTGCCTTGTAATGGGCGTTTCCCGATGCTGATTTCTGTCATAACCGTCTTCTTCGTCGGTGCGTCGGGGGCTTTTGGGTCATCGGTGCTGTCGGCGCTACTTCTCACGGCGCTCATTTCTCTTGGAGTTATAGCTACGCTTTGTGTGACGAGGCTCTTGTCGGCGACCTTGCTGCGCGGAGTGCCGTCATCCTTCGTGCTTGAGATGCCCCCTTACCGCACACCGCAGATAGGGAAGGTGATAGTGCGCTCTGTTCTTGACAGAACACTCTTTGTTCTCGGCAGAGCAGTGGCGGTCGCCGCACCCACGGGAGCTGTTATTTGGATAATGGCAAACGTCACGGTGGGGGACGCAAGCCTATTTCGCTTCTACGCCGATATTCTCTCACCTTTGGGCGAGCTTATGGGGCTTGACGGAGTGATACTGCTTGCCTTTATTTTGGGGCTTCCTGCAAACGAAATCGTTCTTCCTATTATTATAATGGCGTATATGTCGGAGGGAACTCTTACCGAGAGCATCGGTATGTGGCAGATGCGCGAGCTTTTTGCGGCAAACGGATGGACGTACGTCACTGCCCTCTGCTTCCTTGTATTTGCTCTTTTCCACTCGCCCTGCTCGACAACGCTTATGACGGTTAAAAAGGAAACGGGCAGTGTGTGGTGGACGCTTCTTGCTGCCGTAATACCCGTAGCCTTGGGATTTTTGCTCTGCGTTCTTGTTTCTACATTATTATATACGTGCGCGTGAAGATGAATTGGGATTTATGCGTCACTATGTGACGCAACTCTATTCGCCTGCGGCGAGTTATATTGCTACGCAGTGATATGTGGCAGAGCCACGTGATATGCACTTCGTGCGTTGTAATTTAGAGGCGAATAGAATATCACTGTGAGCGTTGC
>JAZQYP010000023.1:0-29077 GCA_045633625.1 Eubacteriales bacterium
GATATGCACTTCGTGCGTTGTAATTTAGAGGCGAATAGAATATCACTGTGAGCGTTGCGAACAATATAACTGCGAACGCAGTGAGCAATATCACGCCGTGCAAGCACGGCATATAACTCCCCGATAAATCAAAATTTGAAACTATGGTTTTATGAAATTGAGCCGTTATTATAAAGGACAAAAAAGGACCACCGCGTTTGCGGTGGTCCGAATTTTGTTTTTGCAGATACAAATATTAGTCTGCTGTAAGTCCGCTTCGCTCGATACCCTGAACGAGGTAGTTCTGGCAGAAAAGATACATTATAATGAGCGGAAGTATTATCATAAGTCCGCAGGTGTTCTTAATTGCCGACTCGAAGAATGCCTTACCTGCATTACCCGTGTTAAGTGTCGCGGGAATACCCATAAAGCCTCTCGACAGGAATACCGTGTTGCTCGTAGGCATGAATGCGGGGAGATAGAAATCGTCCGTCCACTGCCACGAGAACGCAAACAGGAAGACCGTTATCATCATAGGCACAGATATCGGAAGGATGATTCTGAAGAATGTGTTGATAACTCCAGATCCGTCGATGTATGCCGACTCCTCAAGCTCGTCGGGAACGCCCTTGAAGAACTGTCTGAGCATGAATATGTAAAGACCGTTCTTAAATGCAAGTCCGCAAATGGAGAGGATTATGAAGGGCCAGTAGGTGTTGAGAAGGTTGATTCCTCCTCTGCTCGAGATGAGCTCCTTCGGGAAGATGTTGATAGCGTCGAATATTCCGCCGTCAATTATCGTCTTTCCAAAGATGGTAATTCCTCTACCGCTAAGGAAATTGAATATTCCAAGAACATCAAAGTACTTGAAGGACTGGATAAGCGAAAGCTTAAGCGTCTGGTGAGGAACTATGAGGGAGAAGATAACCATAAGGAATACGAGCTTATTTCCCTTAAACTTGAACTTTGCAAGTCCGTAAGCAATGAACGAGCAGATGAAGGTCTGTATGAGTGCAGTGCTTATCGAAAGCAAGAAGGTGTTAAGGAATGCCTCGAAATATCCAAGGTCAACTATTACTGCCTTGTAGGTGTCAAGCGTGAAGTGCTTGGGGATAAGTCTGACCGTTACGTCAACGAAGTCCTCGGCTCCCATAAAGGATCCCGCGATCTTTGAGAAGAAGGGGAAAAGCACGATATAGGAAATACCGATAAGAAGGACCAATCTGAAGATCCACCAGACAAGCTTCTGAAGGAAGAAGGTGCTTAAGAACTTCGCCTTAAGTCTTTCCTTAAGAGGAGTTCTCTCGAACTCAACCTTTATCTTGTTTTTGGATTCCTTTTTGATCTTAGGCTTGTTTTCAAGATTTTGTGCGTTCATTTTTCCTCCTCCTTTCTTAGTCTTTACGCTGGTAGAATATGAAGGACGAGCAAATTCCCGCAACTACCGCAAGAACGATAATTACAAGCAGGAAGTAGATCCACGCCATTGCCGAGCTTCGTACCGTACCGTTTGCTCCCGAATATGCGTTTGCGATAAAGGACATTACCACGTTCGAATCGGTCGTGAAGGAGTCGATTATCGTGTATACTGCGTTTACGAGAAGCATCGGGCTTATCATCGGGAAGGTTATCTTCCAGAAGGTCTCCCATGCGGTTGCTCCGTCTATCTGTACCGACTCGTAAATAGCGGGAGAGATCGACTGAAGACCTGCAAGGAATATAAGCATCTGTACACCCGAGCGGTTAACTATGTCGTAGATGTTGTTGATCGCCTGTGCAACGTACTCGAAGAGCTGGTTACCGACCATCATATTACTGAACAGCTTTGAGAAGTCGGCTGCGTTTACGATCTCGGCAGCGGTGTTTGATCCCGAACCGTCCGAGAAGCCCTCCGAGGACTCCATGTTCTGTCCGAGAACGTTCTGAGCCTCGATGGACTCCATAATTCCACAGGACAGGATAACGGGAATGAAGAATATCGCACGGAATGCGGCTCTTCCCGCCATGTTCTGGTTAAGAAGTACCGCCATAAAGAGCGAGAAGATAAGAATCATGGGTATATCGAACGCAAGCTGCTGGAAGCCCGAAAGAAGTGTCTTTACGAAATTCGGGTCGTCAAGCAATACGTAACGGTAGTTTTCCCAGCCTATGAATACCGGCACAGTGTCCTTGATGGCTCTGTCGGGCACGAATTCACAGAATGTGTATCTTATCGAGTCGAAGATTATGGGAAGGTATATAAGAACGAATCCAATTACGAAGGGGAGAACGAATATCCATCCTGCGCGTGCTTTCGATCTCTCAAGAGAAGCGACTTTTCTTCTCTTGGGCGCATTGACTTTTATATCTTTAGTCATTTTCTCTCCTCCTTATCAGTTTCTTCCGTCAAACATAACGTATCCGTATTCATCTATCGTATATACGGTTCCGTCAAGCTCGACCTTTACGGTGTAGTTGTTGAAATTAAGCAAGAACGAAATACCATTCTCGTATTCAACGTAGGATATCATATTGTCGTCAGACTGGTACTTTGCGGGAACTGTTGTCTTCTCGGCATCTGCATCGGAGCCATCGGTTGCCCCGTCATTATTTGCTACGTACTCGTAAGGAACTGCATCTATGTAGTTCTTTACAGCCTCATAAAGCGCCTCGGTATATGCAAAGATCTCCTCACGCTTACCGTCTACGAGTGCGTAGGTTGCCTCTGCCTCCTCAAGCATCTTATGGAGCTCTGCGAGAATGTCCTCGCTAAGAGCCTTCTCGGCTACGAGGTGATCATAGCCCTCACTTGCAGAAGTGATAGCCGACGCAAAGGTGTCGTATGCCTCAACAGCTGTTGTTGCAAATACTGTCATATTGTAGTAGCAAAGCTGAATGTTAGCAATAGCGTTGCTTACAGCCTTCTGCTTTGCATCTACCTCTGCCTGCTTAGCAGCGATTGCCTCTGCGTGAGCAGCCTGCTCCTCCTCTGCCTCGGGAAGCTCTGCATTCTGAAGCTCCTCAAGCTCTGCAGTGAGTGTCTCGAGAGCCTCGAGTGCTGCCTCATAATCGCTTGCGTTCTTCTTTACAGTCTCGAGATAGGACACGCCATAGTTATCATACATAAGGCTCTTTAACGTCGACTCAACTGCCGCAAGCATAGCCGCATGCTCTGCATACGCCTTCTGGATGCTTATACGCGAGTTAACGAGAGTAAGTCTTGCCGCCTCCTCAGCTGCCACAAGCTTCTCAGCCTCTGCGCGAACGATTGCTTCCATCTCAGCTCTTGCGTCTGCCTCAAGCTCGTCAGCATCGGGAACACGAATTCCATCCATGAAGTGGTGGTCTACGATAACAGACGTCTGAACGTCACGGAGCGCAATGTTGAGCTGGTTGTAAAGGTCTACAACGTCATCAAACCAAATGTCATATCTTACCGAGTAATGCTTCGAGAGGATCTCATCCTCCTTAAGATTGTCGGTGTTGCGATAAGAGAGCAGGAAGTTGAGTCCCGCACCGCTCTCGATAGACTTAAGAAGTGCATAGCTTGTGTTACCCTCAAGGTTGATGGGCTCACCTGCTATCTGAACGTAGCCGTGAAGAACGATTCCAAGGAAAGGAACCGCTGCTGCCGCCTGTGCGTAACGGCTGGAGTCAAGTGCTATGTCTGTGATGTGGTCAACGTACTTCCATGTGTAAGCATTTGCGGACGACGTCATAACGCTTGCGTAGTTGTTGTCAAGATACTCAAACGCGTTCATGGTGTACTGCTTCGAGTCCTCACGGTTGTAAGGCTCCTTCTTATCAAAGTCGGAGTTGAGGTCGGAGCCAAGCGTCGATACCGAAATTCCTATAGGATCGTACTTGTTGTAGTTGTCTGTAAACTTCTCATAGAAGTGGCTGAAGTATGCGGGAGAGATAGCGATCTCATAGTAGCTTATCTGTGCCTGCTTTGTTCCGCTATACTCACGGCGGCTGGTGTATCTGTTATCGATGGTCTTAACCGCGTGCTTCTTCATTCTGAGGCCGTCAAACGAGCCTGTTGTCTCGATGTAAACGAAGTCAAAGTCGGGATATATACCGAAGCCCTGCTCCTTTGCATACTCGAGAAGCTCCTCAAAGCCCTTGTTTCCGCCTACCGACTTCTCCCACTTAAGCTTATAAGGTACGGTAGAAACCATTCCGCCGTTAGCAAAGCCTGTGAGCTTGAAGTTTATGTTGGTGATTCCCTCTTCTGCGAGGTCATCATACATAGTTCTTATATCCTCAAAGGTTGTAAGAGGTGTAAGAACGGTAACGGGAACGGAAAGGATCTTTTCGACCGTTTCCATTGTACCGAAGGTCTCGATGTAAAGGGGAATGTCATCCTTTACGTCCTCTTCGGTAAGCTTTGTAAGTGTACCGTTACCAACGAGGTAGTCACGGTAAGCGTAAGCCATACCTACGTAAGAGCACTCGTAGTAATCCTTGATGCCCTTCTCTGCTGCAACCTCATCGGGTGTAAGAAGAATATACTTTATTCTGTAGCTTCCCGTGTACTTTCTCGAGGAAACAACGGTGAGCTCACCGCCTGCACCTGCCGAGATAGCATCGGAAAGATCGTAGCTATCCTGAGGACGCGGGTAAACGGTTACCTGAACCGTATTATACTCGTGTGCCTGAGTCTCGTGATAAGAGGAGATCTCCATCATCGCATCACCCTCGGTGATGATAGCAACGAATCCGCTCTGTCTTTCGACGTCTACGGGGGTTGTGGTGGATGCCGCGTTGGGATTAGGAGAAATGAGGATAATGGGTGCGTCGGCTGAAGGCTCGTTATCCTCACCCTCGGTGTAAGACATCGTATCAACGGCATCATTGCCCTCTTCTGTCTCTTCACCCTCGGTGATCTCGCCCTCTGTGCCCTCTTCTGCCTCCTCGTCTATGGTGATAACGTTGCTACCAACGATACCGTAAACGGGATATCTTATTATCTCCTGATGTGTACCGGTTATAGTGTGGTACGCATAGTCCTGACCGTATACCTTACCGGTTATGGTCGTGGTTGTTCCGAGCTCCTGGATCTTGTCAAAGTCAAAGATCGCACCCGAGCCGTCGGGGAAGAAGTTGTATCCCTCACCCTCGCTCGAAGCTGCTCCCATATAAGGAAGGATATCCAAGCTCGTTACTCTGTAAAGGCTTTCGTTGTAACGGAGTCCGTTTGCGGGAAGTCTTACGTTTACGCCGTCCTCATCAAGCGTATACTCAAGAGCAAGCTTGAACAAAGGAGGATTCGAATCTTCCGCCTGGTACTCGGTCTTCATATGAACGTCCTCGAGATCCTCAAAGGTGAAGTCGGGGATGTAAGTCTTTACGTACTGCTCAAGTCGGATCTTATCGATCTCGGACGCCTTTTCATCAAGTCTGTAGTAGACCATTCTGTTCATCATAGGATACTTCTTGAGAACTGCCTCAAGAGCCTCTCCTACGTAATCCGACTTATCCATTCTTACGTAGAACGCCTCGAACTTCTTGTAGTCGTAAGCATCCTTACCGAGTGCCTCTGCAAGAGGACCCATGATGAGCGTATTGAAATCACTTTCCTCTATCATTTCGGGAACGAGAAGCTTTGACTGCTCACGTCCGATAGAGTACTCTACTCTGATACCGCCCTTGATGTTCTTTACCTTTATCTGACCTCTCTCAGCAGCCTGATCAAAGCTGTAATAGGTGTTCTCTGCGCCTGTCGTAGCATCAGTGTATTTAACAGAGATCTGCGAGAGGAGCTGAGCCTTTATCGAAGCGGTTGCCTTGGAAATAGAAACGTTGAAGGGGTTTGTGAAGAGCGCCTCGCCCGTAGCAATATTCTCTACAGCTACCTCGCCCGAATATGCGTCAACGTAAAGACGGAAGCCGTCCTTCTCAACGCGGAGATCCATCTTCTCAAGTCTTTCAGCCGCGGTGTCTACAACTATAGCCTCGCCCGCGCCATCGGTTGCGAAAACGGCTTTTCCGTTATCATCGGTAACAAGTGCGCCCTTGTCGTTAAAGGTGTGGACCTTACCCGTGTAGTAATCAAGCGTTTGAATGCCGGTGGTGTTGTATTCATACTCGACCGCCGCCGTCTCTTCAGCTCCTACGATCATCGAAAAGGAGCTTGCTATCATAAGCACGGCCAAGAGGGTCGATATTATTCTATTAAATTTTTTCATACTATCTTCCTCCTTGCCGTTAGATTCTGTACTGGAGCTCTACGACGATGTTAGCGATGAAGCTTACGAGCTTACCGAGAAGTGCCGAGAACAAGAGTACTATAAACATGATACAAATTACACCGAGAAGCGTTCCTATAATTGTAAGGAAGTTCTTTCCGATAGAGTAATCGTGAACTACCATTACGCCGAGGATGAGAAGAAGTGCCATCCAGATGAACGCTACGGTTATAAGAAGTGTAAGGATCGCCGTTTCATTCGCTACAACGAAGTTCGAAACTATCGTTACGGGAATTACGACGAATATGAAGGGAGTCATCGAGTATCCTGCTACCATGAAGATGTCCTTATAGCTTCCCTCACCCTCAAACAGCGTGGTAAGACACCAGTTAGCCGTTATAAAGAGGAAGAAAGGAACGAGAACACCGATTATGGTGATGAATACTGTCGAATAATTGCCCTCGGGGTTCATTACGTAGCCCTTACCGATCGCATTGTAGTAGAAGGCTACTACAGACGCCGCAAGGATCGTTGAAGCCGCTCTTATCGAGCCACGCTTTTCGTGCTTAAGATCCCAGAAGCCGTCGAACGGGTGGAATATTACGTGGAATGCGAAGAGCAATTCCTTACCGTAGGTTATTTTCTCACCTGACGTGCTGACTCTCTTATTTACCTTAGCCGCATACTGCATAAACTTCATTACAACGATTATCAATGCAATAATGAAGATAACGATGAGCAAAAGGTTAGGAATAAAGAGCGTATCAGCAGCTATCCAGTTCTTTCTGAGCTCCTGGTAAGCCTTTGAGTAGTTTTCGGTATCGTACGCCGACTTATAGTAATCTATAGCCTCGCTGTACTTACCGTCTCTGTAAAGAGCGTTACCGATTCCAACGTAAGCTGCGTCGAAGTTAGAGTTTCTCTTAAGGATCTCTATCCAGTCGTCAACAGCCTTGTCATACTGACGGTCGTTGGTGTTCTTCAGCGCCTGATGGAGAATATCTCCGTACTCGGTGAGCTGATATACCGTAAAGGACTTACTTACCGTATCAAGAAGGAGCATATTATCACCCTGATACGTTACTGCAGTAAGACCGTTGTTAGAGATGTTACCGAGCTGACGTCCCGTGTCACCGAAAGCGAAGAGGAGGTTACCCTGAATATCGTAGGTGAACACCTTACTTCTCTTAGCGTCGATTATCGACCACGTATCGTTAGGTCCAACCGCTACGTCAACAACGGTGGAAACACCGAAGATAGTCTCGGTAGAAAGACCTGTAGACTGGATGTCTATCTCACCTGAGGGAGGATAGAAGCCGTTTCTCGACATGATCTCGGAACCCGATGCGTTAAGGAGCTTGACGGGAGCGTAGTCACCCGACTTATCCTTAGCTATAATAGCGCTCTCGAGCTGTGCCTCATCGATAGAGGAGGTGGTTACGTAAACGTGACCTCTCTTGTTAACGGTGATGTTGTTAAACTCGGTTGAGAGGTATTCGGACGATTTATCTCTCTGCTCCTCGGTCTGGAAGCGTCTCCAGATGATGTCCCAAGCAGAGATAACGACCTTCTGCGCACCGATGAACTGAGTGAACTCACCCTCATCGGTCATAACGATGATACCCTGATAGGTCGTGGAGGATACGACGTAAAGACGGTCGTACTTATCTACCGCAACGGCGATAGGTCTGTAGATCGAGCCGCTCTCGAACATTTCCGACTCGGGCTCGGGGATAACCGCGATGAAGTTACCGTTTCTGTCATAGGTAACTATTCTCTTGTTACCCGTGTCACAAACGTAGATCTTTCCGGGAACGAGCTCACCCTCGACTATCTTGTCTGCGGTGATGAACACACCCTGAGGCTGGTTAAGATCGTCAACTATTCCCTGCTCGTTTACAAACTCGTCAAGAATGAACTTGAGCTTGTAGTAACGGTCGAGAACGACGATTCTGTTGTTTGCCTTGTCGGCGATGTAAACGTTTCCGAGGTCGTCCGTTTCAAGGTCGGACGCGCTGTCAAGTCCCTTGAGCTTTGCTTTTATTTCATTAATATTAAGCTCGGGATAAAGACCCTTCATCACCTCCGCATCAAGCAGACCCATATAAGTGGAATCTATCGTCTTTGCGGGGATGTATGCGTCGGGAGAGTAAAGTGCCTTACCTGCTATGGAGTAGGTGTATGTCTGATAAGGTGCCGATGCGGACGCGGGAATGGCGAGGACCATAACGAGCGCAAACAACACGCAAAGTATTGCATTCAGCTTTTTCATTTAAGTCCTCCTTCCTTAGTCCTTCATTCCCGACGAACCCATCGTCTCGATAATGTTTGACTGCGAGATGACGAATACCGTGATAGGAACGAGCATCATGATAACGGTTGCCGCCGCACTCGCACCCTGACGTGCGATACCGCCTGCCGTTATCTGACCTATTGCGTAGTTAAACGATTTGAGCTGCTCCGAGTGGATGTATATCGACTGTCCCTGGTTCCAGAGTCCCTGGAAGGAGTAGATGATAAGTGTCAGCCACGCGGGCTTAACCATCGGCATTGCGATTACCCAGAAGGTCTTAAGCTCACTTGCGCCGTCAAGACGCGCACTCTCGAGCACGGCGTCGGTGACGTTTGTCTCCATAAACTGCTTCATAAGGAAGAGTCCGAGAGACGTTGCCCATGCGGGAACGATTATTGCCCAATAGGTATCGATCCACTTGAATGTACTCATAAGGATAAAGCTTGTAACAGCCGTAACCGTTGAGTTAAACATAAGGGATGTCTCAACCGTCTTGAACATTGCTCTGCCGCCGGGGAACTTGATCTTCGCCATCGCGTAAGCCGCGAGAGACGAGAAGAAGAGGTTTCCGAAGGTACCTGCAATTGATGTAAATACCGTATTGAATATGTATCTTGAGAAAGGAACCCAAGAGGTATTCATCAGAAGGAAAAGGTCCTTATAGTTAGTAAGCGTAGGGCTTACAACGTAGAATTTCGGAGGGAACATCCAGAGCTCATCAAGAGGCTTGAAGGACTGGATAATGACGTAATACATAGGTAAAAACATGAATACGCCGAGTATAAAGAGTATAAACGTTATTCCTGCATCTCCGCCGGCGGAACGTGCAAGTACGACTTTATGTTTTCTTGTTCTTAACTTTGCCATATCACGAACCTACCTTTGAAATCATCTTTCTGACAAGCATGTTCGCTCCTATCATCATAAGGAAGAGAACAACTGCTATCGTCGAGGAATAACCAATCTCGAAACGCATGCTACCGTAGTCCTCAAGGTGATGGACTATGGTGTGTGCCGAGTAATCTACCGAGGGGAATCCGCAAAGTGCCGTAACAACGCCACCAAATCCGAATGCACCCGTAATTGCCATGACCGCACCGAATATAAGCTGAGGCTTCATGTTCGGGAGGGTTATGTACCAAAGCTCCTGCCATCTGTTTCTGATACCGTCAACGGCACCCGCCTCAAACTGCGAGCGGTCGATACCCTGAAGACCTGCGATGAAGGAGAGGAATGCGGTACCAAGCGACATCCAGATCGCGACCACGATACAAAGGGGCATTACGTAGTTTGCGTCCTGGAAGTAAGCTATCGGCTCATTTATGATACCGATCTTCATAAGCACGGCGTTTGCCCAACCGTAGGAGTCAGCCGAGAAGAGCGTACCCCAGATAAGATATACCTGACCGGAGATCGAGGGTGCGTAGAATATAAGTGTCACTACCGCTCTTACTCTGGGCGAGAGCTCGTTGATGAACCACGCTACCATAAATGACATAAGGTAGGAAACGGGTCCAACGATTACTGCGAAAATAAACGTGTTCTGAAGTGCCGTAAGGAATATATCGTCGTCAAGGAAGAGTCGGATATAGTTGTCAAGATTGAATCTCGAGGGCATTTCAAGCATGTTAAAGTCTGTAAAGCTGAGTAACATCGAAAGCACGACGGGAAGCAAGGTGAAGCATGCGAAGATGAGCATAAAGGGAGCAACCATAAGGTAAGCAACTTTATTCTTCTTCATTTCCTTCCAAGTCCACTGCGCCATCGTCATATCTTTACGGGACACAGCCACTTTCTTTTCTGTGTTCTTTTTTGCCATTACTATTTCCTCCTTTCCTTATTTATATATCTCGTAGGACATAAGAGCCTTAACAGCATCCTTCATATAGCCTGCTGCCTCTCCGAAGAGCTCACTGTCAAGCGAGAGAAGCTCATCAGCCATAGCTCCAAGTGCCGCGAAGTCGTCTGTCTCTCCGCCGTCCATTATATCGATAGCAAGCTCAACAGTGAGATCGTAAGACGCCTTGTATGCATCAGAAGCCTTTGCCTCGTCGATCGCATCCTGTGCCTGTCTCATTCTCTTCTCTGCGAGCGTCTGTCCTACGTAATCAAGCGTTTCGAGTCCAAACTCCTCACGCTTACGTGTAATTTCCTTATTGATTGTTGTAATGTAGCCCTGAAGCTGCTCAACGGGGTCCTCACCGTCGTTATAAGCTGCGAGGAATGCAAATCCCGTGTAACGGTCGATGATATAGCTTCCGGGGTAGTTGGGGATAGATGCGAGGTTATTAAACTGAAGTGCGAGCTGCTCGTACTCCTCGGTTGTCCAAGGCAAGCTCTCAAGAGCGTTGATGTTAGCAGTTGCCTGCTTAGCCGAAGGACCGATGATAGCAACCATCTCGTTTGCGTAGCTCGTCTGGCAATTCTCGCCAACGTACCACTTCATATACTCCCAAGCGCCCTTCTCGTCCTTACATCCCGCAACCATAACTACTGCGGTTACGCCCGATACCGACGCATTGTTGATGTTACCCTCCTCGTCAGAGTATCCGGGCATCGGGTAGAAGCCCCAGAGACCTTCGATCTCGGTTGCGAATACCTTGAGCTGGTTATACGTTCCTACGTAATCGCCGAAGCCGATAGGCATCTCACCCGTTCTGAAACGGTTTGCGAAGTTGTAGCTGTAGGGGAAGGAGTACATCGTGTAGAAGCTACACGTTGTATCGAACGCCTCAAGTGCCATATTGGAATCAAGGTTGATTCTCATACCGCCGTCAGCGTAAAGCGCGCCGCCGTTCTGGTAGAGGTGGACCTTGTAGTCGTTGATCATACCGATCTGCATGTTCTTCGACTGAAGCACGGGAATAGCCTCAAGAACGTCGTCCCAAGTTTTCGGAATATCTATACCGAGGTCGGCAAGAACGTCCTTACGAACGAACATCATCGGGAAGGACTGAGTCTCGGGAAGACCGTAGGTATGCATTGTTCCCTCTGCGTCCTCGATCTCAAGAACGATCATCGCAGCCTCGTTGAAGTTCTGCTTTACTTCCTCAAAGCCCTCCTGATGCTCTACGTTTATAAGCGCACCACGGATAGCGTAGTTGATAACGTCACCCTGTCCAAGACCGATGTAAACGTCAGGTCCCATTCCCGAAAGAATAGAAGGAAGAAGCGTACCGCCCGCAACGAGCTTAAGGTCGACTGCAACGCCCGTGTTGGGAGTGAAGTCGTTATTTATGAGGTTACGAATTACCTGCGACTGGTCACGACCGTATGCAAGCCAAACCTCAACAGCCTCCTCGGAGTTTACCTCCTCGGTAGCACCCATTCTGTTGTAGTTTCTGAAGAAGGACTGAATAAAGCTCGAGATCTCGTGCGTAAGCGCCTTCCAAAAGCCTGCCTTTGCCACGGGAAGCTCTTCACTTACGGGCTGGATAGAATAGTAGTCTATCTCAAGGGGCTGCGTCTTTGCGTCACCTACCCACGTTCCGAGTGTACCGATGTAGTTCTTGAGCTGCTCGAGGTTCTTTGCAACCTCGTCCTCGTCCTTACCCATCTTGTCAAGGAGCCACGCTACCTTTTCAAGAGTCGCCGTCATCGAGCTTGCCTCACCGGTGATAGCCTCGATCTCCTCAGCCACTGCATAAAGTTCAATGGACTGAACGATAAAGTCTATCATAACGTCGGGCATTACTCGGTTAAAGCCGTAGTCACGGTACTCGTCGGGGCTGGCTCCGGTGATCTTAAGTACGTTAAGATAGTCATTGTTTATAGAGTCAAGCGATGCCTGAACTCTGTTAACTACCGAGCCCATTTCTCCGAGAGATACCTCAAGGGACATCGTGTAAACAACGTCCTTCTCGAAGTAGAATTCAAATTCGGTATTTCCGTCGCCAAGTGCACAGGACTGCCATTCATCATCATAGGGGAATCTGATATTTACCGCCTCGGCAAAGGGAACTCCGTCGTAGTATCCCTTCTCGCCCTCGGCAACTGTGTCGTCACTGTAAAGGTAAAGGATTCTCGAGGTGTACATACCCTCAAGCACTTCCTGCTTGAATCTTGCGGCTATATTATACATTCCGCTCTCGGGCACCTGGAACTTATATGTAATTTTCTGACCCGCGATCTGCCACTTTGATCCGCCTATCGTATTGAGAAGCGTCTGCTTTGTGGAAGAGGGAGAGTTCATAGGATTGGTTCTATCCTCAACGGGGTAGATCGTCTGTGTCGAGGTAGCATAGAAATACTCGCCCTCAAGCTTGATCTTGCCCGTACCCTCAGACTCGCCGGCAAACTGCGCGCGGTACTTCTCATACGTAGGTATCTCTACAACAGGCTCGAGTCTTATAGAGGAGATTACGATAGGCTCGTTGACAGACTGGAGAGAAAGCTCTACGGGCTTTACGTTTCCGTCCTCATCGGCAGGGTCTATTACAAACTCAAAGGGATCTGCGAAGAATCCGTTCGCGTCCTTGAAATAGTACTCTGTCCACTCAGGCTTCTGATCGAGAGAGGAACGTATCTCGTTATCGTCAACGTCGACCGTGAAGAAACGGAGCACCTGTGCATCAACGATGCCAGAGATATCCTCGGTCCAGACGTCAGGCATAACGTACATTACGTACTCGCCGTCCTCACGGGACTCAACTCTTGCAGATATGCCGACCTCCGTTGCCTTAGCAACGTAATCAGCACCGCTCTCGCCTGCGGGAACCTTAAATTCGCCGTCGGGATAAGCATTTCTCCACACCTTCGATATTGTGAGGTATCTTGCCTCCTTAAAGGGTGTCTCACCGTTTACAAGGAATATACGCTCGATGCTTGCCGATTTATTGGCTACGGGGTAATATTCGATAACGATGTTGTACTTCGCCGCCGTCTTTATCGCGTCGGTAGACCACGTTACTGTTCCGCTTCCGGGAACGTAAAGTCCTGCCTTACCGTCAAACTCTCCGACGTATGCGAAGTTCTGATTGCCGCCTGTGACAAAAAGTCCGCTCAGATCGGTTGCTTCGGTGAAGACCTTGCCGTCTCTTGAGACGTACTCATAGTTCTCCGTCGCATCGATCACGACCTCCGTATCAGCGCTCTTTACGTTCTCAGTATTCTTGAGATAGTCGCTGTACGAAATCGCATTGAGAAGCGCTCTTATGTCGCTGATATCTGTGTTCGTGACGGAATCGGCTTCTTCTGCGGCTGTGATGCCCAAAGCTCCACCAAACACGAACGTCAAAGCCAGCGCAAAGGCCAAAATTCTTTGAAATTTCGTTCTTTTCATTCAAATTTCCTCCTGATGATTTTTTGAAGCCTGCAGCTTGGCGGACTGCAGACCTCGGGGTCGGTGCCTGTTCCGAAAATTACCGAATCTTTTTCGCTCTCTCGGGGGCACACGCGCACGCACGCAAGACCCCATCTGACGTAGAGCGCAGAACACCCCACGGCAGACCTGATGACCACAAAAAAGCAACGCGCAGGCGCGCGTTCTTCATAAAAGCACAGGGTTCGCCCCCTGTCGCTCACAAAGTCGTGTGTTTATCATACCACAACGAACACCGAAAAGTCAAGAAATTTGCACCATTTTTTATATTATATAAATAGCATTTTCCCCGCTCTTTCCTTCTTGCCAAAAAACAGTTTTGGTTATTATTTATCAATATGTTTAGTGCATTAACAATTTTGTGAATTACATTTACCTTTAAAAATACCTCAAGATAATCGATATTTTCCTTGTATTCACTTGCGTTTTTGCCGTTTTCATCCGCCTTGAGCTTGACTCTGCGTCTTTGCTTTGGTAATTTTAATTTACTATTGTGTTTTGATACCAACTTTTTCCACTTGTGAAAATCAATGAATTTTTGTTAAAATTACACAATTTATGAACTCAATTTTCTACATTTAACACAATCGAACTTTTTTCGTTATTTTTTGAGCATTTTTTCTGTCTTCGTCGGCCCAAGCACGTCTTTTTTCGCAAAAACGGCTTATATTTACATTTTTTTACAATTTTGTCTCAAGCTTCCATTACCGAAAAACAAATACGGCGGGAGCAGTCGCTCCCGCCAAAAAACTTATTTGAGGAATCCGCCAACGATCTCTTCCTCGGCTTCCTTCTCGGTAAGTCCGAGCGACATGAGCTTTATGAGCTGTTCGCCCGCGATCTTGCCGATCGCCGCCTCGTGGATAAGAGACGCATCGGTGTGATTTGCCTTGATCTCGGGGATCGCCTCGACCTTGGCATTGTCCATAATTATCGCGTCGCACTCGGTGTGTCCCGAGCAAGCGTTGTTGCCTCTGACACGCGAAATAAAGATCTGACGCGAGTTATTGCAGGCTACCGAACGCGAAATAACGTGCGTTCCGCAGTCCTTTCCGTCAAGAGAGACGTCAAACTCTGTGCGCGCATACTGCTCGCCGTGGGTCATTATCTTCTCCTTTACGATAAGCGTTGCGCCGTCGCCGAGTATTGCCGTTGTCTTTCTGTCAGTCGAGTCAACACCCTTTATCTGCGCCGTTTCCATCTCCAGATACGCGTTCTCGGCAAGCTCTGCGTGAGTGGTGGGATTCATAACGTTTTTGCCGTTTCCGTCACCCTTTCCGTAGTGCTTTTCGATGTATTTTACACGCGCGTTTTTAGCAAGGTAGAAGGAATGCACACCACTGTGCTCCGACGTGTCAGAACCGGGATTGTGTATTCCACAGCCCGCAACGATGACCACGTCGCAGTCCTCGCCTACGTGAAAGTCGTTGTAGACAAGCTCCTTGAGGCCTGTTTGCGAGATAATTACAGGAATGTGAAGACTTTCGTTCTTGGTTCCCGCCTTGACGTAAATATCAATACCGGGCTTGTCCTCTTTTTTAACGATAGAGACGTTTTCGGTCGAATTTTTACCCTCGAGCTGACCGTTGATTCTCAGTGAATACGCGCCCTCGGGGACCTTGTGAATGTCTGCGACCTGCTGCAAGAGGTCTGCTTGAATCTTATCGATCATGCGCGCACCTCCTCACTGATTTTATGGCACTCGGAGCGAACGTTCATAAGCTTCGGGAATATCTCGTCCTTGGGGCCGTAGTCGTTGATCCGGCCACCGGTGACGACCACAATTTTGTCGGCAATATCAAGTATTCTCTCCTGATGGGAGATTATGACTATCATTCCCTTCGTGCGCTCGTACATTCCGCGGAATACCTTTATGAGATTGTTAAAGCTCCAAAGATCTATTCCCGCCTCAGGCTCGTCAAAGACCGAAAGTCGCGTTCCGCGGGCATTTATCATAGCAATTTCAATGCGCTTGAGCTCGCCTCCCGAAAGGGATGCGTCAACCTCGCGGTTTATATAGTCCTTCGCACAAAGTCCTACCTCGGAGAGGTAGCCGCAGATCTCGGAAAAGCTTGTTTCCTTGCCTGCCGCAAGCGTTATAAGACGCTTTACGGTGATTCCCTTGAAGCGAACGGGCTGCTGAAAAGCAAAGCTTACGCCCGAATTTGCGCGTTCGGTCACCGACATGTCGGTAATATCCACTCCGTCAAGGATTATCTTGCCCGACGTGGGCTTTATGATACCCGCGATGAGCTTTGCAAGAGTGGATTTTCCGCTTCCGTTAGGGCCCGTTATGGCAACGAAGCGGTCATCTATCTTAAGGTTTATGTTTTTGAGTATTTCTTTTTCTCCGTCGGGTGTGACGTAAGAAACGTTAATAAGTTCGAGCATTGTTCACCTTCTCTCTTATATTTTTATTTTTGGAAATATATTATAGCTTATTTTTCCCCTTTTTTCAATAGTTTTACAAAAAAGTTCACAAATATTCCTTTTCACCCATCTTTTGCACGGAATATTTATGTTGTTTATTTATATTTTGCAAATTTCTTTCGTTTTGTTTATTGAGAATAAGGATTAATTTTAGTGTTGTTTTTTCTTATTTTATCTTTGTTAACGAATTGTGTTCATACCGTTCGGACGCAAAACTTATAAATTGTATTTTTCATCACAAGATTTTAGTTCTTTTGGGCGATATACGCAATTTTGTATCACTATTCACCACAATACACAAACAAGCCCTCCGCTTTTGCGGAGGGCTTTGGCTTTTTAGTTGGATGCATTCATCTTAAGATATGCGTTGATAAATCCGTCGATCTCGCCGTCCATTACAGCCGAGATATTTCCGTCCTCGAATCCCGTTCTCGTATCCTTTGCGAGCGTGTAGGGCATAAATACGTATGAGCGGATCTGCGCGCCCCACTCGATATTGGTCTTGTTACCCTGAATCTCCTCAATGGTATCAAGTCTCTCACGAAGCTTTATCTCCATAAGCTTTGCCTTGAGCATCTTCATTGCCGTCTCCTTGTTCTGAAGCTGGCTGCGCTCGGTCTGGCATCCGACCACGATTCCCGTGGGCTTATGAAGGATTCTTATTGCCGAGTCGGTCTTGTTGACGTGCTGTCCACCAGCACCGCTTGAACGATGAGCCGTGACCTCAATGTCCTCGTCTCTTATCTCAACCTTGTCTACGTTGTCAAACTCAGGCATTACCTCAATAGAAGCAAAAGAGGTCTGACGTCTGCCCGCCGCATCAAAGGGGGAGACACGAACAAGACGGTGAACGCCGTTCTCGCTCTTAAGATATCCGTATGCATTAAGTCCCTCAATGGTGATAGTCGCAGACTTGATGCCCGCCGCATCTCCGTCAAGCCAATCTATGAGCTTGTATTTGAAATTGTGACGCTCTGCCCATCTTGTGATCATTCTGTAGAGCATCTGCGCCCAGTCCTGCGCCTCTGTACCGCCCGCGCCGGGGTGGAAGGAGACGATAGCATTGTTCTTATCGTATTCGCCCGAGAGGAGAACCTCAATTCTCTTCGCCTCGGTCTGCTTTTCTATGTCGGAAAGCTCGTTTTCAACCTCCTCAACACAGCTCTCGTCATTTTCCTCGATCGCCATCTCGGCAAGCGTGATCGCATCCTCAAGACGAGCGACGAGTGTCTCATAGTCCTCTATCGTGTCCTTTGTCTGCTTGAGCCTCTGAAGGATCTTTGACGAATCCTCAAGCGACCAGAAATTAGGATCAAGCGTCTTTTCATCAAGCTCTGCGGCAATAGTGCGAAGCTCGTCGATCTTCAGCGCCGAACCAAGCTCCTTTACCTCAGCTCTCATTCCTATAAGCTTATATTTAGCATCTTCAAGTGCAATAATCAATTTTTCCTCCTCGGCAGTTGCCTGCCAAAATCCAAAATCTGTATGTATCCTTGATATTATACCACAAAAATGCGCGATATGCAACACATTTTTCACGACTTTTAAGACTAAAATCTGTTGACATCATCCACATTATACTTTATAATATATCTGTATATTATTATTTAGAAAGGAGACACAAAATGAAGGTTACAAAGGAATCGATCATAGGCGACGTGCTTGATATGTATCCCGATACCGCTCGTTTCTTCTTCGAGATCGGTATGCACTGTCTCGGATGCCCCTCCGCAAGAGGTGAGTGCATCGAGGACGCTTGCGCTGTTCACGGCACTGACGCTGACGAGCTCGTTAAAAAGATAAACGAGTTTATAGAGAAGTAATCAAAAGTTTTTGAGAGGTTTGGGGAACTTTTATATAAAAGTTCCCCAAGTAAATTAAAATGCAAAACAACATTTCAAAAAGACTGTCTGCGGCGGCTGATTTTGTCCGCGAGGGCGCATATATAGCCGACGTCGGCACCGACCACGCGTATCTGCCGATATACCTTGCGAAGATCGGCAAAATAAAAGGCGGAGTTGCGTCCGACATAAACGAAGGACCATATCTTTGTGCCAAGAAAAATATTTCCGGTGAGGGTCTTTCACATATCCTCACAGCGCGCCACACTGCAGGGCTTAACGGTATTGAGGAATTCTCTCCGACCGACATAATGATCTGCGGAATGGGCGGTGAGCTTATCGCAAGCATTCTCGAGGACGCGCCTTGGGTCAAGAACGAGAAAATAAGGCTCGTGCTTCAGCCCATGACTCACCCCGAAATTCTGCGAAAATATCTGCTAGAGGGCGGATTTGACATAATAGACGAAAAAATCATTCACGAGGACAAGCTTTACGTCGTGCTCTGTGCCGAGTTTTGCGGCAAAACAGAGACGTACACCGACGCCGAGCTTCTTCTCGGAAGACACAATATAAAAAGAGCCTCTGACGAGCTTTATATACTCATCGATTGGCAGATAAGCGTTCAGAAAAACATTGCGAACTCAAAGCTCGCGGGCGGAGCGGATGCTTCGGGCGAGCAAAAAACGATAAAACTTCTGGAGGACGTAAAAAATGACTGTAAATGAGCTTTATCAGATACTTGATACGGCGATGCCCAAATCGCTCTCTTGCTCGTGGGACAACGACGGGCTTATGCTCGCACCCGACGGGCACAAAAAAGTAAGCCGCGCGCTTGTCTGCCTTGACGTGACGGCTGATGCGGTGGACAAGGCGATAGACGGCGGCTATGACGTGATAATCTCTCACCACCCCTTCATTTTCTCAGGTCTCAAATGCGTGACCGAGGGCGATTTTATCGCAAGAAAGGCGCTGAGACTCATCAAGCACAATATAGCGGTCATGTCCTTCCACACGCGTCTTGATGCGGTAGAGGGAGGAGTTAACGATACCCTCGCATCTCTCTTCGGTCTTACCGACGTCGAGAAATTCGGCAAGGAGGGCGAGGAGATAGGCAGAGTGGGATATCTGCCCAAGGAAATGGAGCTCTCGGAGTTTGCCGCGCTTGTCAAGGAGAAGCTCTCGGCTGACGTTGTGACTTTTGCGGGTCGCGGCAGAAAGGTGAGCCGTGTGGCAGTCCTCGGTGGCGGCGGTGACGATTTCGTGGGTGAGGCAATCCGCGCGGGCGCTGACACCTATCTTACGGGAACGCTTTCCTACCACGATCTTGCCGACGCTGACGACAATATAATTAATCTTGTCGAGGCGGGACATTTCTTTACAGAGCACCCCGTCTGCGAGATGCTTGCGAAGACCCTTCGCGATATGGGAATTGACACCGACGTCTACAACAGCAACAGAATAAGAACGATATAAGACGTAAAACGATATAAACAAAAACGCAAGTGACACTAAAAGCCTCCCTCCGGGAGGGAGGGGGGACCGCGATAGCGGTGGAAGGAGCCCGCGCGAACGTGGAGCCTTATAGGACTTAACGTTTACGCACTCTCCTTCAGTCACCTCTCGGTGACAGCTCGATGTTTGCTTGCAAACTCGACGGTCGCTTGCGATCATGCCCTCACCGGAGGGAGCCTAAATGCAACACCTTACCTAAACAAACTTGGATTCACAAAAAGATAAAGGAAGATTAAAATGACATACGTTTTATCAGATATTCACGGCAATTACGAGAAGTTCAAATCGCTTCTTGAAAAAATAAATTTTAGCGAGGACGACGTTATGTACATCGTCGGTGACCTCGTTGACTACGGCGAGGGCTCGATAGAGCTCATTCTTGACGTCAGCATGCGCGCGAACGTGCTTCCCATCGTTGGCGACCACGATTACCGTGCCCTCAAACTTCTCACAGCCCTTGACAATATGCTCCGTGAGGGTGATATGCCCGAGCCCGAGATCATTTCCGAGATGACCGAGTGGATTACTGACGGCGGGCAAAAGACTATGGAGGACTTCAAGGCTCTCGACGAGGAGATGCGTGAGGGTGTGCTTGACTATCTTTCCGATATGGCTCTTTACGAGGAGATCGAGGTCAAGGGGCAGAAATATCTGCTCGTTCATGCGGGAATTGTCGATTTTAGCGAGGATATGGAGCTTGACGATCTTATGCCCGAGGATTTTATAGGCGAGCCGCTTGACCTCGAACGTGAGTATTTTGAGGACAAGATAGTTATCGTCGGTCACCGCCCGACCTCGACAGTTGAGGGGGCCGATGCGGGTATGATGCACTACGGAGAGGGCTCGATCCTTATCGACTGCGGCGCGGCATACAGCGAGGCTCTCGGTTGCCTCTGCCTTGAGAGTGGCAAGGAGTACTATGTCTGATATTTTGAAAATGGGAGACACGCTCACGCTTGAGATCGAAGAGATAAATAATCTCGGCGCGGGTGTGGCTCACCACGAAGGACTTGTCGTGTTCGTCAAGGGCGCGGTAACGGGCGACACTGTGCGCGCCAAGGTCATAAAGGTGGCAAAAAGCTTCCTCGTGGCGCGTCTTGAGGAGATCCTTACTCCCTCCCCCTACCGCGAGAGCGACTCGACCGCCTGCCACGAGCCAAACGCTTGCGGCGGCTGTGTGTGGCGAGGAGTTACATACGAGCACGAGCTGCTCATGAAGCAAAAATACGTTGAGGCGGCGTTTATGAAGGCGGGTGTTTCTGCCCGCGTTATGCCAACGCTTACCGACGGCAAGATCTATAGATACAGAAACAAGGCGCAATATCCCGTCGCACGTACGAAATCGGGTGTGTGCGCCGGCTTTTACGTGCAGAAAACTCACAATATCATCCCCATCAGCGACTGCCTTATCTCGAATGAGAGATTTGCACCGATAGTGGATCTCGTGTGCAAATTTGCCGAGGAAAACGGAATTTCTGTCTATGACGAGAAGAGCGGCAAGGGGCTTTTGCGCCATATCTATCTTCGCTCGGCTGACAAGACGGGCGAGATGATGCTCTGCCTTGTTTTGAACGGCAAAAAAATGCCCTGCGAGGAAAAATTTGTCGCAGAAATAAACGAGAAATTCCCTAAAATCACAAGCATTTTACTTAATTTCAATACCAAAAACACGAACGTTGTGTTAGGAAGTGAGTACCGTCTTATTTTCGGCAAGGCTTATATTGAGGACGTCCTTTGCGGACTGAAATTCAAGATCGCGCCGGAGGCATTCTATCAGGTAAACCGCGACGGCGCGGAGCTGCTTTACGGCAAGGCGGCAGAGCTTGCAGAGCTTGACGGCAAGACCACACTCGTTGACCTCTACTGCGGCACGGGCACGATCGGACTCTCGATGGCGAGGGATGCAAAGCGCGTTTTCGGTGTTGATATCGTAAATGAATCGATAAGATGCGCCGAGGAGAATGCCGCGGCAAACGAAATCGCCAACGCGCGCTTCCTCTGTGCCGATGCGGGTGATGCCGAGAGCATCGCAAAGTGTCTTGAGAGAGAGAACATAAAGCTTTCGGATGCGACGGTCATCATCGACCCACCCCGCAAGGGCTCGACCCCCGAGCTTATTTCCCTTCTCGCACGCGAGAATACGCCCCGCGTGGTCTACGTTTCCTGCAATCCCGATACCCTCGCGCGCGACTGTGCCCTTTTCACACAGCTCGGCTATAAAATGAGCGAGGTCTACCCCGTAAATATGTTCCCACGCACAGGCCACGTCGAGAGTGTCGTGTGTCTTACGAAAAATTAACCGCAAACACTGTAGGGGCGACCATCGGTCGTCCGAAAACAAGAATAAGCGGCAAACAAAAGCGGACGGGCAATGCCCGCCCCTACAAGATGTGTTCAAAAACAAAAATCAACTTCTAACACAACTCAAACATTCATTCAACGGCAATTTACTTAACCGTATAAAAAAGCAAATCAATCATACAGGAGACCCATAATATGAAGACTATAAAATCGAACGAAATTTATGACGTTGCCGTTTGCGGCGGTGGAATCGCAGGTATCTCTGCGGCACTCGCGGCTGCGAGAGAAGGAAAAAAAGTCATTCTATTTGAAAAACAGTATATGCTTGGCGGTCTTGGTACCGCAGGGCTTGTGACAATATATCTCCCTCTTTGCGACGGCTTTGGTCATCAGGTTTCCTTTGGCATCGCCGAGGAGCTTTTGAAGCTGTCGATAAAATATGGAGCCGAGGATAGACACCCCGAAAATTGGCTTGAGGGCAAGGGCTCACGTACCGAAAAGGACAAGCGGTATATGGTACAGTATAACGCGCAAGTCTTTGCAATTCTTGCAGAGCAGCTGCTGATCGAGAGCGGCGTGGATATTATGTACGGCAGCTACGTTGTGGACGTAGATACTGAAAACGAAAAAATAAAATCTCTTTATATCGAAAACAAATCGGGAAGAACTGCGTACCGAATCAACTCGGTTGTGGATGCAACGGGTGACTGTGACGTTGCGTGGTTTGCATCTGCCCCCACGGATACCTTCAAGCAAGGCAACGTACTTGCGGCTTGGTATTATTATGCAAACGAAAATGGGCACAATCTTCAAACACTCGGCGCTTCCGATATACCCGAAGACGAAAAAACGGGAAAGGAAGCAAAGCCGCTGGTAAACCGTCGCTTTACGGGGCTTGACGGCAAGGAGATCTCGGAAATGATCTGCCTTTCACACAAGACAACGCTTGACCATTGGTTAAAAAAGAGAGAGACCGACCCGAAGACAGTGATCTCCACTATCGCCACGACCCCGCAGATTCGTATGACACGAAAGCTTGTTGGCGAATACACACTTTCACACACCGAGGAGCATACGTACTTTGAAGATTCAATCGGTATGGTATCCAACTGGAAAAAGCGCGGCCCCGTGTACGAAGTTCCCTTCAGGACCTTGTATTCAAATGAGATAAAAAATCTTATTGTTGCGGGTCGTTGCACCTCTGTGAACGAAACACTTTGGGATGTAATGCGAGTGATCCCTTGTTGTGCGGTCACAGGTCAGGCGGCGGGAACAGCGGCGGCTATGACCGATGATTTCTCCACGCTCGACGTCGCCGCACTTCAGAAAAAACTCACGCAGAACGGTGTTGTTTTGCACGAAAAAGAGATCTTTTGATAAGCAAGGAACAAAAAATGAAAGTAACTGTTGCAATAGATTCTTTTAAGGGTAGTCTTGACACATTTTCCTCGGGTGCCGCAGTAAGCGAGGCTGTGCGCGCGGTCTTTGAGGACGCAGAGGTAAAGGTCTGCCCATTGGCAGACGGCGGTGAGGGCACTGTCAAGGCTATCGTCTCTGCCCTTCACGGCGAGCTCTGCGAGGCACACGTCACCGGCCCTCTCGGTGATACGGTCAAGGCAGAGTACGGAGTTATACCCGAGAGACGTCTTGCCGTCATAGAGATGAGCGCGGCGGCGGGTATCACGCTTGTGCCCGAGAAAAAGAGGAATCCCCTAAACACCACCACATACGGTGTCGGGGAGCTGATAAAACACGCGATAGAGAAAAAGGGCTGTCGCCGCTTCGTTGTCGGAATTGGCGGAAGTGCCACGAATGACGGAGGGCTCGGTATGCTCTCGGCGCTCGGCTTTGAGTTTCTTGACAGCAAGGGAGAGCCCGTCACACCCTACGGCAAGGGACTTGCCGACGTTACGGCAATAAAGGCGGAGAACGCGCTTCTCACTCTGTGCGAATGCAGCTTCGAGGTCGCTTGCGACGTGACCAATTCTCTTTGTGGCGAGAGGGGCTGCAGCAGGATCTACGGCCCGCAAAAGGGCGCGACCGAGGAAATTATTGTAAAAATGGATGCGTGGCTCTCAAGGTATGCCGCGCTCACAAAGAGCGTCTTTGAGGATGCAGACGAGACTTACCCGGGCGCGGGTGCGGCGGGCGGTCTTGGCTTTGCCTTTCGCTCGTATCTTGGCGCAGATCTCACCTCGGGAATAGGTCTTGTGATAGAGGCCACCGAGCTTGAGAAGCACATAAAGGACGCGGACATAGTTGTCACGGGAGAGGGCAGACTTGACGCGCAGTCGGCTATGGGCAAAGCACCCGTGGGAGTGGCAAGAGCCGCAAAGAAATACGGCAAGCCCGTAATCGCCTTTTCGGGCGCTGTCACAAAGGACGCAGGGCTTTGCAACGAGCACGGGATCGATGCCTTTTTCCCCATCATCCCCGCTCCCTGCACACTTGAGGCGGCAATGGACAATTCCGCCGCCTACCAAAACCTCAAAAACACCGCCGAACAGGCGTTCAGACTCATAAAAACATTCAAAAAAGACGAGTGAGGGACTTCTTCCCATCTTGACCAACATAGGAGACAATTATGTACCAAGACTTACATTCACACACGTACTATTCATTCTGCGGAGGGGACAAGCCCGAGGCGGTGGTTGAGGCGGCGATTGCGGGCGGCATCAAGGTGCTCGGCATCAATGACCACAACTATGGAATCGGCTTTGGCGACGAGAGTGTGCTCCGTCTGCAGACCGACGATAGAATCATAAGCTACGGCAAGGCGATAAGACGATACTATGACCACATAAATCTGCTCCGCGAGAAATACAAGAATGAGATAACCATTATGCGCGGAATAGAGATAAACACCTTCAAAAACGCGCGCTATAATCTGCCCGAATGCGAGGACATATCCTATTTTGACTACTGCTTGGTCGAGCATCTTGATCTTGAGAAAAGTCATCTTAAAGGTGACCTTTTCCCCTTTATCGAGAGGGCAAAATGCAAGGTAGGAATTGCGCACACCGATATGTTCAACCACATCAAGAGCATCGGGCGCGATCCGCTTGATTATTTCAAGCAGATGGCGGCTCTCGGCGCGTTTTGGGAGATGAACGTAAACTATGACTCGGCGCACGGCTACCGCGAGCACGCATACGTAAAGGAATTCTTCTCGAACGAGGAGCAGCAGCGCATAATTCGCGAGTCGGGAGTTGAGATAAGCATCGGCTTTGACAGCCACATTATCTCCGAGTATCTACCCGAGCGCATAAGGGAGCATTGCGATAAGCTTGAGGCCCTTGGCATTCCCTTTGCATTCGCGAAGGAGTTAGGAATTTAAGCAAATGAAAAAGGTAAAACTGTTACTTAACGCACTGATAAAATATCTGCTTGGAGCCGCTCTCGTTGGGGCTATGCTCTTTTTGCCCGCGTGGACGCTCGATTTTGCGGGCGCGTGGCTCTTTATCGCGCTTTTGTTCGCGCCTATGCTTGCTGTGGGAATAATTTTATTTATAAAATCCCCCGATTTACTCAAAAGGCGACTTGACTCAAAGGAAAAGGAGAAGGCTCAAAAGGGTGTTGTTGCCCTCTCGGGACTCATTTTCCCCGTGGGATTTGTGCTTTCTGCGCTTGATTTTCGCTTCGGTTGGTCGCACGTGCCCCTCTTTGCCGTCATTATGGCATCGGTTCTTTTCCTTCTTGGATACGCGATGTATGCCGAGGTAATGCGCGAGAATGCCTACCTCTCGCGGACAATCAAGGTCGAGGACGGGCAGACGGTCGTAAGCACAGGGCTTTACGGCATAGTCCGTCACCCGATGTATCTTGCAACGCTCTTTATGTTCTTGCCCATACCCCTTATTCTCGGCTCGCTTTGGGGACTTATACCCTTCGCGCTCTACCCCGCAGTTATCGTCGCGCGAATACTTGACGAAGAAAAGGTACTCACCCGCGACCTTAGTGGCTACGCGGAGTACAAAACGAAGGTAAAATACAGACTTATACCGTTTGTTTGGTAATAAACTGCATCTTAGCATTGTTTAACAATAGCTCTGCTATTATAATCCTTAAATATCTCCTTGCACATCTCACCTCAGTATGTCATCCTGAGCGGAGCTCGTAGAGCGCAGTCGAACTTTTTCGGGTCGAGCGTCGGAAGGGGACGCGAGCGAGAAAAAGCGCAAGGCGCAAGCCGCAGCGGGATCTACTCCATGGTTGTGCAGACCATCTTGACAAATGTTACATCCATTAGAAAAGGCATCAGAAGCAGTTCGTAGATCCCTGCGGACTTTGTCCGCAGGTTTTGGATCGGCTCGCGACTTCCTTCTGCCGCTCCCTCACCAAAACTTCGACTCCGCTCAGGATGACACACAAGAAAGGAAAGTAAAAAAATTAAGGTATAGATATGTATTATGTTTACGTCCTCACAAACAAGACAAATAAAGTAATATACATAGGCGTTACAAATGACCTGCACCGAAGATTACGCGAACACAAAAGCGAAGAAATAGAAGGCTTTACAAAAAAATACCACGTACATAAGCTCGTTTATTTTGAAGAATATTCCGAAGCAAACGATGCTATAGCACGAGAAAAGCAGTTAAAGCATTGGTCAAGAGCAAAGAAAAATCTTCTCATTGAATCCATAAATTCCAATTGGAATGACCTTAGCGAATAAAGAAGATAAAACGGCAAATATTACACACAAGAAAGGCAATACAATGTCACGACTTATAGAACTCATACAAAGTCACCCGATACGCAAAAGTGACGCCGAGAAGGCGGCGTTTCGCGATTGGGTCGTCGCCGATATGACTGCGCGCGGATGCGACGCGAGGGTCGAGGAAAACAGCAAGCACAAAAACGTCGTCATCGGCGACCCGACGAGCGCCGACGTGGTATTCACCGCGCATTATGACACCCCCGCGACCTCCCTTTTTCCAAACATAATGATACCGAGGCATAGGACGCTCTTTTATCTTTATCAGTTCGTGCCCGTCATAGTTTTGCTTGCCATCTCCTTGGGACTTGGCTATCTTGTCG
Organism: Eubacteriales bacterium; assembly: GCA_045633625.1. Classification (GTDB taxonomy): domain Bacteria; phylum Bacillota; class Clostridia; order Oscillospirales; family CAG-272; genus HGM12713. The sequence continues at coordinate 26,887 of JAZQYP010000023.1, forward strand.
GCGAGGTAATACTCGGCTCGTACGAGGCGTATCTTGTGAGCTTCCTCGCACTCTACTACGGCGGATATTTTCTTATGTTCCGCACCTTCTCTAATAAAAACAACTACAACGACAACACCTCGGGCGTGGCGGCAGTCCTCTCGATTGCTGATGCGCTTGACGAGAGCGCAAAAAGCAAGGTCGCATTCATTCTCTTTGACAACGAGGAAAAGGGCAAAAAGGGCTCGAAGGCATATTTTGCCGACCACAAGGATGCTATGGCGGAGCGACTTGTGATAAATCTTGACTGCGTTGGTAACGGCGACAATATGGTCTTTATCTCAAAGAAAAAGGCTCTTGAGAGCCCTCTTTACACGTCTCTTTGCGAGGCATTTGCCTCGGATGGAGGATACACGACCCATTTTTTCACCTACAAGGAGGCAGACGCAAACTCTGACCACAAGAGCTTCCCCGCAGGTGTCGGCTGTGTGGCTTGCAACCGCTCAAAGCACGGTATACTTTTAGCGGGACGCATACATACGAATCGCGACGTGGTCGCAAAAGACGAAAATATCGAATTTCTCACACGCGGTGTGATAAAATTCGTTTCAACCATAAAGTAAACAGGAGACAAGCTATGCAATCACTCAGATACTTATACAGAATAGGCAACGGTCCCTCGTCATCGCACACGATGGGTCCTATCGCCGCGGCAAAAAGATTTCTTCTTGCTTGCCCCGATGCCGACGAATATCGCGTAACGCTTTTTGGCTCTCTTGCAAAGACCGGCAAGGGACATATGACCGATTCCGCTATACTTGAGGCGTTTGGAGAAAAGAAATGCGAGGTGATCTTTGATTACGACAGCTCCACCGAATATCATCCGAACACACTTGACATCTCTGCAATAAAAAATGGTGAGATAGCCCTGACGCGCCGCTTTTACAGCATTGGCGGCGGAGAGGTAGTGATCGACGGAGAACACAGAGCCGAGCACGAGGAGATATATCCCTTAAATTCCTTTACCGAGATAGCCGCCTTTTGCGAGGAGCACGATATGCGCCTTTGGGAGTACGTTGAGATGATCGAGGGCAAGGAAATTTGGGACTACCTTGGCGAGATCTGGAATGTAATGCAGGCGGCTGTAAAGCGCGGAATTACCACCGAGGGCACTCTTCACGGCGGGCTTGGCATAGGACGCAAGGCGCGCTATCTCTACCGTCACAGCTCGGTTGACGAGACCGAGGAGACACGCACAAACCGTATGATCTGCGCGTATGCCTTTGCGGTGAGCGAGGAGAATGCGGCGGGCGGAATAATAGTCACAGCACCCACCTGCGGTGCGTGCGGAGTTGTTCCCGCGGTACTCAAATTCCTTCAGACAAAGAAAAATTTCAGCGACGAGGACATTCTCCACGCCCTTGCGACTGCAAGCATTATTGGAAACCTTATAAAGACCAATGCGTCCATCAGCGGCGCAGAATGCGGATGTCAGGCCGAGATAGGCACTGCCTGCGCTATGGCGTCAGCAGCTGCCGCAGAGCTTTACAGACTCAATCTTGACGAGATAGAGTACGCGGCGGAGATGTCTATCGAGCACCATCTGGGACTTACCTGCGACCCCATAGGCGGTCTTGTGCAGATACCCTGTATCGAGCGAAACGCGGTAGCCGCTATGCGTGCTATAAATGCCGTCAACCTGGCAAACTTCCTCTCTGGCTCGAGAAAAATCTCGCTTGATATGGTTATAGAGACTATGTACCAGACAGGCAAGGATATGTCCGCGCATTATAGAGAGACCTCCACGGGCGGACTTGCAAAACTTTACACCAAAATAAAATAATCGAGGAAAAGATGGAACAGAGCAAAATAGATAGAATAAACGAGCTTGCAAGGCTTGCCAAGGAAAGAGAACTGACCGAGGAAGAACAGGCCGAACGCGCCACCCTTCGCGCGGAGTATATGGACTATGTTCGTCGCACCTTGAGAGGAGAAAAATAATGAGCGAAAAGAAATGTGCAATTTGCCTTGAATATATGACCGAGGAGGACCCCTCCATAATAGGAATGAGTGGCTACGGCACTCCTATATGTGCTTGTGAAAGATGCATCGATATGCTTGATAAGGCTTTGAATAGCACCGATTATGACGAGATAGTGTCAAATATGGACGCGGTCTATGAAATAATGAAGAAGAAAAACAATGACCACCC
>JAZQYP010000024.1:0-15238 GCA_045633625.1 Eubacteriales bacterium
TTTGGAGCGGAAGTACAAGGACTTTTGTATTGATATTATCCCTGCCGGATCAAAGCCCATGGCATTGGGAGCGTGTCTGTTTGCCCTGAAAAACGGTAAAAACGATGTAAGAGTTTTGTTTCCTTTTCCATGCGAATACAAGAACCAAAGCAGTATTGGGGTCGGCAAAATATGGGAGTATACTTTGTGATATTCCACTCCTAATTGAATGAAAAAGGATTTAACGTGACATATATTGGATGAAATGCATCTGATGTATAACAAGCAAGATGCATCAATTATAGCTAGCAAGTACAAGTTGAAAATGTATAATTGAAGAAAAGAATAAAAAGAACGGTGATTGTATTGCCGAGGAGAACTCGGTAAGGACGATCACCGTTTTTATATAAAAGGGAATAGGGAATGGAAAGCAAAACGTTTGAACAATTATTTCCTGACTTTGATAAAAAAGCCTTTACCACGCAAAAAATATTGCGACAATGAGAAATAATTTTTATCACGAAAAAATGAGTAGATGCCGCAAGTTAAAACCTCTACCTTCGCGAAAGGTAGAGGTAAAAAGCCGAAAGCCCTTGATTTATAAGGCTTTTTCGGACTTTGTGCATTGATTTAGTACATACCTTTCGTAAATCGTGTACATACCTTGGTTGTATGTACTTTGTATGTACTAGAAAGACACTAAAAAGCAAAAAGGCCTGAAATGTGTTGAATGTTAACAAAAACAAAAAGAAAAAATCCGCAAGAATTATACATTCTTACGGATTTTTGGTCTGAGTGACAAGACTTGAACTTGCGGCCTCTACCACCCCAAGGTAGCGCGCTACCAGCTGCGCCACACCCAGATCTCTTTTAGCACCTCGATATTATACCACAGGTTTTTTTATAAGTCAAGCCTTTTTTGCAAAAAAAATAAATATTTTTCCTCTTTTTCTCAAAAGGCTTTTTGAGTTTCTTTCGTGGGCCTATGGGGCTTGCTTGGGTGTCTTGTTTTGGGCATAGTTTGCGAGGTGCTTTCGAGCAATTCGAAGCTTCTTTAGCTCGCGATGACGCAGGCGACGAGTCATTTAATTATGGACGCAAAGAGAAGGGATGGAGAGGCAAAAAGCGATGCATCGTACCATGAGGTGTTGAGCCTTGAGAACTACGATTTCGATGCTGCGGAGAAATTCTTTGAGAATGCCGAAGAGGTAAGACGAAACGAGATCCTTCAGCAGTTTGCGAACGGCGAGGAAAGAGCAAGATACAAAAACAGCAACCTCGCCACATCGCAGTTGCAGGATATAATCGAGCAGAAACGAAAGGAAGTCGCAAACAAGGTTGTATCGAAGAGGTATGGATTGCCTGAGGGCGCGAGGGCTTCATTGGATATTGACACCGTTGATATTTCGCAGTATAATGATATTACCCTCCCAAAAGATGAACTTGGACAAATACAATCGGAGGGGTTAACGTGGGATGCAAACCGTAGAAATGTACCGTTAGTTAAGACATTTGTAAAAAATGGGTACGATGTTACAATAGCATATTGGATTAGTGATTCGGGCATTGTTCATCCCATTATAAGAGAAGCAACAAACTATAATAAATGGAGAACGGAGTATGGTAACAGAAACTCAAAAGGACTTGATAATGCTGTTAAAGAGTTGCGGATTAAACGAGGATACAACAGTATCAGTAGTAGGACTCTGCAAGACGGACGAAAATCGGGACAAATTAATAGAGGCAATAATAGACAGATACGATCAGAAGGGCAACGTAACCGAACAGGATATACTAAAAATGGTAGTGATGCTGGTAGGTCAACTCAAGTCAGCTACAAATCAGACCTAAAATCTACCGACGAAAACTATTTCAATGCCTTAGACCGCAAGGAGATGCTCAGAGCCGGCAATATGGTTTACGATGCTTCAAGAGAGTCAATGGGGAACGATGATGGTCAAGAAATTATCACAATCCACCGAAAAGTCAACCCCTTCTGCGAAAGGAAGTCGCAGACATTCCCTCGACCTTGACATAGAGGCAGTGACGTTGGTAGAGATACCCGAAAAGTACAAGCCTATGCACTACCTGAAAACAAAGCAAATATACAGGAGGATAGCAATGGAAAACGAGAAGTGGGTAACGGTAGTTCTCGGGGACGGAACGAGAAAGGTTATGCCGGAACACAACTTAGAACACTTCAAAAAGACAATGAAGGAAATGGAAGCTATAGCCAAAGAGGCAGATTGGACGGAGGAGGAGATACGACAAGCGTTCTCCATACAAGAGATAGTGACAGAGAGGGAATAACTTGCCTCAATACATAGATGAAGAAAAGGATGGATCGTTTGATGCCGAAGGCGGGGAGATGTCTGAGGTGTTTGCGATCCGTCTTTTTATTTTGTACCGTATATCTATCGGTAGTTTGGCTCATTTTATTGTATAGTACGGTGGCTAAAAATATGGATTTTATTGCAATTTGGACATCTAAATAGATTGACATCAAGTGCTTAGTATGATATAATATTTTTTGTAGATTATAAACATTGTCCCTAATAAAAATTGGTGTTTTTTGGCTTTTTTGCACATTTTGGCGGATATGGAAGATATTCGTCGATGTGAAGATGGTATTTTTCTGAATGGCGGTGACTAAATTGAATAAGGAAAACTCGAATTTGCCTGCATATCTGTTCCATCAGGGAACTAATTACAAGGCATATGAATATATGGGTGCGCATATTGAGGACGGACATCTCGTCTTCAGAGTATGGGCGCCGAATGCTGATGCTGTCTATCTTGTCGGAGATTTCAACTCGTGGGGGGAGGATATGCCCCTCTTGAGAATTACCGACGCGGGTATTTGGGAGTACGTTGACGCGGACGACAGAATCTCGGTCGGCAGTATCTACAAATACAAGATTTGGAACGGCGGTAGGGAGCATTACAAGACAGACCCCTACGGCGCGTTCTGTGAGATGACTCCTAACACGGCATCTATTGTATATCAGAGCGATTACAAGTGGAGAGATGACGGTTGGAGGGCATACAGCTCCAAAAATGCGGGGAGGTTTTACGATATGCCCCTCAATATCTACGAGCTACATCTCGGCTCGTGGCGTCGTCATGAGGACGGCAGATATTTTAGCTATCGCGAGATAGCGACCGAGCTGTCGACCTACGTTAAGCAGATGGGCTACACGCACGTTGAGCTTCTTCCCGTAATGGAGCATCCCTTTGACGGCTCGTGGGGCTATCAGGTGGGCTGTTATTATGCGCCGACCTCGCGCTTTGGAAGTCCTGACGATTTCCGCGCCTTCGTTGATACGATGCACGAGGCGGGAATCGGTGTGATTCTTGACTGGGTACCTGCGCACTTCCCGAAGGATGCTCACGGTCTTTATGAGTTCGACGGACAGCCTCTCTATGAATATCAAGGCAAGGACAGAATGGAGCACAAGGGTTGGGGCACGCGTTGCTTTGACGTTGGGCGCAACGAGGTGCAGTCCTTCCTCGTATCTAACGCAATCTATTGGCTTGAGGAGTTCCACGCGGACGGCTTGCGCGTTGACGCGGTAGCGGCGATGCTCTACCTTGACTACGACAAGGAGCCGGGTGAGTGGGTACCGAATATCTACGGTGACAACAAAAATCTTGAGTCTATAGCCTTTTTCAAGAAGCTGAATTCTACGATAAAGTCGATGTGTCCTCACGCACTTATGATCGCTGAGGAGTCTACGGCGTTCGGTAACGTGACGGGCTTCGAGAATGACGGACTCGGCTTTGATATGAAGTGGAATATGGGCTGGATGAACGATACTCTTGAGTACGTCAAGATCGACCCCTATTTCAGACGTCACCATCACGAGAGAATGACCTTTTCGATGACATATGCCTTCAGCGAGAGATTTGTGCTTCCCATATCGCACGACGAGGTGGTGCACTGCAAGGGCTCTCTTATCGATAGAATGTACGGTGAATATCGCGATAAGTTTGCGGGGGCGCGCGCCTTTGCGGCTTATATGATGACGCATCCAGGCAAAAAGCTTATGTTTATGGGCGGCGAGATAGGGCAGTTTCGCGAGTGGGCGGAGACGGGAGAGCTTGAGTGGTTCTTGCTTGACTACGATATGCACGCAAAGCTCCAGCTCTATCACTCGGAGCTAAATCACTTTTACCTCAAAAATCCGCCACTGTGGCAGAATGACAGCGACTGGGACGGCTTCCAATGGATAGACCCCGACAACAGAGACGAGAGTGTGCTTTCCTATCGCCGAATAGATAGGAAGGGCGACGAGGTGATCGTTGTTATCAACTTCACCCCCGTAAGACGAGACGACTTTGTGGTGGGTGTGCCGAAGATGGGTGCATATGAGGAGATATTCAACTCGGATGACCAGAGATATGGCGGAGAGGGAATACTCAACGTAGGTCAAAGACGCGCGGCAAAGGTACCGACGAGCCGCGACCCATATTCTATAAGAATAACTTTGCCGCCTCACAGTGCGGTGATGCTACGCAGAATAAAGAGTACCCGCAAGACACAAAAATAAAAATGCCGAAGGGCAGAAGGAGATATATATGTTCAAGAAAAAAGAATGCGTTGCCATGCTTCTTGCAGGCGGTCAGGGAAGCCGTCTGTATGCGCTTACCTCAAAGATCGCGAAGCCTGCAGTTCCCTTTGGAGGCAAGTACAGAATAATCGACTTCACACTCTCAAACTCGATAAATTCGGGCTTTGACACCGTTGGAGTGCTCACACAGTATCAGCCTCTCGTCCTCAACGATTATATCGGCAACGGTCTGCCCTGGGATCTTGACCGCTCGTACGGTGGCGTAAAGATTCTGCCCCCTTATCAGGGAAAGCACGGTGCTGACTGGTACAAAGGAACGGCGAACGCAATATATCAGAATATGGAATTTATCGACAAGTTCGATCCCGATTACGTGCTCATTCTCTCGGGTGACCATATATACAAGATGGACTACTCAAAGATGCTCGATTACCACAAGGCAAAGGGAGCTGATTGCACCATTGCCGTCATCGAGGTGCCGATAGAGGAGGCAAGCCGCTTTGGAATCCTCTCGACCGACGAGGACAACAAGATATTCAAATTCTCCGAGAAGCCGAAGAACCCCGACAGCACCAAGGCTTCTATGGGAATTTACATATTCAATAAGTCAAAGCTCTTCGACTACCTCAATGCTGACGCAGCTGATGAGGAGAGCTCGAACGACTTTGGAAAAAACATAATTCCTAATATGCTTGGCGCGGGCGAGAAGATGTACGCTTACCCCTTCGCAGGATACTGGAAGGACGTTGGAACCATCTCGTCCTTGTGGGAGGCTAACATGGATCTGCTTGGAGATGCACCCAAGCTTGATCTCGGCGGAGAGAGCTGGAGAATCTATTCAAGACACGAGGCTCACACGCCTCAGTATATAGGTGCCGACGCAACCGTTGTCAACAGCTCGATAACCGAGGGCTGTGAGATAGAGGGAACCGTTATAAATTCGGTCCTCGGCGCGTCTGTTAAGGTAAAAGCGGGCGCGACGGTTATCGACTCGGTAATTATGGCGGACGTCGTAGTATCCGAGGGAGCTACCGTCAGTTACTCGATAGTTGACGAGAGATGCACGATCGGCAAGGGCGCACGCGTTGGACGCGAGAGGGCAGAGGGTGTTGAGATCACTGTGCTCGCAACAGCAACCGCAGTTGCTGACGGCGAAAGCATAGCCGACTAAGAAAGGGGGAAGATGAAATGACAGTTGCAGGACTTATTTTTTCTAATTTGCACGACTCGGCAGCGCCCGAGCTTACAACAAAGAGAACGCTGGCATCAGTGCCCTTTGGCTGCAGATACCGTCTTATAGATTTCCCGCTTTCAAATATGGTGAATTCGGGAATTACCAAGGTGGGTATAATAACTCACAACAACTATCAGTCCCTCGTTGATCACATCTCGACGGGTAAGGACTGGGATCTTGCTCGCCGCTCGGGCGGTATCAAGATACTCCCGCCCTTTATTACGGCGTACGATAGCCAGATATCGAGCGTAAGATCGGGTACCTATCTTGAGTCGCTCATCGGAGTTACAAACTTTATTTCAAGATGCACCGAGGACGTTATCGTCCTTTCAGACAGTGACGGAATTTGCAATATCGACCTTAGTGACGTGCTCCGTGCGCATTCTGCGAGCGGTGCTGATATGACGATCGTTACCACCGACTATACCTTTGCCGATCACGAGACTATTCCTCACTCGGCAAACGCCGTTGAGAGCGATCCCGAGGGTAATATCACCGACATCCGCAAGTTTGTTGGCGATGAGAGAAGCGCACGCATCAGTATGAACATCATCGTTGCGAACAGACTCTTCCTTCTCAATCAGATAAACGGCGCGGCGGCACGTGGATATAGCGAGCTTTACCGTGACGTAGTAAAGAGATGTATCGGTAATTACCGCATTCGCGAGTATCATTTTGAGGGCACATACGTGCTTATCAGCTCGCTCCGCACATACTTTGACGCATCGATGAAGCTGCTTGACAGGGATACGAGAAACGAGCTTCTCAGCCCTGAGAGACCTATCTACACCAAGGTGAGAAATTCTGCCCCTACAGTTTACTCGAAGGACGCGGATATCAAGAATTCTTACGTTGCTGACGGATGTATCATCGAGGGCAAGGTTGAGAACTGCATTCTTTTCAGAGGAGTCAAGGTCGGAAAGGGAACAACGCTTCGTAACTGCGTGCTCCTTCAGGACTCGGATATCGGTGACAACGTAACGATGAATTGCGTGGTGACAGATAAGAACGTAACCGTAAGAGACGGCAGAACTCTTTCGGGTCACCAGACTATGCCCTTCTTCCTTGCAAAAGGCGTTGAGGTATAAGCAAAGGTACAACTATGGCGGCGAGGACCTTCGTCACTCGCCGCCACATTATTAAGGAGAATATTTTATGAAGAAAATATTGTTTATAGGCTCTGAGGCGATGCCATTTGCGGCAACGGGCGGACTTGGTGACGTTATGGGCTCGCTTCCCGCGGCTCTCAAGGCACACGGCGGCGAGGATATCGACGTAAGAATGGTAATGCCCTATTACAGCGCAATACGTGAGGAGTGGCGCGCACAGATGAAGCTTGAGGCCGAGTGGCAGGTAACTCTTTCTTGGAGAAGTCTTTACTGTGGTCTTTGGAGCCTTGTTAAGGATGGAGTAACCTACTATTTTATCGACAATAAATATTATTTTGAGAGGGATAGCCTCTACGGTAGCTTTGACGATGGCGAGAGATTTGCATATTTCAGCCTTGCGGCGATAGATATGCTCGGTGTTATCGGCTACTATCCCGACGTCATCAACGCAAATGACTGGCAGTCGGCGCTCTCGGTGGTCTATCTTGAGAGAAAGTACAGACAAATAAGAGGATACGAGAACATAAGAACGGTGTTCACTATCCATAATATAGAGTATCAGGGCAAATACGATCTTGGTATTCTTGGCGACGTTTTCGGTCTTGATAACTCGAATATCGAGCTTATGAGATATGACGGTTGCATAAATCTTATGAAGGGTGCGATAGTTTGTGCCGATAAGGTAAGCACGGTAAGCCCGAGATATTCCGAGGAGATAATGTGGGCGGAATACGCGCACGGACTTGAGGGAATACTTCGTGAGAACGCGTATAAGGTGTGCGGAATCCTCAATGGAATCGACTACGTTTACTATGATCCCGCAAAGGATAAGGAGATCGTAAAAAATTATACTTGGCGCTCGCTTGACAAGAAAAACGAGAACAAGCGCGCACTCCAAAGAGACGCGGGTCTTCCCGAACGAGACGACGTGCCGCTTATCGCTATAATTACGCGTCTTGCGGCTCATAAAGGACTTGACATTATTGGAGAAATGGTGTATAATCTCATAGAGAATAATGACGTTCAGCTTGTTGTTCTCGGTAAGGGCGAGGCGCGATATGAGGAGATGTTCAAAAATCTTCGTGAGCGCTTTCCCGATAAGGTTGCGGCATATATTTGTTACGACAGGGCACTGTCGAAGCGTATATACGCGGCGGCAGATATTTTTATGATGCCATCAAAGAGCGAGCCCTGCGGTCTTTCGCAGATGATCGCCTCAAGATACGGAGCAATTCCCGTCGTAAGAGAAACGGGTGGCTTATATGACTCCATAAAGGGCTATTGGGAAAACGGTGCCAAGCTTATGGGCAACGGCTTTACCTTTGCAAACTACTCGTCGGGAGAGCTTCACGAGAGGACTCTTGCGGCGGTTTCCTTGTGGCGTGACGTAGAAAAGAGAAAGAAGTTCGTAGGTAAGATAATGAGAACTGACTTCTCTTGGGGCGTGTCTGCAGAGAAGTATGCAGAGATGTATGAGTCACTTCTTTGAGAGGGTATTAGGAAGGAAGTTTTTAATGAATATTGATGTCCCGGCAAAAGACGTAAAAAGTGCTATTGTAGCAAAGCTTGAAAGATATTTCGGTTGCACCGCGGCTGACGCATCCCGCGATCAGCTCTATAAGGCGACCGTTATGACAGTTAAGGATATACTGACAGAAAAAAGAGGTAATTTTAAGAGAGAGGTAAACGCAAAGCAGGAGAAGAGAGTGTACTATATGTGCATCGAGTTCCTTCTTGGTCGCTCGCTCCGCACAAATCTCTGTAATCTCGGTCTTCAGGACGAGTACAGAAACGCGCTCTCAGAGCTTGGTGCCGATCTTGATGACGTTTACGAGTGTGAGCCCGACGCGGGTCTTGGTAATGGCGGTCTCGGTCGACTTGCCGCTTGCTTTATGGACTCTCTTTCCTCACTCGACTATCCCGCAACAGGATTTTCCATCTGCTATGACTACGGTCTGTTTAAGCAAAAGATCGTTGATGGAATGCAGGTAGAGCTGCCCGATATATGGCTCCCCGGCGGTGAGGTATGGCTCGTGCCCCGAACCGACAGAATATACCACGTAAAGCTTGGCGGTCACGTAAGAGAAGTGTGGAAGGACGGCCATCTTGATATAATCTATGAGGATTATGACGAGATAGAGGCAGTTCCTTACGATATGATGATCTCGGGTGCTGACTCGAAGGCAGTAAGCCAGCTCCGTTTGTGGCGCGCAAGAGATACTCATAACTTTGATATGGCTCTCTTCACACAGGGTCAGTATACCAAGGCGCTTGAGGATAGCATCAACGCTGAGACGATTTCGAAGGTGCTTTACCCCTCGGATAACCATACCGAAGGTAAGCTTCTCCGTCTCTCTCAGCAGTACTTTATGGTCTCGGCTTCTTGCCAGAGCATAATCCGCGATCATATGGCTGTTTACGGTACGCTTGACAACCTCGCAGACAAGGTAGCTATCCACATTAACGATACACACCCCGCACTCTGCATCCCCGAGCTTATGAGAATACTTATCGATGAGTATTTCTTTGATTGGGACAGAGCTTGGCATACGGTAATAAACGTTTGCTCTTATACTAACCACACGGTTATGCCCGAGGCACTTGAGACGTGGAACGAGGATCTCTTCCGTCTTAAGCTCCCGAGAATATACACCATTGTCAAGGAGATCAACGAGAGATTCTGCCGCGAGGCTTGGAAGAGCTTCCCCGGAAATTGGGACCGCATTTCCAAGATGAGCGTTGTTGGATACGGACAGGTAAGAATGGGCAACCTCTCGGTCATCGGCTCTCACTCTATAAACGGAGTGTCAAAGCTCCACTCTGATATCCTTCAGCGTTCGACCTTCAAGGATTTTAGACAAATGTATCCCGAGAGATTTGATAACGTAACTAATGGCATTGCGCACCGCCGTTGGCTCTGCTACTCAAACCCCGAGCTTGCCGAACTTCTTGACGAGTGCATCGGCACGGGCTACCGTCACAATTCTCTTGAGCTTGCAAATTTTGCAAAGTTCTCCGAGGATGAGGCTGTGCTTCAAAGGGTAAGAGCAATAAAGCACGATAACAAGATCGCTTTTGCTAAAAAGGTGCTTGAGAAGACAGGTCAGAAGCTTGATACCCACTCGATATTCGACGTGCAGATAAAGAGACTCCACGAGTACAAGCGTCAGCTCCTCAATGCACTCAATATCATTGGTCTCTATATCGATATCAAGGAAAATCCCAAGAAGGATTTCGTGCCGAGAACCTTTATCTTCGGCGCTAAGGCGGCTCCCGGCTATATGATGGCAAAGAAGATAATCAAGCTTCTTTGGTGTCTTGGCAAGGAGATAGAGAAGGATCCCGTAGTACGTGACAAGATATCCGTTGTATTCCTTGAGGATTATAACGTAACTATGGCGGAGAGCCTTATTCCCGCCGCCGAGATAAGCGAGCAGATATCCCTTGCAGGTAAAGAGGCAAGCGGTACGGGCTGCATGAAGCTTATGATAAACGGCGCTATGACCATAGGTACGCTTGACGGCGCTAACGTTGAGATGCTTGATGCCGTAGGACGAGACAATATGTATATCTTCGGACTTACCGCTACCGAGGTAGAGGAGATGTGGCTCCGCGGCTACAATGCGGCAGATTTCTATGCGGGCAACCTTCGCCTTCGTAAGATAGTAAATCAGCTTATTGCGGGCTTTAACGGCGAGAGCTTTGCCGACATTGCGGCATATCTCACCACAGGCCCCGGTGTGGCTGACCCCTATATGTGTCTTGCTGACTTTGAGTCCTACAGACTCACTCACGAGCAGATGATAGAGGATTACAAGAATAAGGAGAAGTGGAACAAGATGTCCCTTCTCAATATCGCGGCGGCAGGATATTTCACCGCAGACCGCTCGATAAACGAGTATGCCGAGAAGTTCTGGCATATAAACCGTCTTACAGACAAATAAAAAACAAGGATAATGATATGATAACCAAGCTTATGCCGAGAGGGAAGAGTCTCCCTGTTATAAAAAAGATAGTAGAGGGAAAGGATATGTCCCACTATGGCGCATTTGAGCTTGGGACAGAACTGACGTTTATTGCTGAAGTGCCGAGAGAGCTCGGCGCTTCGGCGGTCGTTCTGCGTGTAAAAAATGATGATAATGGCAGAGAGTGGGATATCCCTCTCTGTTTTTCGAGCACCGAAAACGGCTCCGACACATACGTGCTGAGTGTAGATCTTGGCGAGTGGTGTGAGGGAGGCACTTCGGGGCTTTTCTTTTATGAATTTTTGTTCCTTCGCGGGTTTGACACCCTCTTTACCGATAGCTATAATAACGTTGATTTTGAGCTTTCGGCAAATTCGGCGTCACGCTTCAGACTCACCGTTTTTGAAAAGGACTTCCGCGCTCCCGAGTGGTTTTCGGGGGGCGTTATGTATCACGTTTTCGTTGACCGCTTCTGTCGCGGTGAGGGGGAGGTAGACCTTTCCCGCGTTGGAGTTGATGCCGAGCTTAACGAGGACTGGGCGCACGGTGTGCCGCAGTATCCCGAAAGAAGAGGCGATCCCTTAAAGAACAACGTGTTCTTCGGGGGAAATCTTTGGGGCGTGGCAGAAAAGCTCTCCTATCTTGAGTCGCTTGGTGTGACTGTCATATACCTCAGCCCGATCTTTCGCGCGTATTCAAACCACAAATACGACACGGGTAACTACCTTGAGGTCGACTCTATGTTCGGTGGAGAGAAAGCCTTTAAGAACCTAATTGAGAAGGCAGGCGAACGAGGAATTAAGGTGATCCTCGACGGAGTTTTCAATCATACGGGTGATGATAGCCTCTATTTTGACAAATATTCAAAATATGGCGGTGTGGGCGCGTTTGCGAGCGAGAATTCACCCTTTAGAAATTGGTTTCACTTTAGAAATTACCCCCACGAGTACGAATCCTGGTGGGGAATAGATATATTGCCCAAGCTGAACCTTAACAATGAGGAATGCCGCAAATATCTTGCGGGCGCGGGCGGTGTTTGTGAAAAATACGTAAAAATGGGCATCGGCGGCTGGCGACTTGACGTGGCGGACGAGCTGAATGACGTATTCCTTGACACACTTCGAGAGAGTGTGAAGTCGGCTTCAAATGATGAGGCTATAATCATTGGCGAGGTGTGGGAGAATGCCGCCGATAAAATGGCATACGGACACCGCCGCAGATATTTCAGAGGACGTCAGCTTGACAGCGTTATGAACTATCCGCTCCGCAACGGAATACTCTCCTTCGTGCGCTACGGCGACGCGGGAATGCTCTCGAACGTGCTTAAGGAGCTTTATTCATCTTACCCCAAGAGCGTTTGCGATTCTCTTATGAATATCCTCGGTACGCACGATACCGAGCGTGTTATGACACTCCTCGGTACACCCCCCGAGAATGAATGGGAGCTTTATGAGTTGTCTAACTCCGAGCTTGCGACGAAGCGACTTGGCGAGTGGGACTATGCCGCAGCACGAGAGAAGCTCAAGATAGCATCTGTCATTCAGTACACCGCGTTCGGTGTACCGAGCGTATTTTATGGCGATGAGGCAGGACTTGAGGGCTATCACGATCCCTTCTGCCGCCGTCCTTTCCCTTGGGGCAGAGAGGACAAGGAGCTCCTCGCGCACTACGAGCTACTTGGCAAGATAAGACAAGAGTATCCTATCTTCCGCGACGGAGATTTCAAGGTTATCGAGGCGCGCGACGGCTTTATTGCCTATGAGCGCGAGAAGAATGGTGAGATTATCACCGTTCTTGCGAATATGAGTAACGATGATAAGCATTATGATATAAGCGGCAGAGAGCTTCTTTCGGACACCGACTTCGACGGCACCGTTCGCGCAAGAAGTGCCGCGATAATTTACAGTAAGGAGGCTTAAATGGGACTCTTTTCGGTATTCAAGAAGAAAAAAGACGAGAACAGTAAGGCTTTTCGCTGGGAAATGGCGAGAAGCATTACGGGAAAGCACATCAAATACGTCACCGAAAAAAGAAACGGAGTCGACGAGGTCATCGGTCGCTCGGGCGGACTTAATATCCGCGATGACGAGCTGCTTGTTTTCGCGTCGGCAGACGTGCTTTTCAGGTGCAAGATCGACGAGCTTCAGGCATGGGAGCTTCTCTCAAAGGACGGTGTTGTGCTCACGGGTCCCGACCTTGAGCACGGCGGTGTTGAGAGAACGATAATCGCATTCTACGTTTATTACAGGTGAGTTATGGCAAGTATTAAGGATTATAGAATAGTTATAGCTGCGGATGCGACCTTCAACGAGCTTCGCGCGGCTGACATCGTTGCGCGCCACGTGCGACTTGTGGTGGGCGCAATGCTCGATATTGTAAGAGACGACACGGAGCCCGCTGAATGCGAGATAGTTGTAGGACGCACCTCTCGCGAGGCACTTGACGGACTTACGCTTATGCGTGACGAGTCGCGTGAGTTTGACTTTGTCATAAAGCTTGTGGGCAAGCGTCTTTACCTTGTCGGTCTCGGTGCCGATCAGCAGTATAAAAACGATCCCTTCCGCTCTTACGTCTACATAAACGACGGAGAGTACGGAACGGTCCTCGCCGCCGAGCATTTTGTGGAAAACGTGCTTGGCTGTGAGATAGTTTTTACGCAGTATGACGGCTTTTCTACCCGCGAGGACGTCCAGATCAACGAGAGCGCCGAGTATGACTACACTCGCGAGCGCTTTGATGCTGAGCTTCCGCCACACATTGACGGCACGGCAATGTACTCTGTGCCAAGCTCGAATCTTATCGCGCAGGACTGCACGATACTCAAGACCGAGCGCGGAACTCTCGTAGTCATCGACGGCGGCAGACACGGACAGGCGGAGCATATCGTAAGATGCCTTGAGTCGCTGTCTGACGGCAAGCCCGTGATCGAGGCTTGGATGCTTTCCCACTTACACAAGGACCATTACGGAGTGCTCCACGATATTATTTGCGACGAGAATTTGCAAAAGAGGATTTCGGTGAAGAATTTCTATCACCACCTCTTGCCCCTTGATTATTACATAGAAAAAGCCCCCGACAAAGAGGAGGTTTTTGAGAGTGTTCTCGAGGTGCTCTACTCAATGCCCGAGGTGTGGGGAACGGTTCTTCACTCGGTCGAGGCGGGAGAGCATATCACGGTCGAGGAGCTTGACTTCAAGGTCGTGCGAGTCCCAGTGCTCCGCGAGGGCGAGAAGATAATGGGCGTGAATGACACAAGCGTTATCTACAAGCTTTTCGTAGGCGGACAGAGCATTCTTTTCACGGGAGATGCCGAGCAGAGATGCGACAGCGACCTCTTTAAGTACTACAGCGAGGACCTCAAGAGTGACGTGATGAAGATACCGCACCACGGAAACGGAAATCTCTCAAAGAAGTGCTACGCGGCGATCGCTCCGAAGCTGTTTTTGTTCCAGACCTGCGAGCGCGATTGGTACAGCGACGGCGGCGAGGGACAGAGCACAAGAAACATCGGTATGATACGCACGCATTACAATATAAAGGCTCTCGGCACCCCCTCGTCGCGCATCCTGCGCGACTCAAAGGGACTCCTTGCTCTCAAGTTGCCGATTGAGGATATATGAGGTCACAATTTATAAAAATAGTTGACTTGGTATTTTGCATATGATAAAATAAGAGTGAACAAATTTTTAGTGACGGAAAGGAGAATAGTATGGCATACAAATATGCTTACGGTTACGAAGAAAAAGAATACAAGCCCCCAAAGCTTCAAACAAACAGAAGCATGATCAAGCTTATGATACTTAATATTTTGACACTTGGAATATACAGTATCGTTTTCTTTATTCCGTTTTCATATGATTTGGATAAGGTAGCGCCTAAAAGAGATCGCTCCAAAACTATGAATTATCTCTTTGCATATCTTCTCGCTATATTCACCTTTTCAATCGTACTTGTGATATGGCATTATCAAATAGCAAAGCGAGTTAGTGAGGCGCTCGAGAGACGAAATATTGATTACAGTTTTGGAATGACTGATTTTTGGGGTTGGTATTTCTTTGGCTCATTTATTTTTGTCGGACCATTCGTATATTTCCACAAGCTGTGCAAGGCTATGAATCTTCTTTGCGAGAGCTATAACGAAAAGCCAATTATTGATTAAACCGGAGAACGTATAAAATAAACGGGAGGGGAATTACCCCTCCTTTTTATTGTTTTTGAAATTTAGGAGTATTGAAATTTTGCATACCGAAAGTATATGCCACTTGGGGCAATTTATCGGTCTGTTCCGTAGGGAGGAAAACATTATTATTCATTGTAGGGGCGGCCATTGGCCGTCCGCAACAAATACCTTAAACCAATGAACGGACGGCCAATGGCCGC
>JAZQYP010000025.1:0-91776 GCA_045633625.1 Eubacteriales bacterium
CGACTGAGGGATTGTTCACCTTAAATCTATATTTTACAATCCTTCCGTCACTCCGCTTTGCTTCGTGCCACCTCCCTTTACACAAGGGAGGCTAAAGGGTGATTTGCACTAAACAAACTCATCGACAAATCAAAATTTGAAGCAAAAAAGACAGACGCTCGGCAAAAGCTTGCCGAGCGTGATTTTCTTTGTCTAATTTCTTTCTCTCAAAGAAATTAAATTATTCGTCTATCGCTTCAAATCTCTCTCTTGCACGGAAAATAAGGCTTATGCACCAAATTCCCGCAAGAGCAACGACTGTATAGATTATACGGCTGAAAAGAGCACTCTGTCCGCCGCAAATCCACGCAACTATATCAAACTGAAAAAGACCGATGCTTCCCCAGTTAAGCGCGCCGATTATCGTGAGTATCAGCGCAATTCTATCCATGATCATTGTCAAATCCTCCTTAGCGGTTTTTCCGCTCAATTTTATTTTTTACCGCAAAAGGTCAAATATACAGAAAGCAAAATGGAAATTTATTTATGGTAATAAGCGCGCGATTTCGGGCAAAAATAGGAATGAGATAATTCTCTAAAAAATAGGAGGCATTTATGAAAAAGCTTATAATAATGATACTCGTGGTATCTCTTTTGACGTTCGCACTCGCTTCGTGCGGCGGCAACAAAAACAACGACGGAGGCGGAAGTGGAAGCGAAACTCAGGACACAGGCAAGGTTACCGACAAGGTGACCGATAAGGCTACCGATAAGGTGACCGACAAGCCCACAGACACCACGCCCGACACAATGCTCGACCCCGAAGACGGCAAGGTCAGCGACACAGACTCCGAGAGCTCGATGCTCGACCCTATCGAATCGAATGTCGAGGGAATGGAAAGCGGAATTGAGAACGGCATGCGCCGTATGACGGGAAGATAAAATACAAAAAAGCGGACTCCTTGGCGCGCCTGCCGTAGAGCAGGCGCGCAGTTATGATCGCCTGTGGCGAGTTTAGAGTTATGATTGCCTGCGGCAAGTTATGATGCACCTTTGGTACGACTTGAAGCAACAAGGCGATTATATCATAACGATTGCGGAGCAAACTCATAACGGCGAGCGTAAGCGAGCCTCATAACTCATAACTAAAAATAGCATTTGTGTCCACAAATGCAGTGCTTGTCAAGAAAAAAGGATAGAGAACGTAAAATTTCTCTATCCTTTTCCTGTTAGTTGGTTTATACTGCTCTATCGCAGGCACTCCTTCGAGTCCGCTTTCGCTTTTATTAAATTACCACTCAGCAACAGAGCCGTCTGCGTGACGCCAAACGGGGTTCTTCCACTGGTGGGGATTCTTGTTCTCCTCGAGAACAAGCTCTTTGTTAACCTCAACACCAAGACCGGGAATTCTGGGCATCTGAACCCTGCCGTCAACGAACTCGAAGTCCTCCTTGTTAAGAGCATAGTCAAGAACGCTCTTACCAACGTTGTAGTGGATACCGATCGACTGCTCCTGAATAACTGCGTTGTAGCAGGTTGCGTCAAGAGTAAGACAAGCCGAGAGAGCGATAGGTCCGAGAGGACAGTGAGGAGCGACTGCAACGTCGTATGCCTCTGCCATCGAAGCGATCTTCTTGACCTCGGTGATACCGCCTGCGTGAGAGAGGTCGGGCTGAATGATATCAACACCGCCCGCCTGAAGCAGACGCTTGAAGTCGTACTTTGTGAAGAGTCTCTCACCTGTTGCTATCGGAATGTTACAGCAAGCGGCGATCTCCTTGAAGACCTCCATATTCTCGCAGAGAACGGGCTCCTCGATGAACATAGGATCAAACTCCTCAAGCTTCTTTGCAAGTACCTTTGCCATAGGCTTATGTACTCTTCCGTGGAAGTCGATAGCGATACCGAAGTACTTACCGCACGCCTCACGAATAGCCGCAACTCTCTCAAGAACTGCGTCAACCTTATCGTAGGTGTCGATCATCTGAAGCTCTTCTGTAGCATTCATCTTGATAGCGGTAAAGCCTGCGTCCATTCTCTCCTTTGCCATAGCGCCGGTGTCTGCAGGACGGTCTCCGCCGATCCAGGAATATACCTTAATGTTATCACGGCACTTGCCGCCCATAAGCTCGTAAGCGGGCGCGCCGAAGAACTTACCCTTGATATCCCAAAGAGCCTGGTCGATACCCGAGATAGCGCTCATAAGAACGCCGCCGCCACGGTAGAAGCCTGCTCTGTAGATGGTTGCCGAAATATCCTCAATACGAGAGGGGTCAGCACCGATAAGGTATGTGGACATCTCGTTTACGCACGCAAGAACGGCGTCACAGTGTCCCTCGAGAACTGCCTCACCCCAGCCTGTGATGCCGGCGTCGGTCTCGATCTCTACAAATCCCCAACGGGGACGAACGTGATACGTATTAACCTTAGTAATCTTCACTTTTATTACCTCTTAAATTTAACTTATCTCTGAACTCTACCGGAAGCGTTACCGCCTGCAAGTCCCTCTACCTCTGCAACGGATACGAGGTTGAAGTCGTGCTCGATAGTGTGCTTAAGACAAGAAGCTGCAACTGCGAAGTTGATAGCCTTCTGATCGTCGTAGTCGGAAAGGAGCGAGTAGATAAGTCCGCCGCCGAAGCTGTCGCCGCCGCCTACACGGTCAACGATACGAACGTTGTACTTGGGAGAGAAGTATGCCTTGCCATCGGAGTAAAGCATAGCTGCCCAACCGTTGTCGGATGCGGAAATGCTCTCACGAAGTGTGATAGCAACCTTATCGAAGCCGAACTTCTCGGTAAGCTGACGAGCAACGCTGATGTAACCGTCGTGGTTTACCTTACCTGCATAGAGGTCTGTTCCCTCTGCCTCGATACCGAATACGTCCTTTGCGTCCTCCTCGTTAGCGATACATACGTTAACGTACGGCATAAGCTGAGACATTACCTCCTCAGCCTCCTTGTTGCTCCAGAGCTTCTTGCGGTAGTTGAGGTCGCAGCTGACCTTAACGCCAAGCTTTCTTGCAGCCTTACAAGCCTCAAGACATACAGCGGGCATCTCGCCGCCGAGAGCGGGAGTAATACCTGTGAAGTGGAACCAGTCAGCGCCCTCGAAGATCTTCTCCCAATCGAAGTCAGCAGCAGTTGCCTTAGCGATTGCAGAGCCTGCACGGTCGTAAATAACCTTGGATGCTCTCTGAGATGCACCCTTCTCTACGTAGTAAAGACCGAGTCTGTCGCCGCCACGAACCATAAGGCTTGTGTCAACACCGAACTGACGGAGTGCATTTACTGCGCACTGACCGATCTCGTGCTTCGGAACCTTGGATACGAAAGCTGCGTCCATACCGTAGTTAGCAAGAGAAACTGCAACGTTTGCCTCACCGCCTGCGTAGCTTGCCTCGAACTTACCTGCCTGAACGAAACGGAGGTAGCCCTCGGGGTTAAGACGCATCATGATCTCACCGAAAGTAACTATTCTTTTCATAATTTTTCTCCTTTTTATATGTGCAAATTTAATTTTACGCGTTCTTTATGTTCTCAACGAGCTTCTTCGCGGTAGCGGTGATCTTGTCGAACTCGCCAGCCTCGATCCACTTCTTGTTAGCAAGGTTTCCACCAACGCCAACACCGTAAACACCGGCCTTGAGGAACTCTGCTACGTTGTCCTCGTTAACGCCGCCAACGCCAAGCATCTTAACGTGGCTGATGGGTGCGCAAAGAGCCTTGATGTAGGATGCGCCAAGGTTGCCTACGGGGAAGAGCTTAACAAAATCAGCTCCTGCATAGTGAGCCTGAAGCACCTCTGTGGGTGTGAGCGCGCCGGGCATAGAAACGAGGCCAAGCTCACGTGTCTTCTTTATTACGTCTACGTTTGTGTCGGGGGAGATGATGTACTTAGCTCCTGCGTTTGCAGCCATCTCAACAAGCTCGGGAGTAGTAACTGTTCCCGCGCCAACGAGCATCTTGCCCTCATACTTCTCTGCTACGCCCTTGATAGCCGCAGCGGTATCCTTAAAGGAATCGGGGTTCTTCTGATTAAAGGTTATCTCCATAAGACGGATTCCGCCCTCATAGAGCGCGTCAGCTACCTTGAGGCAATCCTCAACGCTAGCGCCTCTGACTATAGCGATAGCCTTTTCCTCAAGCACCTTCTGAATTGTGTATTCTCTCATATTTTGCCTCCTGAACATTGCTATATCAGCATATTTCCATACATAATTTATTTTAACACCTTTTTTTATAATAGTCAATAGAAAAACGGAAGTTTTTTGGGATATAAAAAGGGGAAAAAGCACTTGATTTTATAAAATTCCTATGTTAAAATTGTTTTGATAGATATAAACCCACGCGGCAAAGGAGACCAGGGCATGAACGACAGATTAAACAGACTGCGCGACCTTGTTTTTGCGACCGATAATACACATTGCTTTATAGAAAGAGAAGCCATACTTATGCGCATTGCGGACGATATTCGTCCCTTAGGCGAGCCCGAAAAGCAAATAAAAGCTCTTGTTGCGCTTCTTGATGAGATCTCGACTCCTATTGACGAGGCAGATTACTTTGCGGGAAGAATGCTTGAGGCTCCCCTACCCGAAGGAGTGGAAAAGCCAAGCCTTGACCTTTTTTCTCTCGGACATATGAGTCCCGACTATAAAAGAGTGCTTTCTTTAGGTCTTAGCGGAATTCTTGACGAGGTAAAGAAAACGGCAAAGAAAAAGGACACAGCTCTTGCGCGTCAGTTTGCAAAAAATGCCGAGACGGTCGTTTATGCCGTGAAGGCCTTTTGCGAAAGATATGCAGAGGAGGCCGAGAGATGCGGCAAGCGTGAGATGGCAAAGGCTCTTCGCACCGTCCCCTTCTATCCCGCATACGATTTTTATTCGGCGCTTCAGTCGGTATGGATGATACACTTTATCGCAAGCTGTGTCATAGGCGCGCGAGACTATGCCTTCGGCCATTTTGACGCAATCATGCTCCCCTACTATAGGCAGGCTCTTGCCGAGGGGCATACGAAGGAGGAGCTTACCGAGCTTCTTGCAGGCTTCTTTATGAAGACCAACGAGATCTGCGGCAGAGCTACTCACAATTACAAGCTCAAGCCAATCCTCTCGCAGTCCTCGAAGCAATATATAAACATAGGCGGCGAGGACACGAACGAATTCTCGCACGTGATCCTCGATGCGGCAATGATAAACAATATGCCACAGCCGACTATAACCGTGCTTCTTGACCCCGAGGATGACGAGTGCTTCACAAGTCACGTTTTCACCGCCCTCTCGGCACTGGTCGATAAAATGAACGTCTATAACTATAAGCTTGTTTGCAAGAGCCTTATAGACAGAGGCGTTCCCGAGAAGATAGCCCGTCAGCATACCTATTCGGCTTGCTCGACGCTCGATTTTGACTATCACAACTACAGACAAGAGCATTTCGTGCCTACACCTCAGCTCTTCCTTGAGGTGCTTTATGAAAATAAGCGTTCTTCGATAAAGGAAATTCTCGACTCTTTTGGCGAGAAGGTAAAGGCTTGGGCGCAGAAATATGCCGACGGACGTCAGTATATGCCGAAGCAGAATCGCGAGGAATTTGTTCTTGACAATCTTTTGCTCACCGACGCAACACTTGAATGCGCAGATCCCGCAGACGGCGATATGCCCTATAACCTTTTGAATATTTACTGCCCCGCAGTAGCTACGCTCGGCGACTCGCTTATGGTGCTTGACAAGCTTATATTTAACGAGAAGCGCTTCACCTTCGGTGAGTTTGTAGAGATCCTCAAAGCCAATTTCGTCGGCCACGAGGAGCTGCGTCACGAGATACTTTCTCTGACCCGCTTCGGCAACAACACCGACGTTGACGAATATGCCGTTGCCATCGCCAACACCTTTATAGAGGCGGTAGACAGCATCGAAACACGTGACAATTTCTTTGCCGTGCCAAGCTTTTACTCTCTTGAGCGCGACCGCTTCTGGTACAAGCAGATAGGCGCGACCCCCGACGGTCGACTTGCCGAAGAATTCTTCTCCGATAACCAGTCTCCAAGCTACGGTGCTGACAAGGAGGGCATCACGGCGATGCTCGAGAGTGTTGCAAAGCTTCCCTTTAACAAGACGGGTGGCGGCGCGCTTAACGTCGGATTCTCCAAAAAACAGGCTCCCGAAACTCTGCGCGCACTGACCCTCACTTATTTCGAGCTTGGCGGCATTCATATTGGAATCAGCATCCTTGACAAAGACGTCCTTCGCGACGCGATGGTGCACCCCGAAAAATATCCCGCACTTACAGTTCGTATTTACGGCTTCAGTGAGTATTTTATAAGCCTACCCGAATGGAGACAAAGGTCGGTCATTGACAGAACGGCGTATTAAGGAGATCTATGACAGGAAAAATATTTGATATTCAAAGATTTTGCACCTCGGATGGCCCCGGAATTCGCACAACCGTGTTTTTCAAGGGTTGCCCCCTTCGTTGCGCTTGGTGTCACAATCCCGAAAGCCAGAGCCCCGATGACGAAACTCTCTTTTATCGCGATAAATGCACCGAGTGCGGCAGATGTAAAAAGGGACTTCCCTGCCCGAACGGCGCGAAGCGCGAGTGCGAACGTATAGTCTCTGCCGAGGACGTTATGAAAAAGGTGCGCGAGGACAAGCTCTTTTACAAAAATTCGGGCGGCGGACTCACCATCTCGGGCGGCGAGCCCCTTATGCAGATAGATTTTGCCATAGAGCTTCTCAAGCTTGCAAGGGCTGACGGAATACATACCGCGATTGAGACGTGCGGCTTTGCTTCGAGAGAAAATATGCTTCTCGTAGCCGAAAGCACCGACCTCTTTCTCTTTGACTACAAGCTCACCGACCGCGAAAAGCACAAAGCTTTGACGGGCGGTTACAACGACATAATTCTCGAAAATCTGCGACTTCTTGACAGTCTTGGCAAAGAGATAGTGCTCCGTTGCCCTATAATTCCCGACATCAATGACGACAAGGAGCACCTTCTTGGCATCGCGGCACTCGCAAATGAGCTTGAGAAGGTATCCCTCGTTGAGCTCGAACCGTATCACGATCTTGGTATTTCAAAATACGGAGCACTCGGCAGAGATGCACACTTCTTCGACGTACCTCAAATAAATTATATTGAAGGTCTCGCTGAAGCAATAAGAAAAAACACCGAAAAATCGGTAAAAATAATGTAAAAAGCTTTCCTAGCGGAAAGCTTTTTATTTATGCTCTTGACAATCGACAAAAAAGATGATACAATACTCCCACACGGACAGTTTGTAAATTAGGGCGATGAGCCTGAACCTGTCCTAAAACAAAATTACGGCAATAGAAGATTTCGCGCCGTAGGCGCGTTTTTTATTGCGGAAAGAGGCAAAAATTGAACGAACTTTTACTAATCATTTCCCTTATCGTTATCTTTGGCGCAGTCATCATCGCTTACCGATTTTTCGGCAAATCGGGACTTTATGCCATGAGTGCCGTAGCAACGGTGCTTGCCAACATTGAGGTCCTCATACTTGTCGATGCCTTCGGCATGGAGCAGACCCTTGGCAACGTAATGTTTGCCTCGACCTATCTTATCACCGACATTTTAAGTGAAAACGAGGGCAAAAAGAGCGCATCTCGCGCAGTTCGGATCGGCATTTTCACAACGGTAATAATGCTAACGTGCACACAGCTTTGGCTCCTTTTTACTCCAAGCATAAACGACTGGGCAATGCCTTCGATCAAGACCATCTTCTCTTCGACACCGCGTCTTATTCTCGCAAGCTTTGCGGGCTACGTCGTATCCCAGCACTTCGATGTCTGGCTCTATCACAAATGGTGGGATCTCTCGACCAAGAAATTCGGCAACTCAAAGCGCTTTTTGTGGCTCCGAAACAACGGTTCTACTCTCGTTTCGCAAATAGTCAACACCGTTATCTTCACGACCATTGCCTTTGCGGGAATGTACGACACGGCGACGTTTATCTCAATAATGCTCTCAAGCTACGTCATCTACGTATTCACGAGCCTGCTTGATACCCCTGCGGTCTACTTAGCGCGCAGGCTTAAGGAAAAAGGAAAGATCCCCGAATAAAATAACACACCCACGTTCGTGGGTGTGTTTTATTTTGCATATTTTGAGGGCGGAACGCCGAAGTGCTCTTTGAATGCCTTTGAAAAATTAAAGGTGTCAGAGTAACCAACCATCGCCGCGCTCTCGCTTACCGAAAAGCCGTCGGATAGCAAGCGCGAGGCATTTTTCATTCTCTCGCGCGTAAGATATTCCTTTATACCTATGCCATACCTTGCCTTGAAAATCCTATAAAGGTGGCTTCTGTCAAATCCATACTCTCGAGCCAAATCCGATACTTTTAGCTCCTTCATATAGTTAAACTTCAAGTATCTGTGCAATCGCCTGAGACGGTCGGTGGGATTATCCTCATAGCTTTCTCTGAAAAGCCTGTATACAAGCTCGTAAAGCAAAGAAATGTACGGCTCCTCTGCCCTGACCTCATCACGAGCAAGCTCGAAAAGTCGCTCGGCGATCCCGTCGGGTACGCTCATCACCGATGGAGAGTCAAGAAATTTTGCGGCGCGCTCGCCCACAAAGCCTATCCAAGTGTATTCCCAAGGATCACTTGCATATGCGGTGTAGGTAGTCACCTCGTCGGGACGGATTATAAAAAACTGACCCGCCCCAATTTTGTGTGTGCCACGCTTGTCGTAAAGTATTCCCTTTCCCGAAAGACAAAAATGCAACAAATAGTATTTGCGGACAGCAGGTCCAAAGCTGTGCGAGGGTCGGCAACGCTCATATCCCGCGAGAACGGGGACAAGACCGCTTTCCCCTTTTTCAATAAACATTATTTCTCCCATACGCCCTCCTATATGCAACATTTTACCATAAATATGCCACAAAAAGCAATAGAAAAACAACATTTTATATGGTAAAATATTTCACGAGCAAAGAATCAGCGTTTTTCACGAGGAGGAGCTTATGAAAATAACATTTTTAGGTGCGGGTAGCACCATATTTGCAAAAAACGTACTTGGCGACACACTTCTTACCCCCGCGCTCACCGAGGAGCTTGAAATCGCGCTCTATGACATCGACGGCGAGCGTCTCAGAGAGTCGGAGCTTGTCATCAGCATGCTAAACAAAAAATACAACGGCAGCAAAGCAAAGATCGGCACTTATCTCGGAATAAAAACCCGTCGCGACGCACTGAAGGGCGCGAATTTCGTTATAAATGCCGTTCAGGTAGGCCTGTATGACCCTTGCACGATAATTGACTTTGAGATACCTAAGAAATACGGTCTGCGCCAGACTATTGCCGACACGCTCGGCATCGGGGGTATCTTCCGCGGACTTCGCACGATACGTGTTATGAAGGACTTTGCCGCTGATATGGCTGACGTTTGCCCCGACACATATTTTCTCAACTACACAAATCCCATGGCGATTCTTACGGGCTATATGTTAAGATATACACCCATAAAGACAGTAGGTCTTTGCCACTCGGTACAGGTCTGCACCTCTTCCCTCTTTAACAAGCTCGAACTTGATCATTCGATAGTCGGAAGCGAGAGAATTGCGGGAATAAACCATATGGCTTGGCTTCTTGATATTCGCGACAAGAACGGTAACGACCTCTACCCCGAGATACGCCGTCTTACAAAGGAGAAAAACGCGACCGAGATACACAAGGATATGGTGCGCTTTGATTACGTCGACAAGCTCGGCTATTACTGCACCGAATCGAGCGAGCACAATGCAGAATACAACCCCTTTTATATCAAATCGAAATACCCCGAGCTTATCGAAAAATTCAATATTCCGCTTGACGAATATCCCCGCCGCTGCATCAAACAGATAGACGAGTGGAACGAGCAAAGAGATAAGCTCATAAACGGTGGTGACGTCATTCACGACGTGCGCTCGAACGAGTACGCGTCGCGTATAATGGAGGCTATAGTTACCGATACACCCTATCGAATCGGCGGCAACGTGATGAACACGGGGCTTATCGACAACCTTCCCGCAGATGCCTGCGTTGAAGTCCCCTGCCTTGTTGACGGGGACGGCATCCACCCGACGCATATTGGCAGACTCCCCGTACAGCTTGCGGCTATGAATATGACGAACATAAATCCCCAGCTTCTCACCATCGAGGCGGCAATCACGGGCAAGCGCGAGCACATCTACCACGCTGCGATGCTTGACCCGCACACCGCGGCAGAGCTTTCTATCGACGAAATAATAAAGATGTGCGACGAGCTTTACGAAGCGCACGAAAATGCAGGATATCCGATATTATAAAGAAAAAAGCACCGCGGAAAATCCGCGGTGCTTTTTTTGTTGCACTTAACGGAGTTTTTTCTCCGTTAAGTGCATTTTTTGTTCTAAAACGCTTTTTCGCTCAGAATTCGTACTCTGTCACCTCAGTGTAACCGTCGCTATTGGTATAGGTTACGGTTTCGATCCTTGTGCCAAAGTCATAGGAATATTCATACAACTCCCAGCTTCCGTCTGTGGGGTGCTCGTATTTCTCAGACGAAAGACGCCACGAGCCGTCATGGTAAGCATTATACTTTCTCGTTACGATTCGGGTCACGTTATCTTCTGCATCATAGGTTGTCTCAACGGTATCATGACCGTCTATTGTGCTTACGGTAACGCGCTTTCCTTCAAGCTTACTTCCTGTATACGTGGAAACCTTCTCGTTATTGCTAAAATCATAGGTATGCACTCTCTGCCACCAATATCCGCTTCCATCCTCATACCTTTCAAAAGAGGTATATCTGCCGCCATTCGGAGAATAGATATACTCATACGTCTGTTTACTCGTCAAGTTGCCTTCAGAATCATAACTCTCTAGCAAGATCATATAACCCTCGTCCAGATGAGAAACCGTAATTTGTCTGCCGTTATCTTGGCTGAAGGTTGTGATACAGGTACGTATACGCTTGTCAAAGTCATAGGTATATTCGTATTTTGTCCAGCTGTCTTCATTAGGATATTCTTTGATTTTAAGAGAAACGATCTTTTCACCATCGGGAGTGTCGGTATATTCATACGTTTCTATTGACGTTACAGCTCCGTCCGCGTCGAAATTAACCTCTTCAAACACAAGACCGCTTTCTATCGAGCACGTATAGATACGAGTCGTACCGTCATTGTATTTTACCGTTTCGGTGTATGTGCCTTGATCGTAATTATACTCGATCACCGATTCTCTATAGTATCCGTCCGACTCCTCGTCCGTTGTAGTTCTTCCAATAATCTCTCCGTTCTTCGCATAAACGTAGACGAAGGTATATCTATTGAAGTAATCACAATTTGCGCATTCGCTTTCGGTGATTTCGGTATACACCTGGTGCTCATTCTCGTCAAGCTCGTTCTTATAAGAATGGTAGCGCTTGATATCGTGCTTGCCGCCGTAGGTCTTATTCACGGTAGCTCCGCAGAACTTGCAGTCATACGAAAGCAGTCCGCCCATTGTGCATTCATTTTCAACAAAGACACTGTTTTCCTCGTTAAGAACAAGGATATGAGGATCAAGCGTGATCGCAAAGTCAAGCATAGTTTCGTTGTTAGTAGGAACGAACGTGACGCGAACCATGTATTCGCACTCGCCCACATACTCTCTTGCAGCCTCGGCGATCGCCTCTGCATCAAGTATAAGTCTATACTCACCGTTCTCAACAGGCTGAATGCTCGGGAGAATTATCTGATCGTAATCATCCTCTCCCTCGATCGGTATCATAAGAGATACGCGCCATTCGTAATCACCGTTAAAGCGGTTACGGTAGCCTATAACGTACTCGGATCCGTTGCCCTCTGTGAGCGTGTAATCGGCAAATATCACCTCACCGTTCTTATTGGTAACGCTCTCAAGACCGCATACACCACATACGTACAGTCCAAGCTTCGTGTCATAATTAAAGGAATGTCCGTTTGAAACATCGTAGGTTGTCTCGATCTCTCCGCACCAAGGGCACTGAGTCTGATGAGCTGAGCCGGGAACGCAAGGACGATCGTTTATCCAATAAAGTCCATCAACGTGACTGTATGTTGCTTCGGTACGGAATCCGTTGGGCATATGGTTATTAGCATAAGTAACCTCATACGTACAGTAATTGCCCTCCGCAGCATTGGGATAAACGTAGCTTCTTGCATTCCAGAAAATGACATTACCAAGCTCGTCATACTGCTCCTCTATGTCGTACGTAACTACCGCGCAGTATCCGCGATTCCAGTGATTGTTATAGAGCGCAAGACCTCTTTCGGTTCTCTTGTTATAAAGAACACCATCATCATTATACGAGTGCTCTACTCTTTCATACCCGTAATTATCCATAGTTTCGACCCTAATCGTCAAGCCGCAGGTGACGCACTTTTCGGTCTGTACGTATCCCGTATCGTTCGAGACCTTCTCGGTCTCGCTCAGATGCTTCTTGTCTCCTGTGAGCACCTCGTACTCGTATACATACAAGCCCTCGTCATCCTCGTCAAGTGCACCAAAGCGGTAAACGTAATGCATTATCTCATTGCAATCCTCGTCGGAGTCGTACCACGAAAGCACAGTGTAAGAGAAGCCGCAGGTATCGGGATCGCTTACGGGACAAGCGTAAGACATAAAGTGGTATTCCACGTCATCGGGATAATACCAATAGTTATCCTGAACTGTATACTCGCAAAGTCCTTCGAACTCCGCCATATCGTGATATCCGCAAACGCATTCGTACAATACGAACTCGCTTCCGCAAATGCTGCCGTACTGCGAGAGGTCTATTCTTACAATCTCGTCACCGTTTGTGCGATGGGCACCAATGACGTTGCCTCTCTTGTCTTCATATCCGCAATCGCGACAAACAAAGATGGTATCCAGTCCTTCCGTACAGTAGGTGCTTCCCTCCGAGAGGACATACCTCGTGATCATATCACTTGTATGGAAGGTCTCTTGGCCGTTCCACACGTTACCTACAATGTCGGTCTCCGTCACTGCCGCGTAACAGTAGTTGCCATCCTCATAGCTGTACTCGTACTTGTTCCACCATGTCTCTACCCCATTCTCGTCATAATAGGTCTCAAGTCTTGATATGAGGTAAGTTCTTGTGTAGCTGTCATCGTACGAGCACTCTGCTACGCCGTAAGTGAAGGTCTCTTTTCTTGTAAGAACGGCAAGGGTAACGTTCTCATTCTCCGCGACGAATTCATAGTAGGAGATGACCTCCTCTACAAGATATCCGTCCGCATTATAGGTGTCCACCATAACGGACTTGGTTATCGATGCAAAGCAGTCAACACAGTAGTGCTCTCTTGCAATAGTGACTGTGCGGATTCCGCTGACGGGATCGGTCACGTCACTGCATTCGTCGGGAAGCTCCTTCGTTGTGGTGCTATGGCTCTGTCCAAGGTCGCGCTCAAATGCGACCTCATAACCGTCCTCAAAGCGGAACACCGTGTGCCCAATTGAATTACAGTATGCATCCTTATCGACCCAATCATGCTCCTCGAAGGTCTTTCCGCAATCGCCGTAACAGGTTGAGACTCTTATCTCGTGCCATACTCCGTCCACCTCTTCACTACCCCATCTGGTAGAATATCCCGTGGTGGACATTACGTTATACGTGATATTCTCGCCACAAGCACAGGAATAAACGTAGAGCTTACTACCGCACGTATGTCCGTGATCATTCATTGAATATACGGTAGCGTTATCATTGTCGCGGATTATTTGATGATCTCCCTCAGAGTATCTATGTCTTGAAATCTCTCCGCAATCAGCACAGTACTCAACTTCGTCAACTCCGTCGATACATGTTCCGTCAGGATCGCGAAGAACGTAGTCGGTAACGATCGTTACGTGCACATCTTCGCGCCATATCTCCGTATAGCTTCCGTCGGCGTTCACACGGCAGACCGTGTAGCTGCAACGGCTGTCATCGTCATATACGTATACAATATCAGCGGTAAGAACGGGATCTCCCGTACCGTCAGCAGCATACTGATAGCCCTTCTGCGTTACAGGGTAGGTAAAGGTATAATCGGTCATATACTTACCCGTAGTGATCTCGTATCCGATCACCGTGCTCGAACGAGGAAGGAACTCGTCACCAACCAAGTAATAGTCTGTGAACTTATCCTCTATGAGAAGCATGCCCTCCTCGTCGGCATAAGTATTTACGGCAACTCTCTTAAAGAAGAAGAAATCACACTCCGGGCAGGTAACAAGGTGCGCCTCGGTCACGATGAGCTTACCGTCAACGATCTCACTTCCGCATTCCTCGGGAATGGGAGAGTACCTTCTTCCGGGATGGGAGACGCCCTCGTCATCTACTACCTCAAGAACTACGTCGTCGTTGATAGTGTATACAGCGTGGTATATTCTATGACAGTTTTCAAACGTATCATACCTGTCTATGCTGTAGGTGCAGTGGCACTCGGTGCAGCTTCTTGTCTCTACCTCGTGCCATATCCAATCGTAAACGTTGCCGTTTTCGTCATAGACTTCTTCATCGTAGCCGCTGAAAGACTGCTCGTAGGAGCATCCGTTATCATCAAGCTCAAGAGACTTTCTATGACCGCAAATGCACTCGTATACGAGCATCTTTCCTTCGTGTGTACAGCCGTACTCGGAAAGATCGATAGTCTCGGTCACCTGATCGTACATGTGCTCGTAGTACATGTTGGTTACAGTTTCTCCGCAAGCGAGGCATATCCTGCATTCAACAACACCGTCGAGGCAGGATTCTGCGCCCTCGGCAAGAGTATAGCCGTCAAAGTAATAGCGGTGCTCCTCAAAGGGCTCCTCCTCGACGATCTCGCCATCAAGAGTGCTTCTGTATATTCCCGAGCAGTATCTGTCATCATCGTAGATATACTCATCAAGCTGATCGTGGAAGGTCTCTCCGTTTACAAGGTAGACAAACCTCTCCTCGAAGATAGGATAGTTATACTTTTCGCCCTCAATGATAGTGCTATCTGCGATGCCCGCCTCTCCTACGTACTTGCGCAAGCAGGTCTCAACACCGTCTACCATCATATACATGCGATAATCTATCTCAATATCATTATTGTTCTCATCGGCAATGCTTACGTAAACGTACTTATACGCCTCCTCGCCGCAAACGCCGCAGTATGCGATCTCGGTCTCGGTAGTCTTGATCACCTCGCCGTAGACAGGATGTGTCACGTTCTCGGTTACTGTCTCGGTTACCTCCTCGCAGTCGGTATGTCCTTCATCGGAGTACTCGCCTGTCTCCTCATTCTCAAAGAAGTAGATAACCTCCCTGACGGGCTCCTCCTCCGAAACAAGCGTCATATCACTGATCTCATCGATCATTTCCCACGTGCCGTCCACAAGGGTGTACTCGCGCAACACAGTACCGCTGATATTAGTATATTCTGCCTCGCCCGAGACCTCATATCCTGTCCAGGTCTCACCTGCGCTGAAGCTATCGAGCACGGCTGTATTGTCGGCGATATAGAACTCGTAGCTGTATCCGTCAACGTAATACTCAACGAGCTTATTTTCGCCGTTCACGTCCATCTCAGAGTATCTCTCCGTGAACCAAATATCCTCGTATTTTACCTTAAGAAGTGTTCCGTCCTCTCCGTAGTAAAGCGTCAAGAGGTTCTTATAGTTTTCATTGTCGTAGAGAGTGATCACCTTCTCCTCGGTCGCCTCGGGATAGATCGCATTCTCAAGTGCGCGACAGTGCTTACATACACCGTCCTCGAACTTGTGCTTGCAATCCTTATCACAGTGAGAGCAATGTCCCCACTTATCCCAGATATGTCCGTGAGGCTTCTTATGATCGGAGTCATACTCATCGTTACAGTTCTTATTCTTACACTTATGATGCGTATATCCGCCCTCCTCACAGTCGGGCTCGATCACCTCGTCCTCGTAATCGTGTCCCTTCTGGGGCAGCTCCTCCTTGTACTCCGCAAGGCAGTTGATACAAACGATGTAGTGCTCACCCTTCTCGACACAAGAGGGCTCCTTGTATCTGTCCTTCTTGCCGTCGTGATCCTCACGATCCTCTTCCTCGGGGTGCCAATCGTGTCCCGTTGCCTTGAGCATCTTATCGTAAGTCACGTCACAGCGCTTACAATCGTAATGCTCTTTTCCTGCCTCTGTACAGGTTGCCTTGGTCACGACCACATCAAAATCGTGTGTCAGTGCAGGTGTGGGATTAATATTTGTCTTCTTCTCGCCACAACGCGAGCAGAAGGTAATAAAGTATCCGCCGCTTACGCAGGTTGCGGGAACCTCGGTTGCATTTACCTCAACCTCGTTGCCGTCAACGGTGATAGTAACCTTGCTGTCACCGATATAATTGTGTCCGTAAAGCGCACAACGCTCCTCGGGCTGCATTCTCGTAACAGTGTAGTAAGAGAAGTGATCGGTGCTGAATACGGCAAAGCCAGCCTCATACGTTGCGGGGATATCCTCGATCGTGCCGTCGTCGTTTATGAACCAAACCACGATGTTTTCGGGATCCTCGTCCTCTCCAAGCTCGTAGGGCACACGGATGGTGATCGAGCCGCCACCGAAGTCGGTGATAGCACCCTCATCCGAACTCATAGAGAAATCATAGATTGCGCTTGTTCCGATTCTGTCTGCAAGCCCCTCGTCAAGCTCAATATTGCTCTCGCTGATGATCTCATCTACCGTCTTCGTCTCAACGCTGAGCTTAACGCTATCTCCAATATTCTCCTTTGCAGTCGCATCGGGAGCAAGGGTCGCGTTACCGACCTCAACGGCGTCGGACGCATTTACGTTTACTGTTGCCGTTGTCTCGTTATATTTTATCTTTTCCGCATCACAGCCAGTCTCGGTACAGCTGAATACCGTGGTCGATCCGTCCTCGGAGTTGGTACCGTTATCCCATTTATGCGCCGTAGGATCAACGGGGATAGACTCTTCGCGGCTTTCTGCCGTACAGCCCTCTATACTACAGGTATAGGTCTTCTTACCCACCTGAGTACAGGTTGCCGTCTTGGTTATCTCGACCTTCTCACTATGCTCAAAGAAGGACTGGCTATCACGTGTAACCTCTTTCGAGCACGTAAAGCAGTGTCCAATCTCTCTGTTGACGTATTTACAGGTCTCGCCGTCAAGCAATACCTTCACAATGCCGCCGTCCCAATTTACGTTGATATGTCCCGTTGCGGTAACAGTCTCCACGTTTTGCTCGTTACAGCCATTGTGTATACACTTGTAGGTTCTGCTTCCCGCCTCTTCACATTTAGCAGCCTTCTCGCTGACAGGATCCTCTCCAAACTCGTGTCCTGTAGCAGGCTCTCCGGGAATATTGCATACCTCACAGTACTGTGCGCTGATACAGGTAGCATCTACCCACGAGTGACCAAGCGCCGTCTCAGGCTCATGATCGGACTCGCCCTGACAAACGGAGCAGATCTTGACGATGTATCCGTTTTCAAGACAGGTCGCTCTATACGTATCTACGGGAGCTCCCCAAATATGCTTTGTGGGATCTGCGTCTGTATAATTTTCCTTCTTGCTCTCTCCGCAATTGCAGACATAAAGGGTATAACCCTCTTCATTACAGGTAGACTCGACTACAGTACCCGTCCAGTCGTGGGTATGGTCCTCGGGAGGTGTTGTGCCACCTGCACCGCCGCCTGCACCACCGCCTGCGCCGCCACCTGCACCGCCACCTGCGCCACCGCCTGCCGGAGGCTCAGTCTCGGTCTCGGTCTCTGTTTCGGTCTCTGTTTCGGTCTCTGTTTCGGTTTCAGTTTCCGTCTCAGTTTCCGTTTCAGTTTCGGTCTCTGTCTCGGTTTCAGTTTCGGTTTCCGTTTCGGATTCTGTCTCCGTCTCTGTCTCTGTCTCCGTCTCCGATTCAGATTCGGAATCGGGCTCAGACTCTATTATTGTCTGAGTCTCATCGGTTTCTGTCTGAGTGTCGCTTTCCTTATCGTTCTGGGCGTTTGGAGTACATGACACAACCATTATGCACACCAAAAAAAGTGCCAGAATAGATCTCAGAAGCTTTGTTGCTCGTTTCATAGCGTTCTCTCTCCTCATAAAGATTTTATATATGATGATACTATAAATTATACATCAACTTCTTCCCCGATTTCAAGGGCAATAATAAACAATTTACATATATTTAGATGTACACAATGCACAAATTCACATAAAAAAGCAGATCTCACACATTGTGTGAGATCTGCTTTAATTTGCCATGCGGCTTCAATTATTTGATCACCTTACAATAGTCAAGGATAGCCAAAACAATGCCGACAGTGATATAAAGGTCAACAAGACCGCCAAGCAAACTGATAATGATTCCCAAAACGGGGATCTTTGCGAGAATAGCAATAAGCAAGCCCGCTACGGCTGCAACGATGACCTGAATGATAATGTTAACGATAAGCTCGCCTACTGTCTTTTTTTCCTTAAAGGAATACGGAAAAAATCTCTTGAGAGTGTCCATTTTTCTCCTCCTAAAAAAAGATATTTTGGCAGATATCGGGACACGCCCGACACAGCCCTTGTTTAGTGAAAATAAGCAACTGCTCTTTTCCTTACCTATTTTACAACAAAACGCCGCAGATGTCAATAAAACAGCTCGATTTTGTTTATTATAAGACCTAAATTATAGTTGCCTTTTTTTCGTCGGTATGCTATAATGGTATGACAAATATCTAGAATTTATGAACACGGAGAAATTATGGAACAAAAGCTTGAACGAAAATACGGACTTTTCACCGCTATATGTATGGTAGTCGGTGTAGTTATCGGATCGGGAATCTTCTTTAAGGCGGAAGCAATACTTGGTCACACGGGCGGAAATATGCTCGTAAGCGTTCTGTCACTGCTTGTCGGTGCGGTAGTGATTATAAGCTGCTCCCTTGCCTTCTCAACACTTGCGACAAAATATGAAAAGAACAACGGTGTAGTTGACTACGCAGAGGCCGTAGTCGGCGAGAAATACGGCTACGTTATGGGTTGGTTTCTCTCAACGATATACTATCCCACCATCACCTCGGTGCTCGCGTGGGTATCAGCAAGATATACGCTTGTAGTATTTGATCCGGATGCCAATATCGCGGGCGGTCTTTGCATGACACTTGGCGCGCTTTATATCTGCATATTCTACGTCCTAAATCAGTTAGCTCCCCGTCTTGCAGGAAAGGTTCAGGTCAGCGCAACGGTAATAAAGCTCACTCCCCTTCTCGTTATGGCGGTGACCGGCCTTATCGTAGGACTTGTAAACGGAAACACTGCCGAGGCATTCAACTCCTCGGTGCAGATGCTTAAGGCTCCTGCCGAGACCGGCGGTCTTTCGACCCTCTTTGCAGCGGTCGTGTCCGCTGCCTTTGCATACGACGGTTGGATAATTGCAACGTCAATTAACGCAGAGCTTCACAACCCCAAGAAAAATCTTCCCATTGCACTCACTGTCGGCGCACTTATAGTAGCCGCTATCTATATTTTCTACTTCATCGCGGTTGTCGGCGTTACGTCGGTCGACGTTATTATCGAAAAGGGCTCTAACGCAGCCTTCACAACGCTCTTCGGCAACGTGGCGGGAACGATACTCAACGTGTTTATTGCCGTTGCCTGCCTTGGCACTCTCAACGGTGTCTCCATTGCAAATTCACGCGGACTTTACGCTATCGCAGTTCGCGGCAGAGGACCTGCGCCCGACGTGCTTTCAACCATTGATGCAAAGTCAAATATGCCTACGAATTCAGGCCTTGTCGGACTTCTCCTTGCGGGATTCTGGTATTTCTATTTCTATGCGGCAAACCTTGACAGCGTTATGGGTATCTTCAGCTTCGACTCGTCCGAGCTTCCCATAATCACCCTTTATGCTATGTACATTCCGATATTCGCTATGTTTATGGTAAAGGACGGCAAAAAGAGCTTTGTGCGCAACACACTCGTTCCGATAATTGCAATTCTCGCATCTGCCTTTATGGCATTCTCTGCATTCTACGCACACGGAATCAAGCCCTTCCTTACGGCACAGGCAGAAGGAAAATTCTCCTGCCCCGCTCTTATCTATCTTGCAGTTTTCGCGGTAGATATCGTAATAGGACTTCTCTTTTATAAGAAAACTCAAAAAACCGAGCTCGAAATATAAACGGACTTGATATAAAAAAAGCATCTGCGGCATGCCGCAGATGCTTTTTTGTTTCAAATTTTGATGTATCAATCAACAATAACAGACTCGTTAATACCATCGTCGCCGACGAGTGTCATACTGAATATCTTATGGAAGGACGCGGGATAGGTCTCCTGAATCATACCGTCATGCTCGATTATTATAATATCCCCCTTCTTCACACGCGATTCAAAGTAATTCGGCACGTAGAAGCGGTCGGATGAGCGAGCCTCAGGCGCGTCAGCATTTGCAGGCTCGACAAGGAGTGATTTCCCCTCAACCTTTACCACGCGGGCAGCAAATCCCTCACCGTCATATTCGAATACTGTCTCCTCGCGAAGAGCGCACGACACACAGCCACATACCATCACCGTAACAAAAACTAAAGACAAAACTATTCTCAAAATCTTCATAGCTTTTCACCTCCGATTTATATGTCGTAAGATCGTCAAAAAAGTTTCAAAATAATGCAAAAATTACACTTAAAATCCACAAAACAAGCATATGTGCGGGATAAAAGGCATAGCAGAAATACTTAAACGTCTGCGATGAATGTCCCTTTCTGCCGCGATAGAGCCATATTGGGATAAGAGAAAGAAGGGCAAGTCCCTGATAGCCGAGGAAAAAGGTGTGTCCAAAGAGCGTCACGTCAGCGCCAAGTCCGCCAAGGATCTGCGTATTGAGGAACCAAAGTGCCGCAATCTGACCGATGAGGCACCACCATTTTCTCTTTCGCAGAAAATAGAAGGCAAGCACCGTAACAACGCCCACGCCATAGTAGTCAAGAAACAAAACGTATCCCGCAACAAAGCCGAGAAGTGTGGTTCCCGCTCCTATGAGAATACGAACCCACAAACGTCTTCCCTTTTGTCTTGCGCGCTCGTTAAGGTGAATGAGCACAAGACCGAGAAGGAGCGTCCACAGCACGTTCTGGTGCAAGGGATAGAAAATACCTCCACCCGTCATAAGATTGAAGGGTATCTCGGATATAAGCGCAAAGAAAAGCATTCTCAGCGCATATTTCTTCACGCTTCGGGTACGAAAATACCCCTCTGCGATAAGAAAAGCAAAGATAGGAAACGTGAGTCTGCCTATCGCCGTCAGCCACTGATGGTCCCCGGGTATGACGGTTGCCCACAAGTGATCGCACAGCATAAATATCATAGCGAGAATATGAAGCCCCGCCGAGCTTATGTCAAAACGCCTCTTTTCTTCCATAGTTATTCATCCCCTCCTATACAAAGATGCACCGTCATATTAGCTTGCACTGTAAAACGGTCTTTCGTAAAATCATTGCCTTTTATCTTTTGAGCTCACCCCGAAAGCACCTTATCGCTTTTTTAGTGGGATCTCGTTGAGAAGCGTAAAGCCGAGTATCAAAGCGCCGCCTATGACCTGCATAAGCGTCATAGACTCGTCAAGCACCGTCACCGAAACGATCACCGCGACAAGCGGGTCGGCATAGCAAAGTATCGCCGCCTTCTGCCCGGGAAGCTCCTTGAGCGTGGGAAGATACATACAGTAGGTTATTCCCGTGTGAATCACACCAACAATCATAAGATTCACCCAGCCCACACCGTTCATATTTGAAAGGGTCACTCCGCTTGTCAGGAGAACGTACGGCACAAGAACAACGATGGCGGCAAGGAATTGAAAAAACGTGCGATGTATGCCCTCGACGTTTTTGATGAACTTATTGAGCAGCACAACGGTGGCGTAGAACAAAGCCGCACCAAGACCGAAGAGTATGCCGACAAGGTCGCTTCCACCACCCACGTCTCCTATTCCCGTGATCAAGATAAGACCGATCGTTGACATTGAGAAGCAAACTATTTGCTTTGCCGTCAGCCTTTCACGAAACAAGATGGGAGAGACAACGGTGACGATAACAGGGGCAAAATAATAACTGAGCGTAGCAACAGATACTGTGGTGTACTTGTAGGCTTCAAACAGAAGCACCCAGTTTATTCCCATCGCCATACCCGAGGCAAGGAGCAACACTATCTCCTTTTTGATATTCGCAAAACGTATCTTTTGCTTGGTCAGCACCAAAACGCCCGCTATTAAAATCGACGCAAGTATGGCGCGATAAAGCGCGATCTCCCCCGAGGAGAGCGGAATATTTCGCACGAAAATGCCGATCGTGCCGAATATCGTCATTGCGCCAATCAACCTAAAACGCGGATTCTTAAATATTTTCATAAGACATCTCTCTGTATTCGATCATAATTTGTATCTATTGAGGAAATTATATCACTTTTGCAAACGGTAGTCAACAACAAGAATAATTTTTACCTTTATAAATAAAAAGCCCGAAGCTCCTTTTATCGAAGCTTCGGACGTTTTTATTATTCCCACTCGAAAGTTGTCTTTTATATGGACTCTCTTAAACGTGTTTTGTAGTGGTTTGTTAGCTATATTCTACCCCTTCGACCGCCAAAGTGTTGTCAAAAGTGTTGTCACGAAAGAAGGTGATTTATGTATCATAAGCTTCTAATAACTTGATGAATTCAAATCTATAATCCGACTGCATACCCTCATCTTCACCCCAGTTTGATAGTGCCCATTGAAGCAAATCCTCACCTTCAACTTTGATATGCGGATTTGCACCATTCTCTAAAAGCAGCATAACGATAGATAATCTGATTTTATCTTCCTCGATATCATCTGATGAATATTGCAAATCCCACAAAGCATTTTCTTCATGGAGCTTTTTTCCGTAAACCAAGTTGGGATTTGCTCCGCTTGCTAATAAAAGCTCAGCCATATCATAGTTTGCTTCTTCTGTGGCACGAGTTAATAGTGTTGTGTCCAAGGCAAAACGCGAAGATTTGAACACTTGATTGACGTCAATTTGACAGATTATTTGCTTGGCTTTTACTTTGTCAAAATCTTTTTGCAAACACATTTTTTCAAGCTCGTATATCATAGTGTCCTCCTTCCTTGGCAAAATTGCATTTTAAGCTGTTGTCAAATTGTTGTCACACAAAATTGCCAAATTTGCAAAAAGTGGCTTGGAATAAGGCTTACAAACCACTTAACCTTATTGGATTATTTGCTTTTCAGCGTAGTTACCGTTGAAACAAGCATTCTACGAAGTTCAATACATTTACCTTGAAATTCTTTGAATTCTGCTTCTGCGAGTAAATTAGTATCATAAAGTAATTCAAGCCAATATTCGCTTTCGTTACATTCCTTGAGGGCAATTTCAAACTTGGAAATGAAATCTTTTGTTCCTTGAGCGTACTGTGCTTCGTGAATGTTTGCTCCAACCGAAGTTCCGCAACGGAGTAGTTGGTTTGTCAAAGCGGATTCCACTCCGTCTTGTTTAAGTTTTCGACAAAGAAAAACAATATCTTTCGCAAATTCCTTTGATTTTGTTCTTAATACACTATCTGCCATATCAATTTCCTCTAAATTCAAACTTGGCGAAGCCAATCATAACTTGCCGTAGGCAATCATAACTGATAACTCGTTTCGCAAAGGAGCAACGAGAAGTTATGAGTTTAGAGTTATGAATTTGGCTTCGCCAAATGTTATGATATGACCGTTTCTGCGAAACGATCATAGTTGATTTTCGCTACGCGAAAATCATTCCCACTCTATTTTAGGACTTGTTCCTTAAATAGTAAGTGGTGCCTTTCGTCTAAATTATGTCAGAAATCTCTCACCTCTCAAGCTGTTTTTGTTATATGAAAAACTGCTGTGTACTTTTTATGTACTTCAAAATCAGGTATCTCACATATCTCAATTTGATGATGATGCCGAAAAAATCTCACAAATTAGTTTCGGAGGTGGTCAATCAAGACATTTAATTATATCACACTTTTTCAAAAAAATCAACTACTTTACAAAAAATTCCTGTGGTGCAGAATTTCATTTCGAAGTTCTGCACCTTTTTTATTTGGAGGAAAAGCAATGTCAGAATACCAATTAGAAATAAAGCAAATTGTGGACTATCCGCGCTGCCGAATTTATCGGCAGTTCGTTCAGTCCCTAATAGCAGATAGAAATATCCGTACAAACGGTGGCTCGGGTCTTTTCTTTTACACCGTGTTGTCGAGCTATGCTAATTTCCGCACATCGTATAAACGGATCGGCGGCATAAACTACACAGTCTACCCCGGTGAGTGGCTCTGTGAACTAAAAGAGCTGACCGAGTGGTTTCACTTTCGCTTTGGGAGACAAGCCATTTCAGTATTGAACGACTTACAGGGGCGCCATCTTATTACTTACGAGCTTATTGGAAACGGTAGGCTTATTAAATATAAAATTGTAGGATGGCATAAACACAACCGCGTACTTGAATATAATGCTCCCTGCCAAAAGGATACGGGATTTTTCTTTCTCCCTATCTGTATAGCAAATGAAATTATAGGAACAAGGCGGCCGTCAGAAATGGATATTCTTTTGGACCTATGGTTGAACACCGTATATAACGATGAGCAAGTACAGGGATCAGACGTGGCTCCAGTTGTATATATAAGAAACGGAAGCGGAAATCCTCTCATAAGCTATGCGGAGCTTGCTCAGAGATACAACGTCTCGAAGGCAACCATAGGTCGTTATCTTAAAAAGTTTGAGGAGCTTGAATTGATTTCAATCAGTTCATTCCCCGGCACTCACGGAACGGTGATTTCTTTACGTAATTACCTTTCCACGATGTTTCAAATATCCGACGTTATGCTTGATAAGGAGGAGATTGCAATGGCGTTACACATAACTATCAATTTGCCCGAAAGCGTTGCAAACGACGCATCTACCGTTTCAGAATTACGCAAGGAAGTGATCATGCAGAAAGTCGAGAAAATCCTTATGTCACAAGGGTTTTCGTGCTTTGACTGCTCGAATTTCCGATATAAGTTATTAGAGTTATCCGATTGCCAAGGAACGGTATTAACGGAGAGATCTGATACACATAAGAGACGGTTGAGATACAGTCTGAAATTACTCTGCGGTGAGCAGAAAGAAATAGCGCAATTTGAACTTATACTTACACCTGCCAATTGAAAGGAGATCAAAAAATGAAAACGAAAAAAGAACTTGACGTATCCGAAAACCCGTTGTACCACGACACCTGGACATTGCTCCGTAAATACCGTGATGTCGTATGGAGTCTTGAATTGTCTGTCCAAAGAGTTCGCAGACAGTTTCAAGTGGAATATGGAAGCAGCATTGAAGATTTTTTGGAGTCCATATATATTGCCGGTGTGGATTTCAATGACACGGGCATCGAAGAACAGGCAAAGTGCATCGAGCGAAGCCACAAGATGCTGAAGCTCGTAGATGC
Source organism: Eubacteriales bacterium (assembly GCA_045633625.1). Taxonomy (GTDB): domain Bacteria; phylum Bacillota; class Clostridia; order Oscillospirales; family CAG-272; genus HGM12713. The sequence goes on from JAZQYP010000025.1 coordinate 25,410, forward strand.
TTCTGTCAATCTTCTTCGTGAAAAGCACAAAAACGGCGAGGATTACTATTGGATCCTATTTTACAGCTTCCTCTCTCCCCAACAGAGCAAGACAGCAGAGGCAATCGTCGAACTCCTTCAACCGCATATTCCCGAGATCAGCTATCGGACCTACTATCGCAAACGTAAGGAAGCCATCGATGCTCTTTCATCGGTCCTGTGGGGCTACACTTCCAAGGACAGCTTAGCAATTTTGGAGCAGTTTTTTCCAAAAAAATGACGTCGCACGAAATTGGCAGAGAATCGCACTGTATTGTCACAGTTTTGCTATTGCAACGTAAAAGCGGATGTGGTATAATTAGTATGCTCAAAACTATATCAAGCGCCACTTGGCGACACAAACACCATTTTGTCCGATGGTGTTTTTTTGTTGCTCAAAATCAAGAAATACAAACAAGGAGGTATTTATTTGAAAAAGGAAATCACACCACAGACTCCCAAAAAGCCAAGGCTGCATATTGAATGGGGCAAATTCCTTTATATGGGCTTTCTGTGTGCTATTATGCTGGTAGCGATGAGCATACCCGCATTTGCAGCGACACCGACTATTTGGGAAAAAGCTACTGAAATTATGAAGGATGTATATAATCAAGTCCTTCTTATTTCAACGATTGCTGCGGTTGTAACCGCTGCTGTGGCTCTGCTTTTAATGAACTTTTCAAAAAGCGGAAAAACAGTAGATGAGTCAAGAGCGTGGCTCAAACGTATCATCATTACTTGGGCGATCCTGAACAGCCTTGGCTTCATTATGGCATATGTCACACCCTTCTTCACGGATGGTAAGTGGAACGGATAGCCGTTTTCTAAAATCAGAAAGGATGTGATGATATCGGTATATTAGATGGTATTGTTGAATGGGTAGCCGAACAGGTTATGCACGGACTGGATCTAATCAGTTCATCGGTTTTGGGCGCGCTTGGCTGTAATATGGATACCTTTTTGCGATACTTTCCCGCTGCCGACACCATGTATAAGGTGTTCGTTGCTCTTGCAATCGGACTTATCCTTTTGAATTGGGTTTGGCAGTTGTTCAAAAACTTTGGATTGGGTATAGGCATTGAAGCAGAAGACCCCGTGAAGCTCAGTATTCGCTCTATTCTCTTCATTCTCCTTGCCTATTATGCACGGGATATTGTAAACATAGTTCTTGACATTGGCGGAACCCCTTATCATTGGATATTAAATTCCGAGTTACCTCCGCTGAATTTTGCAAACTTTAATTCAGTATTCCTTACCATTTTGGGTGTTTGTGCAAGCGGCGCCGTGTCCATCATAGCCCTCATACTTGTACTTATCCTTGCATGGAACTATATCAAGCTCCTTTTCGAAGCGGCTGAAAGATATGTTCTGCTTGGTGTTCTGGTCTTTACCGCTCCCGTTGCTTTCTCAATGGGCGCATCTCAAACAACAAGCAACATCTTCAAGAGTTGGTGCCGAATGTTTGGCGGTCAGATCTTCCTTCTTTTGATGAATGCTTGGTGCTTAAGACTCTTTACATCAATGGTAGGTGCCTTCCTCTCCAATCCCTTATCGCTGTAAAGGAGGCAGTATGAAAAAAAGAAATAAAATACTATTTGTGATAGCCGTCACGCTGATTATGGTCTCCATTTGCAGTGTGCCGGCTTTTGCTTTGACCGAGGAAGAGGTCGAAGCGGCAGTTAACGCTCAAGGCAGAGATGCCGTTACGGGAAATATTTTCGTTTGGTTTCTTTGTGCTATTGCCTTCTTAAAGGTAAGCCAGAAGATAGACAGCTTTCTCGCGGGACTCGGCATCAACGTAGGACACACGGGCGGTTCAATGATGGCAGAAGCTCTCATTGCTACAAGAGGTGCTTTTATGGCAAAGCAGTTTGCAGGCAGAGCCGGTGGCACAGGAGGAAAAGGCGCGTCCTCCGGTGGCGGTGGTGGCTTTATGAAAGGCGGTCTTGCAGGTGTTGTTAGCCGTAACTTTTCTAACAATGCCGTTAAGAAGGCTACGGGCAACGGTGGGGGCGGTCTTGGCGGAAAAGCCTTTACTTCCTCGGTCAGCAAAGGCGGCAGCTTTGCCAATAGCGTTATCGGTCGAGTAGCAACAGGAAACATTTCCTCAATGGGAACGATTTCAGGAGCAGGTTCAAGTGAGGCTTTAATGTCCTATCTTGGATATACGGCTCTCGGTGAGGACGCAGAGGACGTTCCTTCCTACTCTAATGTAGAAATCGGAGGAGGCAGAATTATGGCGACCGAAACATCTGCCGACAATCCCGGTGGAATTGATGTGGGTATGTATAATACCGAGCAATATATGGCTCCTTCCGGTGAGCATACAACGATTACGGCTGCCGATGGAACAAGCTGGTATAAGCAATACGCTCAGGATTCCGTAGAAAGAACTCCGTACAAAGCTCCCAACGGTGCCATTGGGTATCACGAAAACATTGTGAAGAAACTGCCTGATCCTCCTCGAAGAAAGGATAAGGTCTGATGGCAGAAAACAACAATCCCGCTTCTGAACCTCTACAAAAAGGAGCTCAAGCGGCAAATGCAGTACGAGGAGCTGTTAAAACAGGAAAAGCCATAGCCGCAGCTGCAAAAGGTGCATCTGCGGGTGGTTTATATGGTGCGATTGCCGCATTTGCGTGGGAAAACAGAGGGCTTATCCTCAAGATCATCATAGCGGCAACCGCAGTATTTCTGATCCCCGTTATTATTATTTGTATGTTACCCTCTGTCATTTGGGGCGGTATCAAGGACGCATTTTCACCAAACAATCCTGATGTTCCTATCCTCAATGACAGTACGGTAATTTCGACCAATTTAAGTGATATATCCTCATCCATCGGAACGATCATGTCCGAAGCGATGGCAGATATACTCACCCAAATAGATTTAGACTTTGGAAACTCAAGCGCTACTCATAAGGAGATTATAAATCCCTACGATAGTACAACGAATTACAGCACTGCATCTTTTGTATCTCAATACTCCGCATCTAAAAATACCGACTATCAATCGGTATCTATTCCGGATATGGAGCGTGTTCTGCGTGATAACAAAGACAAGCTCTATTCCTATACAAAGGTCTTTGAGAACAGAACAAGAACTGTTGAAACCGTTTACGTGGATGAAGAAACCGGTGAGGAATATGTCATAGAAACCGAGGTCACGGAAACGTGGGCAGTTTATACCATTTCATACAATGGCGAGGAATACTTTGCAGATCATGTATTCGGTCTTTCGGAGGAACAAAAAAGGCTGGCTGAGGACTACACAAGCAATCTGAATCTATTTTTGAGTGATGATACATTCAACTGATTTTCAAGGAGGTGGTGATATATATGATTCGGCTATAATGCTCTCACAAGTCTTACGAACAGGAGGTAAAATGTGAAACGGTTATTCAAAAAAGCAATCGATGTTTTGGATAACAAACGTGGAGACGGCTATATTGACGTAGCGGTAAAAATGATAATTGCCGTTGTCATCGGAGCATTACTGCTTGGCGGTCTCTATTATTTGTTCAACAACATCGTCCTGCCGGGACTTGCAGAGCGAATTCAAGATATGTTCGGCTCTCCCGGTGGAAGCGGAAATGATGGCGGTGGCGGCGGCATCATTCTTCTTTAACAAGCACGCTAAATAAAAATCAAAGAAAGATACGAGGTAAACTTTTATGAAAAAGCTTTTCAAAAACATTCAGAACAAGGCAAACGCTCTCGCAATCAAGGCAAAGTGTGCTCTTGATAACGCAAAGGCAGAGGGTTACATCGACACAGGTGTAAAAATCATCATCGGCGTCGTAGTCGGCGCAGTCATTCTCGCAGGTCTCTACGCCCTCTTCGATGGCGTAATTCTTCCCACTCTCGAAGGCAGAATCGACGGAATGTTCGATTACTCCGGCGCTCCCACAACCTAATAGCAGGTTAACAAGCAAAACAAAATAAATTATTTGAAAGGAATAACATAATATGAAAAAATTCTTTAAGAAGCTTCAGGACAAGGCAAATTCTCTCGCAATCAAGGCAAAGTGTGCTGTGGAAAGCACCAAGGGCGAAGGTTACATCGATACAGGTGTAAAAATTATCATCGGCGTCGTAGTCGGTGCGGTTATCCTCGCAGGACTGTACGCCCTCTTTGATAACGTCATTCTCCCTCGTCTCAACACCGAGATCACGAATATGTTCAACTACACTGCTTAAGTTCTTAGGCGGTGTTTTTTGTTGGGGGGCGGGTCCGCTCGCCCCCCGTTTCAAATAAAAGGAGGAAAAAGTGGAAATACTATTTCAATTTTTAACCCTTTTCGGTCTGCTTCTCGCGGTGTGCGGAATAACGTGTATTCTTAACTACTATATGAGAAAACGAGGATTCTCCGTCAATGCTCTTGCGAATCATCTTATCGTTGTTCTCGTTACCGTTGCGCTTTATGTGTTTGGCGGACTAAGTATTTGGACTGCAAAGGGTGTGATTATGTTGCTTGTCTTACTGTATGCGTCCGTACAGGACATTTCCACCCACGAAGCTGACGACTCACTTTGGGTAATGCTTCTGATACTCGCCCTTGTAGGTTTTGGCGATGTTGGTATTTGGTCAATGGTGATGGGCGGTCTGCTCGTCTTTATTCCGCAGATGGCAATCGCCATGTTTACGAACGGCAACGGAATTGGCGGTGCCGATATCAAGATCTCTACTGCGGCGGCTGTCTTGCTTGGTTTATTCGGCGGGGTTCTCGGATACGTGATAGGTCTTACTTTTGCCGTGATATTTAACCTTATTTACAATAAAGTCAAAAAACAAGCCTCAAATAAGGCGTTTGCCTTGCTTCCTTTCATATCGGCAGGTCTTATGGTAGGTTATTTCATTTAACAGGAGGAAAACAAAATGAGTTTTGGAAATCAAACCCAAACAAAAGAACCAAGAGCAGAAAAAAAGCCCAGGGGTACAGGTAAAAGTGTCTTTTCTTCACGTACCGTTATCGGTATTGTCTGTATCGTGCTTGCACTGCTCATTACATTCGGCGTAGCTCCGCTTGTCAACCGTTTTTCCGACCAAAAGGTTGACATTATAAGACTCAAGGCTAACGTGCCGCGCGGACAGGTCATCACAGCCGAACATCTTGAGGTCGCAAGCGTCGGTGCTCACAATCTTCCCAGCGGTATTATTAAGGACGGAAACGCTATTGTCGGGAAATATGCTGCAACCGATTTATTTGCAGGAGATTATCTTTTTCCTGCAAAAATTTCCGCTGATAACAAGAGTGCAGACGACGTACTGCTTGGTCTTGACGGAACCAAGGTTGCAATCAGTGTTACCATCGGAAACTTTGCACAAGGTCTTTCTAATAAACTTGAAAACGGGGATATTGTCAGCGTAATCATATATGACAAGGATAAGTATATGTCCTATACTCCGGATGAGCTTCAGTATGTCAGAGTAATCACCGCCACCACAAGTGACGGCATTGACAAAGACGAAGCAGAAAACGGAAAATCTGCAACTGTTACGGTGTTAGTTACTCCGGAGCAGGCAGAACTGCTTGCACAGTATAATAGCGTTACATCTCTTCACTTTGCCCTTGTATACCGCGGAGATAAGGAAAAGGCAGATGCCTTTATTAAGGTTCAAGACGATTATTTGAAAAACAATCCCATCGTCAATGAGCCGACCGAGGAGGCAGAAGCAAATGAGTAAAATGATAGCAGTATGGGGCGCGCCGAATTGTGGTAAGACCACGTTTTCGGTAAAACTCGCCGAAACAATTTATAGAAGTTCCGGAGGAAAAAGTGCTGTTATCGTTGTATTTGCTGATAGTCTGACGCCCACGCTTCCCGTTGTCTTTCCAAATCACAAGAGCGAGGAGGTGTTCTCTGTGGGGGCAATTCTTTCAAAACCCGATTTCTTTGCAGATGATGTGGTTTCCAATATCGTTATGTTGAAAAACAAAATGAATCTCGGCTTCCTTGGTTATAAGGAAGGAGAAAACATTCATTCTTATCCAACCTATACAGAAGCCAAGGCAAACTATTTCTACGATACGTTGCTCGGCATCACCGACTATATTATTGTGGATTGTATGTCAGATCCCGATGGAAACCATCTTACGCGAGTTGCGCTTGAGCGAGCTGATAGTACTGTTAGATTATCGGCACCCGATCTCAAATGTATCAGTTATCAGATGTCCCAGCAAATGATATTTGCGGCGGCAGGTCTTATGAAGGCGGGAGATCTTCTTGTAATGAATATCCCCCGTGAAGAACTGAACATGGCGGCACAGGACGCTAAGCATCATCTCGGCAGAATTACTGCGACACTTCCGTTCAGTCCTGCACTTGCGGAACAATATATGGAAGGAAATATGGTTTTGCCGCTTAAAGACAAAAGGTATACACAAGCATTGAAAGAGATTGCGGAAAGGTTGGTGTAAGCTATGGCAGTTATCGAATTATCCTCGCTTGTACCGCTGTGTCAAAGCTTCATTGCTCGGAATTACTCCGCAGCAATCATCGATAAAAGCAAAACCGAGGAATTGAAGGCGTATATAGGCAAATATCTTTACGATACAGATTATTCGGTTGTTGGCTTCGATACAAAAGAGCTTGTGGAAAGACTCTTTGAAGAAATGGCGGAATATTCGATTCTGACAAAACATCTTGCCGATCCCGATATAGAGGAAATCAACATTAACGGTTGGGACGATGTGGCTTTAACACATCTTGACGGAAGAATTGAAAAAGCAAATGAGCATTTCTTTTCCCCGACACACGCAATTGACATCGTAAAAAAATTGCTTCAGCATTCCGGAATGATCATTGATAATGCCGCACCTATCGCTCAAGGTCATCTTCCAAACAATACCCGTGTAACAGCACTCAAAGAACCTATTGTGGATGCTAATCGAGGAATAGCGGTGTCTATTCGTATGCTTCACCCGCAACGAGTGGATCGTGAAAGTCTGCTTCAAACAGAATCACTTACCGAAGAAATGTTGTATTTTCTTGAGGTATGCTTGCGGTACGGAGTGTCATTTGTCGTGGCAGGAAGAACCTCGTCCGGCAAAACTACTCTTCTTAACAGCTTGCTTGGCTCAATTCCTGACGGTAAGCGTATCTACACAATTGAAAGCGGTGCCCGTGAATTGTCTTTGATAAAGAGAGACCAAAACGGCAAGGTAGTCAATAACGTAGTTCACACCTTGTCTCGTCCCTCCGACAAAGAAGCGTATGACATATCACAAGAAGATCTTGTAATGGCAGCGCTCAGATTTGACCCTGATATTATTTGTGTCGGTGAGATGAGAGACGCAGAGGCGCATTCCGCGGTAGAAGCAAGCTCAACCGACCACACTGTTGTAACTACCGTTCACGGTGGCGGCGGCAGATATGCCCATCGCAGAATCGCGTTCTTGTCTCAGCGCAGATTTCCTATAGATATGAAAATATCAATGCAACAAGCGGCGCTTGCCTTTCCCGTGGTCGTGTTTGCCCATAAGCTCGAAGACAATAGCCGTAAGGTAATGGACATTTCAGAATGTGTAGTACACGACGATGGCGAGCTTGAGTATCGAACCTTATATCGTTACAAGATCAACAGCAATGAGTATAAGGATGGGCGTTTCCATATCATAGGTGAATTTATCAAAGAAAATACTCCCTCGGACTACCTCTGCACGAAGCTGTTGCGTGGCGGCATTCCACAAGAAATTCTCCAAAAATTCAATAAAGAAGGAGGAAATACAACTTGATTGCTTTATATATTATTGCCTTTGTTCTGGCAGTCATCGGCATCATATTTGTTTTGAAGATCACACCGGAGCAAATAAACAACGACATTACGGATCTGTTCGGCAAAGAGGAAACGCTGAAGGATAAATCGCTGAGCGCACGTGGCAAGAAAAAGAAAAGCAAAATTTTACTTGAGCTTGAGCACTTGCATCGAGCGTTAAAGGAAACGGGAAAAGAAAAGCAATTTTCATTTGCTTGTGCGCTGTCGGCACTTTTAATGGTTGCCGGCTGTGTAATTGCAATTGCGATTGATAACGTTTTCTTGATTCCTGTACTTGCTGTGGCGTTTGCGATATTACCGTTTGCATATCTTCACAAAGCCATTGCAATCTATGAGGAAAGAGTCAAGACCGAGCTTGAATCGGCGCTTTCTCTTATTACAAGCTCCTATATCAGAAGCGAAAATCTTGTTGCAGCAGTTGAGGATTCCATTCCTAATCTGCATCCACCGCTGAAAAGTGTATTTGAGAGCTTTTTGACCGAGGCATCTGTAATTTCTCCCGATATACGTCAAGCGATTTATCATATGAAGGATAAAGTCAAGAACGATATATTTAAGGAATGGTGTGATGCTTTAATTGCTTGTCAAAACGACAGAGTTTTGATTGACATTCTTCACCCCATCACCAAAAAGCTGAACGAGGAGCGTGTCGTAAATAACTCGCTTCGCACAATGCTTTCCGAGGCACGCCGAGAATATTGGATGATGGTAATGCTCGTTCTTGCAAACATCCCACTCCTTTACTGTATCAATAAGAGTTGGTACGATTCTCTGATGCACACTACCTTTGGCAAAATCGTTCTTGCCATCAGCGGCGTGATGATTATTATAACGGCAATCCGTATGAACAAGCTTACAAAGCCCATAGAATACAAACGCTAAGGAGGACTGATTATGGTAATACTTCAAATTATGATCGGTCTTTTTGTTGCAATAGGCGTTGCGTTCGTTTGGGCAGACGTTGTAAAGCTCCCCACGATGAAGGCGTCAAAGGCGGCAAACAACCTTGGAAAAAAAGGAAACAAAAAAACAAGCACCATTGACATCTACCTAAAAAACATTTCGGCAAAGCTGGCTGAAAAGATAAGGCTTAACGAATACAAAAAAGACCAACTCGCAACTGATCTTAAAACAGCGGGACTTAACATTACTCCCGAGGCGTATGTATCGGATGCGATTGTAAAGTCTGTAGCAATAGGTCTGCTTGCAATTCCCGCGTTCTTTATTGTTAAAATTCTTGGCTTATTTATCATTTTTGTGGCTGTTGTAATGTATTTCAGCGAAATGAAAAAGGTCAGCAAGATGATTATCAAAAAGAAAAAGAAGATTGAGTATGAGCTGCCACGTATGGTTTCTTCCATAGAAAAAACGATGAAGCACCAAAAAGGCGTTGTTTATGCTCTTGAAGCGTTCAAAGATACGACTTGCCCCGAGTTAAAGGAAGAGCTTGAAATCACAATTGCGGATATGCGTTCCGGCAGTGAGTTTGATGCCCTTTCGAGACTTGAAAGCAGAGTTGGTTCACACGATATGCTTCTTGTAACCAAAGGATTGCGCGGAGCTTTGTACGGAGATGATATGTCTGTCTATTGGGCAACGATCTCTCTCCAACTATCTGCCGCACAGCAAGAAAAGCTCAAGGAACAAGCCCTCGGAGTTCCCAGAAAGGTGCGCAAGCTTTCTATGGCACTTTTATTCTGCTTCATACTCATATACGTAGCCGTGCTCGGTCAAGTTTTGCTTGGCTCAATGGGCACGCTGTTCTGACGGAGGTGAGCATATGATAAAAGCACTAAAAAACAAAAAAGCTGAGGGTTATATCGACATAGCGGTGGCGGTTCTCGTCATCGCTTTTATATTGGTGATCGTCATTAGTATTTGGTCGATGGTAACTCTCAAGCAGGATATGAATTATATGTGCAACGAGCTTCTTGAAATTGCCACAGTCACGGGAAAGATCGGGCCGGAGGTAGAGGCAAGATTTGTTGAACTGTGTGCTGAGGTTGGCTTTACCCCAACGGTAGCTTTTTCGGCAAACTATTTTGAAACAGCGTCAGGAAAGGTACAGCTCGGCGAAGTAATTTCCTGCACCCTTTCAACCGAAATGACCTTTATGGGCTTTGGGGGCTTTGAGCTCCCATTCGATGTAACGGTCACTCAATCGGGATTATCCCGAATTTATTGGAAATGAGGTGGTTATTATTAACGCTCTCAGAAACAAAAAAGGATTTAGCTACATCCTTGTATGCGTCATTATTATTTTTGTAGTAATGGTCGTATTCGTAGCTATGCAATACGCTTATGTTTATCATATCGCAGAGGAACAGAAAAACGAAACACAACTAAAGCTGGATGGCTTTGTCACAAGAACGGCGGTGGAACAATACGATGCGCTGAAACAAGGTGAGGCGTGGGTAGATTACGTTGACAGAAACGATCTTGTTGACGGAGCCTATTACTTGCTCGGCTTCCCAACGATCATTACCTTGGAATACCGAGAGCCAATCGCCGTTGCAGGCAAATATTATATGTCAAGACCGACAATATATGCCCTTGCGGGAGATGCCTTCGGTGTCTACGTTCAATATGAGATTGAAATACCGTATGATCTGTTCGGGCGTGAGTTTTCTGTTGTTGTTCCCATTGAAATGGTAAGCAGATATGTAGTCAAATAAAGGAGGAAATATGAGTAGAACGCAAAAAATCATTTTCTGTGTTGTGGGTTTGCTCGGTGCTGTTGCCATCATAATCGGCGGAATAGTTTTATCGTCGGATGATGATAAAACTCCCGATGAAACCGATCCCCCTGCAATTTCAGATACAAACGACGAGACAAGCGCTCCCGTCGTTCCAGATATCAGACCAAATACCAATGACGATAAAGAACAGCACCAAGACCGTCCCGGTGATATTCATATCGACATTGAAGAAAAGAACGAAGAATCTACAAGGAATGAGGATCCTGCCGTTGAAGGTGAGGTAGTAATCATTCCGGGTGTTAAGGAGGACGACTAATGAGAAAACACTTTTCTAAGATAATAGCGATGCTTTTGGTTGTCATAACCTTGGTATCGCTTTGCGTTGTGCCTGCGGCGGCTGCGGGCAGTTATCCTATGAACTGCTCCATCTATTACAAGGATGAAAGTGGCAAGACAGTAGCCACAACTAAAACATTTTCAATGAACGCGGCAGATACTACCGCACAACAGACGAAGTATTATTCACCTTCCGTTTCGGGATATGCACTCAAATACAGCAGCGACTCTTATGTAACTTACGCTATGATGGATAAGAGCTTTCCTGCTTCTCATTATGTGCGTCAAGGATCTGCGACATATACCGTGTATTATGTGAAAACCGCAAGCTCTACGATCACTTATCAGTATGAGGATAGAAGCGGTACGGCTGCTCCCACAAAGACAGTAACGGGTAAGGAAGGTGCAAGTTTCACAGTAACCTCACCTACTGTAACGGGATATACTCCTAACCGTTCTTCCGTTTCGGGAACTTACGGTGACGGCAATCATAGCGTTTACTATTATGAGAAAACCTACACAATATCGTACAACGCAAACGGAGGCAGCGGTGCACCGAGTTCTCAGACAAAATGGCACACGAGCAACCTTACCCTGTCTTCAACAAAACCTACACGAACGGGATATGATTTTCAAGGATGGTCAACCTCAAGCTCCGCTACGAGCGCGTCATACAGCGCAGGAGGTTCTTTTTCAAGAAACGCCAATACAACCTTGTATGCCGTGTGGAAGGCAAAAACATATACCGTTTCGTATAACGCTAATGGCGGAAGCGGTGCACCGAGTTCTCAAACAAAAACTTATGGCGTAAATCTTACGCTTTCATCTACAAGACCTACCCGAAGCGGCTACACCTTTGAGGGTTGGGGAACGTCGAGCTCCTCTACAAGCGCTTCTTATCAGCCGGGTGGTAGCTATACAAGCAATTCCAGCCGCACGCTATACGCAATATGGGAGAGCAACGCACCTACCACTTATACCGTTTCGTATAACGCAAACGGCGGTAGCGGCGCGCCCGCAAGCCAGACAAAGACTCACGGAGTAACACTGACACTCTCCTCCACAAAGCCGACAAGAAGCGGATATACCTTCCTCGGTTGGTCAACCTCAAGTTCTGCCACAAGCGCATCGTATAGTGCGGGTGGTTCTTATTCTACCAACGCATCTTGCACGATGTATGCCGTATGGTCTTGTAGCCATTCATCTACTTCACAGCACTATGTCACGGGGTGTGATTGGGAGCGTACTTGTAATAACTGCGGAGTTGTAACCGCGACAGGTACTACCCACGGCCCGTATAGCTACAGCGATTGGGTATATTATTCCACAAGTCAGCACCGTAGAACCAAGAGCTGTGATTACGGTGATTATTCCACCTATGAGTACGGCTCTCATTCCAAGACTACCGAATACGAGCAATACAGTTCTACGCAGCATAAGTATTATAGTTATTGCTCCACTTGTTCTTCTATGATTGGTTCGGCAAGTTATGAAGCACACGATTTCACAAGCACCACCTCGGGCGGTAAGACAGTATCGGTTTGTAACGATTGCGGCTATACCAAAGAAAGCGTGCAGACTTATACCGTCAGCTACAATGCAAACGGAGGTAGCGGTGCGCCGAGCTCACAGACCAAGACCCACGGTGTAACGCTTACTCTTTCTTCCGTAACACCTACCCGAAGCGGATATACCTTTATGGGCTGGGGTACGACAAGTTCTTCTACTTCTGCCTCTTATTCGGCAGGCGGTAGCTATACGAACAATGCGTCTATCACCCTCTATGCGATTTGGAACTGCCCTCATTCATCTGCATCACAGAACTATGTAACGAGTTGCGATTGGCAGAGAGTGTGTAACGCTTGCGGAGCAATTCTTTCGACAGGAACCACCCACGGACCATACACGTATTCGGCGTGGGAGTATTATTCCACAAGTCAGCACGTAAGATACAAGAACTGTAGCTACGGTGATTATTCTGAAGAACAGTATCAAGGGCACGCTCTCACCACAAAGTTTGAGCAGTACACTGCATCTCAGCATAAGTATTACTCTCATTGCTCCGAGTGCGATAGTATGGTTGGTAACGCAAGCACCGAAGCTCATTCCTTTACCTCTACCGAGAGTAACGGAAATATCATCTATACCTGCTCCGAATGCGGATATTCCTATTCCGTGAAAAAGACCTATACTGTCAGCTACAATGCGAATGGCGGTATCAATCCTCCCTCAAGCCAGACGAAGATCCACGGAGAGACGTTGACTCTTTCTTCTTCCATTCCCACAAGAGACGGATACGATTTTAAGGGTTGGTCTGCTTCAAGCTCTGCTACGAGTGCGACTTACTCGGCAGGCGGTAGTTATACCTCAAATGAAAGTATAACTCTCTATGCGGTATGGCAAAAGACGATTTTCACGATATCGTATAACGCAAACGGTGGTAGCGGAGCGCCTGCTTCACAGACTAAAACCATCGGGCAGAGTGTAACGATCTCTACGGTACAGCCCACAAAAACCAACCATGCCTTTATGGGTTGGGCAACGTCGAGCACGGCAACCACACCCAATTATTACGGCGGTGAGACCTACTATGCCGATGCGTCTGTTACTCTGTATGCAGTATGGGTCGAGCGTAACTATGATTTCTCGGTATCCAATTTTTCAACCACACCGGGTGAGGTTTATCAGTACGAGAAGATCAGTGTTCTGTTCAGAACAGACTCTTGGGATAGAAACCTTCCTTATGACAATATCCCCGTTGAGGTTCTCTTGAACGGTTCTGTTATCTATTCCACTACTGTTGATTTCGTAAAATATGGAGTCCAGAACTTCTCCTTTGATCTTAACGTAGGTGCGCTTCTCGGTGAACAGACCCTTGTAGCACGAGTGAATTGGGCAGATCACAATAATGAAACGAGAACTACAAACAACTCTGCAACTACGACCTTTAACGTCAAGAAACTCATAGAGACTTCCACCGAGAGCGTGACGGTCAACGGTGATTATGTCGAAGGTTTTGAGGTCATTTCGAGCTTCTACGTTACCAACGAAGCATCGAGTGATATTATCCCGAGCGACGGTGTATCCTTTGATTTCGTTGTTTATTCAATGAATGGCAGCTCCACGAATGTGGTAAGTCAGCAGACTTGGAGCAATGTAGTTATTCCCGCAGGTGGCAGAAACCTTGTTTATTTTAAGTGGCGAGTCCCCGCAGGAAGTGCAGGTACGACCTACTTCTGTAAGGGTACTATCAATCCCGGCAGAATGACTAACGAGACAAACGGTGCAAATAACACTACCGAGTTTGCCGTGTTAGCCCAAAGTTTTGCTACTTCGCAAACGCCAAACACGCAGTATGAGGACAAAGCGCCTTCCGGATATAACGCAAATATCGCTACCCCCACAACCAAAGCAGGCACAGCCACTTGGAATATGTGGGTATATGAAGGCGGAAGACTTGTTCTAAAAAATTACGGTATTACGGTAACAAGCGTAAATCCCGAGGTTTCGCCGAGTGCAAATTGTTCGACTGCGGTAAAGACAGGCAACGTATGGACAATGAAATCGGGATATGGAATCACTATGAATTGGACACCCAATATCGTGTCTAAATCCGGCTGTGTAATGCCGAGCAGCGATGCCTATACCTCTCCTCAAAACGTCTATGCAACCTTTTCGGAGTTTGGATATTCAACGGCAAGCAATAAATATAGGACGCTTGAATCGGTCGGCGGCACATACACGTTTGAAGCAAATACCGATGCCGATAATAACGAGCGTTTGCACTTTATCCCCGTTTATGTAGAAAACGGCAATTACATTGTATCTGTTACGGCAACACAAATTTGGACGCCTGCGGGTATGATCACCGCGACAAGAAATTCGAATACGGTCAATATAAACGGTACGATCTATGACGATTGGTATCAGGGATAAGGAGATGTCTATGGGCGAAGAAAAAACAAACAATGTCTTGATTCCAATGAAGCTTGAACGGTTAGCGCTATGGGCAGAACGAAGCTTATTCACCGAGCAAGGTGAAGCGGAAAAAGGCTTTATGGGGTATGTAAAAGGCAATTTTGAGGACACGATTCGCCGTATGGATAATGTAGCTTGGTTGAGAAAGGTTGATGATTCATCTGCTTTTCACAATGAGTTTGAAGCTCTTTTTCATTTTCTTGAAAGCAAGGCTGCGGGATATATGCTCCGTAGCCTTGCGGACAGTACAAAATTCTGCAAAGACAAGCTGCACGAGCATATTCCGTATTCCTTTGGGCGTGAATGTTGGGGCTGGCGTGTTATGACAAATGAGTACGTTTGGTATATCGCACTTACCCCTTGGAATACCAAGCACAGCTTTATGTTGTACTGTTATCACAGAAAAATGCTGATGAGTGCCCTTGCAAAAGCGAAAGGACTTCCCGAAACCTGTTACGGTGTACTGATTTATACGGGTGAATGTATCCGTATTCGCTTTGGCGCGGACCGCTACGAGGCACTGCCTCAATTTTCAAACAAAGCACTTGAAAATCGAGGATATGCAAATGAGCAGAATGAAGCAAGCGGTATTACACCTGCACAAGTTGCTGCTATGGAGAATGGTGTTATTTATGGGTGGGACACTCCTTATGCGAACCCCAAAAACTATGATTTTAACGGTCACTACTGTATAGCTGAAATGGAGGGATGATATGAGCAAGCAGAACGAGCATGACATCTATCTCATTCCTCCTAATTTCATTGAAGGCGGTACGGTCTTTGGAGGAATGCTCAAACTCAGAAATGTAATAGAGGCAGGAATTATTGCTTTGATCATCGGATTTCCGATTTGTATGCTCGATATCTCTCTTACAGCCAAAATCGTCATCCTTTGCTTGACGGCTTTACCCATCGGTATTTTTGCGGTCATAGGAATTTACGGTGAGGCTCTTTCGTCTTTTGTCTTTAATTTCTTCAAATTTCTGAAATTACGGCGTGTGTTACAGAAACCAATTCCCGAAGCAAAGCCCGTGAAAACAGAAGAAGAGCCAATACCCGAAAAACCGGAAATTGACTGCTATCGTTGGTAGCAGAAAGGAGTTCTATGTCAAATAAACACCCAAAGCAAGTAGCGGAAACAAAATATCTCAATCCCATAGCAGAATATCTGCCTATTGAAAAAATAGCCAATGGAATCATTTATACCAAGGATCACCGCTACGTCAAAATTGTAGAGGTGATCCCTATAAACTTTATGCTTCGCAGTCCGAGAGAACAGCGAAGCATTATTTATTCCTTCATTTCTTATCTGAAAATCAGTCCTGTCAAGGTTCAATTCAAGGTGCTTACCAAGCGTGCCGACATCAACCGACACGTAGAAATGATACACCGAGAAATGGAACGGGAGACAGACGAGCATTGTAAAATGCTTCAGGAAGATTACCTCGATCTGATTGACCGTCTCGGTTCTCGTGAGGCGACAACAAGACGTTTTTTTATTGCATTTGAGCATGAACAAATTGGTGCTCGCCGAGGCAACGAGGAAGCCGAAGCGATTGCTTCCTTGCAAACGGCAGCAAGAACCGCTGTTAATTATCTCAAGCAATGCGGAAATGAAGTTCTCGTGCCGAACAATGAGGATGAATTTTTAGCGGAGGTATTATATAGCGTCCTTTGTAGGCAAACGAGCAATAAAGTTCCGCTTTCCAAGCGTGTTCAGCAAGTAATTACCGAATACGTTGCAGCGGATAAAAGCACATTGGATATTCCTTGCACGGAATTTATAGCACCTCAAAGCTTGGATATGACACACAGTAAATACATTTGTGTGGACGGACAGTATCAATCCTATCTTCTCGTCCCCTCACAAGGTTATAAGGCGCAAGTAGCGGCAGGTTGGCTGAGCTTGCTTATCAATGCCGGCGACGGTATTGACGTAGACCTGTTTCTCTCCAAGCAACCGAAGGAGCGAATGGTGCAAAAGCTCGGTCAACAGCTCCGCATCAACCATTCAAAAATCAAGGAAGTCAGCGATACCAATACCGACTATGACAATCTTGACGATGCGATTCGCAGCGGCTATTTTCTGAAGGACGGACTTGCGGAAAATGAGGATTTCTACTATATGAATCTGCTGATAACTATCACAGCTTCAAGTGTTGAGGAGCTGGAATGGCGCGAACGGGAAATGAAAAAGCTCTTACTTTCTCACGACATCAGCACGACCTCGTGTATCTTTCGTGAAGAGCAAGCCTTCCTTGCTTCTTTGCCTCTTGTAGCTCTTGAGAAGCATCTGTACGAGAGATCAAAGCGTAATGTGCTGACGAGAGGCGCCGCAAGCTGTTATCCTTTTGTCAGCTTTGAAATGTGTGACGACAACGGTATTTTGCTTGGCGTCAACAAGTTCAATAATTCGCTTACCATAGTGGATATTTTCAATTCAATGGTATATAAGAACGCCAACATATCTATTCTCGGCACATCAGGTGCGGGAAAAACCTTTCTTATGCAGCTGATGGCTCTCCGTATGAGGCGAAAAGGTATTCAAGTGTTTATTGTAGCACCGTTGAAGGGACACGAATTTTATCGTGCTTGTCAGAATATCGGCGGCGAGTTTATACAGATCTCTCCTGCATCGAAAAACTGCATCAACGTAATGGAAATACGAAAGTCGGACAAAACGGCTGACGAATTGCTTGACGGCGTTGTGATTGAAAAGTCGGCATTGGCATCCAAGATCCAGCGATTGCACATCTTTTTCAGTCTGCTCATCCCCGATATGACGCACGAAGAAAAACAATTACTTGACGATGCTCTCATTAAGACTTATGAGGAAAAAGGAATTACCCACGACAATGACTCACTTATTTCTCCCGACAATCCGGAGGAATACCGCAAGATGCCTGTGCTTGGAGATCTTTACGAAACCCTTGCAACAGATAAGCAAACCAAGCGTCTTGCCAACATTCTCAACCGTTTGGTAAACGGCTCAGCAAGCACCTTTTCTCAGCAGACCAATGTGAACCTTGAAAACAAATATACGGTCTTGGATATATCCGAGCTTAGCGGAGATCTACTTCCCGTAGGTATGTTCGTGGCACTTGACTACGTTTGGGATAAGGCAAAGGAAAACAGAACGGTTGAAAAAGCCATCTATATCGACGAGTGTTGGCAGCTTATCGGTGGCACGGGAAATCACCTTGCCGCAGAATTTGTGCTTGAAATCTTCAAAATCATTCGTGGTTACGGCGGCTCTGCCGTATGTGCAACGCAGGATCTTAACGACTTCTTTGCTCTTGATGACGGCAAGTACGGAAAAGGCATTATCAACAACTGCAAAACAAAAATCGTTCTTAACCTTGAGGATGAGGAAGCGCAACGAGTACAATCCATACTCCGCCTATCAGAAGCCGAGCTTATGGAGATCACTCACTTCGAGCGAGGAAACGGACTTATCAGCACAAACAATAATAACATTTCGGTCGAGTTTAAATGTAGTGAACTTGAAAAGAATCTTATCACAACAGACCGCCGTGAGCTTCAGGAGATTTTGAAGCAGAAAACGGCGGTGCCTTCATAAAAAAGGAGATATTGCGTATGAAAACCAGAGAACAAATTTATAGTGGAGAGGCAGCCTCGCTACTTCGGGATATCACCACCTATCATTGTATGGGTGGCAAACAGCTTGCAAGATTATACCGAGGCAAAGACAACAAGGTGGAGAATCTTCTTCGCCATCTTGTGAAGCAGGGACGTATATTCTATGACGCCGAAAAAGACGTCTACTGCGACAACCGAGAGATGCAGGTCGATACGGAAATGCTCACAGCATTGTGGGTGCTTGCGGACTTTGGCGACAAGCTGGAGTATCACAGTGCGGATACCTTTCCCACCAAGATCGTATTCTTTGCGGATGGCGAGGTCTATGAAATTATTTGCCTCTCTGCCGACAAAGAAGCAGTTATCCTTTACAGCCTTTCTACCCGCAAGGAAGGACAAAACGGCAAGCTGATCCTCATCGTTGATGATGCGGATGCAATCGAAAATATCACCCTTGAGGACGCGGTTTTCTGTACGGTAAATCCCCACGATGGCTCGGTACAGTATTACAAAAAAGAATGAACAGGAGGTACTATGAACAAAAAAATCATCAATCAACGCTCGGAAGAAATACTCAGAGAAATCGAAAAACTTACATCAACAATTCGTGCGATGGAACGGTGTGATGTGGAAAACAATCTTGAAAATTTTGAGTTGTTATCCACGGATGCTGCACTCAGAGCCGAGCTGATAACCTGCCGTTTGCGGCATTTGGTATATAGCTCTACGAGCGTAAAAAAGCAAGAGTATTTGGCTTCGGCGGGCGTTGTCCAAGGCATTGAGATTTTCTGTGAAAATGACATTTTAGAGATCACCTTGCCTTGTTTACTTCCCAAGCGAAAGCAAAAACAAAGCACGGAATTTCTTATAGATCCAATTTATTTTACTCTTTGCGGATACGCAGATAAGCACACTCTTCCTCGGTTCAAGGAATGTGTTGTTTGCTTCTCTCACGTGTATAACAAGGAGCTTCCTACAAGACGGATCCGAGACTATGACAACCTTGAGCTCAAGCAGTTTTTGGATGTGATCGGAACCTTTGTTATGGAGGACGATAGCGGTCTTTTGTGCGATGCCTATAATACCACGGAACTTGGTGAGAAGGATTGCACCCGCATCACGATCATGGACAAAAACCGCTTCGATGAGTGGTTGAAAGAGCGCAAAAACAGCCTGAAAACCATATCGGATTTTTAGTGCTTTTTCAAAAAAATTCTTCTACATCGTGAAAATACGCAAAAACCATTGTCGCACAAGGCTTCTTGCCGCATTAAAATATCGCAAAAATACCGAGTCTCTGTGTTGCTCGGTAAACTTTCCACGAAAGAAGGTGTCGTATGCCTTACCCCGTCAAACTCCCCGACAAACGGACAATGGCTTATGAACTGCTTCAGCTCATAGCCATTTTAGGTGAATTACCAAGCCATCAACTCTCCCGTCTGCCGGGTGGAGACAGATACAAAGAACGGCTGCTTACCGATCTGAAAAAGCAGAAGCTTATCCGTACATACTACCGTGATGAGATGCGCGGACACAGGCTGACGGCAAAAGCAAAAGCACTTTTGCTTGACGGTAATCCTTCTCGTTTTTCCTCTTGTCTTGCCAAGTATGCAGATACCAATCACGTACAAAGCGAACCCCTCCGTCGTGAACGGTTATGGCGAATAGCCGAGGCAACCGTCACGATGAAAAATGCAGATATATCCGTTTTCCCCGACGAACACCCGAGAGCCTTTTTGAGAGCTTGGGACGGTGCTGACGAAATCGAAACAGCTTCCTTTTATCCTTCAAGAGAGGTCACTGCTTACGGCAATGAATTTGTGAGGGCTAAAGGCGCACGATTTATCGGCGTCCTGCTAACGGATACGCGAGCTTACATTGCGTATAACTTGGGAGATTCCCTTATGAAATGGGCATACAAAAGCGAGATGAGAACCAAAGCACAGGTCAGCGACATTCTATGCCGCGAACGCTATCCCGATCAGTATACTCCCGATGACGTGCGCGGAATGATATTCGCAAACAAAATGGAGCTTGCCTATGAAATACTATCCAATTCCGGTAACAAGCAGTATTTTATTTTGGATGGAAGCTATGAGAATTTTTACTATGTTACCAACGACCAAAAAGGCGAGCTTCTTTTGAGATTTCTATGTGATGCAGAGCTGCGAGAGGAACTCGACGAGCTTGTGATAGGACATCTTGATCCATCAAATAATCGACTGCTGTTTGAACACGATGCTCTTTTAGAGGACGGTACGCCGGTCCTTCTTGCGTATGATTGCGACCTCAGACGAATCAGCAAGTTTACGTCTATGCTCAACCTACAAGAAAGACACGGAGTGCTTATGTGCTTTGATTATCAAGCGGATACGCTTGGCAGATTTTGCGGAGAGCGTGTTACGTTAAAAACCATTGACTACGAAAAAGTGAAAAGGAGGTTTTTCGAAAATAAACAAGAAACTGATTAAAATACTGTGCGTAGGACCGCCATTGTTATTTGCCTTGCTCTATGGCGGTGGATATATAGCGCAGTTTATCCGTAACTATACCGAATGGCAAAATTCGGGAGCTGTTATGGGAGACGGCACCTCTCCGCAAATGCCAACATTCGCTATCGGCGAGTGCTTTCGAGCTATGTTTACAATGCCGTATGGAATCATCGGCATTGCGATATGTGTGCTCGTGCTTGGACTTCTCGTATTTATGGTTATGCGTATGGGCTTTGGCGACAAGGGAGAGTACGACAGAAACCGAAATCTCATCTACTCCAACAAAGGTACTTACGGTACAGCGGGCTTTATGCCCGAAAAAGAAATAGCCGAGGTGCTTGATGTTGTGGGCGACGTGCGAAAGCACACGGGCACGATTCTCGGAAAGTTAAACGGCAAAGCAATTTGTGTTCCGAAGGAAACAAGATTAAATGCCAATATTGCCGTTTACGGAGCCAGCGGCTCAATGAAAACAAGAGCGTTTTGCATCAACCGCATTTTGCAAAGTGCGGCACGCGGAGAGTCGCTTATCATAACAGATCCAAAGTCCGAGCTATACGAGAAAACAAGCGAGTATCTACGGTCGAAGGGATACGTGGTTAAGGTCTTCAATTTGGTATCACCCGAAAGTTCCGATTCTTGGAACTGCTTGTGCGAGATTGAGGGAGACGAACTTATGGCGCAGCTATTTTGCGATGTCATTATCAAGAACACGGGCTCGGAACGGGGCGATCATTTTTGGGATAACGCAGAAATGAATCTGCTCAAGGCGTTAGTTCTCTACGTGGAACAAGGTTATCCTCCCGATAGGAAGAACATTGGCGAGGTATATAGGCTTCTGACGTTGAATTCAGAAAATGAACTTAACACCTTATTTGACAAGCTGCCCATTTCGCATCCCGCAAAAGCGCCTTATGTAATTTTCAAGCAAGCGTCCGAAACGGTGCGGACAGGCGTTATCATTGGGCTTGGCTCCCGCCTTCAGGTATTTCAGAACAGTAAGGTCAAGAGCATAACAGCCTATGACGAGATCGACCTTGAGCTGCCGGGAAAGCAACCGTGTGCATACTACTGCATCACAAGCGATCAGGACAGCACCTTTGACTTCTTATCCTCGCTCTTTTTATCCTTTGTATTCATCAAGCTTGTAAGGTACGCAGATAAAAACTGCGAAGGCGGTAAGCTTCCCGTTCCCGTTCACGTGCTTGGAGAAGAGTTGACCGCCTGCGGTGTCATTCCCGACCTCAGCCGAAAAATATCGGTAATCAGGTCCCGTAATATTTCAATGTCCTGCGTATTCCAGAATCTTGCAGGACTTCAAAACCGCTATCCGTACAACCAATGGCAAGAAATACTCGGCAATTCAGATATTCAGCTTTTCCTCGGATGTGTGGATGAGCTGACCGCAAAATATATCAGCGACCGAGCCGGCGAGGTTTCTATCGCTGTTACGAGCAAGGCAAAGCAGCTTGGTACTTGGCGCGTCAGCGACTATACACCGGAATATAGGGAGACAAGCGGTGTCGGAAAGCGAAAGCTGCTCACGATGGACGAAGTTTTGCGCCTTCCCATCAACCAAGCATTGATCATCATTCGAGGAAGAAAGGTACTCCAAGTAGATAAATACGATTACACCTGTCACCCCGAAGCAGACAAATTGGTTATGTGTAAGGCATCTGAACACATACCCGAATGGGTCAAGCGTCCTAAAACCACAGAAAAAGAAACACAAGAACAACCGCCAAAAAAGGAAAAGAAAAAAGTAGTCCCGACCGGGAAGGACTCGGTAATGTCAGATTAGAAAGGGCTACGGAAAGCCCGTAGCCCTAAAATCAGGTGTTCAACAAAAAATCTATAATGTTGTAATGCTTGATGCCGTTGCGTGAAAAATCAAATTTGTCGGCAGAAATGACGTACTTGGGATAATTGTCTTGAATATACGAAAACGGACGAAATTCTCTTTCGATAGTAGATTCATCGGACAGTAGGTAAGCAACCTGGATATAGATTTTTTCTTTGTCTCGGTTGTAACAAATAAAATCGATTTCGTATTCGCCAACCTTACCTACGTTGATTTCATACCCACGGGAGAGCATTTCAAGATAAACCACGTTCTCAAATAGCTTGCTGAAATCAATCTGTTCGCTGCTTTTGATGTGATTACGGATTCCCAAATCGACACTGTAATATTTTTCGTTAGTCGAAAGCAATGCCTTTCCCTTGGTGTCGTAACGCTTGACGGAGCAAATTACAAGTGCTTTCAGGATATAAGCAATATAAGAAACAACGGTATTAACAGTTGTTTGGATTCCCTCGTTCTTCAATGCCTTACAAATTGAATTGGCGGAAAATGGATTGCCGATATTATCAAGCAAAAATACGATAAGACGCTTTAACAGATCGATGTCACTGATTTTGTTTCTCTCCACAATATCGTTGACAACGATAGTATTAAAGATATCTTCCAGATAAGTTTGCTTTGATTGCTTTTCGGGAAGTGAGCAGCACTGAGGAAGTCCGCCGAATTCAAGATATTCGTCAAACAATTCTTCATCTGTAAGAGTTCTATTCAATTCTTTTGCGTATGCCTTGATCTCGGCTAAAGTAAAAGGATAGATGTCGAAGTGTACGTGTCGTCCGGCGATATGTGTTGCGAGTTCACCCGATAGCAGCTTGGAGTTGGAGCCGGTGATATAAATATCGCAATTGATATCAACAAGGAACGAAGCTAAAACCTTTTCCCATTCTGAAACATCCTGTATTTCATCAAAGAACAGATAGATTTTTCGACCCTCAGTGCTTGAGGCTTTATCCATTACATATTGATACAAGACCTCACCGTTGAGATATTTTTTGTATGCATAGGATTCGAAATTGATATACAGGATTTGATTTTCAGCGACACCGTTTTCAAGCAAATACTCTTTGAGTTGTGTCAACAATACGGTTTTACCGCTACGTCTGACACCTACCAAAGCCTTAATCAAAGGCTTATCAATGAACGGAACGATTTTGTCCAAATATTTTGTTCTCTTTATCATAACAAAACCACCTTTCTGTAATTTGTTAAATTATATCATATATTTTTTGATTTGTCAATGGTTTTATGTAAAGCAAAAATATAAAATTTGCAAAATCGTGTCGAATTTTTAATTAAACCATATAAAGGAGGAATATTTTATGGCAAAAAAGAAAAATGAAGAAACTATGATTTCAAGCGAAGCCGTTGAGAACAACACGGAAATGGAGGAGATTATTGATGTATCCGAAGAAAAGACCGTATCCGCTGATGAAAGCACGGCTGCACTTGAAGAACCCATTGCACCCAAAAAGAAGCGTGCAACAAAAAAGAAGATCGAGGCAGAGGCAGCGGAGGTACCCGAAGTATCTGAAGCCGAAATGGAAGAAGAACCGACACCCAAAAGAAAGCGTGTGCCAAAGGAGGCTCCTATCTTAACGATTGACGTGGACGGTGATGTGGAAACGGAGGAACAGCTTGCTGAAATAGCTTGGCATGAGATTCGCAATGCCTACCGTACACGAAGGATCCTGACAGGTATGCTCGGCGGTATTGAGCAGACCGACAACGGAAAGACAGTAGCTATTGTTGAATACAAGGGCTACCGTATCATTATTCCTCTTAGAGAAATGGTGGTCAACTTTCCGAACAACGTATCGGGAGACGACTACAAGGATCTTGTTGTGCGACACCACAAGCTTGTAAGCAATATGCTCGGCGCTGAAATCGATTTTCTTGTAAAAGGAATCGACTCCAAGACACGAAGCGTTGTGGCAAGCCGCCGCGAAGCTATGCTCAAGAAGCGTCAAACCTTTTATATGGAAACAGACAATAGCGGTACATATAAAATTTATGACGGCCGCATTGTCCAGGCGCGCGTTATTGCGGTTGCCGAAAAAGCAATTCGTATTGAAGCGTTCGGCGTGGAATGCTCCATTATGGCGAGAGATCTTTCTTGGGATTGGATAGGCGACGCTCACGACCGATATTCTGTTGGTGACCAGATCGTTGTCCGTATTCTTTCGGTTAAGAGGGATAATGTTGAGGAGCTCTCTATCAAAGCGGACGTAAAGAGCGTCAGCGACAATAACAAGCGGACCAACCTCAGCCAATGCCGTATCCAAAGCAAATATGCCGGAAAGGTCACCGACGTTCACAAGGGCGTTGTCTATGTCCGTCTGACAAACGGAGTGAATGCCGTTGCTCATTCGTGTTACGACAGACGAATGCCCGGCAAGAAGGATGACGTCAGCTTTGCCGTAACGCACATCGACGAGGAAAAAGGCGTTGCGGTCGGCATTATTACCCGTATTATCAAGCAGAATCTTTAATTCAAACTATCGGAGCATTACCTTTTGAGTAGTGCTCCGATTTTTTCACGAAAGGAGTTAATATGGCAGCACTTTGGTTCTTTATAGGTCTTTGGATTGGCGGCATTGTAGGCGTTGTTACAATGTGTATTTTCCAAGTTTCAAAGTCCAAGTAAAAATATTCGAAAAATTTGCAAAGGGGGATCTGATTTGAAAAATAGTATAATGATAGTGAGACCGAAAGATGAAACCTCTCGGGACTTCAAAAAGCAGGATATACAGGAGCTTTACTCCTTTATGACGCTTGTGCAAGGCAATCATCGTAATTGCATCTATATCAAGTGTCAACACGGTATCGAGTATATGATGGTTGCAGACCGCGATGCTCACCCCATCCTCTTCCCAATCAAAAAGTTTTATGAAATGACCGGTGTGCTTCCTGAAAAAGATGAGTGCATTGGCAGTATGAGCTATCACGCTTTTGGAGCTATATATGCTCGGTGGTTGGATTGGAATACAGAGAGTAAGGATGAGTGCGGAGTTTGCAGCATGTATCAAGAGCAAATAAAAAAAGATAAAACGGAGGTGTAAAAAGACACAAATGAAAAAGAACAACAAAAAAGTATATTGCCCCTATTGCGGAGCTGAAGCGAAGATTCGCCCGGCAAGCGTAGTCTATAAAGAAAACACTTTACATAGTGACGGTTTCTTGTTCGTATGCGACAGGTATCCCAAATGCGATGCTTACGTCGGAGCTCACAAGGAGTCACGAAAGCCGATGGGCACTCTTGCAAACGGTGACCTCAGAAACAAACGAATTCAAGCTCACAAGGTTTTCGACCGAATGTGGCAAAGCGGACTTATGACCAAATGGGAGGCTTACAAGTGGATGCAAGCGACGTTTTGCCTTAACGAGAGCCAAGCACATATTGCGATGTTCAGCGAATATATGTGTGATAGGCTGATCGAGGCGTGTAACGAAGTATATAAAAAGGCTTGCGTCCTTGCATAAACAAAAAATGAAAACAGTTGAAGAATTTGATACCTCTTGATGCTATTTATATAGTGAGAGGAGAAAATAAAAAATATAGAAAAGGAAACAAAACAATGATGAAAAAACTTTATACCGCAACAGGAATTTTGAAACAGAGGCACGGTTCGGGCGGCAGGACCTATCCCTACGTCTCTCTTGGAAATCAAGAGTACGTTTTGAATATGCAGGAAATGGTTCTTTGGACGATTCTTAATTGGCGTATTCTTTCGGAGGATGAGATCAAGGCGCTGTATGACAAGAAAACCAAAGAACTCGGAATTGATTATCACCGAAGCGTAGAAGCTTGCCAATATTACTTGGTACAGCGCGGTCTTATTGCCGAAGGCTGTGGTGAGACGGGTGCAGATGCACTTTACGACCTTATTTCCTCACTTTACGTTGTGCCGATCTCCGAGAATATTTTTCTCCGCTTTTTCTCCTTTATCAAGCTTACCTTCATAAAGGGTGTTCCTTTCTCTGTTACACGAAAGATCTTGTTCAGTGATAAGCGCAGCGAGGGCGAGAAAAAGGTAATGCGACTTGCAAAGCAAGCAAGGTTTTCAACTGCGGAGATCATCAAGTGTGTCGAGAAAAACAAAATCAATTTTGCAAATGATGAAGAAATCCTTGATACGATTTATGACGATGAGGATACGACCAGCGATAACATTGCCTATGCGGTAAGAAGCTTATCTGCTTGCCGTCCTGTTCTGACCGACGTAGCCAATCTGTATCTGAGGCAAAACATCGTGTTTGAGAGGGCTTGATATGGAAAAATGGAAAGCTGCACCGGCACCTCTGAAGAAAAAGATTCTTTTGACGGGGCTTGTGGGAATTGGGTGCTTACTTGTCGGTATTGCGCTATGCGTGTTCTCAAAGGATACCATAATGTTATTCTTAAGTCTTGGTGTATTTGGTTTTAGTGCATATAAGGCGTTTTCCATCTACCGACTTATTGCTAAAAACGAGTATGAGGTCGTCGAGGGCACTTGTGTGGGCATTGTTCCCAAAATGCTTGGCAGATACCGCAAGATCAAGATAATGGACGACGAGGCAAACGAGTCCACGCTGCTCCTCGATAAGCAGTCTAAAATCAAGATTGGCGACAGATATCGCTTCTATTTCAAGAAAACAACGAGAGTTACTCTCGGAAACGAGTATTTTGATACGGCACTTGCATCGGATTGTTTTCTTGGGTACGAAGCGGTAGAAGCTTTTGATTCGGAGCAAGTTGAATAATATCAAATTGCTTAAACAAACAACCTCAAATCACTAAAATAAAATACCTCAAATTACTAAAACGATGATTGTGAATGGTTTTATTGTGGTATTAAAAGTTTATAGTTAAATCACAGATAAAATACTATATATTGTGAAAATAGACTTGACAAAATCAATATATCGTGGTATAATACTACTGTAATTGATATTTTGTGCTTGTCCGATAGGACTTTTCGTGAGAAAACAGCTCACATTGCACACGTTGTTAAGTTTGTATTCAAAGTGCCGAGTATTACGGTTTTTGCCCTTATGGGATAAAACTGTTTTGTCGGCACTTTTTTATATAGATATTTTAGCCGGCAGGCAGAAAGGAGTAGTATGGCGCAAATCAGTGTAGATGGTCAGGTTATTTCAGACATTGAACTCAAGACCTCTGCAAGAAATCACCCCTATGTTCGTTTCGAATTTGTTGAGTACATCGGCAATGGAGAAAAGCAACGAGCACAGTATTTTCACGTATGCGCTTTTGCCGAGAATGCACTTGGTATAGTTAACGCAGGTATCGGTAAAGGAAGCCACATACAGCTTTACGGAAAGCTCGAAGTAGAAACCTACGGAAAGCGTGACGGAAAAGGTGTCGGAAAACGAATGAAGATCATGCTCAAGGATTGGGGGTCCATTCCTATCGGAGCGTCCAAGGAACGGAAGTCTTTGGACAAAGCACCTCCCGAAATGGTGATGCCACACGAGGTAATCGAAATTGACGGAGACAAAGAACCCATGCCGAAATAATTCGGCGACAAAGAGGAACTGTTAGATGTTTTTCAAAGGAAGAAAACGTCGGCAGTTCCTCTTTTTTTGTTTTCAAATCAAAAACAGAAAGGATGAACAAAAAAGAATGAAAAAGAAGCAAACCTTATGGAACGGTGTGTCCGTCCTCATCGTAGCAGTGCTGGGTATAACGGCATTTGTCAGAGGCGATGCACAGCTTTGGCTCAACGCTACCGCATTTATTGTATGGGCGATTTGGGCAACGGTAAAATTCCTTGTACCGTATATCGATCAAAAGCTCGCAGAACAGGAAGCTCGTGAGATCCGCGAGATGTATGAAGAAGAGGAACGCTTGATGCAAGACAACAGCAATCCCGAAACTACGGGTATCGTGCTGCTTCGTCACGTTAATCATCGCATTTCAGCGTATCTCAAATCGGCGTATCCCGATGCAACTTGGGAGTGGCGTGAGGACTATCCCGAAGACATTGTATCTCAAGGCGGAACAGGACGAATCCAGGTTTATGGAGTTGCAGATTTTAACTATGCAGATGTAACGGTAAACAAAAATGCCGAGATCAAATGTGAAATGCTTAAAATCGTTCCTATGACCGAGATCCAGAGAAAAGCTCCAACCGCAGAAGATAATCCCAAGCCTACTCCGCAGAACCCCGTTGACCCGCAGATTTGGTATGAGAAAAAAGGTCGAGTTGTCCTTGAAAACCTCATCACCGATCTGAACTCACGCGGTCACAGCAGTCTGACAATAACTGCAAACGGAGAGGTCCTTATCGAGCAAGCGGACTGTAAGGTAAAGCAAGCCACCCTTGAGAGTATGCCCGATAAAATGTATTGGACACGTCTTTCCAAGGTGTTTCAGAGCGAAGGACTCGCCACCGACATCACGGAAGATTCTATGGTGCTCTCATGGTAAAGCCGCGAGAACTACGGAAAGGAGTGATGTCAGATGAAGGCGGGCCTTGCAATCGAAGAATTGGCAGCCGAAATAATGCGCCAAAATGAAATCAAAGAGGACTATGTGGTAAACAGTAACAGCCTTTTAATGGAAGCCTTTGATTCGGAGCTGTACCTTCGTGTAATGGATGAGAATATGTCTGACCGACTTGAACCTCTCGCCATTTCCGAGAATGCCCATAGGCAGATCAGCGCCAGACTCAGCATCCCTATCAAGTATTATAACAGAATGCTTGAGGAAGGACAGACACTTTTAACACAGAACGTCAACCACTGGTTTTCAAGGAATCCCGAACAGCGTATGCTTCGTGTGATGGAGGGCAAGGTTCGAGCGTTTTTGAGCAATCGTTATCTTCGCATTGACAATCACGAGGTTGTCTGCGCGGTTATGCCTGTTATGGGAGAGATACCCGACGTCAATTTTGTGAGTAACCAAATTACAGATAATCATCTGTATATTAAGGCGGTAAATCCGAATATGACTCGTGAGCTTTCCCCCGGGAAAACCGTTCAAGCAGGCATCGTTATATGCAATAGCGAAACAGGTCTCGGCACGTTTTACGTATCCCCGATGATTTATTGTCCGGAATTGAACTTCGGTATGATTTCGGATATGGGAAAGGTCAAACGCACACATATGGGACCGACCTACAGAACCAGTGAGCATTTTCTACTTCGTCCCGAACAATTCCTTATGGCAGACGATAACGCTTTCCTTGAAAGGATTCGAGGTTCTGTCAGAGAGGCACTTGATGAAGAGAGCTTCGAGCAGACTGTAAATACAATGCAGGAAGCAATGGAGGCTCAAATCAATCAAGATAATGTCCCGCAGGTAGTAAATGCAGCCGCAGATGCTTTCGGCATCACGGACACAGAACAGGAAGGCGTATTGCAGCACCTGATTGAGAGCGAGGATATGACTCGGTTTGGTCTTGCAAACGCGGTAACAAGGCAAAGCGCTGACAGCGAAAGCTATGAACGCGCAACTGACCTTGAGGAGATCAGCTATCGAATGCTGACAATGCCCACTAACCAATGGGAAAGAATGAATCAATTAGCAGCTTAACGCTGACTACACACAAAATTTTTAATTAACAAGGAGTAATAAGAATATGTATAACAACAATGAAAACGCAATGGTAGAAAAGAAGAACTTTATGCTTCCCGAAATGCTTGAGGGTGAATTCACAAGCGAAGAGCTTGCCGATGACTATGACGGATTGCAGCTCAGCTTTCAGCGAGTAAAGATCCCTGCGGGCGGTGCTTTGCAGTTTGAGATTCCCGGCGACGATCCCGAGAACCCCGATTACACCAAGTATATCGAGGGTGTTATTTTGCACTCTCATCAGACCGGTGCATATTGGCCCGAAGGATCTGAGTACGATGATTCCGTCACCCCTCTTTGCTCGTCTGTTGACGGCAAGATCGGCTGCGGAACTCCCGGAGGCTCTTGCGCTCTTTGTGAGCTGAATCAGTACGGAACCGCAACGGACAGCAAGGGCAATCAAGCCAAGGGTAAGGCGTGCAAGAATATGCGTCACTTGTATATTCTCCGTGATGGCGAATATATGCCGATTCTTCTCGCACTTCCTCCCACAAGCCTTCGTCCTTATTCCGACTTCATCAATGCCTGCTTTGTAACGCGCCGCCGTCCTACTTACGCCAGCGTAGTACAGATCGGACTTAAGAGAATTGAGGGTGCTAACACTTACAGCGTGGCAACCTTCAAGAAGGTCTGTGATTTTACAGGCGAGGAGCTTGCAAAGGTCAAGGCGTATGCTACCGGCTTCCGTGAGCAGATCAAGGGAATGCTTCAGGCACGTGCCGCTGATGCGATGAGCCGTTCGGATGCAGAGCCGCTTTATGAGGACTCTACCTATCAGACACGAGAGAATGGCAATCATTTTGAGATTTCCAGCAATGATGTCATTGACGGAGATAAAGATGAACTGCCTCTCTAAAAGATAATGCTTTGTAAGACCTACATAGCATAAGAAATCAGGGATACCGTTAGCCGCTTGGCAAACGGTATCCCTTTTTTCAGTTTGGAGGAAAGGAATATGGATATACGCCCATTAACGAAAAAGCATCAACAGTTTGCAGAAGAAAATCACGATTTGGTGTATGCCTTTCTGAACAAAAAGAAGCTGCCCGAAACCGTTTTTTACGACGTGATCATTTTCGGTTATCTTCGTGCCGTGCAGGAATTTTGCGATTGTCCGCGTCTCCACAATTACAAGTTTTCAACTCTTGCGTGGAAACGTATGCAAAGCTCTCTGTCAAACTACTATTCCTATCTGAACAGCGAAAAAAGAAATGCACACGTTATCAGTCTTGACGAACCTGTTGGGAGTGAGGACGGTCTGTTATGGGAAGATATCGTTTGCTATCAAAGCAACATGATGGAAGAGTTTGAAATGGAGCTTCTGCTGCACGACTTGGCTACGGCTTTACCGGAACGCGAGATGCGTATCATACGTATGAAGGTGGACGGCAAGCGAATGCACGAAATTGCAAAGGCAGAGCATCTGACGTTTCGCCAAATCAATTCGATCTTGCTCGATGCTTACCCAACGATAATAAAAACTCTCTACGGTTAGTATGTAGAGGGATTGGAGGTTAAACAGAATGAAAAAGACAATATCTATCACCGGACAAGTCGTATTTCCACTCAGAGAGGGTTCAAGAGCGATCATTGCCTACGGCGGTGACTTTATTTATACCTCTCGTGTGGTAGATATTATTGAAGTGAGTGAAGATTTTGCTCACTTTGAAACAATGAACTCTGTATATAAGGTGGCGTTCGTGCCGCAAACCACATTTGCACCGTTGCCAATACCGTTGGCTAAATGTGCATAGAAAGGAAAACTGCTATGAGTAAAACAGCCCCTTGGCAAATAAGAAACAGCGTATTTCTGGATTGGTTTCAGCTTAAGGAACTGCTTGAATATCGCATAGAGGCTCTGATCGGACGAAATATACGCCCCGTGCCGTTTCAAGACGGTGATTATTGGGACGTGAGGACCGACGATTACACGGAGCAAGAAATCAAGCTGCTGATCGAGGCTGCCAACGGAGACGAATACGACCAAGAAAACCATCCCGTTGATATAGACGGTATGGGAAACGGGTTAAACGACACCTTGGCACGAAAGCTTATTGCTGTTGAATTGCCCTTTGAAATCGACAGAACCTTGGTCGGCGAAACGGGAGTGTATTTTCTCAGCAACGAAGAACTCTACACAAAGGTTTATAAGTAAAATCCAAGGCACAGCCGCCAAAGCGACTGTGCCAAGCAAAGGAGATGATATTTTGAAAAAGAATGAAAACGATTTTAAGATCAGCGTAAGCTACCGAGGCAAGGTTTACCTGTTTGACTACGGTTCTCAGGCTTACATATTCCACACGGGTATCTACAACGATATTCCAAAGAAATATGGACTCAAAGGGCTGAGGGAGTACACAAACTTAGTTCACACCTGTTACGTTGAAGATAGCAACAGAACACCGCTTGGTGAGCTTTCGGATTACGTCGCGCAGCGCTGGAAAAAGATGCGAAAAATGCCCACGGACGAAATACTTGCCGAGTTTTATAACTATGCGATGTAGGAGGAAAAGAAATGAGTTTACTTGATAAGTTATCAGCGATAGAAATCAAACCCGATACCCGTATTTCAGAAGCGGATCGTGAGTTTTGTCAGAAACATCAAAAGGCATACCTTGAGGCAAGAGATGCCCTCATATCAATTAAAAAGCAGTGGAAAACTATCTACGATGCTCAAATGGCTGTTATGGAGCAAATATCCGGCAGTGAATATACAAAGGATCGGTACATTAAAGTTGAGGGGCTTTCCACGAGTAGCTTGAGCAATAAGATCGAGCTGTTACCGGAGCTGTTCATTACTTCGCTCGTTACGTATTTCAACGATAAATACCACGTTTCCGTAAGTGTTGAGGCAGCAAAGAAGGCATTACTGCCCGAGTCACCCAAGTATGACTGGGAAAAGAGCCGCACAAAGGAGTATCACGAAAAGATGCGTGATTTCATCTTGCGCTATGAGGACGTGGTGGAGCAGATATTCGTTCAGCTCGGAGGACGCACGTTTGAGCAACGCGCACTTGACGAGCTAAAGGAAAAGTGCCACAAATTTGCGTGGAATCTATATCATAGCAAAGCTGAGTTTGAGGTCAGAAATGACACGATACAGTTCACAGGCTATGCTTGCAGCTATGACTCCTGGTTGAGCCGTTGTGTATGGAAATTCAATGACGGTATGAGAGACGTTCTTCGTGGTCTTGCCCACTTTGAAACAAGACAGCTTGGTTATCTTCCCAAGGATATTGCGTTTCTTGTGAGCTATGACGACAAATGCTCATCCTCG
This sequence comes from Eubacteriales bacterium, assembly GCA_045633625.1. GTDB lineage: Bacteria > Bacillota > Clostridia > Oscillospirales > CAG-272 > HGM12713. The sequence continues at coordinate 59,023 of JAZQYP010000025.1, forward strand.
TATGAGTTTGACTATGAGAAGCTCAAAAAGATCCGTATGTTTAAGAATCACCGTGTAGACGTCAAGTTCGCAAGCAAGGAGATTGCCCATCAATTCGCCGAGCAGTACCTCGGACTTGTAGCGTAGGAGGTGATATATTGTGAAGTATATTGCCCGAGACGAACGCATTCCGCAGGATAGGCGCCGCGAGCTGAATGACAAGATCCTATACTTGATAGATGCCGATCTGGCAGAAGCATCAGGAGTTTCCCGTGAGGATATCTACAATGCTTACACGGGGGATGGCGGACTCCACGGTTTACAGCGTTCGGACTACGACAGCTATTCCGATTATAGTGACGCTAAGAAAGAGATCGAGAACGGACAATTCTTCACGCCACCGAGTATATGTCAAATGGTAGCCAAGTGTATCGGTATGGGAAAAGGTGATCTTATCGCAGATTTGACCTGCGGTATAGGCAACTTCTTCAATTTTATGCCTACGGAAAATAATCTGTACGGCTGTGAGTTGGACAATAAAGCCTATAAGGTCGCTCGTTACCTATATCCCGATGCCAATATCGTTAATCAGGATATCCGACTGTATCAGCCGGGTATCCTCTTTGATTATGTGCTCGGCAATCCACCCTTTAATCTGAAATGGTGGATCGAAGGCAGCAAGGAAATTAAGTCCCAGCTTTATTACTGTATCAAGGCACACGAGCTGCTAAAGCCCTGCGGTATTATGGCAATCGTTGTTCCGAGCTCGTTCCTTTCGGACGATTTTATTGATGGCAACGTAATTGCGGATATGAACGCTAAATTCCGCTTTCTCGGTCAGTTTTCTTTACCCGAAAACGCCTTTAGCCCTATGGGTGTGCAGTCGTTTCCCACAAAGCTTCAATTCTGGCAGAAAAGAAATGACGCTGAAGACGTTTCTATGCCGTACAGCGCCGACTGCCCCACCTCTATTACTTATGAGCTTACAGAGCGAATAAACGAGGCTAAGAAGGCACTTTCGGATAGCAGAATGGACATTCTGAAGGCAACGGCGCAAAACAAGGAGACGTCGGCAAGCTTTGCGTATCAAGTGGACAAAATGCTCTATCAGATAAGGGTGCATCCTCGCATTTCCTCGGAGCATTCTCGCTGCTGCGCATACGTTCACCGCTTCTATACCGAGAAGCAGCCCGAAAGTATGCCATATGCTGAATGGTGCCGTGTGAGGTTGACCGAGGCAAAGGTGCTTTCCTATCTCAAAAAGGTGCTCAAAAAGCAAAATGAGCGACCGCCGGAGGACAGGATCGCACTTGTAAAGCGAGATTATGATTTCGTTTATAAGGGATATTCCTATGCTTCAAGCCGTCAGATCAGCGACCAAATGAAAAAGCCCGTGCCGATGTATCTTTTAGCCTCCTCGGACGGAGATAACGGATTTACGCCATACTCCAAGCTGATTGAAAGAAAGCAGCGTGAATATGCGATACAGAATCAGCAGTTCTCGGATATGGCGCTTGATGAAAACATCTCTCGCGCTCTTGACGAATTTACCATATGGGATTCGGAGAACGAGGAAGAAATACACCTTAACGAAAAGCAAAAGAAGGATATCAATCTGATGCTTCAAAAGCGATACGGACTGCTTCAATGGGAGCAGGGCTGCGGTAAGACGCTTGCCGGAATTGCCGTTGGTCTCTACCGTATGCAATATCAGAACGTGCATCACACTTGGGTGATATCCTCGGCAATCTCCATCCGTAACAATTGGGATATCGTTTTGAAGAATTACGGGCTTTCCTACGTGTTCGTTGAAGAGCTTTCCGACTTTGACCGTATCCAAAAGGGCGATTTCGTAATCATCACATTGAATGCTTTGAGAAAGTACCAAAAGCAGATCAAGCGTTGGGTACGCATACACAACGAAAAGCTTCAGCTAATATTTGATGAGAGCGACGAGATATCCAACGCATCGGGAGCGACGACCAAGGCGTGCCTTGATTGCTTCCGCCGCGTAAAATATAAGCTGTTGGAAACAGGAACGAGTACACGAAACAATATCTCTGAGTTTGCTCCGCAGATGGAACTGCTCTACAACAATTCCTACAATATGATCTCTTGGTGCGACCGCATATACAAGAGGGATAAGGAAACCGGAGATTTGAATTCTGAGGAAAATGATTATTTCGGTATGCCGATTCCCGCATACAAGCGAGGGTATTCCTTGTTTTCCGCTTCTCACTTGCCTGAAAAGATAACCGTTTTCGGTGTTGGGCAACGAACACAAGACATCTACAATGCCGACGTTCTAAGCGAGATACTTGGCAAGACCGTCATAACGAGAACCTTTGAGGAAATTACGGGCAAGGACATACGGCGTATCCATCAAGTACCCGTCAAATTCAGTGAAGCGGAGAAAGCTGTGTATCAGCAAGCCATTGAGAAATTCTATGAAATGCGTTGGAACTATTTTCAGTCCACCGGCAATTCCCGAAAGGACTCTATGATGATTCTGATGCAACAGATCCTCACGCTTCTTCGTATCAGCGCGGCACCAAGCTCTATGAGCGAATACGCAGGCGATACTCCCGTGAAGATCCAAAAGGTACTTTCTATGGTAGAAGAATGGGACGATGAGATCGTGGCTATCGGCGTGCGGCATATTCCCGTGCTTGATGAATACCGAAAAGCAATCGAGGAAGCGTTTCCCGACAGACCCTTATTCGTTGTTACGGGCGGCAATACCACCTTTGCCAAGCGCAGAGCGCTCCGCAAAACTCTCAAGGAGAGCGGAAACGGAATTCTGCTTTGCACACAGCAGAGCTTGCCGAGCAGTGTCAACTTCGAGTACGTCAACAAGATCGTCATTCCCGAACTCCACTACAACAATTCTCGTATGAGTCAGTTCTATATGCGCTTCGTGCGATATACCTCTACCGAATGGAAAGACATCTATTTCGTCACCTATGCCGGAAGCATTGAATCCAATCTTATGCAGATGGTTATGGCAAAGGAAAAGCTTAATCTCTTTATGAAGGGACAGGATGCAGACCTTGACGAGATCTACGAGAAGTTCGGCGTTGACTACAATCTGCTCTCGCTTCTGATGAGGCGCGAGGCGGACAGCGAAGGAAAGCTCCACATACGTTGGGGAGAGCAAAATATAGCGTAAAGAAAGGAATGAAAATGAATACGAATGAATTAAAAGTAGGCGACGTAGTTACCTACGAGTTTGTAACGCGAGAGGGCGGTCTTTGCTCCGCAATCGTCGAGATTTTAGAGCTGAAGCTTCAAAAGCACGATAATCGTCCAATTGCTAACGTAAGGTTTCGCAAATCAATTTCCGACCATACGGGTAATAATTTTTTTGATTATCTTGCAAGGATCGGAGGAACTATGTGGGCGAGCCAAGAATATCTCCATAAAATAACGGAGGTGCAGAATGGCTAAGATCAATAAGCAACACAAATGGGACACCTGCATTCACGCTCTCTGTCCGTTTGGCAGAGGCTTTGCACTATGCAGCTACGGAATGGATATCCGTGGCAAAGACCTTTCTGCACGTGACTTTCCTATCTGTATGCAGAATGGAAAGTGTCTTAAGGAAGAGGCTGAAAAGAACAAAGAGGTGAATCCCAAATGATGAATAAGAGTGGTATTCCTTGGTGTGATTTTTCGTGGAATCCGATAACGGGCTGCAAGAAAAAATGCAACGACTGCTTTGCACATAAAATTGCAAAGAGATTGTCCGGCTCGATACGGATAAATATTGGAAGTCCTGATATTCAAAAGGATCTGAAAAACAGATTGTTTGTTCTTGAGAAGCCCTTCCATTCCGAAAGAGGTACTGTGTCATTGTTTCCCGCAGGCTTTGATCCCACGTTTCACCGATACAGGCTTGGTATGATTTCATATAAGCAAAAGCCCGCCAATATTTTTGTCGGAAGTATCGGAGATATGTTTGACGCATCTGTTCCAACGGAATGGATAACAGAGGTGTTTGAGGCATGTAAAAAAGCGTCCTGGCACAATTACCTATTTATGACGTGTAATCCTGAACGCTATACCGAGCTTGCCGAGCAAGAGCTGCTGCCAACAGGGGACAACTTTTGGTACGGCAGTAGAATTGACTGCAACCAAGAAGTATTTTGCCGAGAGGGCTATCACACGTTTATTTGGATAGAACCGATAGAACGGTATGTGATTCCCGATGAGCTTCCACACTCTGAGTGGATAATCATTGGTTGCCAACCTCTGCTTCCGAGCAAGCGAAATATAGCCGACAAAGAACACATTCAGCAATTCATAAGCAAGATCGGTGATGTTCCGTTGTTTATGAAAAGCAATGACAATATTAAGGCAGTATGGAAGGATAAATTGATATGTGAATACCCTATCCTTCTTAAGCGACCTCCCGATAAGCCTATCCCCCATTGCAACGAATGTAAGTATTGTCACAAGCTGCAAGAAGGAAAACGTGGAATAAGACACACCTGCACACACAGAAAAATATTATCAAAGCATAAGGAAACAGGTGGACTTCATATTGATGGGCGTTATGCACGCACATCACCGCCCTGGTGTCCGAGAAGATAAGGAAAGGATTAAAATGAGAAACATATTAGATGAATTATGGTATGGCAATATTACCCCATATTCTCAATGCAAAGTGAACACTCCCGAAATGAAAGAGCTTGCCGAGCTTATATCGCGGCATGAAGAGAGTTTTGAGAAAACTTTAAGCACTGAACAGAAAGAGGTATATGAAAAATACCACGAGTGTATGGATGATCTCAATTCAAAGTTCATTATTCAGGCGTTCAAATACGGCTTTCGACTTGGCTCAAGGCTGACGGCTGACGCATTATCACCTAAACCGCTTGAGCGAGAGGGATAAGTAAATGAGAACATATACAACCCCCGAAGCGAACGGTTACTTAACAGAGGCAAAAGCGTGTGGCAAAATCGTAAAAGAGCTTGACAGACTGATCGACAAATACAAAAAAGCAGTCAAACGTGAGGAAGCTGCCCGCAATGCAGAATTTGAGGAAGTTATGGGCTATCGAAGCGAGTATGAGATTCAGGAGGCATATGGCTGGGAGTTTATAACCGAGGCACAATATGACCGTTACCTTGAACTCTTCCGTAAAGGAAAGGCTGCGCTTGAGGACCACGAAAAGACGGTCAACGAACTAACGCTCTCTATTCTCGAAAAAATGAGAGGAGATCTTCGCACGGACCAAGCTCAATGGGAGTTTGAAGCCCTTACTCCGGAACAACAAGCTGCGGAGCGGAAACGGGCTGAGGAAAGCCAAAAGGCTTGGAAAAAGAAAATTGCCGAGCTTAAGGAAAAGCGCGGCGAAATAGAGTCGGACGTATCTGCTTGAAAAATCCGATAAAATGTGCTATAATATTTATACCAAATCTGAAAGGAGATCTTACTATGAACAAGACTGATTTGATCAATGTAGTTGCTGCCAATGCAGGCGTTTCAAAAAAAGACGCCGAGGCTGTTATCAAAGCGACACTTGATGCGATCACTACCGCTATGACAAACGGTGAAAGTGTTCAGCTTCTCGGCTTCGGAGCCTTTGAGGTTCGTGAACGTGCGGAACGTACAGGACACAACCCCAAAACAGGCGAGGCAGTTAAGATTGCCGCGTGCAAAATACCCGTATTTAAGCCGGGTAAGCCATTAAAGGATGCCGTAAATAAATAATTACACCAATCAAAAATCCCCTTGGCAGTTAATTTCGAACTGTTCAAGGGGATGTTTTTATTACTTTTGTAAGCCTTTTGCCAAAGAAATCAGGTTGTCCAACTGTTCACTTGATAAGTGCTTTGCTATTTCAAACAATTCGTTAGCCTTGGACGGATTAGCGGAGTCCAGATCAAAGAATTCACTTGGAGTTATTCCCAAATACTCGCAAATAAAGAAGATTCCCTCCAAAGAAGGCTTTGATTTGCCTGTTTCGATGTTATTTATATAACCCGGATTCTGACCGATTGACAAACTCATATCACGAGCAGAAACGCCCTTCTTTTCGCGTAACCGAGCAAGCCTTAAAGCAACGTCTTTCTCATCCATATCATCACCTCGCAACCTTTTTATAATATTATACCCCACACACCAGCGAAAAATATTTGTTGTTGGGCTTTAATTCTGTTGAAATATTGGTTAAAAAGTGATATAATGGATAAAATATTAGAAATCAACCCACAAGGAGTAAGTATGAAACCATATACAGTATCTTTGTTCGGGCATAGGGATTTTTACGGACACAGACAGTTGGAACAACGGCTGATACCGATACTCCGAGAGATAATTCGCAAACATGAGTTTATAGAGATCTATATAGGTCGTGACGGCGAATTTGATACCTATGCTGCCACTATTGTGAAGCGTGTTCAACGAGATTATGACGATTTTCACGCCATAGAATTCAATCTTATTCTTCCATACCCTAAAAAGGATATGGATGCCTTTGAAAAATACTATGACAGAGTGAATATTCCGATCAGCGCACACCCGAAGCTCGCTATTACGAAAAGAAACGAATGGATGGCAGAACAGTCGGACCTTATACTCTGTTATATCGAGCGTGAAAGCGGCGGAGCATATAGAGCCATACAGTATGCCAAGAAATTAGGAAAGGAGGTAATCAACCTTGCTGAAGAAACCCAACAAGATGAAATGGAATAGTAAACAGGTCAAGCGAGACGTGCTTACCGCTTATCGTCGAATTACTTGGAAAATATGGGTGTATCTCAAAGCAAATCCTGACGTACTTGCTGAGAATAACAATCAAGAAGTTTTTGATGAAGTTGCAAGAATTCAAACCGAGATCTATCAGCGACGTAATCCTGATCAGACACGCGATGAAGCATTCAGTACTCAGGACTTCATTTCGGACTTAGAGGCTAAGTACAATGCTGATGATTATTACTTTGAACAAGAGCTGATGGACTTGTTCAGACCGAGCGTAGAACATAATAAAGCATGGGGCACAAGAATGTTCTTGGAACTGTTCTTTTATGCGGGTATGCCAGAGAGCTATACGAAATCGGTGCACCAAATGATAATTGATGAAGAATAAATATAGAGACATGATTATGTAGGGGGGATTGTACATAGGAACAAGAAACCAATAAAAAACATTTGTGCGGTATAAAACTCTGTCTGTATCGGAGGTTTAGGGATTATTCGCAAAGATTTGGTAAAATAATAGTACCAAGACCTAACGTAAGGAGAGTTTTTTATGAAAAGAATTATAACTTCAAAAAGAATCAAAGACTTTGAAATCTATTTAAGAAACGAAGAAAGGAGTAAAGCAACGATAGAAAAATATATGCGAGATGTGAGATATTTCACGTCATATGTTGGTGATGCAGAAATTGAAAAACAGAAAGTTCTTGATTATAAAAGTAAACTTATCGATGAATATGCTGTGGCAAGTGCCAATTCTATGATAGCGGCATTAAATTGTTTTCTTCGCTTTTGCGGTTGGCATAATTTATGTGTTAAGCAATTCAAAATACAAAGAACTGTTTACTGTCCCGAAGAAAAGGAACTTACCCGTGAAGAGTATATTCGTTTGCTTGATGCGGCAAGCAAAAAGAACAACAAGAGATTAAATCTTATCATTCAGACAATTTGCGGAACTGGCATTCGTGTAAGTGAACTTGAATATATCACTGTTGAGGCGGTGCAAAAGAGCGAGGCTACAGTTAATTGTAAAGGAAAGAATAGAAAAATATTTATTGTCCCCGAATTAAGAAAAAAACTGCTCCGTTATGCAAAGGAGCAGGGGATATGTGTTGGAACTCTATTTATAACGAGAGGTGGGAAACCAGTCAGTAGACATCATATTTGGAAAGAAATGAAGGCTCTTTGTAAGCAGGCAAATGTATCGCCAAGTAAAGTGTTTCCACATAATCTTCGCCATCTGTTCGCACGCACTTTTTATGGTATAGAAAAAGACATTGCCAAACTCGCAGACATACTGGGACACGCAAGCATTAACACGACACGTATTTATATAGTAACCACTGGTGCGGAGCATAAGCGCAAAATGGAGCACATGAGGCTCATCATATAAAGAAAAAATCCCGATGCGAGCACACCGAGACCAAAAACAACATAACGAGAGTTATGTACTTTCGAAAATCAACATAACGAGAGTTATGTGATATTAGGTATCCGACAAATTCCAGATACATAAGTAATTATACCACAAAAGCACGTAAAAATCAATAGGTTCAGCACAATTTATAAGCTCACTATAAAATTTTATTGAAATTGATATAAAAAATTGCATGACAAAAACGCCTTTCGTATAAATTTTTCAAAAAATTATGGCGAAAGGCTTTTTTTGTTGCGCTCATTTTTATTCTGCTTCATTGTTTTTTTGCAACGATTACCACTTTTATTAACATAACTCTCGTTATGTCGCTTTTTTACTCAGTGGACGGCATATTTTTAAGCTTCCTATGCAGATAGGATTTTTTTAGGAATGTTTTGTAGTGTTCACTAATAGCCTTCTTGTTTTGAACAAAGTTTATCGGTTGCTGATGAAATGGAGGGGGATAACCGAATGAGGTACGAGGCGGAAATAAAAGAACTTCTAATTGAAAATGCAATACATCTTATTGCCGAAGGCGGCTTTGAAAAAGCGACAACCAAGGAACTTACTCACAGTGGAGGGCAATTGCCCGATTTCAAAATGAACGAGGTCTATATTTACCGTTTATTTGGTAGTAAAGAAAAGTTGTACGAAACAGCTTTCGTCCGTTTGGATGCAGAACTCTTACAAGCATTTAAGAATGGCGTAGAGCTTGTCGGCGGTTTTGATGGTGAACGTAAGAAAAAACTGAGCGAGTTTTTTATATTGGCTTGGAATTATATCTTGGGTAACGAAGAGCGTTGCCGTTGTTACGTCAGATATTACTATTCGATCTATTTCAAGGGCGATTCCCGCAGATCTCATAAGAGACTTTTTGAGGGAATTATAACCGAAATGACTCCGATCTTCAAGGAAGAAGCGGATGTCGAAGCTATATTACACAGCGTTTTTACTGCGATGTTTGACTTTGCCATTCGTGTGTATAATGGTGAGCTTGAGGATAGTGATATTAACAGACCCCATATCTTCAACGTGCTCTACTGCATGATGGCGACATACTTCAAGGAGTCGGTAAAAGCGTCGTAGATTACGTAGGAGATCGAATTGAAAAATCAAAAAGAAGCAAAGAAAATTGAACAAAAAATTGAGAACAAGGTCGTGTATGTTGCTACGAGCACAAATACCTGTATTTCTTGTGGTAGAGAGATACCTGAAGGTATGCTCGTTTGTATGATGTGTGATAATGGGGTGTCATGTCCACGATGTGTATGCTGTGATGCACCCTTGCATAACGGTCAATCTGTTTGTGCTAAATGCAGCGAGATCTTTCTGAAAAGAAGATAAAGATAAATATCCTTAATATGTATGTGATTTTAAGAGAGGAGGATAACGATGCCAAAAAACAAAAAAGACTCTGAAAATCGATTGATAAAAGGCATTATGATTGCAGGGGAAGCCGTGGCGGGCTTCTTTGCCCTTGTCGGACAAAGGATATGCAGCAGTGTAAAATTTGAAAAGGTGATTGGTAAGGACGATCCTAACGCCATAGGAAAACGCATCAATAATATGAAGCGAATTGCCGCAATGATCGGGCTGCTGATCATTGTCCTCATTATTATAATATTGTCGCTCCGCGGTTGCCAAGGCGGCGAATTGCCGCATGGTTCGGTGGATATCCCGGGCAACGTCATCGACCCGATACCGTCCGTTGTTACTCCGAAAGCTGATTTGGAGTTTAACAACAGTAACGCCGAAGAAAACATTCCGTTTGAGGTGGAAGGTATGAACGGCGGAGATAGTGAGTGCATTCTTTACCGCGTAGTGGCTACATACAATTCGGATTTCGTTTTGAAATACGATATGACGATCCGTGAGGATGAGGAATTTCAAAAGCTTGCTGAAATACTGAAAATTAAGGTTGAGCTTGTGAAAACAGATGGTGAGGCGCTTTTGTATGACGGTCTGCTTACCGATATGTCGGCAGTTGAAATAGATTTGAACGCCGACAAGGATACTACGACCGAGTATCTGTTCCGTATCACTATGTACCTTGATGCTCCGCTTAGTGAGCAGTATTACGGTCAAAAGTTGATAGCCGATATGTCTTGGTGGATCGAAGAGCAGGACAATATTTCGATTGCCAACAATGAATTCACTACCATTTCAAAGACAATACCGCCCGATCCGCCTGCCATAATACCGAATTTGAGCTTTATTACGAAAAATGAAGGCGATAACACCGCATTTGATATGCGGCATATTATGAACAGCGATCGTCAGACAAGGTATTTTGCCTTTGAGGTGACTCACGGTGAAGATGTTAAGATGGCTATTACGAACGCCATCGTGACCGACAGCAAGCTGAAAGAGGTGCTGAAAGTCAAGGTCGAGCTTGTGGGTGAGAATGGAAACACCATCCTCTACGAAGGTCTGCTCAAAGATCTCAACGTAGAGCACACTCTCACTAAAAACGACAACAATAAAACAGCAGTTTATTATAAGGTTACTGTCATTGCTGACGGTTTGACGGAAGATTATTGCGAAACCAAACTTGTATGCGATCTCTCGTGGACGCTTGACGGCACGAGTGAACAGCTTAAAGTGCCCAGCAACAGCTTTGTTGCCTACGATAAGCCTGTAACACCGCCCGATCCTCCTACACCGCCCGAGGTGGCAACGTCCATCGAATTAACGGCGAAGGACGGATATGATAATGTTCCGTTTTCGGTTGACAATATGCTCCCCGGCGACAACGCAACGCAATATTACTGTGTTTCGGTCACACACGACAGCACCGAGACTGTCCGCTTCTATATCAACGTGGACACGGCGCAAAACCTAACCGCAGTAATGCGCGTGAAGGTCGAGCAGCTTATACCCGATGCAGAAGATAAGATTCTTTACGACGGACTCATGAAGGACTGCACCGCTGTTGACGTAAGCGTTACGGCAAGCTCTGAGACCGTCACACCCATCTACTACCGCATAACCGTTTATACCAATGGAGCCGAGGTCGGAAACGAATACGTGGGCGAAAGCCTTACCGCCGATTTCTCGTGGCAATTACAGTAAAGGAGACAATGGTATATGAATGAACAAAATCTAAAGAAGAAGTTAACCGTGATGATCGTAACCGTCGTACTCCTTTCATTGGGACTTGCGATTACCAGCTTTGCCTTGGCAAGCTCTATCGTCAGCATACGGAACAACCGTTTTACCATGAGTATGGGAGTTGATCTTACGATTAACGATGGAAAACCCATTGTTGACGTAACCGATATGGTTTATGAGCCCGGTGGAACCTATACAAGCGAATTTCCCATTGCTAACCTCGGCACGTTTGATGTGTGGTATCGTGTTTATCTTACGGGTGTGGACGGTGAATTAAAGGACGATATTACCGTCACCATCAAGGAAAAGGACGGAACTGTTCTCGGCAAGGGTACGATGAACCAATTGACCGCCGATAAGGCAATGACAGGCAGTCTTGCCGCAGGAGAAGAAAAAACGCTTATCATTGAATTCTATTTCTCCCCCGATGCCGATAACAGTGCGCAGGGTCAAACCGTGTCTTTTAATATCACGGCAGACGCAACGCAGAAGAAAAACAATCCCGACAAGGATTTCGGTAATTGAGGGAGGACAGTATGAAAAAAGCATTACAAATAACAAAGACCGTATTGGTTTGGCTTGTAGTCGCCATTGCGGTCGGTATGATGATATTTACGCTGATCTCGGTCAGTACATTCGATAAGACCGACAGAAACATATTCGGCTTCAAGTTCTTTATCGTCACGAGTGATTCGATGGCAGCCACTGACTTTGACGCAGGCGATATTGCGATATCGAAGAATGTTGACCCCAAAACGTTGAAAGAGGGCGACATAATTACCTTCTTGTCGCAAGACCACGATAACTTCGGCGAGGTGGTTACGCATAAGATCAGAAGATTGACGACCGATGCAAACGGACGTCCCGGATTCGTTACCTACGGTACTACGACTGATACCGATGACAGAACTGTTGTAACACATGAATACGTTGTCGGACAGTACGTTGGCAGAATACCGAAGGTGGGTTCGTTCTTTATGTTTCTTAAAACGACGCCCGGTTATATTCTTTGTATTCTTCTTCCTTTTCTGCTTCTTATTCTGTCTCAGGGACTTAATTGTATCCGTTTGTTCCGTCAATACAAAAAGGAACAAATGGACGAAATGAAGGCAGAAAGAGAAAAGATCGAGCAAGAACGCGCTGAAAGTCAGCGTATGATGGCAGAGCTGCTGGAGCTCAAAGCCCAGCTTGCCAAACAAGACGGTGGGGCAACGTCTCCCGCCGATCCTGCGTCCGAGGATATCACAACGGACGAAGCATAATAGGTGTTTAGCGGAAAAGCCGCTTTACATAGTTAGTCTGACAAAAATATACCAAGAAGGAGGTTAAACAAAATGACTAACACAAGATCCACAAAGCGCGCACTTCTCGCAAGCTTCATGGCACTGCTCCTTTGCTTTTCCATGCTGCTTAGCACGACGTTCGCGTGGTTTACCGACTCTGTAACGAGCGGAAACAACATTATCCAATCCGGTAATCTTGACATAGAGCTTGAATACTGGAACGGAACCGCTTGGGCGGATGTAAAAGATGCTTCTGACATCCTTACCAACACCCTTTGGGAGCCCGGCGTAACCGAGGTTGCATACCTCAGAGTTGCCAACGCAGGTTCTCTCGCACTCAAGTATCAGCTTGGGATCAACATTCTCAACGAGCTTGAGGGCAAAAACCAGAAAGAAGAGACTTTCAAGCTCTCCGATTACATTATGTTCGGCGTAATTGAGGGCGTAAATGGTGAGACCACACCTTACCCCAAGGATGACGCAGGCAGAGCCGCAGCTATCACTGCTGTAACCGATGCTAAGATCATTTCTGCTGGCTACACCAAGGCATCTACCATGAATCCCGATGACGAGCTTTATCTCGCACTGGTAGTTTATATGCCTACAGATACTAATGATGTTGCTAACCACAACGGCACCGACATTCCTCAGATCGATCTTGGTATCAACGTATTTGCTACTCAGGTTGAAGCAGATCTTGAGACTGATAGCTTCGGTCCCGACTACGATAAGGACGCTTCGGCTTTTGTTTCTTCTGCTGATGAGCTGAGAGCGGCCATTGCAAATGTTAAGGATGGTGGCACGGTTTATGTAAATGATGGAACTTATAACATCAACAGCCAGCTCACCATTCCTGGAAAATCTGTTAACATCGTTGGTGTTGGTGAAAATGCAGTCATTCATATGACCGACACAAGAGTTAACTACAACAAGATTTTCTACATTTACGGAAGTGCTGACGGTGAGGATGTAACTGTTAATATTAGCAATGTTACTTTGACCGCAGACATCGCTACCAAGTCTGACATTTGGATCAGAACCGATGGACCGAATGGTGAGAAGGTTAACGGCAATGTTACCGTAAATCTTGATAACGTTACTTGCGCTTCTATTATTTGCGACAACAACTACGTTGACGGTGATACTGTTAATCTTAAGATTGCGAACAGTAACGTTAAGAAGGTCGCTTTGGATGCATCTCCGTTCAATGGTAATGGTCTCAATACCTACACAAACTTGACCTATAATGCTACAAGAATTGATAGCATAACCATTAGCTCTTTGGTTGAAGATCTTACTCACATCACGATAAATGGTGTTAACCCCACTGCGACCGGTGAGCAGCAGACTCTGACATATGTTGATACTGCTGAGGAACTGCAAAGTGCTTTGGACAATGCGGTTGACGGCGACGTCATCGTTCTCGGCGCTGACATTACGGGTGATGTAATGGCTACTCAGAAGCCTGATGTGAAGATTACTGTTGACGGTAACGGTCATGAGTTCAACGGAGTGTTCACTGTTAACGGTAAGAGCGCAGCTTATGCCACCGCTGCAATTACAATTCAAAATGTGAATTTCAATGCTGAAGGCATTTCCAAAGATGCGAGCATCAGATTTGGTGGAGACAACTCGATGCTTTACGTAGCGAACGTAACCGTTAAAAACTGTACTTTCACAGGCAATCTTGCAGATGAAAAGGTTGGCGTTAAGTCCTATACGGGCGGCGATAAAAATATTACCATTACTGGCTGTACGGCAACCGGAATGCACTCCTTGGCTCAGCTTTATGTTACCGAGGGCGTGACCATCACTGATTGTGAGATAGACAACAGTAAGAGCGGAATCAGTGTGCGTTCTTCTACAAATGTACTTATTTCAGATTGCAATATCAATACAACAGTTTATGGTATCCGTGCTGACGGTGGTGCTTGCACACAGACCATCAAGAACAATACTATTACTGCAAAGCAGCCCATTGTTGTTCGCAAACTCACTTCTGCTGGATACGTGCTTAACCTTGAAGGCAACACCTTGACAACTACATCCACAGACGGCTATCAGGTTATCCTGACAACCGGTGATGATGAAGCGGCATACGTTGCTCCCGATGCCGGTAACTACACAGTTAACGGTCAGTCTGAGTTGAACTTCTTCAAATAAGAAATCCGTAATAGCTGTTCTTCCGAATTTCTCGGTGATTGAATAGTAAAACGCTCATAGGCTGAGGTGATGGTTACACAGTTACCACGAAGCCGAAAGCACAACAAACGACTGCTCTCGTAGCAGATGTCACAAACAAAGTCACCCAACTCCTTCGGGAGTTGGGCGGCAATTAAAGAGCATAAATCCGTTTGTGTTTTTTAATTGCTGAGAGATATAAATTCAAGGCAAGAAATTCCGAGCTGAAAGGAGAAATTGAATTATAAAACAAGCTCAAAAAGCAAAATGCACAACATTTGGGATGTGTTTTTGCAAGATTGTGCAATAACCAACTCTCACAAAGACAAGGTTAAAGACGACAAATAATCGTTTTCGATTTGCGTTTTGCCGATATGGTCGAATAACGATTCCGAAACACATATTGGCAAAATCAAACAGGAGGTCATTGGAATGATGAAAAGAAACACAAAATCCGCTTTGCTTTCAAGTGTTCTTGCTTTGTTTCTTTGTTTCACGATGTTGCTGGGGACGACATTCGCCTGGTTTACAGACAGCGTGACAAGTGCAAACAACCTGATCCGTTCCGGTAATCTTGACGTTGAGCTTGATTATTGGGACGCTGAAAACAGTGAGTGGAAAACCATTGAGGGAACCAGCTCTCTCTTTGCTAACAACCTTTGGGAGCCCGGTCACACCGAAGTTGTGTACCTCAAGCTCTCTAACCTTGGTTCTCTTGCTCTCAAATATCAGCTCAGCATCAACGTGCTGTCCGAAACTGAGGGTACAAATAAAGAAGGTGATACCTTTAAGCTTTCCGAGTACATTCAGATGGGTGTTAAAGAAGGTATTAACGGCGAGACTAATGCTTATGCTGACCGTGCAACAGCTGTTGAAGCTGTAAAGGATGCATCCGGTATCATCGGTGATGGCTACGCCAAGTCTGGTGAAATGATTGCTGATGCCGACGAGCTTTATATGGCTGTTGTAGTCTATATGCCGGAGACAGTTGACAACGAAGCAAATGCTATGACAGACACCGACCTTCCCACCATCAACCTCGGCTTACAGGTGCTCGCAACGCAGTATGAGGCAGAGGATGATAGCTTTGATAATCAATACGATACAGGTCTTGATCCAACAACAAGTTATATGTTCTCGGGAGCAGATCTACACAATTCTACTACGAGGTCCGGTAATTTCAAATTGTCTGAAGACATTAAAACCTCTGAAAGCACTGCCCGTTATGGTTGGGGATATGAGTACATCATCAGAAATGGTGCTGACTACACTTTAGATCTGAATGGCAAAACAATCGTTCACGACACCATCAATGAAAATGCAAACAATAATGCACTCACCTATCTGTTTGTAGCTAACCACGCAGGCACCAAGCTGACTATCAACGGAGAAGGAAAAATCTACTCCAATAATAGTGCGGGTTGGACTTGTGCAGTACAAGGTAAGGATGGCACATTAGTTACCATTAACGGAGGAGATTTTGAAGTAGATAATGGTATTGCCGTTTGGGCTGGTGCAGGCTCCCATATTATTATCAATGGCGGTAGTTATGTCAACGGCAACGCAAATACGGATCACGAGCTTGTCTATTCCAGTGGCGGCGTGATCGATATTTATGGCGGCTTCTTCCACAATACAGATGGCAATTATACCTTGAATGTTGAAGACAGAAACCGCGCAACCTCTGCTATCAACGTATACGGCGGCACCTTTGTGAACTTCGATCCCTCCACAGGCGGTCAGGATCCCGATCAGATCAAGGTTGCAGACGGTTATATGGTGAAAGAAAAAGCTCAGGAAAACGGTGACGTTTGGTACACTGTAGTTCCGATTCCCGAGGGAACTGAAACCGTGTCCTCTTATGAGTCGCTTACGGATGCGAGCGGTACAAGCGGAGATCACGTTTTGGTTGGAGATGTGGTTGCGACCGACAAGGTTTACTTTGGCGATAACACTACCAACACCATCGATTTGAACGGTAAATCCGTTTCCGCTACGGGAGACTATCTCTTTGCAACAAGCGGTGAGAATTGTGTGTTAACCATCAACGGTGAGGGCGATATTTCTGCTAATGCCAGTTTCGCGGGCTTTGCGAACAACAGTGGTGAACTGAATATTAACGGTGGTACATATCAACTTGGGGAAACCACGAAAACAGCACATTTTTATTCGCAGAATTCAGGCACAATAGTAATCAATGACGGCACCTTTATTTCTACTGATTCGGATACGCCGATTGTGTACTGCATAAATGGATTTATTGAAATCAATGGTGGATTCTTCCAAAACACCGCAAATCCCAATGCTGCACTTATCAGTATGGGTAACAATCTCAATTATGTTAACAACCAAAAGGTTACGCTTAGTGGTGGAACCTTCGTAAACTGGAATCCTGTAGTTGACAGTGCATTTGCTTACGATTGGCCGCAATGTCCTGCACTGATCGTTCTTGCTGATGGATATCAGATGATTTCCGAAACACAGGCGAACGGGGACGTTTGGTATATGGTTGTTCCGATTGACTGATTAAAAATCCTTCCTAACTCCTTTCGGGGAGTTAGGAAGAACAGCGAAAAACGAGGTTATTACAAATGACAAAAATGAAAACAACAAAAAGCGCTCTTGTTTTGAGCATAGTATCACTGTTCCTTTGTTTTACAATGCTCATCGGGACGACATTCGCTTGGTTCACCGACAGTGTGACGAGTGCAAATAACATTATCAAGTCGGGTAATCTTGATATCGAGCTTTATCATACCGATGATAAAGCCGACCGCGTAAAGGTTGATAGTGATACAGTGCTATTTGATGATGTTTCCCTTTGGGAGCCCGGCGCAGTCGTTTACGAAACTTTTGAGGTTGTGAACGAGGGTGATCTCGCACTCAAATATCAGCTTTCTGTTAACGTAGCGAATGCAACAGCAAACGCTAATGGCAACACACTTTCCGATATTTTGAAGGTGGGCGTTATTGAAGGTGGTACGACCATCACCGACCGCACTGCTTTAATCGGTTGTGTAGCGGAATGGAAAGCACTTTCTTCATTCGTTGAGGCAGGTAATCTTGTCGAGAAAAATGAAAATGACATATACACAATCGTTATCTATTGGGAACCGAGTGAATACGATAACGATTACAATATGAACAACGGCGAAGGTGCTCCCCTTACGCTTGATATTGGGGTAACACTCTTTGCAACTCAGCTCACTGCGGAAATGGATTCCTTTGGTGATGATTATGACGAATTCAGTGCAGTTACTACTGTTGCTGAGGCTGAAGCAATAATGGCACAAAACAAGGACGTTACCCTTGCAGGTTGCAACGAGCCTGATGGTGTCTTAAATATTCCTGCTGATTACACAGGTACATTGACTTTGGCGAATACTACTATTAAATCCGTGCAGGCTGAAAAGAATGCGAATATTGTTATTCTTGGTAATGTAACAGTTGATGCTAACGGTAGCGGTATAGCTATGATGTCGTTGAACGAGGAAGCGTTTGATGGTTCTGCTATCACCGCAAACGGCGAGTTGAATATTTCCGGTAGCGGAGCACTTACCGCCATTGCTGCTGATGTGACCGGCGCCTTCGGTATCGGCGGTATGAACGTAACTAAGCTTACGGTTAAAGATGTTCATATTGTAGACGTAAAGGGTAGCTTTGTCCAGCCTTTGTTCGTAAGCGATACAAAATATGGAAAGAGCGAGCCCGAGGGCGGAGCAGCAATCGGTTCTGGTTTTAACGGTGCGGAAATCAATCTGATTAACGTAACGATTGACAATGCACAAGGTGGCTCTAAGGCAGCAGGCATCGGTGCTCGTTATTGGACGGGTGTAACAATTAACATAATCGATTCTATCATTAAAAACGTAGAGGGCGGTAACGCTTCTGCCGGTATCGGTAGTAGCCGTGTAAGTGGTGATGCAACCGAGTCGGGCACGACGATCAGCATCACAAATTCCATCATAACCGCAAAAGGCGGTCAAGCGGGTGCGGGCATTGGCTCGGGATATGATACTCACTGCGGTTCCAATCAACCTATGTGTACAATCAACATTGCTGATTCCGCTATCAACGCTGAAGGCGGCAAGTATGCGGCAGGCGTTGGTACGGGTTATCACAATGCAGCACTTAACGGTGAGATCAAGAATAGCACCGTAAATGCAAAGCCCGGTGAAGAATTTTACAAGGATTCTTACACTCTCGCTATGGACGTGGGCTTTGGTGTTATAGATCCTGCGCGTGAGGGTCAGCAGATCGATAGTAAGTTGATTTATAATGGCGTCGAAATCCGCCTCCCCTCCTGTGTAGTCGTTGCTAATGGCACAGAGCTTTCAGCCGCACTTGCGGAGGGTAAGAGCGTTATCCTCACCGATAATGTGGTTCTTGACGAGGCTCTCACTATTACGAAATCTGCTGTGATCCAGCTTAATGGCAAAACGCTGACCTCCAATGGACTTGATTTCCAAGCCGGTGCTACGATCAAGAACGGTGTCATTACGAGTGGTGGAAACACTAATATGACTCCTCACATCAAAGTGTCTGGTGGCACATTGAATATGTATGATGTCACGGTAGACGTAAACCATCACCTGAACGCTAATGTATATTGGGCTGAGGCTACGGGCATTGAGGTGTGTAACGCATCCGCTATGTTTAATGACTGCCATATTAAGATTGATAATCCTACGGGAGCGCAGTGGGTTTACAGCTACGGTATCGGCTTGAATAATGCAACAGTAACGATGAACGGCGGTTCTATTACCGCAGATTGTGCAGAAGGAACTGCCGCAGAAGGACCTACCAATCCTAACGCAATTAGCTCTATGGGTGAATGTACCATAACACTTAACAGCGTAAATGTTGATGCTACCTATTACGCCACTACTGTTAATGGACATCTTACCATCAATACAACGGATAAAAACATAACAAGTTCAGATGTTGTTGATAACAGCGGTGGTAGCCATACTCTGAACTATATTGACTGATTTAAAAGGAGGTTATAACAGAATGAAAAAGATAAAAAGCACTAAATCTGCTTTGATTTCCAGTGTTTTGGCACTGCTCCTTTGCTTCACAATGTTGCTTGGGACGACGTTCGCGTGGTTTACCGACTCTGTAACGAGCGGAAACAACATTATCAAGTCCGGAAATCTTGACATTGAACTTGAATACTGGAATGGTACTGAATGGACAGATGTAAAGGACGCATCCGATATTCTCACCAATTCGCTTTGGGAACCCGGCGTAACCGAGGTAGCATACCTCAGAGTTGCAAATGCAGGCTCACTTGCTTTGAAGTATCAGCTTGGTGTAAATATTCTTTCCGAGAAAGAAGGAATCAACAAGGCTGGTGTCCCCCTCAAGCTTTCCGATTATATTATGTTCGGAGTCGTTGAAGGTGTGGACGGTTCGAGTGATGCTTATACCAAGGATGACGCAGGCAGAGCCGCAGCTATCGCTGCTGTAACCGACGCAAAGAAGATCTCTGCCGGATACACCAAGGAGGCAACTATGGTCCCCGATGACGAGCTTTATCTCGCATTGGTGGTTTATATGCCTACCGACGTTAATGACGATGCTAATCACAACGGTGTCACTGTTCCTCAGATTGATCTCGGTATCACCATACTTGCTACCCAGTTTACTTATGAAAACGATAGCTTCGGTGATCAGCACGATAAAGATGCAAAGTATCCTGTAGTGTATGATTATAAAGTCGACACTTTGGATGAATTAAAGGAAGCTTTTGCAAAAGGCGGCAATGTAATTCTTACCGATGATATTGAATTTGAGAAGCTGACTGCAATTGAACCCGGCGCAGATGTTTATCTGAACCTGAACGGTAAAACAATTACCGTTGATGAAAACACTACGAGCAATACGCTTATCTGGGTTAAAGAGGGCGCAAAGCTTACCGTTGACGGTAATGGCACCATCGATTTGGGTAGCGTTTCCACAATGGCTATCTTTGCTCCCTACGGTGAGCTTGTAATTGAAAACGGCACCTTCATCAGAGATGAGGTAACTGTCGTTACAAATTCTACAACCGGTCTTTTTATGGGTTGTAAGACCACTGCTTCCAATGTAACCATCAACGGTGGTTACTTTGATCCCGGTTATTATGATGAAAACGCTGCAAATATAGAAGATATTCTCGCAGGTACTGCTGAATTTACCGAAACTGCGGATGATATTGCTAAGCGCGGCAATTCTAAGGATGCTAACCTCGTTCGTGTAGCAGTTAAGGACAATATCTCTGTTATACTGAATCACTCCGGTTACGGTTCGTTCAAGGTTTATGGTGGCACCTTCGTGGGTGCTAACCCTGCGTGGGGTGATGAAGGTTGTATGCTTCCTACCACTCCCAACTATCTCCGTCCTTGGTCCTATTATCAGGGTGCTCTTCTTGACGGTCAGACATTCAACGAGAACGAAATCGTTATTCCCGAAGGTTACACTATCACTAAGGGAACCACCGCTGATGGCGTACCTACTTATACGGTAGAGTACAACAAGTAAGCGATCATCTATGTCCACCCACTCCCCTTTTTGTGGAGTGGGCGGCAAAGATTGCTAACACGATGTTGATATGAGGTAAAAAATATGACTAATATAAAATCTACCCAGCGCGCACTTCTCGCAAGCGTCATGGCTCTGTTCCTCTGCTTCACTATGCTGTTGGGGACGACATTCGCTTGGTTTACTGACAGTGTTACCAGTGCGAATAACATTATTAAAGCCGGCAATTTGGACATTGAGCTTTATCACACCGATAAGGCTATAACTGATGAAAAAGTTAACAATCAGACTACGCTTTTTGATGACGTAGATCTTTGGGAACCCGGCGTAATGGTTTGGGAAGAGCTTACTGTAAAGAACGAGGGTGACCTTGCTCTTAAGTATCAGCTTACTCTCAACGTACATAACGCAACCGTAGTTGAGGGTGTGTCCTTTGCTTCTATTCTGAAGGTTGCGCTCATTGACGAAGACTTTGTTTATAATCGTGAAAACGTAGAGGCTATTGATGCTGGCGAGTGGAAAGAACTTGCTACATTCACTCTTGCAGATGAACTGAATAAACAAGAGAGCGAAGTTTACGGAATTGTTATTTGGTGGCAACCGTCTAATAATGACAATCTCTTCAATATGAACAATGGAAAAACCGATGACGTTAATGTTGAGATTGGCGTGAAACTCGTTGCAACCCAGCTTGCAGCTGAGGAGGATTCATTTGGTAATGATTACGACGCTGATGCACCTGTCGATTTTACCCCTGTTTCTACTGCCGCAGAATTAAAGGTTGCTCTTGCAAACAATGAAAGCAATATTGTACTGACAAGTGATATTGAAGTAAGCGAAACTCTTAACATAACTACTGATACTGTGCTTAGCGGTAGAGCGATTCGTCGAGGCGAAGGATTTACGGGAACGGTGATCAATGTTGCGAGCGGAGTTTCCTTAACACTTAAAGACATTGTTGTTGACGGTGGTGCAGTATGGGCGAGTGCTGTTGCTGAAGATTCTTCTGTAAACGGTGGTGTGGTTGCGACCGGTAATTTGATTGCGGCAGAATCTAATGCAGAGATTATTCTTAACGAAGGTGCAGTACTCCAAAACAATGACGGAGCACACGCAGTAAACCTCGGAACTCGTATTGGAGCAACCTTAACAATAAACGGCGGTGAAATTATAAATAACCGTTCCGACTCCGGTGCCGTTTGGGGCGGTGGACACATCACCCTGAATGCAGGAAAGATCAGCAACAACGTTTCTACGGGCAGTGCGGGTGCAATCCGTATGGTGAGCAACTGTAATCTTACAATGAACGGTGGAGAAATCAGCAACAATACCGCAGTTGGAAGCGGCGGTGCAATTTGGGGTTATGGAGCTTCTACCTATGAGTTCAACGGTGGTGAAATGAACGGCAATACAGCTGCTGTTGGCGGTGCTATCTATACAGGCGATAGCTCTACTATCAAAATCAGCGGCGATTTTGAAATGTGCAACAACACCGCAGACGATGCAGGAGCTATGAGACTTTCTAACCGTACCGCATTTAATATGAGTGGCGGTAAGATTTCCGGAAACACCAGCACAAATTCTCCCGCTTGGAACGGATTCTACGGTTGGAATCCCGGTGTGAATATCACGGGCGGTGAGCTTGCGGATGATATTACAATTCAGGGTGGTTTGACTCCGATTGTTGGCGGTAGCGGCATTACCGGTGTCGTTCACTTCGCTCTTAGCACGAATCACAATACCGCAAATCTTGCGAGTGATTTCGGTACGTTCAAGTTTACCGTTGCTGAGGGTAGCAATTTTGCAGCATTCAACCTCAAGCCCGCAACCGGTTACGTTTATACCGAGGGTGACGAGGCTAAGCTCATTTGCATGAACGAAGGCTATGAGACCTATTGGGATGCAACAACGAGCACCTTTAAGCTTCAGGCAAAATAAACAATACAAGTCCGCCCTAACTCCCCTCTGGGAGTTAGGCGGCAATTAAAGAGCATAAACCCGTTTGTGCTTTTTAATTGCCGAAATACA
Organism: Eubacteriales bacterium; assembly: GCA_045633625.1. Lineage (GTDB taxonomy): Bacteria > Bacillota > Clostridia > Oscillospirales > CAG-272 > HGM12713. The sequence continues at coordinate 82,250 of JAZQYP010000025.1, forward strand.
AACTTTTAGATAGACACCCGAGAGGAGGAAAAATCTTGAAAAACTTTTTTGAATGCAAAAACGAAAAAATAACAGAAAAGGCGTTTTCGCAAAATATAACAATTTCCGTATTGAGTATTTTGCTTTGTGTTGTTGCGCTCTGTTCTGTCACATGGGCGTGGCATAGCGAGAATGTCACTTCCTCTTATAATAACATACAATCTGCCAGTTGCAATGTATCTGTATCGGTTATAAGTGACAATGCCCCCGTGGAACCTACTGATGGAAAATATACTTTTTACTTGTAAGGCTAAGCTCGATTGCCGCAGCGTTAGGATCCGCAGAGCCAAAATGATTTTTAACGCTTTCGATTACCAGATCACCATCCTCGACGTATTGAGGCGGCGTTCTTGTGAGTATGTGATTGTTCCAAAAGTCGCCTTCAAGAGCAATCAATTCTTCCTCGTAGTCCATATCCCTCACGATGTGGCGAATGATGGTCTCTTGTTCGCTGTTGCCATACAGACAACAGAAGAACACGTGATTGACATTCATAACCGCCATATAGTGACGTCCTTGGATCTCGTAGTTGACGGGTACAGCTTCAACACCGTTTACCCACCAATGGTCTGTTGCATTGTAGTTCGTCGTCTTGATTTCAAGAATCGCCGTCTCACCGTTTGGCATCGTGATAAAATAGTCCACGTCTGCCAACATAAATGGATACTTGGGATGATAAAACATCTTCTTGACCTGATAGATTTCATATCCTGTTCTTACATGGAATATTTCAGCCACTAAGTCCTCAAGGAGATGTCCCATCTTTTTTTGTACCCAGTTTTCTTCGGGGTCCTCGTAGGTTACGATCTTTAGCTTATCGTAATACAGATCCCGCGCGGTTTTGAAGGGCGACACACCGAGAATGGATGCAGCATCACTGCCGCCGATTCCACGTCTGCGGTATTCAAGCCAATCTTTTTCCGGCAAGTCCGCCGTGTCTACAAGCACTTGGGGTTTGTAGCTCAAGGTTGAGGTATCTGCCATATTACGCACCTCGCTTTCGAGCTTGCTTCAGGAATACGTTTTGCCTGTATTCGGGACGCTGGGGATACTTTGCTTGTTTTCTGTTCTCCTTTCTTAAAATTTGCTGCTTCATTTTGGCATTTCGTTTTCCTCGGGAATGCCTTTTGGGGTTGTTGTTCATTCTTTCACTGAACCACCTTTCATTATTTATTTCCATAGCCATGTGGCTCTTGGACAAATAAAAAAAGCGAGAATGAACTTTCCAAACCTAAATCGGCAGTGGTGTTTGCAGATTGTGCAAACCAAAATTCATTCTCGCTATGTGTGGGCAAAAAGCCCTATAAAAAACAAAAAAGCCAATACATATCTCCCAAAGCTAAAGAGCATAAGGGTAGTAATACATACTGACTACATACAAAAATAACAACGTGTGCAATGTGAATCAATCACGAATTGTCCTTGCGGACACGCACAAAAAATCAATTACAAAAGAATTATATCACAATATATGGAGTTTGTCAAGGAGTTTTGCCAATATATTGTGTTTTGGAAGCAAAAACCGCAAGGCTTCGCGAAAAAGCAACTGTTATGATATAAAGTCATACAGTTGTTTTTTTATTTTTCTGAAGAGTTATGGTATGCCGCTTGCTATTTAATAAGTGAACGGGCTTCTCCAAGAAGCACTCACACAATTGAATAGCCTTATGCCGAGAGTTATACAGGATTTGCGGATAGTGTGCCACGATACGAGCTCGCCCACAAATGAAACAGTGCATAGCACGACCTGAAAATACTCGGTCAAACGGAGCGAAGGAAATGGCTCGGTATTAAGGTGCTTTTTCTTGATTCTATTTTATTTTCATATAATCATTGACAGCCTGCGGGGATTTTTGCTGAAATATAGTATAATGATAATGAGCAAGAATACAAACCTTACCGCAGGCTGTCGGGAAGGAGGTATTATGTTTGAAAACAAATCGACAGAAATACCTGTTACAAAGAAATTGTTAAGTGCTTCTGACATATGCGAAATACTTGGCGTATCGCGCAGTACCGCATATCGCATTATCAAGCGACTGAATGACCAGCTTGAAAAGAAAGGGAAAATCACTGTATCAGGTAAAATTTCTGCAAGATACTTTTATGAAAATGTGTATCTTTAATGTTTAAGGATTGTATTCGAGCGATGATATTTGTTAGATAGGAGGTGAAATTCATTGCCGACCTACAAAGACGAAAAAACCGGACTTTGGTACTGTAAATTTGTTTATAAGGATTGGACAGGAAAAAGCATACAGAAAAAGAAAATGGGATTCAAGCTTCAACGTGAGGCTAAAGAATACGAAATGGATTTTCTTAATCGCTTCAGCGGTTCAACCGAGATGAAGTTCAAAAACTTTGTTCAGTTATATCTTGAGGACTGTAAGGTTCGTATCAAACCGACTACATATGCCGGTAAGGTAAATATATTTGAAACACACATTATCCCTTACTTCGGAGAAATGAAACTGAATAAAATTTCGGCAACTACCGTGCGTCAATGGCAAACCGTAATGATGTCTAATGAAAAGAGATTCAAGAAAACGTATTTGAAAACCGTTAACAATCAGCTTTCTGCTTTGTTCAATTATGCTTGTAAGTATTACGGACTTTCAGAGAATCCTGCTAAAGTATGCGGTGCTATGGGAAAGAAAAAAGCTGACAAAATGCTTTTCTGGACACTTGATGAATTCAAAGCGTTTGAAAAAGCTGTCAGCGATAGAGTCGTCACAAGGACTGTATTCAATTTGCTTTATTGGAGTGGAATGCGTTCGGGAGAAATGATGGCTTTAACACTAAGCGATTTCGACTTTAAGGGAAAGGCAGTGGATATTAACAAAAATTACGCTCGATTAGATAATGAGGATTTGATCTTAGAGCCGAAAACACCTAAAAGCAATCGAAGGATAACCTTGCCGGAGCATGTGTGCGATCTGGTACAGGATTACGTTTCCCGATTGGTTGACTATGAGGATGGAGATCGACTCTTTGATGTCAGTAAGGGTTTTCTGTATAATGAGATGGAGCGAGGCTGTAAACTCAGCGGAACAAAAAGGATCCGAGTACACGATTTAAGACATAGCCATGCAAGCTTGTTAATTGAACTTGGATTTTCTCCGCTGCTCGTTAGTGAAAGACTTGGACACGAAGATATCCAAACCACTCTTGAAACTTATTCTCACCTATATCCTCACAAAAATGAGGAAGTTTCGGACAAGCTGAATAAGCTGTGCGGATAAGGCTTCAAAGTGCTGTTATGTACTTTTCGTGTACTTTTCGAAAAATGAAAACCCGAAAACCCTTGTGGCATAAGGGTTTTCGGGATATAGTTTCTTATTCCCACTCTATCGTTCCCGTGGGCTTGGGTGTGATGTCGTAAAGAACTCTGTTGATTCCCTCAACCTCGGTGGTGATACGTGCGGTGATCTTTGCAAGCACGTCATAGGGGATCTCCTCGATGGTCGCTGTCATCGCGTCCTTGGTGTTGACTGCACGAAGAATTGCGGGCCAGCCCTCATATCTCGAATCGTCCTTAACGCCAACCGACTTGATGTCGGGAATTACTACGAAATACTGCCATACCTTCTCAGCTAAGCCGCACTTATCGAACTCGTCGCGGAGAATAGCGTCTGCCTCGCGGAGCGCGTGAAGTCTGTCGCGTGTGATAGCACCAAGGCATCTTACTCCGAGTCCGGGACCCGGGAAGGGCTGACGGTAAACCATTGCGTGAGGAAGTCCAAGCGCCTCACCAACAACTCTCACCTCGTCCTTAAAGAGAAGCTTTACAGGCTCAACGAGCTCGAACTTGAGGTCCTCGGGAAGTCCGCCAACGTTGTGGTGTGACTTAACCGCCTTCTTGCCCTCTGCCTGCTTTACACTCTCAAGAATGTCGGGGTAGATGGTTCCCTGTGCGAGGAAAGTAATGTCCTCAAGCTTTCTTGCCTCCTCGGCAAAGATCTCGATAAACTCCTTACCGATTATCTTTCTCTTGCTCTCGGGATCGGACACACCTGCAAGAAGATCAAGATAGCGGTCGGTAGCATCAATGTAGATAAGGTTAGCCTCAAGCGCGTTACCGAACATTTCGATAACTGCCTCGCTCTCGCCCTTACGCATAAGTCCGTGGTTTACGTGTACGCAAACGAGCTGCTTGCCGATAGCCTTTATGAGAAGTGCCGCAACTACGGAGGAATCAACTCCACCGGAAAGCGCGAGAAGCACCTTCTTGTCGCCAACCTGCTCTCTTATTTCCTTAACCTGCTCGTCGATAAACGCGTTTGCAAGCTCAAAATTCGTTATTCTCTGCATTGTCTCGGGTCTTACGTTTGACTGCATATATTTATCCTCCGCTTTTTAGTTGGTGTAGTTATCGAAATATCCCTGAACAAGAACTACGGGAGTTCCCTTGTCGCCAGATCCCGACGTGAGGTCGCAAAGCGAACCGATGAGGTCGGTGAGCTGTCTGGGTGTTGTTCCCTGTGCCGCCATGTTACCAACAAGGCTTGAGCCGTCCTTTGCCTTTATCGAATCGGAGATAGCCTTCTTAAGTGCCTCGCCCGAGAGATCCTTGAAGTCATTATCTGCAAGGTACTTGAGCTTGAGCTCGTTAGGAGTACCGATAAGTCCGTCTGTGAATGCGGGAGATACGACGGGGTCTGCAAGCTCCCAGATCTTACCCTGAGGATCCTTGAACGCGCCGTCACCGTAGACCATAACCTCTACGTGCTTACCCGTAGCCTCAAGAACTCGCTTCTGAATATCGAAAACGAGGTCGCGACACTCGCGGGGGAAGAGCTTTATTGTATTCTCTGTCGACTTGTTAGAGCCGAGAAGTCCGTACTTCTCATTGCATCCGCTACCGTCGATGGAAGCCGTCATAATATCGTCAAGGCTGCAAACCACCTTAGCACCTGCTGCAAGAAGAATTCTCTTTGTGCGGGCTCTTGTGTGAATGTCGCAGTTGATGATGTGATCTGCGTAAGGGAGGATAGCCTTTGCCTGATTTGCAAAGATGACCTCAACCTCAGCACCGCTCTCACGAACGAGCTCCGAGTAGTACTCAACGTAATCAACACCCGTGAACTCGTGCTTCTCGTAGCCGAAAAGCTCACGGTATTTCTCAAGAGTGAGAACGTCGGAGTAGGGGTTTACGCCCGCCTCGTCGATCTTATCCATGCTGATAAGATGGTTTCCGACCTCGTCGGAGGGATAGCTGAGCATAAGAACGACCTTCTTTGCGCCCGTAGCTATACCGCGAAGGCAGATAGCAAAGCGGTTTCTCGAAAGTATGGGGAAGATAACTCCCACAGTGCCGCCGCCAAGCTTTGCCTTGACGTCAGCAGCGATATTGTCTACAGAGCAGTAGTTGCCCTGCGCTCTTGCAACGATAGACTCGGTTATAGAGATAACGTCTCTGTCACGGAGCTCAAAGCCCTCGCATTCTGCCGCCTCAAGCACGCTTGCCGTTACCATTGCGGCAAGGTCGTCTCCCTCACGTATGATAGGGCAACGAATACCTCTTGATACCGTACCAACTCTTCTTTCGTGTTTATCCATTTTTTATTCCTTTCTGCGCAAAAAGTCATATCTTTTGCACATCACAAACTTTTCCAATTAATTATTATAAACGATTTTTTCCATACTGTCAAGAGAAAATAAAAGCTCATATTTATATTTTTGTAAATTTTTTAAGTTTTATGTCTTAGGCAGTAGAATTTTTTCAATGAAAAAACGCGGCGGTGCCGCGTTTGTTTTTTATTTTTTCTTTTTTTTGATACCGAAGAATTTGCGCAAAACGGGTGCAAGAAATGAGGGTGAGCGAACGAGAACAACTTTCATAATGCCTCCAAAAAGCTTTGAACTTACTAAAATTATATGCCCGTTTTTTCAATTTGTCACGCGTGACAGCATATATTTTAGCAAAAGGAGGTTATACGTATATGTTCTGCGGAATTATTGATTATTTCTCACCCACCACTTCCTTTAGTGCCCTTCGCTCGATGGGTGAGCCATTTTGCGATACCCTGCCCCGCGCATCAGCCTATTTATGTGGCGGAGTGGGACTTTTTCACCGAAGCTCCGACCCCTTTCTCACTTATCCCTTGACAAGGACGGTGTCGGACAAAAGCTACATCTTGATGCTTGATGGGACCCCTTTGGGGATCGATCCCTACGCCCTCATTTTGAAGTTCTCCCGCAAGGGCGAGGCTTTTTTACGTACTCTTTGCGGAAAATTTTCCCTTGCTCTGTTTGACTCGTCGTGTGGTGTTCTCTACCTTCTGCGCACCGCGGGGAGCAAGCCCGTATTTTTCTCGGGCGACATCCGCCTTGTTTTTGCCACCTCGGAGGACTCCCTCGCCGCCTTCCCCGAGCGCCTGTACGGCATCTCTCGGCTGCGGGAAAATTCGATACTCAGGTACGACGTTCAAGGAGTGAAATTTGTGTAAAAAAGGACGAAGCGATAGGCTTGTACTCTAAAGGACAGTTTTTAAGAATACGGTATATCTCGAAAGAGGTATACCGTATTTTGCGTTTGTTGACACAAATGCAGTGCTTGTCAAGAAAAGCAGACGGACTTTCGGGGAACAAAAAATAAGGCTCCCTTGTGTAAAGGGAGCTGTCAGCGAAGCTGACTGAGGGATTGTTCTACGAGGCAATCTATATACTTGCAAACACCCCGAAAGTTCTTATGTATTTCTGTATTCGGTATTCTAATAACTGTCAATCCATACTCTTCAAGGAAGGCGGTTCTTTCTTCATCGTATTGCTTTGCTTCTTCAGTATAATGTCCCGAGCCGTCAAGTTCGATGATAAGCTTTGCCTCTGCACAGTAAAAATCTGCGATATACTTTCCAAGAACCTTTTGACGAGAAAAGCGGATGGGATATGTGCGCAGAAAATCATACCAAAGGTGTTTTTCTTCTTTGGTCATGTTTTTTCGTAGCATTTTTGCTGTTGGAACAATGTCTTTATTATGTTTTCGCTGCATTACAATCCCTCCGTCACGCTCCGCGTGCCACCTCCCTTTACACAAGGGAGGCTTTTATCAAATCCTGCATCTCTTGACAAATTGGAATTTTTCGATTAGCTCAATTTATTAATCGGACTCTACCAGCAAATTCTCAATTTGCTGTTTTAGTTTTTTTGTTGGTTTTACGAAAGCAAAATGCAACAATACCCATACAAAAGGAAACATAACAATAGTAAGTAATGAAACAACGTAGATAGGGACAAACAAAATCATTACAAGGATATGCATTCTCAACACCATTGATACGGATGTAATTCCGTTTTCCTCAATAATTTTTGCTTTTGCTATGGGAGTAAATGAATTTTGAGTGTGTCCACCTATAAAATGCTTTCTGTTCTTTTCTCCAATAAAGAATCCGTACTCTGAAACACTACCATAGTAGTCTGTATGTTCGTAATCAAGGAAGGATGTAACTCTGGTTAGTATTTGTTGTTTTGATAGTTTGGTTTTGATTCCGCATTTCTCAAAAAGAAACAGTCTTTGGAAAAATTTGTTCATATGTACTACCGTTGCCTCCATTCAAAAAAATCTTATTTATCGTAGCAAAATACTTTTATACTTAGTATATTCACACACCCTATTATATCACAAAAACCTCAGAAAATCAATCTGAGGTTTCTGTTTTTTCTGTCGGCAGATAAAACTGTCCTTTAGGGTACAGCCCTATGCTTCGTCCTTTTATTTATCATTACTCTCAATAATATAGAGCTCTCCGCGTCTTACCGAAATGAGAGCGAGGCTTTCGACGATCTCGTTCGATATTGCAAGCGAGGGAGTGTCACGGTTCAGAGTCGCGTTATGCAGCGGGTACTTTACGCCCTTGAGGCTCACTCCGCGCGCCCTTTCCCCAAGGCAAACAAGAGAAAGATACTTAAAGCCGCTCTTGACGACAATCGCACTCGAATTTTTAAGGTAACGCACGCGATTGCGTCCGTCGGTGATGCTCACGGTGATTCCTTTTCTCGCAAGACTTGTAACGATACCGAGGTTTGCCATCGTGTGATCAAGTCTACCGTCAAGCCCTCCAATAATAAGGAGCTCATCAGCCCCTCTTTCGAGCGCCATATCGACAGCCGCCTGAGTATCGCTCACGTCCTTCTCCGCAGGCAAGCGTATCACCTCGGTTTTTTCTGAAAAGTCATACTCACCAAGCGTGTCAAAATCACCGACCGCAACCGATGGCGTAACGCCGAGCGAGAGCGCCGTCGCATATCCCGCATCAGCCGCGATAACGAGATCGTCAGCAGTCGGACACTCGCAAATATTCTCTTTTACAACGCTTCCGCCCGTAAAGATATATGCCTTCATAGCCTCACCATTTTTTCTTCGTCTTAAGTATTTCGTAGAGCGACAGATAGCTCTTGTGACGCGAGGGGGATATTTCTCCCGCCTCGACCGCCGCGATTATCGCGCATCCCTCTTCCTTCGTATGAGAGCACTTTTTGTATTTGCACGTGCCTATGTAGCTCTCAAACTCGCGCATCGTATAGGGCAGATCGTCGATCGAAAAAAAGTCGAACTGCTCAAAGTCGAGCATAGTAAATCCCGGGGTGTCGGCAAGGTATGCCGCACCGCCGTTTATGAGATAGAGCTCGGTCTGACGCGTGGTGTGTCTGCCGCGCTCGGTCTTTCGGCTGACAGTCGAGGTAGTAAGCTCGAGTGTGGGGAAAAGGCAGTTCATAAGAGTCGATTTTCCGACACCCGACGCGCCCGAAAAGGCAGAAATGCTACCCTCGGGAAGCGATGCGATATACTCACGAAGAGCATCTATCCCCTCTTTCGTCTCGGCACTCGTGATTATTGTCTCAAAGCCCGCCTTCGAGTAGATCTGTGCGAGCTCGTCGGCATAGCTTCTGTCAAGCTCGCATTTTGTGATGACCACCACGGGCTCGATGCCGTTGTGCACCGAGATCGAGACGAGCTTATCTATAGTCAAAAGGACGGGTGCGGGAGATGCCGCCGCTACGGTCACGAAAAGATAATCAAGGTTTGCCAGCGGGGGGCGTATGAGCGCATTCTTTCTGTCGACTATCTCCTCGATGACAAAGCGCGCGTCGGCATCGTCGTGCTTTGCCGTCACTCTGTCGGCATCATAGCTGACAGTGACCTTGTCGCCCGCAAGAGGCGCCGCCTCACGACGCAAAGCGCCACGGGCACGACATGATACCGTGCCGAGCTCGGCCTCAGAAAGTGCGACGGTATAAAGCCCGCCGATTCCCTTTATTATCCTTCCGTTTACTTTCTTTTCCATAAAAATACCTGACTTTGATTTAATTGATTTTATCTTTCAAATTTTGATTTATCGGTGAGTTTGTAGAGAGTAAGACATTATTTTTGATTGTAGGGGCGGCCACACGAACGAAGTTCGTAGCCTTTGCGAAGCAATATGTGGCCGTCCGCAACGAACACCGAAGAAGCACGAGCGGACGCGCAGTGCGCGCCCCTACAGTGTTTG